>JABABI010000100.1 GCA_014238335.1 Fuerstiella sp.
CTGGATCACCTCCTTTCTAAGGATAATCACGGGAGTTGAAGCAGTTCATCTGTTTCTTCAAACCGTCCATAACCAAACCAACAGTTTTCGGGGTGTTGCATGATCTGGTTTACCAGTGAAGACAACGCCTGCCAGAACTCACAAACACACAATCTCAATCTTGTCTCGATACCGAAAGCGGTCATCAGTGCAGAAATGCTCTGATGAACGCTTTTTCCATGCGCTGTTTTTGTTCTGCAGGCCGTCTCCCAGGAGCCACAGTCAAGCCGGCGATATGGCAATCGCTTTGACGGCTATGCACCTGAAGTTGCGCAGGAAGTGAATGCTCAATGTTGGCAACATCAGTTATTTCAGGTGGCGACGTGGCTCGACAACTGGGAAGTCAGCAGCCGTTGGGTCAGTGGATCTGGAACGCCCTCACACACGACTCGCTACGAACACCAACACCGATCAGGCCAACGTATTCCGGAATGTGGCCGCCTGTAACCGCTCGAGAACTTCGGGGACAGATTAAAGACTGGTGGATGTGATGAGTCGCAATGTCACGAAGAGACAGCAATGCCCAAAGATTGAAGGTCGTTCCGTGTCTTCGTCGTCTCGGAATAGACTTTGGCATGGATACCAAAGGCCCGCGCCGCGATGACGTACTCTTCAATGTCGTCCGTGTAGAAACACTCGTGCGGTTCACAGTCCGCTTTACTTAACGCATCTTCGTAAATGCGGGCTTCGGGTTTCATAACTCCCGTTTCATAGGAAGTTGTGAGCGCATCAAACGCGTTCAGGACGCTGAAGTTTTCCTGTATAAACTCAAGGTGCGTGATACTGGTGTTTGACAACAGGACCAGTCTGACACTCAGTTGTTTCAACTCTGTGAGCAGCGGAACAATCGAATGATTCAGCTCAAAGATGTCGCCCACTGCATGCTTGAAGGCGTCAAAGTCCACGATCACATCAAGGTTTTGCTGGAAACGATCATGACACTCACGCTCGGAAATTTTGCCACGTTCCAGTTGCCACTGCAGGCCGGAGCTCAGCAGGGCGTCACGAACCTTAGCTTCTGACGCACCGGAAACTGCAGCCGCATTTTGGCACATCGCATCGTGCGAAAAATACAAAAGAACGTTGCCCATATCGAACAGGCAGGTCTTAATGGGCATATCGACGCGTGGCTCCGTTAACGCAGACTCATGCCGGACAGGCAAGCAAGGAACAACTTTTGAAGCCGACCCAAATACGACACTGGATTAGGAGCGTGCGTGTCCGTTCCGAAGTCGCTTCAGTTGGTGGCAGCAGCTTTAGCTTCCGCCGCCTGTTCCTGGAGGAGAGTTTCCACAATGGTCGACATGTAGTCGTATTCATGAAATCCGATGGACTTCAGGCGGACCTTTCCATAGTGATCAATGAACAAAGTTGTGGGGAACGCATTGAAGTCGGGCACCTGATCAAGCACTTCTTCGGTGATCATGGCACAGGGGTAATTCATACTGTTGTTTGCCATGAAGTCGTTCACCGTCTTAATCTTCGCTTCTTCGCTCGGCCCGTTTTCCTGATTCAAGCCAATCATTTGAAATCCGTACTCGCCGTACTTGTCCTGCAACTTAACAAAGGCCGGTATTTCCTCTCGGCAGGGTGGACACCATGTGCCCCAGATGTCAACGATGCAAACTCGTCCCTTCATCGCAGCAAGGCTCAATGGCTTGCCACTGACATCCGACAGATCAAAATCAAAGGGAAATCCGGTCCCGGCGGCAAGTTCCTCTTTGGCGTGCTGCACAAGTATTTCCGCGTTCTTCTTTTTTAACTCGGCATCCTGAATCTTCCATTCCGCCAGTTTGCCTGCAAATTCCGGCAATGCTACGGCCGACGTCAGCAGCTTGTCATTCGGGAGTTTCTCAAGATCGACTTGCCGAGGACCACTAAGACCCGCCTCGACGGCCTGAGTCACCGCACCCAGTGCCTCTTTTGCTTTTCCTTGTCTTTCAAGGGCACAGGCCTGATTGTAAAACACGTCAGGAGCACCTCCGGCCAGTGGGTCTTCGAGACTGGCTGCCAGTGCTTTTGTTAGAAGTTCCCCCGCGCGAACAAAAGAGAGGTCAGCGACATCCTGCTCTCCCTTTTGCTGCTGCATCATTCCAATCTGTTGCAGCGCGCCGATGTAATTGCCTAACGCCTCTGAATCCTTCGGGCTCGTTTCATGCGCCGTTTTCAACGCAGCGAACTCGCCGGGCAGATCTTCGTATTCTTCAGTCAGTCCAGCGATTATCGGATCAATCTCAACCGCAGCACCTGAAGCCGTAGGTACCTCGGTGGGTGTTCCAGGAGACTCAGTGGCAGAGGCATCTGTTGTCGCTGCACCGGTACCGGACGACTCAGAGTCACCACAGCCGACAAACAGGCTTCCGCAGAGAAGAAGAACCAGAGAGAGCCACGAAAACTTCATCACGATCAATCCTTGATGAGCGTTTGTTATTGAAGGACATGAGCAAACCGCCGGGCAATCGAACATCGACCGACCAACGTCGCCAACAGGCTGGAGCGGGTACGGCTTAGACGTACACACGACGAACAAATTTAGAGTCAAAAACACCCGCATGCAGAACAGAGAATGTCTCGGACCGACTGAAATCTGCTTGCCAACGTAATTCTATCGTATTTGCGTGATCTGCCAAGACGAATTGCGGGGACTGAGCGGTTTGGCGGGATTGGTGGGCAAGCATACAGACATGGCTGGCGTCATAATGTCGTCTCAACGGACTGCTTCTGCGGCTGCGACTGCCAATTCGTCGCAGCGTTCGTTTTCCGGGTGGCCGGAATGCCCCTTGACGACCGTAAATTTCACGTCGTGTCGCGGCAGCAAGTCGTCAAGCTGTTTCCAGTACTCCACGTTCAACACGGGCTTCAGCTGTTTTCCCGTTTTTCTCTGCCAGCCATTGCGTTTCCAACCGGGCATCCACGACTGACACCCCTGGGCGACGTAGGTGCTGTCCGTGATGACCTCCACTTTCGTACGTCGACTCAGTTGTCGGAGTCCTTCGATAACTGCCTGCAACTCCATCCTGTTGTTGGTGGTTTCCGGATCACCGCCACTAAACTCTTTCTCTTTCCCGCTGGCGGGATGGCGCAGAATGCAGGCCCAACCGCCAGGACCGGGATTTCCGCGGCAGGCGCCGTCGGTGAAGATGCGGACAAAGGGAAGTGATTGCTCAAGGGAACTCAATGCCAACCCTATCGCGGCGTGGCCGCTACCCAAATGAGGCGTCGTTTGAAAACTGTGGTTCACTCCCCCGGGTCGCTGCAGTATTGTCCACCATGCCAAACTGCTGAGAAAAGGTGCGACTGCAGCGTGTGACGCCGACTTATGACCGCTGCGAACCTCTTTCGCTCTGGTTAAGTGGCTTTTACGCGAGCCTCGCGACCAAATTTAATCGAACACTGTTCTATCGTTCCCGATAGACAATTCGGCCGCGATTCAGGTCATACGGAGACACTTCGACAACAACACGATCGCCCGGCACGATGCGGATGAAGTGTTTGCGCATTTTCCCGGCGACATGTGCCATCACCAAGTGGCCGTTTTCGAGTTCCACGCGAAACTGTGTGTTTGCGAGTGCCTCAACAACGTTACCTTCAACCTGAATTGCTTCTTCTTTCGCCATTCTGAGATTACTTTTCCCTGTCGCGAAACAGACCTGTGTTTAGAGTTTAGAACTACCAAAGGTGAATGCGACCAACGGATGACCGAGCCCCAAACGGTATCCTGCTCCACACGGCGGAGCGAGGCTGAAGGACGCTGAATGTTGGTAAAACTGCACCGTAGATGCCAGTGAAAACCGGAATCACCTGGCACTTCCGACGAAACGGACGTGCCAACTGTCAGGCGGACGGTGAATCGTTACACTCCTGTAACAGAAACTCAAGGGGGAATTCGGCTTACATCGTGGGTGCAGCACTAATTTCCGGGCAATCGGAAGCCCTTCAATTCCGCATTGTGCGGCGAAATTCAGTTTCGAGGTTCCAATCGACACAATTCAGAGTCATCTGGAGAGAAGCCTTAGCGTTCCTGCCGCAGGTTTTCGGTTCTGATCGTTACTCAGAACGGTTGCGGACCAGGCCATTGAAATAGAAGATGATTCATCCCTACACGGAAATCCCGGAACTGTCCGGCCATCGTTCGGCTGGTGGCGTAGTTCGTATTCCGGTCGAGCAGGACGTTCCGTTCACCGACCGAGTCCGCGCAGTTGTCGACACGTGCGAATTTCAGCGACTCAGGCAGATCACACAGTTAGCACTTGCGTCACGAGTTTACCCGGGTGCCATTCACAGCCGTTTTGAGCATGCCTTGGGTGTTTATCACAACGCGCTGCAGTATCTGTGGCAACTGGGCAACGATTCCCGATTCGCGACTGTTGTTTCGCCGCACGAGGCGGAAGTGCTGATTGTGGCGGCTCTCGTACATGACATCGGTCACTGGCCCTTCTGTCACCCTGTCGAAGATCTGGCTCTGCAGCAGATGCCGCCCCATGAAGCGTTTGCGTCCGAGTTTCTGGGACCAAATAACGAATTAACCCAGGTTCTGCGGGATCAGTGGAATGTCGAAGCGGATGAAGTCCTGCAGGTGCTGACCGGTCAGTCGGATGATTCGAGTCTGCGACTACGACAGTCCATTCTGTCCGGGCCGATCGACATTGACAAGATGGACTACCTTGGCCGCGACAGCCAGCACTGTGGAGTTCCCTATGGTCGCAACTTCGATCGTCAGCGACTAATCAGTTCGTTGGTCCTGAACGAAGCGGGAGACGGACTGGCGATCACATCGAAGGGAAAAACGGCTGCCGAGATGATGGTGTTTGCCCGATACGTCATGTTCAGCGAAGTTTATTGGCATCACGCTGTCCGATCGGCCACCACGATGTTTGCCAGGGCATTCTACGACGTCCACGAATCGTTGAACCTCGCGGACCTGTTTCTAATGACGGAGCCGCAAATGATTCGTACGCTGTGCGATGCCGCCAGGAACAGGCCCGCGGAACAGCTCACGAACGGTCTGTTCGGTGGTACACGTCAATTACATAAGCGTCTGGTGGAATACAGTCTTTTTCAAAAGCCGGATATTTACCGAAGGCTGCGGCAACTGCCGTATGCGGAACTGGTCAAATGTTCGAATCGTCTGGCCACATCGATCAGTTTGGAGCAGAACGTTTCGTTGAGTCCGGTGGACGTGTTGATTGATGCGCCGCCGCTGCATCGTGAAGTAGAATTCAAAGTGGATATTTATTTCCCGGCAGAGCAGACCTACCGGCCACTCAAGGATGTCTCGCCGATTGTTGCGTCGATGTCCAACACTGCATTCGACGACTGCGTTAAACGTGTACGAATCTGCGTGTCAGAGAACGTTCTGCCTCTGCCGCTGAAGCCCGAATCGATTGATGAATTGCTTCAGCGAGCAGTTGATGGCTGCGTGTCTGACGATCGATAAGCGGCGAACGAAGTGTATTGAGCGGTCCCCTCGGTCTTGGGGCATTCGATCGTTGGACGCGCCACGCGGTCCTGAGATTGCTCCTCGCCCCGCGTTGTTTGTTGTCCACTGAATCGGTCTGCAGGCGGGGGAGTGGCTGGGTGAGCAGGCAAAGGAATGCCTGTCGGTTTCCCGTTCAAAACCCGCCAACCAACGGATGCACCTGTCCGTCGCCGCAATTGACACTGGGAATAGCGAATTCGGCGGAACGACGGTACATTGGTCTGCAGACCTAGGGGCTGGCAGCAGAGAGGATCGGAGCGGTGGCGAACATACTGGATCACGTCAGACTTCAAGTGCAGGAAATTCGGGACGACGGTCTGCACAAGGCCGAACGAGAAATCATGTCCCCTCAGGATGCGGATATCCGGGTCGCTGATAATTCACACGTTTTGAACCTTTGCGCCAACAATTACCTTGGACTGGCGAATCACCCGGACGTCGTGAAGGCGGCCCGGGACGCACTGACTCGCTGGGGCTACGGAATGGCTTCTGTTCGCTTCATTTGCGGTACTCAGACGATTCATCATCAACTGGAAGCTGCGCTGAGCGATTTTCTGGGTACGGATGACACCATCCTGTATGGCTCGTGTTTCGATGCGAATGGCGGCCTGTTTGAGACGCTTCTGTCTGCCGAAGACGCAATCATCTCTGACCAGCTAAACCACGCCAGCATCATTGACGGAGTTCGACTGTGTAAAGCTCAGCGCTTTCGGTACCGCAACAACGACATGACGGATCTGAAAGCACAACTCGAGCAGGCACAGTCAGCACGAAGTCGCCTGATTGCGACCGACGGCGTGTTTTCGATGGACGGATATCTTGCCGACCTGCCGTCCATCTGCGAACTGGCCGACAGATACGATGCGTCGATCATGGTCGATGATTCTCACGCAGTTGGCTTCATTGGCCCGAACGGTCGGGGCACTCCGGAACATTTTGGTGTGGCTGACCGTATCGACATCATCACCGGAACTCTGGGCAAGGCTCTGGGCGGCGCCAGCGGTGGCTACACTGCGGCTGGCCAGCCCATTGTTGATCTGCTGCGTCAGCGATCGCGACCGTATTTGTTTTCCAACACGCTTGCGCCGCCGATTGCCGCCGCAACACTCAGAACACTGGAACTGCTGCAGGAAACCGATGATCTGCGACGTCGTCTTCGTGAAAACACGACGTGGTTTCGAAAGACCATATCAGAGGCTGGTTTCCACATTCTTCCCGGAGATCATCCCATCATTCCGGTTATGATCGGCGACGCTGCACTGGCGACGCAAATGTCAGATGAACTGCTGCAACGCGGTATTTACGTCGTCGGTTTCTCGTTTCCTGTCGTGCCCAAAGGGCAGGCTCGAATCCGCACGCAGATGTCGTCTGCACACAGTCAGCAAGACCTGGGAAGGGCTGCAGCCGCATTCACTGAGGTTGGGCGAAAGCTGAACATCATCGACTGACAGGTCGTCTTAATTTCAGGTGTCCGTGACGACTGGGGAATTCTCGATCCACAGGGTGCAGCACTCACATCTATTTGGCGATGTTCGGGAATGGCGACAGCTGAACTGGCGCTGCGAGCACGAACGGACTGCTCGACTGACCCTGGCTGCCAAGATACAGACAAAGCGTGTTGAAGCTCCGGGGAAAGACTCTAACATGCCAGCAGTTTTGTTCCGTGATCCAGATTCATCGAAGAGTTTATAGTCGCGCACATGATTGACATTCCGATAATTCGATGGGGAAAGCCCTACGAGTCTCGTGAAAAATCTGATGTTGTTCACTTCGAAACAGGTGAAGTGATGGCTCAGATTCATCAGGCCAATGCCGGCCTGGTGAAGATGGACATGCGAAAGTCGGCTCAGGCGCGAGCCCGGCTGCGTGAGTTCATGCCGGATGCTCTGATTGACATGTGTGTCAAGGCCGCGGACCTGTTTCTTGCCGCCGAACTGCCACTCGGCAACGGAACACAGACGCCGGACCAGTTCTGTGAGATTCAGTCGGCGACGACCGGTCTTCCGCTGAACATGGCGAGAGCCAACATGAGCAAAGTTGCTTTCGTCCTGAAGAACATGCGGAAAACGCTGGAGGCGCTGACTCGTGGGCTGCCGCTGGGCATTTTGCACAAGGGTTACGGCGTGGAGGACCGTGGCGTAATCGTCAGCTACCAGTCGACCACCGACGCCCTCGGGCTGGTGCTGCCGTCAAATTCCCCCGGTGTTCACACGCTGTGGCTGCCGGCGATTCCGCTGCAAACCGGTCTGGTGCTGAAGCCGGGATCCTCGGAACCGTGGACGCCGTACCGGCTGTTCGAAGCGTTCGCTGCTGCCGGAGTACCACGAGAAGTCTTCTGCCTGTACCCTGGGCCACACGACGTTGGCAACACTGTGCTGGACAACTGTGAACGCGCCATGATCTTTGGCGGACAGGCGACCGTAGACAAATACTCCGGTGATCGGCGAGTTCAGGCTCACGGACCGGGCTTCAGCAAGATCCTGCTGGGTGACGATGTCGTCGATCAGTGGCAGGACTATCTGGACATCATGGTCAAGAGCGTGCTGATCAATGGCGGCCGCAGCTGTATCAACTGTTCCGGCATCTGGGCGTCCCGACACACAGAAGAAATTGCCGACGCAATCGCTCATGAAATCGGTCCCGTCGACGCTCTCCCCACGACGGATAAAGACGCAGCCCTGGCGGCTTTTACGACGGAAGGAACCGCGGCTGCGATGAACACGATGATCGAAGACGGCATCAAGTCGGCGGCGGTAACGGATGTCACAGAAAAATATCGCGACGGAAATCGCCTGATCCAAAAGGAGCGGTGTGACTACCTGCGACCGACGGTGCTGCACGTGGGCGACTGCGACGACGCCATGGCGAATTCGGAATTCATGTTTCCGTTCGTTTCCGTCACAAATTGCCCTCGAGACCAGATGCTGAAAAAGATCGGCAGCACACTGGTCTGCACGGCCGTAACAAAAGATGAAGCATGGATTGCTCAATTGGTGGATGCTCGTAATATTGACCGCCTGAACGTCGGGCCCGTACCCACCTGTGCGCTGAACTGGCTGCAGCCGCACGAAGGGAATATTATCGACTTTCTGTACCGCAACCGGGCTTTCCAAAACAGTCTGCCACCGGCACATTGACTACGGAACATCGCAATGTCAAAACCGACCGAGCCAAAAAAACCGCTGCCGCTTCATTTTCAGATTCTGATCGCGATGCTCGTGGGGACGGTGATTGGAATTTCCGTCAACCCCGGTGAAATCGCCGTTACAGAAAATGTCACGGCTTCGCTCTCTCGTGACGGCAACTCGATTGAGCTGCGGGAGCGGTGTTTAGAATCGGACCAGACTGTCTACGCCGAAACCTTCGCGTCGGCTGCTGTCTTCGCGGACAGTTATCCAAAACTGTCCGACGCGCTGGGTGACAGCGACACTCGTGACATCGACGTGACGAACGCGCGAGCCCGTTTTACTTATACTATGAGCGGTGTTCAGGTGACATGGCAGCGATCTCATGATGGCGTTCCCGCGGTCTCCAAACTTAGCAGTCCGAGCGTCAACGGTCTGCCAGCGTTCTGGCAGCCTGTGGCGGCAGAGCATCCATCCGGTATCGCGGGCATGATTACGACACTCTCCAAAACGATCGGGGATCTTTTTCTGCGTCTACTGAAAATGGTCACTGTGCCGCTGATTCTGACTTCGCTGGTGACCGGCGTTACCGGACTGGGCAGCCGGGGACGATTTGGACGCATGTTTGGTCGCACAATCTTTTACTACATGATCACAAGTCTGCTGGCGATCTCAACCGGCCTGGTGCTGGTCAATATCATTCAGCCGGGCACAGGAGCCATACTGCCAGGTGGCGGCAAGGCGATTGAACCGGCCGATCTGACTCTGATCGAAGTGCTCTATCAGCAGATCAACAGACTGATTCCGACGAATCCATTTGCCTCCATCGCCGGCGGAGAATTCCTGTCAATTATATCCTTTGCCATCATGCTGGGAATGTTCATTAATTTGGTCGGCGGTGACCACGGCCGTCGCATGACGGAGATATTTGAATCCGCGTTTGCTGTCATGATGAAGATGACCGCCTGGGTGATCAGCCTTGCTCCCGTCGGTGTCGCAGCTTTTATGATCTATGCCACGTCAACTCAGGGCCTGGGTGTTTTCCGGACGCTGGCGTGGTACATGCTGACGGTCTTCCTGGCCCTGGTGTTTCACGCTGTCGTGATTCTCCCTCTCATTTTGCGTGTTGTTGCGCAACGCAATCCATTGGAATTCATGCGAAATCTAAGTCCAGCTCTACTGACCGCATTCTCTACAGCATCGTCCAATGCCACGCTTCCGCTAACCATGAACTGCGTTGAAAAGCGTGCGGGCATTTCCAACCAGACAAGCTCGTTTGTCCTGCCGCTGGGGGCCACGATCAACATGGACGGCACGGCGTTGTACGAAGTGGTGGCCGTGCTGTTCATCGCGCAGGCCACGCCGGGGTTTGATCTGTCCATCGCACAGCAGATTACCGTGGCGCTCACCGCGTTGATTGCCAGTATTGGAGCAGCCGGGATTCCGCACGCAGGTCTGGTAATGATGGCGATCGTCCTGCAGGCCGTTGGCCTGCCCCTGGAGGCTCAGGGCATTATTATCGCCGTTGATCGGGTGCTCGATATGTGCCGCACATCCGTCAACGTCTGGAGCGACAGTTGTGGATGTGCCGTCGTCGAAGCTGCCAATAGGCAGTTGTCACCAGCCGGCAACGAAGCGTAGCAACAGTTTAGCCACGGCCTTCGCCCGCCGCAGCTTTGCAGTGCCGTTACGGTACCACTTTGGTCTTCACGTTCAATCGCTGCATCATACGAGTTACACCACCGGCGATCAGATCTTCAATGTCATCCGCCCAGCGTTCCGCCGCGCGACCGTAGACCATCATGGATGTGTTGCCTTCATACCCCCAGCGGCCGGACTTGCGTGGTGGAACGTCTTCGTCCAGCACTCGCAAGGACGGGATATAAGCCATCACGTCGTTGCAGTAGCCGGCCACCCAGACGTCGTCGCCGAATTGCTTCTTGAATCCCAGTGAATAGTCAACAACGACTTCACCACCCATCGTGATCCACAATTGTTTCTGACCCAGCTTCCAGACCTGCAGCGGGTACGGATATGTGCGTTCCAGCGGTTTGCCATCATCAACCTGCTTCAGCAGTCGAGCGGCCCAGCGGTTGCGATAGGATGTTCCGGCTGCCGCCACTGCAACCAACTCGTCACGCGTTGGTTCTTTGCCCAGATTCAGTGTGACCATTTCCAGTTCGGTCTGCAGCTCCGGCTGGAATTTGGTCATTGGTTCGGCCAGAACACGTTCCACGGCAGCCGCCAGTCGCAGCCCATAACCGCGAGCGAGCTCTACCGTGCGCCGCGGCAACGGGTTCTGATCCGCGCCGCAGCCAATGAAGAACATTGCCACAGCATCGGGATGCACGTCTTCCAGAGCATACTGAGCAAATCCTGCGTAGTCGCCACACCACTGATAGAAACTCAGATTCGTATTGTGACAGGCATATCCAAAGACTACCGCCATCAGCTTGTTATCAGCGGTATGAACGGCCAGCACAGGCACGCTGTGGTCCACGGGGCCCTTCAGTGCGTCTGCGCGTCGCAATTCAGGCACCTCACCTTCAAGGTTGTTCCGCCGATTCACCGCGAAGGTGGCTTCGCCCTGACCGCCGGAAACGCGTGCGGCAACCAGATCGGACAAAGCTTCTGTCACCGTGCCGACAATCCGTTCTTCCAGCCACGTCGAATACTCGTCAATCCGCTGCAACTGTTCTTCATCCAGGGGATAAATGTCGTACAGTCCCCCGCGCAAAACCGGACCACAGTGTGTGTGTGAACTGTGCAGCATGATTTGCGCCGGATTCAGATCGAACTTTTCTTTCAATGACCGGCACGTGTTGTTGTAAATCGATTGAGTGATACCAAGTGTGTCACTACTCAGGATAATGCAGGTATGACCATGCCGGTCCTGCAGAGCCAGCACACGAATCCACAGATCGTGCACTTTTCCTTCTGCGGGATGGTCGCGGTTTCCATAGCCGGCCATCCACAGAGGCTGTTCCGGCGTAATGACGGCTTTGGCAACACCTGCTTTCCAAACCGCTTCGTCCGCACAGCTGTTGGTGCAGAGAACAATCAGGATCGAAAATGCACACAGCCCTCTCATTGCTGACCCGTTTCAGTGTCGCTGCTGACGGATTCCTGTTTACGCGTCACCGTTGCTTTGACGTCGACCTTCTTTGTTTCAAGCAGATCGGCAACGTACTGAGAAACCTTGTTCGCCAACAGCCCGCTGGGATCACAACCGGCCGCGATCGATCGAATCTTGCCGCCCTTCTCAATCAGAAAGTTTGTCGGCATGGTCTTTGTCTGAAAAATCTTCCAGCTGTCGCCCTTTGAGTCGACGGCGTACATCATCTTTAGCTTCTTCTGCTGGACATACTGCTCGACTTTGTCGTCCGGTTCACGAAAGATAGCCAGGCTCGTCAGCCCCAGTCCTTTGTACTCGTCGTGCAGAGTCTGAAAGTAGGCCAGTTCCTTGTCACATCCTTTGCAGCCGCAGGTCAGCCGCACCAGGACAGGTCCCTTGTCTGTCAACGCGGCAAGATCAATCTCGTTACCGTTGGTATCTTTGATTTTGAATTCCGGGGCATCCGCTCCGATGACGACCGTCTTCGCGGGTTTTACCTTCCCTTTAACGGTATCCGGCTTTTTCTCCTGGGCAAAGACAACGGCGGATGATCCAGACAACACAAACAGCAGCAGTAACGCGGACAGATTCGACTTCATGGGTGGCTCCGTGTAGCGGACAAGCAAGGCAGGAAGGATGTGGCCGGTGCAGGACACCCGCCGCAGCGACGTACATGGTATCCACCCGGATCACTCTGAACAATCCTCACCGCCGAGAATGCCCGATTGCACAGCCGTTGAGCTACCATCTGCCAGCGTCAGGCAACACGAAGCTGTTCTTCTTCCGACGTTGTCTGCTCACCGTCGTAGAGGTGTCGACGAGTCGGTGACATTCCCGATTCCTCTTTCCGAGCGTGCTTTTCAGCCAGCACCTGATAGAGCCGTGCACCACCGTTCTTGAAGGCCAGACTGCAGCCGACAAGATAGAGAAGCCACATCCGATACTTCTCGGCCCCGACGCATTTGATGGCATCTTCGCGGCGTTCGTACAGCCTCTGACACCAGATTTTGCATGTCTGGATGTAATGATTACGCCAGCCTTCGACATCGGCAATTTCAAAGCCCTGCGATTCCATGGATTGAACCATGTGCCCCAGGTGATCCAGTTCGGCTCCTGGAAAAATGTGTTTGGCCAGCAAACGGCGTTCCGCATTCATCTTGCGGAATGATTTCATGTTCTCCTTGCCTGGCCGAGTGATTCCCTGCAGCAGAAACCTGCCGTTCTTTGTCAGCAGCGAATTCACCTTTTGCATGAAACTGTCCATATTGTCGATGCCCACATGTTCGTACATACAGATCGATGCCACTCTGTCGTAATCCCCCTCCAGATAGGCGTAGTCGCAGATTTCGACTTTCACATGATCCTCCAGCCCAAGCCGGCGGACTTTCTCCTGAGTGTACTGCAACTGATTCTCGGAAAGAGTGATTCCGTGCGCCTGCACTCCGTAGTGCTTAGCAGCGTGGCACAGCAGTCCGCCCCAGCCGAAGCCGATATCCAGAAATCGGTCGCCCGGCTTGAGCTGCAGTTTGCGGCAGATCATGTCCAGCTTGTCATACTGAGCCTGATCGAGTGAATTGTCCCAGTCGGTGAAATAGCCGCAGGTGTAGACCATCTCCTTGTCCAGAAAGAGTTCATAGAACTCGTTGCTGACGTCGTAGTGAAACTTCACAAAGTCCAGGTTCTCGGCCTGCACGCGGTCACGACCGCTGACGTTGCCCTGGTATTCATTATCGACGACAGACGAACTGGCGGGTTCCAGGACGAATGGCAGCAAGGCACGGATCATCGCAGATTTTCCAATTGTTTTTGCACGCGACCGTGAATTCTGGACATACATCGCCTCAATAAAGGTGTGAATGTCCGCACCATGAAAATCGATATGGCCACGCGCGTAATGTCGCAGCAGATTGTCGGGCGTCGGCCATCGTAACAGCGATCCGACCACGCCCGGTCCACTGATGGACAGGAACAAATCGGGGTCGACGTCCTTCCCCAGAGGCACCATGGTGCCATCCCACAGGCGCACAGAAACTCGGTTATCGAACTTCAACGCAAGCTGTTCCAGCAGAGTTCTCGCCGAAGTGAGTTGCCTGTTGTATCGTTTCTTGCGTCCAAACATGTGTTTCCTGTCCCGCTGATCTCTGGGAAAGCTGCCCGTATAACTCTATAACAAAACAGAACGAACACACCAACAGTCGCCGGCCAGTGAGCTGGGACTCCGAATATTCGCGTTTAGCCCCCTCAATTAGTAAGATTGCGAAATGTGGTCAATGGCACTTCGTTGAATGTCCAGTCACGTCACAGGCTGTTACGCTGAATCCTGGCCGTGAACCACGTTCACTGGCCGTCTGTGTTTGGTTCCCATGACCCCGAACGAGGCAATGTTTTTGTAGCTTCTCCAGGGTTCAGGCTCTGGGAAGTCTGCTGAGTTGGCTCATTCGGCGGTTGCGTCACCCCTGCGAACGGCCCTAAGGCTCCGGCTTTTCGCACTCCATTCTCGGGAGATATTGAATGGTCTCGACGATCCGTACGTGGCGCGCCGGTATCCAACATCGACGAGCCGCCCGAAGGCCATCCGTCCGCCCCAGTTGTTCATTGGCAGAACACGCACGCAACAGGTTCGGTTTGCTGCGATCGACGCTGGTACTGCTGTCGACGATTTTCGTCAGTTCCATTCCTGTGCCAGCGGCTCTCGGGCAGCCGACTCTCAGGTTTCAGGACGGGGCGGTCAACGGAGTGCTGATCGAAGAAGACGGACATCGCCTGGCGGTGTATGGATGGCAGGATCATGACGTCAGCAACATTGATCGGGTTCTGCTGACCCACGGTCGTCGGGACGTTCTGTGGAAGGCAATCCCTCTCATTGACGCCGGCGCCAGGGCGGCTGCCCCTAATCGCGAACGATTTGCCTTAGAGAATCCTTCTGAGTTCTGGAAGACCTTTAGGACGGCCAGATTTCACGACTATGCTCAGCAGACGACGAAGATTGCCAACGTGGCCGTGGCGATCGACCAGTGGGTCAACGAAGGTGACAATATCGCATGGCAGGATTTAAATTTCTCCGTTCTGGAAACTCCCGGATTCACTCGCGGGTCCGTCAGCTACATAGCGGACATTGACGGAAAGAAAACCGCATTCACCGGGGACCTGATCTATGGCGATGGTCAGATTCTGGACCTGTACAGTTTCCAGGACGCGATCCCAGAAGCGAAGGTACGCGGCTACCATGGCTACGGTTCACGCCTGGCCGATCTCGTCCAAAGTCTGCAGAAGCTGGCCGCCGCAAAACCGCAACTGATTGTTCCGGCGCGCGGCCCGCTCATACGTAATCCGACGGTGGCGATCAACAGGCTCATTGGTCGGGTCCGAGCACTCTACAAGAACTATCTTTCCACGAATGCGCTGCACTGGTACTTCAAGGAAGACCGCATGCGTCAATGCGGGGAACGTGTTCTTGGCCCTGGAGCCGAAGTTGAACTGATGCCGTATGCGCATCATGAAGAAACGCCGGCGTGGGTCTTCGAACACTCAACCAGTCGACTGCTGATTTCAGACACCGGTCGCGGCTTTCTGCTGGACTGCGGCTATCAGCGCGTGATCGACGCCGTCAACGATTTGATAGACCAGGGTGTCATCACCGGTGTCGACGGCATTTTCGTGACGCACTACCACGATGACCACACCGACATGGTTCAGTCCGCCGCGGAAGCGTTGAAGTGCCCTGTCTACGCGACCAAAGAATATGCCGATTTCCTTGAGCATCCCGAAGCCTATCACCTGCCGGCGATGACATCGAATGCCATTCACAACATCATCGTTCTGCCTGACGGCCATAAAAAGAAGTGGCATGAATTTGACCTGACGTTTCATTTTTTTCCGGGCCAGACCTGGTATCACGGTGCAGTGTTCGCAAGGAAAGGCCAGCACCGTCCCATCTTCTTCGTCGGCGATGCCTTCGCACCGTCCGGCATGGACGATTACTGCGTATTGAACCGAAATCTGCTGCACGACGATTCCGGCTACCTGCTGTGTCTGCAGAAGCTGCGTGACATTAAGGATCCGTTCTGGCTGGTGAACGAACACATTCAATTTGTGTTTTCGTTCAATAACGATGAACTGGATTACCTGGAGAGTCGCTACCGGGAACGGATTTCAATCATGGGGGATTTGTTTCCATGGGACGACCCGAACTACGGCGTGGACGAACAATGGGCCGTTATGTATCCCCATGGAGCGACTGTACCGCCGGGCTCGTCTGTAAAACTACAACTGCGTCTGATTAATCACTCAGCGACTGACCGTGGTTTTCGGGTGCGTTTCAATCCACCGAAAGGCGTGACGCTGAATAGCGCGACTGGTGAGGTATCGATCGCAGCTCGGCAGACCGGCGTTGTGGAACTGATCGCGACGGCACCGAATGTGCCGGGAGATTTTGTCATCACAGCCGACATCGCCAGCAAAGGTATGGAGTTCCACGAGTGGTGTGAAGCTGTCGTTACGGTCGAATGACCTTCCCGGAGCGACCGGGGCTTTTTCCTGCGTCGAACAGTTTGATGAGATATTCGTCCTCGATGGCGAGAAACGCTCACTGACGTCTCGGGATTGGCAGCAGGGTGTGCGAAAATCATTGCGACAACAGCGGCCCATGGTTAAAAATGTTAAACATCGTTCTGGCGCACTTTGCTCCCGTGTTCACTCACAGAGCCATGTGTTGCGAAAACGCCATTTTCTGGAGATTCCGTTGATTCAGTCGGTACCGAACACTCTGTTTCGCAGACGCTCCGTTTCATGGAAGGTAATTTTCGTTGTCTTTACGATGACCGTTGCCGCCGGGACTTCCTCGTTTCTAAATCCACAAATGCCGCATTCCTCCACGTTTGCGGACGAGGTCCAGCCATTTGAAGCGCAGGAAGCGGATCGGGATTCACCTGAGAAGCGTGCGGCTGAGGGACATGCCGGTGGTCACACCGATCCCGTTGCCGAAGTGTTGCTTGCGATCCTGATCATCCTGTTTCTGGCGAAGGTGGTCGGCGATTTGTTCGAGCGAATGAGCATGCCCGCTGTTCTGGGTGAACTGACCGTCGGAATTCTTCTGGGTAACTGGGCTCTGTTCACTGGTTCTGAGGTCTTTGATTTCTTTAAGCCTCATCCGGGCGATGTCGACAACCTGACGGGCACAGTGCTGGACATGCTGGCCCGCATTGGCGTCGTTTTACTGCTGTTTGAAGTTGGTCTGGAATCCCGCGTCAAGGAAATGGCTTCGGTCGGCGTTTCCTCCCTGCTGGTCGCCCTGCTGGGCGTCGCCGTTCCGATGATTCTGGGGTTCGGCGTCGGCTATGTGTTGGTGAGTGAAACCTATGCGGACTGGCAGGTGCCCGCGTTTTTGGGAGCGACCCTATGCGCGACAAGCGTGGGAATCACGGCCCGAGTCCTGAAAGATCTTGGCCGCAGTCGCGACCGTGAATCCAAGATTATTCTGGGAGCGGCAGTCATCGACGATGTACTGGGCCTGATCGTTCTGGCGGTTGTGTCGGGAATCATTCGGAAGGGCGCCGATTTCGAGATGATGACACTCTTCGAAATCATTGGACTTTCCGTGGCTTTCCTTGCCGGATCGTTGTTTCTGGGCGCCCTCCAATTTCCACGAATGCTGTTCCGCGGAGCCAGTTATTTACGTGGACATGGTCTACTGGTCACCACGGCGCTGATGATCTGTTTCCTCTTTTCCTGGGGAGCCAACGTCGTTGGACTGGCCCCAATCATCGGTGCGTTTGCGGCGGGGTTGATACTGGAAGGAGCTCATTACCAGGAAGTTGGGGAGAAATGGAAGAACCACCGACTTGAAGATGCGCTGGGCCCGCTTTCGGCGTTGTTGGTTCCGATCTTTTTTGTGGCCACGGGAATCTCCGTTGATCTTTCGCAATTCACAGGTGGGTCTGTCTGGATGCTGGCGATTGGTCTGACGGGTGTTGGCATTCTGGGAAAGCTGGTGTGTGCGTACGGTGTTCGTGAGCCGGGCCTGAATCGATTGGCCGTTGGGCTGGGGATGATTCCGCGTGGCGAAGTCGGTCTGATCTTTGCACAGCAAGGCCAGCAATTGAAGACGCCGGATGGAGCGGAGGTTGTAGACAGCGGAACCTATTCTGCGATCGTTGTGATGGTCATGGTGACCACAATGATCACGCCCCCACTTCTGAAATGGGCATTGTCGCGGCGTCCGGAGGACTCTGAGACATCGATGCAACCGGAACTGACGTCTGAATAGCGTCGTACAAAACGTCCCTGAAGCCGGCGACCCGTTCTGCAGTCGCTGACCGCAGCGGGCCAGCACCTCCGGAACGTTAACTCGCATTGGTTGGCGCGGCGGGCCGACCTCGGACGAAAGCCCACGTGAGAAGTCACGGTTGACTGGCGATTCTGAGGAATCTGTGTAACCTCACCTCGCCTGCCAACTCTGTTCCCTGCCCGGTCGCCCATGCACCGTCTGCTTGCCTTTCATGATTGCCGGATGCTGGATCGTCAGTTTCTGCTG
Source organism: Fuerstiella sp. (assembly GCA_014238335.1). GTDB lineage: Bacteria > Planctomycetota > Planctomycetia > Planctomycetales > Planctomycetaceae > Fuerstiella. The sequence continues at coordinate 18,291 of JABABI010000100.1, forward strand.
GCTGATGACAACAAATATACGCTGGGCCGCGCCGAAGACAATGAAATCAGCACAATCTGGGACGACAAGATCTCCAGGCACCACGTTTCCCTCCAGCCCTCTGACAAGGGTGTGCGGTTAATCGTGCTGGATGCCGCATCCAACCCGGTCTTCGTCGATGGCCGAACCACCAGCGATTTGACTTTGCGAGCCGGTCAGTCCTTCGTCATCGGAGCCACCAGGTTTGAAGTGCAACAGGTGACACAAAGTGATTCCCCCCGCAGCAACTCGGTGCAGCAGTTGCCGATCGACCGTCGCCAACTGGCACAGTTACGTTATGAAGATGCGGACAAGCGCATCGAGGTGTTGACAAGTCTGCCAGCCGTTATTCGGGAATCCGGCGTGGAACGCGACTTGTTCGTTCGGCTGGCAAATCTATTGCTCGCTGGAATTCAGCACGCCGAAGGCGTGGCCGTCGTGGCGATGGAACCGGAACGCGGCAAGCCGGTTGTACTGCACCAGGAACGGCGGTTCGAAGCGGACGGATCCATGCGACCCAGCAGTCGCCTAACCAGCAATGCGTTTGAACAGAACCGTACAGTGCTGCACATTTGGGACGAATCGGAAGCCGAAGACGACCGATACACTCAACACGCCGGTTTCAACTGGGCGTTCTGCACGCCGTTTCAGGACGTGACGTCCACAGGCGGGACGGAGGGCAGTTCCGATACATCAGGCCCTATCGGAACCGCCCGGGCGCTTTATATTGCAGGCCGCAGCCCCGGCGAAGGTGCAAAAACAAATCAAAAACGTCTACATGCGGACATCAAGTTTACCGAGTTCATTGCAGAGATTGTCGGTTCACTGCAGAGGCAGCGAGAATTGGAACGTCAACAATCCGGGCTGCGTCAGTTCTTTTCTCCGCCTGTGCTGGAGGCATTAGGGAGGGATCTTGATACATCGCTGCTGGAACCGCGTGAATGCGATGTCACAGTCCTGTTTTGTGACTTGCGAGGCTTCAGTCAGCATGCGGAAGAACAGGCTGACAATCTGACCGGTTTGCTGGAGCGAGTGAGTCTGGCGCTGGAGGTCATGACCAGTCAGATTCTGAGGTTCGGTGGAGTCACCGGCGATTTTCAGGGGGACGCGGCTCTTGGTTTCTGGGGCTGGCCGATCAGCAGCGACGAAGCTCCACTGAATGCGTGCCGGGCTGCCCTGTCGATTCGAGAAGAGTTCGCGAAAGCTCACGCTGACCCCGATCATCCGCTGACCGATTTTGAAACCAGCATCGGCATCGCTCATGGCCGCGCTGTGGCCGGGAAGATTGGAACTCGCGAACAGGTCAAAGTCACGGTCTTTGGTCCGGTCGTTAATCTCGCCAGCCGACTTGAGGGTATGACGCGACAACTGCACGTGCCGATTCTGATCGACGATAAGCTGGATCGGCTCATCCGGAAGAGCGCAGACGGTTTTGAATGTCGACTTCGCCGACTGCTGAAAGTTCTGCCGTATGGGATGGACAACTCACTGGTCGTTAGTGAGCTGGTGCCGTCAGAGGAAGCCATGCCGCAATTGACGAATCAGAATCTTGCCAATTTCGAAGCGGGGCTGCAGCACTTTATCGAAGGTGACTGGAGCGAAGCATGGCGTTATCTGCACAGCATGCCGGCAGATGATCGTGCGCAGGATTTCCTGGCCATGCAGATTACTCAGCACGGACGAAACGCCCCCAGCGACTGGGATGGCATCGTTCGCATGAAGAAAAAGGGCGGATAATGCACCACGGCCGTCAGGAGCCGAGGCTCCATGGGCCTGTGGATCCAAATTTGCTTGTGTCTCTGCCGAGGATTGTTTCATTGAGACTCCCGAATCTGATATTATTGCTCCCTGAACCATACACCGCGTGTCACTGAAGAACGAATCCTCGTTATGTCGTTACTCCTCCCCACCCGCCGAACCTTTCTCAACGCCGCTGGCGTGTCTCTGGGCGGTGTAGCGCTGGCCGAGTTGCTGCAGGGGGAGTGCGTGGCGGCAGAGAATTCGCTGGCCGCCCGGGAGGCACACTTCGCACCGAAGGCGAAACACGTCATCTATCTGCACATGATCGGGGCTCCGTCGCAGCTCGATCTGTACGACGAGAAGCCGGAACTGCGAAGGCGACATAACCAGCCATGTCCCGTAGAAGTCACGAAGGACCGTGACTTCGCGTTCATCGGGAAGACGTCAACGCTGGCCGGTTCTCCGTGGAACTTTTCTCCGCATGGCCAGAGCGGTCAGTTGTTTTCTGAACTCCTGCCACATCTCGCGACTGTGGCTGACGAACTGGCCGTCATTCGTTCGCTGCACAACGATGAGATCAATCATGCGCCGGCACAGATGTTCCTGCACTCTGGTTTCGGCCGGGGTGGTCGTCCGAGTTTTGGATCGTGGGTGACTTATGGACTGGGTTCCGACAACACAAACCTGCCGGCCTATGTGGTGATGGTCAGCGGAGCCAAAGGTGGCGCCGGAACAAGCCTGTGGGCCAACGGATTTTTACCCAGCATCTATCAGGGAATACAATTCCGGTCCCAGGGCGATCCGGTCCTTTTCCTGTCCAGCCCTGATGGGCATACGCGAGACGATCGTCGCCGGCTTCTGGATGCTCTGGCAAAACTGAACCAGAATCGATTTGACCAGACGGGTGATCCGGAAATCGAGACGCGAATCAGTCAGTACGAAATGTCGTATCGGATGCAGGCTTCCGTGCCGGAGTTAATGGACATCAACGGCGAATCAAAAGCCACGCTGCAGGATTACGGAGCAGTGCCCGGGAAAGCGTCATTCGCCAACAGCTGTTTGCTGGCTCGACGTCTTGTGGAACGGGGGGTTCGTCTGATTGAACTCTACGATTCCGGCTGGGACCACCACGGCGGTATCGAAACTCGGCTTCCAGCCAAGTGCAAAGAAACCGACCGGCCGATCGCCGCTCTGATTCGCGACCTGAAGCAGCGAGGGTTACTGAAGGATACTCTTGTCATCTGGGGGTCAGAATTCGGTCGCACGCCGCTCAATCAGGGGGCCGGCAAAAGCATGGGCGTGACCGGCCGAGATCACCACAAAGACGCGTTTACCATGTGGCTGGCCGGCGGAGGCGTTAAGGGGGGCGTCAGTTTTGGCCAGTCGGACGACTTTGGTATGGATGTCGCCGAGAATCCTGTCCACGTGCATGATCTGAATGCGACCATTCTGCATCTGCTGGGGCTTGACCACGAACGCCTAACGTACCGATATCAGGGGCGTGAATTTCGACTCACCGATGTTCATGGTCGTGTTGTGAATGAAATTCTGGCATAGATCAAACGCCCGGTCAGTATCGACAGAGAGCAAATCGTGCGGAATGTGCTCCTTGAATCAGAAGAACGAAACGGTGCGCACCAAACGCTTAAGAGAACCCAGTGATGCGAGGATTACTGGACGCCGTTCTGCGAGAACCATAGTGCTTTGTCAGAACTAAGTTTTTGGGCTTGCCAGGAAAACGGGGTCAAGCCCCCCCCAAACCGGAACGTCCCGAAGAGTGCTTTACATTTTGGTTGCCTGCCCCCCCTTTTGCAGCGAATGATTAACCTGATTTTTGGCTTTGACAAATCAAAAGTCCGATTCGAATCAAGGAGAACCACCATGTTCAGGTCCAAGCGCTGGTTGACAATGTCGTTCCTGTCGACGTTCGCAATGCCAGGTCTGCTGTGTGCACAGAACAAAACATGACACGCCAGATGGGCAAACAGAGACTTCGGGACAGCCAGAAGAAAATGACTCAGCCCGCAGACAGCGTCCTGCGTATAAAGAGTTATCGGCTTCGCAACTGCTGGTGCAGCGTTTCGATCGTCAGCCCCCCCGCAAATTGGTGACCTGCTGCTGGGTGCCGGGGACTTGACACAGCTGGAGCAATGCTCGAACTTCGCAGCCTTAATGGGCACCACACCGTGCTGACCTTTGGATGCCTGACCTGACCTTCTTTTCTCAAAAGGGTCCCCGGTCTGGAGGCGATGCATCGCGATTACGCTCCTCAGGGCGTGAAGTGTTTCTACATCTACAAGTATCTGGCGCATTCCGGCGCGAAAGGATACGTGCAGCCGTTTACGCAGACGGAACGCCTAATGCACATCCACGAAGGGAAGCAAACCCTGGGCACAGAAATCCCGTGGATCTGTGACACGATGTCCAACGACCTGAAACACGCTTTAGGTGACGCGCCAGCTTTGGAGTTCGTAATCGATCCGGAAGGCAGGATCACCAGACGGAGAGCGTGGGGTAACGTCGCTCCATTGCGGAAGGATCTGGTTGACCTCATCGGACCGGTCGATAAGCCGACAAAGCCGGACGACCTTGACCTGAAGACGGAACCGCCGCCAAAAGTTGCCCCCCGAGGAGTCGTCAGGAAGCTGAGGCGGCTCGGGGCGCATGACGCCTCTACGCGTTGTGCCGGTACTGAATCCTGGTGATCAGCCGTTCTACGTGAAACTCCGTCCTCAGGGTGATCGGCAACTGCTGACCACGGGATCAGGTCGACTGTCTCTGGAATTCCGCGTAGATCGGATCTATCACGTCCACTGGAACAATCTTAACGCACCAATTCAGGTCGAATTGGAAGCGCCAGGTGAGACCGTCGTGACACCGAATTTGCTTAAAGGGCCGAAGGTGGACGCGTCCTCTGACGTTGATCCTGGCGAGTTCCTGATTGACGTCGAGAACTGGAATCCAGTGTCACCACTACGTTTGCAGGTCCACTACGTTTGCAGGTCCACTACTTCGCCTGCAACGCCGAGGAGGACTGGTGTAAGCCGGTTACGCAGCAGTATGCCGTTTACCGCCGTGAAGACATTGAGGATGGATATCATGTTAAGCCGATGGCCCACGCGGGTGTCTGGTCGGGCTTTCGCGGCGTGGCGGGCAACGGCCTCTCCGACGCCACGCATGTGCCGTTGGCGTGGGATCGGCCACGAACATCAAGTGGCGTCCCGAACTCGACCTGCGTTCTCTGAGACAGTCTGCCGTGCGGTCAGACGTTACGTTCTTCTAAATCGACCAGCCTGCCATGATTGCGGGGTGGCAGCAGATTACCGCGGGCCTGCCGAATGGTTTCACCGATAGCCGCGTACTGCTGGAAGGTGATTTCCCCAACGATGACGTGCACTCGCTGTTCAATGTGCAGCCTCGCTTCGATACTCAACGACATAGCATGTTCATCTACGAAGGGTGTTTGATGTGTTTTTCGGAACACGGGAATCAGCGAATGATGCAATTGGTCTAATTCCGTCTTCGTACCGCAGTCTAACACCGCTGGGGTTCCCGGAGACCGGGACAGATCTACACAGAAGCCGTATTTCTGCAGGTGAATGCCACAATGCCGTAGCAGGTGACGGACGTGCGGCATGGGCCCCACGGTCACGCAGGGAGATGGGCGGATAGCCCCGCTTGGTTGTTGATGCCCCGAACGACGCCGGCGGCAGTGGAGCACTGGGATACCCTTTCGGCCAGGGCCCTCGCACGCACTGGGGCGGCGGAGTGCAGGCACGTCTTTACTACGAAGGCCACGACTACTGGCATGGGGACGGATGATCAAGATTCCCCAGTGGATGGAATCGTTTCAGTACAATACCGAAGAGGAACCGGGTCGCTCGGTGGTGCAGACACTAGACGTGGATTTGCCAATCGTAATTTCACTGGGTACAGCGTGGTTGGGATGGGGACATCTGGTTGTTGAAGCGGGCATGCGCTATTAAGGTCATGCCAACATGGACGGATTTGAATCCCGCGGATTTCGCCCCGATGGATCTTTCGCAGGGCTCGGCTCGGACAGCATTCTATCGGTCGCCGCCGGAGTCTGAATCGCTCAATGATGAAATCGCAGTGCGAAGGCGATCAATTTGGCGCCAGTGGCGCTGAAGGCAAGCACAGTGGCGGTTCTATTTATCACCATAGCCCTCAAACATGACGTACTTTTCACAGGTGAGCTGGTTGAAGCCTCTGATTTGGCATAGGCTTACGCGTCCCGAACGCCTTGTCCCGAACGCCTTGTCCCGGCCGCCTTGTCCCGGCCGCCTTGTCCCGGCCGCCTTGTCCCGG
>JABABI010000101.1 GCA_014238335.1 Fuerstiella sp.
ATTCTTTATGACCGTCCATTCGCTCAGAATGGTCAAAAACTGCTCGTAGTGCTTCTTCCATGCCCCTCGAGACGCAACCATCAGAACTGCCATGACAGCACCAACGATGACCGAAACGCAGAAGGCGTAAAACGTTGTTTGCCATCCCAGCCACGCCCCGATGCCAGCCATCAGCTTGACATCTCCTGCTCCCATGCCGCCCACCGCATACAGAGGAAGCAGACACAGTAACCCGCAGCACATGCCGGTCAATCCGAAAAGCAGCCCGTCAAATCCGCCCACGCAGGTGGAAAAGACAAGTCACGACAGCACCATTGGAAAAGTGATCCAATTGGGAACTCTCAATTCCTTGCCGTCAATCCATGCTGCCAGTATTAAAATGGCCGACACCAGTTTGACGTGCCAGTTTGCTATGAAAATCTCGTTCCAGTCCATTTTTCTGTTTCCTGTTGCGATTCGAGTTATGAGTTAGTTGGGACTCGGTCAGCTCCGCGTGGGGGATTACGGCGGTATATCCAGGCAGCGTCCAGGACGTGCTGCCAATGGACTTCAGCGTCGAGTCAGGCACGCCCGGCAGGCATGAAAAACTGAAGGGTGAACAGGATGAAGGCCATCGCTGCGAAGCCTGTGCCCTGCATCAGGTCTGAAATCGAGAGTTCGGTCCAGTATGGCAACATGCTTTTCCCCTTGTGAATGTCTTGTGAACAGTGTCAAACCTCTACAGGAAAGACATCGCCCACTGACACATTTTCGTGTCAGTGGACGCATCCTTCTGTGACAATGGCTCATCACAAAGATGAGCGTCACGCTTATGTCAGGTAATTACCAACTTGCGTGAACTTGCTGTTTGCAGCACCACCGATGGTGGAGATACCAGCCAGACAGACAACGATGATCAGAGCCAGCATGACTGCGTACTCAACTGCAGTCGGGCCATCTTCAGATACAATGAACTTCTTCACACTGTTAGCGAACTTCAACATCTCAATTACCCCCAAAGGAAATCAACGGTGAATGACAGCAGGACCCCTCCATGCCGCCAGGATTTCGGCCAGACAAACAAGATTTGCGCAGCCAGTAAAGCAAGTCGATGGACACGAGAGGCTCCAGTCGACTCGCTCAAACCTAGGTTAGGGATTCTGTCGGTCAAGAAATTTGGGTAGAAAAATGCAACGTTTGGTTGCGCGTTGTGCCGGTCGTACGTAATGAATAAGTACCAGTATCAGCCGATATCCAGAAATTTTCCTGCCGTTACGGGAAATCGCGCCAAAGCATCGCAGTATCGGAGATGACAGCTACAGAGCCATGAAACTGGATTGCTGTTCTTGAATCTCAACAATCAATTGAAAAGAGGGCTCGATCCTTGACGGATCGAGCCCTCTTCTGATTTCCTTTGGTCGGATCGTGACACCCTGAAGCGTCATCGTCTGATGGGCGCAGAAGTGTCTGGCGGCTTATGTCAGGTATGTACCAACCTGCTCGAATTTGCTGTTTGCAGCATTACCGATAGTGGAGATTGCAGCCAGACAAACAACGATGATCAGAGCCAGCATGACGGCGTACTCAACTGCAGTCGGGCCATCTTCAGATACAATGAACTTCTTTACACTGTTAGCGAACTTCAACATTTGTTTAACGTCTCTGGTCAGACTCATAGAAAATTAGAATTCACGGGTAATTTGATTTGTTGCCATCTCCGGGTCCGTCAGTCCCATTGAAGGCCGCGTTCATTTCATTCAGCACAACGGAACAGAAATGTCGCCATGTCTGGCGACAGGCCTCAAATCGAGCCTAGGTCAGAAACGGCGCCGAATCGGTTTTTCTTTCAATAGACACGCGCGGTGGTCATAGCAGACATCGGAGTGCACTTGTCGTGACGAATCTGACGATTAGGCACGGCAGTGTGAGGGTTCTGGGGCGAGGCATTGGCATGGATTGCTTTATTTGGCGGCCGACCGTGCACCGTCGGACGTCGGCAGACGGAGAAATCGAATCCACGGACCAGCAGGTGCATACGACAAACGACTGACAGGACGCGTATCCTGAGCTGACTTCGCGGAAAACCTTGAAATATCATGTGGCAGGGAAACCGACAGGGAATAGCACACGAAATCGCTGTCGCCTTCAGATTTGCGATGGCCGGGACATGCCGGATCCGATACTTTGGGGGGCGGGCTTTGGTCTCCCCCACATGTGTGCTGCCGCCGCGTGAATCGCCAGATCAACCAGAGGAAGACAACAGGAACGGGACGATGCTCGTCAGAATCTATTTCAGGGCGTTTGAGCAGCAAAGAATCTGCGTTCCCGTGTTTGGAAGGCAACGAAGCTGCATTCTTCCCTGCGGTGAATCACCAAAGGGTGTCGCGTGTCAGGGAGACCCTCAAAGGCTGGGGTTCAGTCAATCCGGAAAAGACCGTGGTACTCACGGCGGGGCCGATGCTCCACCGCAACCCCATCGACCACCCGTTCATGATGGCGGTAACGTCACGGCCAGGGCGTTGTTGATTGGCGGATGTATATTTGCGGTCGGCGTGTTTGCCCTCGTGGCCATTAGATTCTCACAGGTTCCTTCCGGAGACGCGGAATCGCCTGCCACACCAACTGCGGAAACACCAGTCAGTGATATTCCCATGGCCGACACTGAGATTGAAGATGACGCGAATGACGTCTTCGAGATCCCGGACATTGCGATCCCCGACAATCCTGACGCACTCCAGGTTGCAAATCGCAGACAAAAAAAGAGAGTGAGTATTGCGGATGCCACCTCAACAGATGTCGCATCATCCGAACAGAAAAAAAACGAAGAGGCTCCAGGCAGGACTGAGAATTCCCCAAGGACGATGGTTCCCGATGTGTTCCGAATTGACGGACCGATCGCGATACCTAAGTACGATCGTCCCGACCCTTATGCCGAGGTGCAGACTGTTGATTTGATCGACGACGCTCGCGGTCATCGGGTGATGGCATCACTGAAAGAGATATGCGTACACGTCGTTCCGTTGCAGGATGATGTCCGCGGCGATGTGTCAGCAGCGGTTTCATCAGGCGTTCGCGGAGCACTGGAAAGATGTCAACTGCGCTTCCGGGGCGGAATCAGTGAACCGATCATGCTGGTGCAATTGAATGTCGCAGAAAACGGTGACGTGCCGTTACTGTCCATGACGGCGACGCTGCTCGTGAACAGAGAATCGCGGATGCTGAAGGTGTGGCAGAAAACGGCAGAGATCGGGGCTATCACCGAGCAGGCACTGCGGAAGGGCATTCTTCCGCCGAATCTGAATCGTGGCGTCAGCGGCTTCTTCACCGAATTGCGAAGTCAGTTCGTCGACATCCGCCGGCAATTTGCGGTGAAAGCAGACGACTGATCGTCCGGTCGGCTGATCAACCAGTTACGTTCACTCCAGGTCTGACTTCGCAAGCTTCGTGAAATCAGTCGCTGATTGTGCCCACCGAGCACCAAGCGTTTCCACCTTTTCCGGATACTCAGCCGCAAGATTATGCTGCTCGGCACGGTCTGCCTTGATGTCGTAAAGTTCCCACGGTTCACCCTTGACAGCAACCAGTTTCCAATCGCCAACGCGGACGGCTTTATGGCCGTCATGAAACCACCACAAATGGTCGTGGTCCAGACTGATGTCGTCTTTAAATATCGGCAACAGGCTCTTCCCCGGTGCTGCCGGAACGGCTATCTCTTCCCATTCGGTCAGCTGCATGGCACCGCACACTTCGCGAATCGTTGGCACAATATCGATCACGTGTCCGGCAGTGCGACGGATCTCACCGCTGGCTGCAATCCCAGCGGGCCAGTGACAAATTAGCGGAGTAGAGATGCCGCCTTCGTGAACCCAGGTTTTGTGTCGACGGAACGGAGTATTGCACGTTGTCGACCAGCCAGGGCCAAGACAAAGATACGACGCCTCCGACCCTGGGCTCACCGTGGGGTCGTGTCCGTCCGACCGGACCATGATTTCCGCACTTGCACCATTGTCCGACAGAAAAATGATGAGTGTGTTGTCGAAGGCGTCCATGATTCGTAGTTGATTCAGCACACGACCGATTTCCTGGTCCACTCGATCAATCATCGCCGCGTGAATCGCCATTTTGGCGGCCTGGAACGTCATCTGCTCATCCGTGAGCGTGTTCCACGGGACCGGTCGATTGACTTCGCCCGGCCCCAGAATCTTCAGTTGATCCGGAAAACGATACGGAGGACCAAGCGTCCGTTCGACAGCGGATAAATCGTCACTTAGCAGCCCCAACTGCTTCTGCTTCTGCCAGCGTGCGTTGCGAACAGCTTCCCAGTCCTGCCGATATCTGTTGGTGTATTTCGCGATATCTTCAGGCAGAGCATGCAACGGAAAGTGCGGTGCCGTAAACGCCAGATAATGGAAAAACGGAGCGTCAGAGTGATTGGTCTGATGTTCCTGCAGGCAGCGAATAGCGTGGTCCGCGATCTCGACGGTGGCATAGTATCCGGAGTTCTTTTCCACAGCGGGCAGTGGCTGATCGTCGATCGAGTGTTTGGTGGGATTAAAAAATCGCCCCTGATCCAGCAGCAGATATGAACGATCGAACCCGCCCTGCAGAGGCAGACCGTCGATATGCCATTTGCCAGAGTGATAGGATCGATAGCCGGCAGGCCGCAGAATGTCGGGCAACAACCTGGCCCACACGGGACGCTTGTTCCTGTTGCCACCTCCGCCTCCGGCCCCGGGCAGAGCATCACGCCGAACCTGCTGTGCGTAATACCCCGTCATCAGCACGGCCCGAGTCGGCCAGCAGCGGGCGGTATTATAGAACTGAGTAAATCTTAACCCGTTGTTTGCCAGCGAGTCCAGGTGCGGTGTCTGAATTTCACTGCCGTAGCAGCCGAGATCTGAATAGCCCAGATCGTCAGCCATGATCAGTAACACGTTGGGGCGCGAAGTCTGCTCAGCTGCAAGTGGTGGAATACATTTGTCGATAAGGCAGAAGACAGCGACGAGCGTCATTGCCGAGATGCGGAGCGCCCGACATGGACCGTTTGAAAAACTCTTGACATATCGGGCGAAACGTTTCTTGAACATACTGGATACCTGATCATCGGCAAGCCGTATTCGGCGTTGCTGAGAAAGGGAAGCTATCTGAATCTGAAATCTCCGTTTAAGCATCGCGAGAGGCTGCAGCCCGGTTAATTCTTCAATAAATGTCCGGACGCATTCGAGCGCGACATCGAATCTACAGCTGCTCCCGCGCGTTCCTGATCATAGCAGAAACCTTCGTATGTTCTCTGCCAAACAATTGGCGAACACGAGAGTATGAAATTCAGCACAACACCGGCCCGGAGACGTTTCTGCTCCAGAGTTGACTGCCGTAATAATTCGTGACATTGCCTGACAATCAAGACAAAACAGGCTTATGGAGTGTGCAGGATTGCCAGTTTGATAAAACTCATTCGTGAGACAGCCTGTGGACATTGTGGAATTGCAAACATGTTTGCAATTGACGTCTGGATGCCAGGACGGCCTCGTCACCGGGATTCCCGGCGACCCGTGATGTCGACACGCAGGCGGTCCTTGTATTTTCTGTTGATGATCGGGGCAACGCACGTCACTACTGAGCTGGTGGCGTTTGCCGGCCTGCACCTGTCAATCAATGATTTTTCGACTGGGTGGCTCCACCAGCGACAGGACTCCGTTCTCTCCGGACGCCAGGCGTCTGACGGAGCGCAGAATGTCATTCACCCTTATCTCTGCTGGGTTCACAACCCTCAGGTTTCCGAAGTGGAAACGGTCTTCGACATTGACGTTCCGGTCAATCGCCTTGGCTTCAAGGATCTTGGCCAGACTATTTTCAAGCGATCGCCGGACCGTTTCGGGATCGGCATACTGGGTCGTTCAGTTGGCTGGCACGCATCCATAGCCGGTGCCGAAACTCTGCGGAAGCAGTTGCAGACGTATCCGGGGCTGGTGGGACGCAGGATAGAAATATCTCGAATGGCGACCTCCGGCTACAAACAGCCACAGCAGATCATGGCCTTGAACTACGTCAGTGTTCTCGTTGGCGAGTTTGTAGCTGTTGTCAACATCTACGGGTACAATGAAGTCGCGTTGGCTGTGGATACAAACGCCAGAATGAATACTTCAATCGCCTATCCTCAGGTATGGCATGCGAGGTCGATTTCGGCAATTGATCCTCGGGCCTTTGCAGCGGCAGCAGACCAATTGCTGCAACTTCGGGCGAAACGACAGATAATAGCGACTGATATCGTCCGTTCGCGGTTTCGCTGGTCGCCCACTGAAAATCTCGTCTGGTTAGTCCGTGACCATTCCGCCCTTGCTTAACTCACCGATATCGACATCAAAGTCAGTCAGATCCGCAGCGATAGCTTTGTCAACCACGGCCCTGCTGAAAACTTTTGGAGCGAGTGGGAGCAGGATCAGGCCGTGATCGGTTTGTGGAAACGTTCGTCCCTTCAACTGCATGGAATCTGTGGGGCCGATGGAATAATCGACCTGCATGTTCTTCAATTTAACCAGTACCTGCCTGGCTAGAGGGGCATGAACGCCGAGGAAAACAACACGCATATCACCCTCAACAGCGTGCCGCAGTGGCGATCCGTCGAATCTACTCTCACCTGCGAGACACAGCCCCCTGGCTGACAGACGCCGGTGTGAACTTCAGCGACCAGGCGATGCTATTCTCTGAAATCGACGAGACGATCTACGCTGATAAGTGCTGCCACTACAACAAGAGGGGAAACGTCATGCTGGCAAATTCGGTCGGTATCGAGCTCCGTCGGCTGCTGGACAAACATCGTGAACCCGTTGCCTCGACTCAACATTGACCGATAATCTCTGACCTTCGTACAACGGTTAGCCATGACGATTCCGCCGTGGTCTGATCTCTGCAGCGTTTGATCAATTGTCCCTGTGAACTTGCCTGAGGGCCTCAACAGACCGCAGATAGAACAAATACCGGCGATTGCTTTCCTGTACGGCATGTCACTCGGGCGTTCTCGGATCATTTGCCGCATGTCACCGTTCTGCGACGTCATTTCGATGTGTATTGTGATCATTCAGTGAAATGACCGGCTGCCAACGCTGAGTGTTAAGACTTATCGCTGCAGGACACATATACTGCAGGCATCGCCACGTCCACGGACCATGGCAGCACAGGAAGACACGAGTTCGAACGCGAGGGAATGGGCAATTATGGCCTTCGATGTCCATCGGCACTGGCAGACAGTTTCCGAGCTGCTGCGGAAAAATACGCCATTTGCAGTTGTCACGATGATCGATGTACGCGGAAGTGCTCCTCAGATTCCAGGTGCAAAGGCGGTCATTACGAGCGATGGTGTTGTTGATGGAACTGTCGGTGGTGGCAGGGTCGAGGCTCGTGCCATTACTCAGGCCATCGACATGCTGCAGACAACGGATGGTTGCAGTTGCCAGTTCGTGACCTGGAACCTGCAGACAGACATCGGCATGACTTGTGGTGGCGAGGTCAAATTCTTCTTCGAATTGTACCTGTGCAATGACTGGAAGATTTCGCTCTTCGGTGCCGGACATATTGCTCAGGCTCTCGTGCCCATTCTGCTGCAGATGAACTGTCGAGTCACCTGGGTCGATCAACGCAACGATTGGCTGTCAAAGACAGAAGACCACTCCAAGCTGACAAAGATCTGCAATCAGAATCTGCAGGAAGAAGTGAAGCGAATGGACCCTTGCAGTTTTTTTATATTAATGACCCAGGGACACGCAACGGATTTGCCGGTCCTGGCCGAAATACTGCAGACGATTCATCCACCCTACGTTGGCGTTCTGGGAAGTCTGCAAAAAGCAAAAGTCCTGCGACGTGATCTTAAGCAAATGAGCATATCCGATGAAAAGATCGCTTCATTTTTCTGCCCGATGGGCTTACCAATCGGCAATAACACCCCGCCAGAGGTGGCGATCAGTGTCCTGTCACAGCTTATCCAGGAACGCGACCGACTTGGAATCATTGAACAGAGAACCAAATCGTTCTGAAACGCCTGCTAGCCCGCATGGAAAGCACAACCGACGACAGTGTGCAGGAAACGAGGACGTGCCTGCCAATTCATACTGATCACCCGCGCGATACGTCCTGTCTGTAATCTCACGCGGCCGGATCTCTGCGGTTATGCGCGAGCCTTAAAACAGTCTCGACCGTCCACACAGGTTTTACGGTCAACTAGACCCTCATCCGGCCCCAGCACGTGCTGCGTGCTGTTGCACCAGCAATTGAATCGAGTGCTGCCTTCCTCCTCCGATGACTGCGGATCGGGATTGCCGGTCACATAGATTGCCTTACTACGGAGATTCATGCAGGGAGGCTGCGGCTGAGTTTCCGTTTCATCGAACGAGCGTTTGTAACTCATCGGTTTCTCCCGATCGTTGTACCTGATCAAAGTCTGGATTTCGGCAGGACAGGATTGCAACCTGACCCGCAGAAATCAGTGAATCAAAAACAGTGGTAATGCTAGGCGATATGTGTCTCAAGAGACGCAGATGGTTCATTGATCACAGGACTATCCAGTCCGCCCGTGTCATAGCCCGCGGCTTTCAACACAGCACGTTTGACGGCAACCTGAGCCAGCTGAATTTTGTATTCGTTCTGAGAAAGAGGCATCGCGCCGGACACCGCTTCGATCCCGACCATAGCGGCCGATTCCTCGGTGACTGTTTTGCCGCACAGTGCCTGAGCTGCACCCGTCGCGACCCAGGGTGTCGGCGCGACCTGCCCCAAAACGATGCTGGCATTCTGCACCCTGCCCGAACTGACATCCATGCTAACGGCGGCGGCAGCCAGTGGTTGATCCGGACCTGCTCCCTGACGGACCTCGTAGACCGCACTAAGTCGGTTACCGTGAGCTGGGATGATCACATGTGTTACCAGCTGTCCGGGCTGCAATACGTTTTCACGTTCGCTGTCAGCGGCCGGTGTTCGGTAAAGACTGGCCAGATCCAGAATCTTCTCGTCGTCCTTTCCGGGACCGATAATTCGAATCTGAGCGGCCAACGTTATCAGGGAAGGAGCCAGCCGGGACGCATTGACAAATCTGGCCGGTCCGCGGTTACCGAGGATGGCGTGATATCGGTTGTCGCCTTCGTTAACCATGCGACCACTGTCAGCCAGTAATCCGTGACCCTCGCGAAAGTACCAGCAATTCGGTCGCCGCAACAACTCCCCTGCAAGCGTGCCCTGCGACTGCAGCTGAATACTGCTGATTCCCTGAATCACCTGTTTGGCTGAGGGGAATTCGTCGGTGTTTTTGTCATCGAGAAAATCACCCAGACAGACGGCCGCGCCAATCCAGACGCTGCCACTGTCATCGCGTTCGATCTGCTGAAGCGACTTGATCTCGCAGATGTTGACCACCCGATCGGCCGTCACCACCATCCGCTTCATGAGCCCGACAAGATCAGTCCCGCCGGCCAGAATCACCGTTTCTTTCTTTGACTCAGTCAGCAGGGCAACAGCTTCGCTTTCCGTCGTCGGCTGGGCGTACTCGAAATTATTCATGGGAATTAACCTTTCGCAGTTCGGAGTGCATCGAGCACGCGTTTCGGCGTGAGCGGCAGAGTTGGTACACGAACACCGGTGGCGTTGCAGACAGCATTAGCGATCGCCGCACCTCCGCTGATGGCCGGCGGTTCTCCCAGACCGATCACCCCTCTGGCTCTTTCGCTTTCCGGCTCGTGGAAATGAACAACCAGTTCGCCAGTATCACCAAGTCGAGGCAGCCGGTAGTTATCCAGTTCGCTGTTAATAAATGCGCCGGTCTTGGGATCATTGATTCGTTGTTCAAACAACGCCGCGGCAATACTCATGATCAACGCGCCGTAGATCTGACTCTCGGCGGTCTTGCGATTCATGACCAGGCCCATGTCCTGAACGGCAACCATTTTGATGATCTTCACCACACCGGTGTCCGTATCCACGGCCACACGAGCCATCTGACATCCGGCAACGTTCGAACTCGACAACGGACTATCGTCGCCTCGTTTGTAAATTGACGTCACCTCGAGTGGCTGAATGCCGATGAGGCTGCAGGCCTGCTTCCACGACAACGATTTATCGCTGTAGCCGACAACGGAGATGCTTCCACTGGAGGCTTCCAGTTTCTCGGCCGGCACTTCCAGCTTCTTCGCAACCAGATCGAAAAGTTGTGCCAAAACTTCCTGCGCGGCACGACGATGTGACTCGCTGACGGCTCCTACCGTTGTACTGCCGCCCGATGCACCGCTGAACGGATACGTCGAACTGCCGATGTTGACCTTGACCGCCTCGATTGGCAATCCCAGTGTTTCGGCCAGCACCATCGCACAGATCGTGCGTGTTCCGGTACCCAGATCCTGAGTACCGCAGTAGGACTCGACGCCGCCATCCGGATGAATCTTCAGCAGGCAGTTCGAACTGTTGGCTGTACCACCCCATTTGTGGATACCGATGCCCAGGCCCTCCACCACGGAACCGCGCCGCTTGCCTTTTCCGTGCAGATGCCAGTGCTTCCGCCAGTCGATCAGGTCGGCCCCGATTCGCAACTGCTCAGCATAAACCAGTGACTTTTCAGGCGAGTCGATGTTCTCAAGGTTGCGCAGAAAGATATCCAGACTGTCGGCCTGCATCTTTGCGGCCAGATCATCGTAGGCGGTCTGCGTAATGGCACACGCCTGAGGATGATTGGGAGCTCTCCAGGCAACTGACGGTTCGTTGTCGGTGATAATTCCCGTAGCGCGGCGCCGCCAGTTCTTTGGTCGGAAGACATACGGAAAGTTGCCGACAGAAACAGTCGATCCGTTAAACCCGGATGTCCCCCAGTGGTGAGAGTCCCAGACCTGAACAACACCGTTCTCGTCCGCACCGAGTTTTACGTCTATGAATCCGGACGGACGATTCCCGCCAATCTTCAGTTCCTGATTTCGAGTCAGCAGAAACTTGATCGGACGACCAGTCTTCTTCGCGATCTCCGCAGCGGCAATACCCCAGTAATCAGGCTTAAACTTGCTGCCAAATCCGCCGCCGATGTATTCGCAGTGCACGTCCACTTCATCCGCAGATATCTTCAGGGCATCCGCGTAGCCGTCGTCCGTCCGCGAAACGTTTTGTGTTGAAAGGTTGACTTTCAGCCTGTCACCATCCCAATGCAGCGTTGAACCGTGTGGCTCAAGACAGCAGTGGGTAATCGTATCGATGCCGTAATTGCCTTCGACGACGTACGTCGACTGGGCAAAGAGTTCCTGAACTTTCTGTTCTTCCCATTCTTCTTCGTCGTCATCGTCATCTGGTTCACCGAGCGCTTCATCCAGCTCAATGCCGCCTCCGGCCTTCTTCGTTCGTTTTTTTGCCTCAGCCGCCTGCAGATCATGATCGGCGACAAAAGATTCAAGCAACTCGTACTTGACCTTCAGTTTTGACAGGCCTTCCGCAGCGATGGCTTCCGTTTCCGCAGCGACCGCGACCAGCAGCGTTCCGTCCGCACGAATTTCAACAGGATCGTCACCCGGCTTGGGAGCTTTGATCAGATGCACCAGTACGACCCCGGGGACTTCTTCGGCCGCCGAGGCGTCGACTGATATGACGCGACAATGGGCATGTGGACACCCCAGCGCACGTACAACCAATTGTTTGGGGAGGTTGATGTCGTACGTGTATTTCGCTGCGCCGGTCGATTTCTCCATGCCGTCCAGACGGCTGACACGTTTGCCAATCAACCGGGACTTGTGATTTTCAGGCCAGCTGTAGGTAACTTCAGCCATTTTAATTTCCTTTCACAAGAGAAATGACGGCCTGAAGGATATTCGCGTAAGTGCCGCAGCGGCAGATGTTGCCGTTCAGTCCGGCGCGGATCTGCTCTTCCGTGGCATTGGGATATTTGTTCAGGAACGCTCGAACTGCGACCACAAAACCCGGCGTGCAGAAGCCACACTGCTGAGCATCATGTTCGACAAATGCGGAAGGCACCGCGTCGCCTCCAAGACTTTCACATGTTGTGACTTCCTTACCGGCAACAGCAAGTGCCAGTGTCGTGGAAGCCATCACGGCCTTGCCACCAACGAGCACCGTACTGGCCCCGCTACTGCCATCCAGACTTACTGGCTTAGCACCTGTGAGATCGAACTGGTATCGCAATACGTCCAGTAGAGTTGTCCGTGGCTCGACCTTCGCCGTCAACGACTTTCCGTTCACCTTTATGGTGATGGAAGTTTCGCCGTTGACAACCTGCAAACCCGGTGCGGCAGCTTCCGCTTCTGTCGACGAAACGACTGTTGAGACCGCGACAGCAGCACCGGAGCCCTTTAAGAACCCACGCCGACTGACGCCTTGGGAGGATTGTTGTGACATGATGAATCCGTCAGGTTCAAGTCTATGAAACAGATGGGCGCAGCAACTGCCCCAATCGGCCGGAATAAAAGTATACGAATCCGGTATCAGATTCAAACAAGTGGACAATTTCCGCGCGTCTGAGTGGCTGCCGCCTCTCTCCTGCGCATGACAATTCATTGTCGTAGAAGTGATGCGATGTCCAGGGACGCAGCAATATGCGGACTGTTTCGACGGTTTTAAAGTGGATGAGGTCAGTCGATGTCGTCGTTTTCGGCCAACCGCTTGCGCAGCCGATTGTGGTCCTGACAGCAGGCACAGGGACCAGTTTCAAACATCACGATCGCGCACACATCACACCAGTAATCAACTTCGTACCGCTGCCCGTCGTCGATTTGATAAACCCGCAGAATCTGAATCAGCGGCTGATGCACGTAGCGCCGTGCCAGAATCTGTATGTCTTTTTCACGCAGTCGTTCGTCCCTGCGAAAGGCTCGTCCGCGAAGATTTTCCACGATCGGCAGCAGCTGGCCGTTCCTGGTCAGGAGCGCCAGAGAATTCTCTGCAACCTCCGGGACAGTGGAAATGCCAAATTTGCTCTTAAGAGCCGCTGCCAGCCAGACGACCTGTCCTCGAATCAACTCAGTTCGGAATTCAGGTTTACTGTCGGAGTCTTCCGTCGACTTTAGTACAGGTTTTTCTTGTGAGCCCGTTGCCTGTGGTTCGACCGCATGAACCCCACTGAACTTCGCTATCTGCAGATAAACGACACAACAGACAACGAGACTGACACAGACCACCAGCATTCGGGCGGTGCGATCTGCGTCGGCACCGATTCGTCCTCGGCGTTCCGACGGACCATGCTCACCAGATAACTGTGGTTGAGAACTATTCTGTGGCATGACCAGCAACCACCAGATCAAAGGGAACGTCCAGTGTCTTTTCGTCGGCAGTTCCCTGGCCCGTGTGGTGCAGAATCCACCAGTCATGGGACTCGTTATGTCGCATCGCCAGCTGCGAGCCCTCGGTTGCGCTCTGCAGACACATCATCGCGGGGTGTGTCGAGCCAGCGGCTTCTGCACTCGCCTCCATCAGACTTTTCACGTCCCATACTTTGTCCACAGCATCCTGTTCGACATCGACCATCACCAGAAAATCTCGAGTCGGTGACGTTCCTTCATGGTTGCCATCAACGGGCTGTAACCCGAATCTCAGCGTGTACCAGCCGCTGCTCACAGATTGATCCCGGAAGTCTTTTCCTCTTCTGCTGAAATGCAGTAATCCGATCAGCTGTCCGGGAGCGAACGGATACAGTCGGTCCTCGGTTGTTTTGAACCCGGCTTCTATTGGCCACTGTCTGCAGAACCAGATCTCGCAGACGGTACGGCTGGAGCCACGTTTGATTCGGACACCCTTGTCCGCAAACTGTTCTCTGAGCGCTCCGGAAACTTCTTTCGCGTCAGGTGCCACGTCGATTAACTCAACGCTGTGTTCCTGGCCTTTTGCTGCCGACAGGGTCACGACCAACAGGAATACGGCAGAAATGGAACTGGTCTTCAACATTGATCTTTATCCTCCGCCTGTAGCGGCTTGTTCGAGCGGACGCTCGGTATTGTAAACGAACGAAACAGTTACAGCATCAACCAGCAATGGACGCAGCATAGCCTTTCGAGACCATCGGCTGACGCGTACACAGCGACCACGCAATCGTGCAGAAACTCACAGCTGTAGAGAGTCAAATTGCTGTCGTTACCGAAAAATCAAAGGCTCTCCGCCAGTCGTAAATCAGCACCATCAACTTCAAAAGTGCCCAGGTAAGCTGTCCGGCTGTCCGGAACCGACCAGCGAGTGCCCAGACGCCGAGCCTTGACCTCGCCCTCAATCGTCACACCGGGAACGAAGCCCTTCAGTCTGGTCAGAGGAGGATAGTAAGCTGATTCATTGGAACAGATGCAATCACCCTTTCGCGCTTTTCGTGTTTGCAGCCGAGCGTAATCACCGATCTCGACGCTGGCGGTAACCTTGTCGACGTCAAACTGCATATCGATGTCTGCACGGTGGATACCCGCGATCTCCGCGTTCGCAAGCCCCGTTTGCAGGAGCGCAAAGTCTTTAAGAGCAGTGGTCTCCTGAGCGTCAGCAGTAGAATCGATGATCACGATGGCCTTCTTCGTTTCGGCATCGTCCAGCCCCTTGAAACCCAGCGTGTGAGATGCTTTCACGACGACAGCGACGGACTGCCCGGCAAGATCAACGCCGGCAAAATTGCCACCGTTGATTCGCCACGTCATGATGGCATTCTTGCCCGCGGACCCCACTTCGCCATTGGCGAAACACGGTCCCGTATATACCTGGCATGTTCGAACTTCGACATAGGTACCACGCACGCGATCCGCGGCTGTCACAGCGGAGACGCTGACCATCAACATTATTGAGTTCAGAATGACGGCTCGCATGTAACTCTCCTGTCTGTTGAGATCAACGATCATACTGCAACGACCGGTCGTTGCAGAACAAGCTGTTTGTGGGCGTCACGATCGGGCGACGGCTGGCTGCTGCTCTTGCGAGACGTAAGCAGCAGAACCGAATTGCAGACATTCTAGTTTCCCGGGCCCTGCTGAGTCCATCGCTTTGGCCCAAATACAGCGTCATTCTGGCCGGTACTCGCCCGTTCCGTTACAAGGCGTGTACGGCAACACAAACAAGGACCGAAGTCCGCCGGAAATTCGCATGAGGCATGAGGTTTCGCGGCACAGGCAGCTGTCGACGATAACGCAGAAGCTGGCGTCTGACCGGTAGCAGGGCAGATGGGAAGACACCATGGGTGGACATGACAGTAACTACAATCCGTTCGCAGCTCCGCAGACTGAAACGGCGCCTGCAGTACGGGTGGACCACTTCGAACCCTGCCCCTGTCCGAAGTGCCACCACGAAGGGGCACAGCCCGCACCCTATGACAAGTGGCACGGACGGCGGGCCCCCAAAGCCATTCAGGATGTTCTGTGCCAGAGCTGCGGCGCTAATTACAATGGCGAAACGGGTATCGTTTATCCACCGAGAAAGAGTCCGCTGATCTGGTTTCTTCTGGCCCTTGGGCTGTTTCTGCTTTATCTGTTGTTCGTCACCAGCCCGGTTTGGCTCTTGATGGGCTTTTTGCAGTGAGTCGACCGCCACTCGGCAGCCGACTCACGTATCCGGAAACGCCGTCACTAAATGTCAGGTTCAGACACAGACGGCCAGTTTCGAAAACTACGCCTCTTTGACGCCCTGGAAACGAGCATCGCCGAAACCAAGAATCGGATAGAAGATGGCACCCAGGAGAGCGAGTCCAATCCCGAACCCTGCACCTTTGCCGAAGTTTTCTGCCACAGCGATGGACACCAGAATTGCGACAATCAGGTTGACACCGGGAATGAGCATCAACAGTATCCACCAGAGGGGCTTACCGGCGATCTTGAGCAGGACAACAATGTTGTAGATCGGAATGATGCACGCCCAACCCGGCTCTCCCGCTTTTTCAAACGTCTTCCACATGCCAGCGATGATCACGATGACCAGCGCCAAGCAAACTACGAAAAAAACCATACCGCCGATGTCTTCCATTTTTTTTCCTTCGAGGCTCGAAAGTTATGTGTACAACCAACACGGAGGACCGAGTTGCAGCGTATCAACGTCTGCCTGTGAAGACAAACACGTGCAGTAAAAGCGTCAGAGGGCGGCACGGGATTGATTAGTGCAGACAGCACGGTTCTCGTGAAGAGACGCAAGCTCGTCGGCGTTGCTTATGACCGCTCCTGCTCATCGCGCAGCCGCATGTATTCCGCCGGCGTGTCAATATCTGCAGGATGATCGTCGGCCGGCAAGTCCAGCCACTGCACGCAATCAGCGACGGTCAGACTGTTAATCCCCTGGGCAGCACACAACTTGAAGACCTCGGGCACGAGTGACCACGGAAACGTGACAGGGTGTCCCCGACGTTCGCCAAAACGCGGCACAACAACCGAATCAGAGTCACTGCTCGCTTCGATCACTCGGTTGACCAATTCAGCAGTCAGCGTCGGTAAGTCAGCCGGAGCCACCATCCAGCGGTCAGATTCACCGGGATCGTAAGCGGCAGCAATGTGTTGCAGCCCCAGCTGAATCGAACTTTTCATGTCCGGCGGGTCTTCTTCCGGAATCACCAGATCAGCGTTTGGCCAGCGCCGGCACGCTTTCTGAAGCTGAACATCATCCTTGCGCACAATCACGACAACGCGATCCGCGTGACTTTCGGTCCACGCCAGCAAAACCTGATCGATCACGGTGACCTTGTTCCACGGCAGAAGCAGCTTGTGTTGCGACCCCATTCGCAGACTCTGACCAGCAGCAGGAATGATTCCAAAACACTTCATTTGAGCCTTCATACTTGCCCTCGCACACGCACCACGAAGATGATAATCGGTCGGGGACTAATGACAAACGACGGACAACGTGCCAGGATAAAGCGAACCCAGGAGGATTTCGCGTGATCGATTTTGAATATGCCGCCCCTACTCAACTGGACGAAGCCATAAGACTGCTCGCCGCAGCCGGTGACGGTACGCGAATCCTGGCTGGCGGTACCGACATAATTGTGCAATTGCGGGAAGGCCTGCGCAGTGCAGACCTGGTTGTGGACATCAAGAAAATCTCCGAGCTGACTCAGCTGAAACTCTCCGGCGACAAGGGCCTGCATCTGGGAGCGAGCGTGTCGTGCCGGCGAATCTATGACGACCAGAATATCGCAGCCTCATACCCGGGTTTAGCTGACGCGGTCCGCATCATCGGCGGTTGGCAGATTCAAAGCCGCGCCAGTGTAGGAGGAAATTTGTGCAATTCGTCGCCGGCCGCCGATGCGATTCCACCGCTGATTTCATACTCGGCACAAGCTCATATTGCCGGGCCAGGCGGAAAACGAATGGTTCCCGTCGAAGAATTCTGTACAGCACCTGGTCACAATATTCTGCAGCAGGGTGAACTGCTGGTCGCCCTGACGCTGCCACCTCAACCGTCGAGCGCCGGATCAGCCTATCAAAGATTCATTCCCCGCAACGAAATGGACATCGCCGTTGCCGGGGCTGCTTCGTGGGTACAGCTGGACCAAAGCGGCGAACGGATCGAACAGGCGCGGATCGCGCTGTCGGCCGTCGCGCCCACCCCCGTGTTCGCCGTCGATGCTTCTGAGTGGCTGAAGGGCCAGGCCGTCAGTGAAGAAGTGTTTGCCGAGGCCGGTGAACTGGCCAAACGCGTCGCCTCACCCATCGACGACATGCGCGGCACAGCTGAATATCGCACACACCTGGTCGGCGTGCTGACCAAACGAACACTGGCCACAGCCTGTGAACGCGCACGGAAATGAGACGTTTGATTGTCGATCTGAACATCGCTTGATTGAAACAAGCCTGATACAAGGAGTTCACCAGCAACGTGAAGACACACGTAACGACAACCGTTAACGGTGCAACCGTCGAGTTTCTGTGTCAGCCCCGCCAGAGCCTTCTGGAGGTGCTGCGCGACGAGCTCTCGCTCACCGGATGTAAAGAAGGCTGCAACAACGGCAACTGTGGCGCCTGTACAGTGATGCTGGACGGGGTGCCCGTCGACAGCTGCCTTGTGCTGGCGGTAGAAGCCGAAGGGGCAGAAATCGAAACCGTCGAGGGTATCGCCGAGCAGGGACATCTGCATCCGCTGCAGCAGTGTTTTCTGGAAGGCGCCGCGCTGCAGTGCGGCATCTGCACGCCAGGTTTCCTGGTGACCGCGAAGGCGCTGCTGGAAAAGAACCCGCAGCCGTCCGAACAGGAAATTCGATTCGGTCTGGCAGGCAACCTGTGCCGCTGTACGGGCTACGACAAAATCGTTCGAGCTGTGCAGGCCGCCTCTCGGACATCATCGGAGTCTTAACACGCTGATCTGTGACACCCGTCGTCAAACATCGCGCAAAACAGAGACTGAGGAGAAATCGTCGTGAGTACCGAAGTCGCCCCCGACAACACGTCTGATACAGAATCGCCCGCCACGTACAAAGTCATTGGCACACGCCCCGTGAGGCACGATGGTGCTGATAAGGTGACAGGCAAAGCTGTTTACACCGATGACCTGCACGTGCCCAACATGGTCTTCGGCGCCTTCGTGCGCAGCCCGCATGCCCATGCCCGCATCGTGTCAATCGACACCAGTGAGGCCGAAAAAATGCCGGGCGTGCTGGCCACCTGCACGTCCGCCGACCTGCCCGACCCGTGGGACAAGGTCGACAACCTCGGCGAAGGCTGCGTCAATTACGCACACCTGTCCGGCAATGTGCTGGCTCGAAAAAAAGCGTTGTACAAAGGACATGCTGTGGCCGCCGTGGCAGCCACGGATTCTTACCTGGCCCAGGAAGCGGCCCGACGCATTAAGGTTGAATACGAACCGCTGCCGGCGACGATGTGCGTGCAGGACGCGATGAAAGACGACGCTCCGCTGCTGCATGACGAACTGATCACACACACGCTGGACGACACGCCGGCGCGGCCCAGTAACATTGCCAGTCATATTCAATTCGAAAAAGGCAACATCGACGAAGGATTCGCAGCCGCCGACGTCGTGATCGAACGCGAATTCAAGACCGCCACAGTCCATCAGGGCTACATTGAACCACATGTCTCAGTCGCGCTGTGGAACGAGGATGGCCGGCTGAAGATCTGGACCGCCACTCAGGGTTCGTTCGTGGTACGACAGCAAATGGCCGAACTGCTGAAGATGCCGGTGTCACAAATCACAATCGTCCCGTGCGAAATCGGGGGCGGATTCGGTGGTAAGATTTCTGTCTACGAACAGCCTGTGGCTGCCGTGCTGAGCCGCAAGTGCGGTCGCCCCGTAAAAATCATGATGCAGCGCGACGAAGTCTTTGAAGCAACGGGCCCCACACCCGCCTCGTTCATGCGAGTGAAGCTGGGAGCGACCAAAGATGGAAAGCTGACGGCAGGAAAAGCGTGGCTGGCATTCGATGCAGGCGCATTTCCGGGTGGCGTCATCGGTCCGGGCGCCATGTGCGTCTTCAGCTGTTACGACCTGCCGCACGCCACGGTTGACGGCTTTGACGTGGTGCTGAATAAACCCAAGACTCAGGCCTATCGGGCACCCGGATCCACCCATGTCGCTTTCGCCACCGAATGCGTTATCGATGAACTGGCGGAACGACTGAAAATCGACCCCATCGAATTTCGCCTGAACAACGCAGCGAAGGAAGGAACACGACGAGTCGACGGCCCGGTCTATCCGCGAGTCGGATTGGTGGAATGCCTGCAGGCGATACAGGAAAGTGATCACTGGAAAACGCCGCTGACCGGCCCGAATCGCGGACGAGGCGTGGCCTGTGGCTTCTGGTTCAACTGCGGACTGAAATCCAGTGTCACCGCCAACGTCAATGCCGACGGCACGGTCACTTTAGTTGAAGGCTCCACGGACATCGGCGGTACCCGGACATCGATTGCCATGCAGCTGGCCGAAACTCTGGGCATCACCGCTGAAGACGTGATTCCTCAGGTCGTCGATACAGACAGTGTCGGCTTTACTGACGTAACGGGCGGCAGCCGAACCACATTCGCCACCGGGCTGGCTGCTCATGAAGCAGCGCTGGATATTCAAAAGCAGATGGTCGAACAGGCAGCGCAAATCTGGGAGTGCAGCCCTGATGAGGTCACGGTTGCCGACGGCGTCTATCAGGGCAACGGCAAATCGCTGTCATTCAAAGCACTGGCCGTCGAGGCGGACAAAGTGGGCATACCGATCGTTGGTCGCGGAGTCGTTGATCCGCAGTGTTCGACCAATGCCTTTGCAGTCAATCTGGTCGATGTGGAAGTCGATCCTGAGACAGGCAAAGTGACGATCCTGCGATTCACTGTCTGCCAGGACGCTGGTCAAGCAATCCATCCCAGTTATGTCGAGGGCCAGATGCAGGGCGGCTCGGCCCAGGGCATCGGCTGGGCGCTTAACGAAGAATATTTCTACGGCGACGACGGCCACATGCGCAACGCCAGCTTCCTGGATTATCGCATACCGACGTGCTACGACCTGCCCATGATTGACACGATCATCGTCGAAGTTCCCAACCCCGATCATCCGTACGGCGTTCGAGGAGTGGGCGAAGTTCCGATCGTGCCGCCGCCCCCGGCAATTGCCAACGCCATCTATCGGGCAACGGGCGTTCGCTTCTTTGAATTGCCGATGTCGCCACCCACAGTCTGGCATGCGATCAAGGGGCAGACGACGGGGGAATGACCCATGGCCATCGTATTCATTCCGTCACAACTTCAAAAGCTGACCGGAGCCGCACAGGTTGAAGTCGACCGAGAGACGGTCCGCGCGGTTGTCGAACAGATGGAAAAGCAGTTCCCCGGAATTCAACAACGCCTGTTTGAGGACGATCAGCTATCGCCGACCCTTCAGTTGTCAGTCGATCACGTCATGACACGTGCCCTTTCAACCAGCGTCACGCCTTCCACGGAAATCCATTTCCTGCCGGTCATCGGAGGTGGCTGAGCAGACGTTTCTTAAGCGCCATGGTGTTTCAGAATGCAGGAGCTGCTGTGATGGAGAGTAAGATTCTTCGCCGAGACGTTTTGTCGGCTGCCGCTGCGGCAGCATTACCAGCTGTGTGGCCGTCGGCCGCACGGGCCTTACCAACCGGACGGCCAAAGGTGGCTGCCATCTTCACGGTGCTGCGCTTTCGCAGCCACGCGTTCAATATTCTGGAAAACTTTCTGGGCCCGTATTACTTCAACGGTCACCTGACAGATCCAGGCGTTGACGTGGTTTCATTCTACGCCGATCAGTTTCCGAACGACGACATGGCCCGGGAAGTCTCACGGCGTTTTGGAATCCCGCTGTACGATTCTATTGATGAAGCAATGTGCCTGGGAGGAGATCGTCTGGCTGTGGACGCCGTTCTGTCAATTGGAGAACACGGCGACTACCCATACAACAAGCTTGGCCAGCACATGTACCCTCGTAAGAGATTCTTCGATCAGGCCATCGCGGTGATGCAGCGATCGGATCGGTATGTTCCGTTGTTTAATGACAAGCATCTGTCGTACCGCTGGGACTGGTCCAGGGAAATGTTTGACACCGCACGCCAGCACAGCATGCCGCTGATCGCCGGCAGTTCGGTACCACTGGCACAACGGCGTCCGGCGCTGACAATTCCCGAGGGTGCCGAAATTGAAGAAGCCGTGTCGATTCATGGTGGAGGGCTGGAATCGTATGACTTTCACGCCTTCGAGGTGCTGCAGTCGTTCGTGGAATCGCGGGCCGGAGGCGAAACCGGGATTGCCCAAATCCAGCTGCTGACGGGAGCAGAATTCGAACATGCAAAACAGTCCGGACGGTGGTCACAGGACCTGGTTAATGCCGCCATGCAGGCCGAAGAAAACATGCACGCCGTTCGCCAGGGCCGACCAACAACGGGCGTGTTTGCACAGCAACCAGCACGGACTGACACGAACGAGAAATCGAGACCACGACGGCCGACCGGTGATTACGCTATCTGCATCAAGTACAGAGACGGCCTGCGAGCCACGGTACTGAAAGTTGGCAGTGGCTCCGACCGCTGGAATTTCGCCTGCCGAATAAAGGGCGAAACGAAATCACGTGCCACCGCACTGTTCAACGGGCCCTGGGGCAACCGCTGCCTGTTCAAAGCGCTCTCGCACGCCATCCAGCATACATTCACAACCGGCGCCGAACCATATCCTGCTGAGCGCACACTGCTCACCACGGGAGCGGTCGACGCTGTAATGCAGTCATGGAACCAGAGCGGCAAACCTGTATCAACGCCACATCTGAACATTAGGTATCAGGCGACGGACTTCGCCGTCTTCCGTGAGTCCGGGGCTACGTGGTCTGTGATCACAAAAGACGTGCCACAGTCTGCCGGGTTCGAACCGCGAGCATTCGCCCAGCGGAAAAAATAGGCACTCCGCTTAATCGCAAATGTACTCTGTTGCGAACAGCCGACTGTCGCTTTGTTCGATCGCCTGAATCCCGATACAAGCGAACTGGTTCTGTTCAATGTCAACCGGGTGGACTGGCTGAGTAATCCGCTGAATTTGTCATTCGAACAATCGGTTCTGCCCAAACTGAAAAGAAGTGACCGACCGTATCGGCTGACAGTGCTTCAAAATACCAGTCCCACCTCGCAACAGCTCACCATGAAATTTCACAGCCGCGGGGAAATCAACGAGCAGGACGGGCTGCGTTCGATGTGCTGATCTATTCCGGGTATTCTCTGTAGTAGAACCGACTGCTGACGAACTCACCGGACGATTTCGAAAACCAGAAAGCTTTGCCCGCATAGCCAGCCAGTGAGATAGCACTGCGATCCTGGCCGGACACACCAACGATCTTTGTTCGCCCTGCCGTGAGAACCGCCAGTTCATCACTGAACGTGGACACCTGTATGTTTGCGGGTGAACGCCCTGAAGTCTGTGCTTTTTTCTGAGTCGGGTCGATCTCTGTTTTTGAGTCGCCGCCGGCAGCCGAAGAAATCAGGGGATAGCGAGGGTCCCCAACATGGTAGACCAATCGTCCGAGGGTTTGGTCAAACCAGACACTTCCCACCATTCTGTGCGCCCGTGGCTCGCGTAACATGCCCGACAATCGCTTCTGTGCTGGCATGGGCATGATGCGCATCCTTGAAGACAACTCCCTGATTCAGCAGATAGCGAAAACCGCCGTCCCCTATCCGATCCACAAATCGCTGCGGCAGGTCGCCCCGCAGTTGATCGGCATTGATCTGGAGAACCAGCTTGGGCTGTGCGGCAACTGCGGCGCTGATGCTGCCGAAAACAGGGAGCACCAGCAACTGGACGGTTTCTATTCTCTTCACTCCGCCATTCCGCAGCGAGACTCTGGGTCGCTGCGAACTTACTTCACTGCGATCGTCAACTTGTCAATTGTGCCAGTGAACCGGGTTTCTTCCGGGCCGATACCTATGCCCTCCACGACCGGAGTCTGATTATCCAGGCCCACATCTGCGGTCTCGTCTGCTGAAGACAATAACGGCTGTGTCTTTCCGATGCGGGCCTCCGCAACAGGCTTGCCATTCACGGTAAGCGTGACCTGGTCGCCCTTACTGAATCCATCTCCATCGTAGGCGAAGTCGAGTGCAACTGTCTCAGATCCTTCCGGGGCGGTATCTTTTGCGGCGACGGTATACTACTTCAGCCCAAGGAAGTTGTAGGTAT
>JABABI010000102.1:0-14714 GCA_014238335.1 Fuerstiella sp.
TCCACCACCGTCTCCACCACCGTCTCCGCCACCGTCTCCGCCACCAGTCGTTGAGAGAGACACCGCGAAGCTGTTGATCTGGCCTCCATCGAGGCCAAACGAATCCTGCACTTCCAGCGTCCACGTACCATTTGGATCTTCATTGTTGAATCGAGAAAGATCTCCTGATGGGCGAAAAGTACCGGTGAATGGAGCGTCGCCGGCGCGTATTGGCACCGCCGCCTGTTGATCCAGCGTTGTGCCCTTAAAGTTATGACTGTCGCCACCGACCGCATCGAACAACTCGACACGGGTGCCGGACGGGCCGATCAGCGTAACAGTCAGATCTTCATTCCAGGTGTGATCGATGTCCAGCGTGACATTGACGTCTGTGATGGTTCCCGACATTCCGTTGGCTTGAACAGACGATGTGACCGTGACCGGCCGATCGTCTCGAATCGCGACAACGGCTGTGCTGGAAAACGTCCCCGTGTCACCACCGCCGCCCGTGTCACCACCGCCGCCCGTGTCACCACCGCCGCCCGTGTCACCACCGCCGCCCGTGTCACCACCGCCGCCGTCTGTCGTTCCCGTAACCTGATCAATCCATGTCGCCAGAGTGTCAACTCGCGTATCAAAGGAATGATCGCCGAGGCGGTGGGGATCACCATCGCCACCGGATGTGATGCCCGCGATGAACAACTGTCCATTCACTTCCACGAACGCCGGTCCACCGGAATCACCAGGCGCCGTATTACTCTCGCCGTGGCTGTCGAAATCCCATTCAATGTGCGTCTCAGTCACATTGTCAATTGGTGTCTGCCCCACAGTCTTGTTGCCAAAATCTCCATTCGAGCCACCTGTGCTGGTACCTGTTTCACCGAAACCAACGAGTGTTAAGATCTGTCCAACCTGTGGTGTAACTCGATTAATTTTGAACGGTGTGACTCCATCCACCGGGCGCTCCAGTTTCATGATTGCAATATCGCTTCCAGCGCTAAAGTTGTTGGGGTCGTAATTCGGATGGACACTTATCTTTGTAGTGCTATACGTCTGTCCATTCACCTCAAACGTGCCGTCCGTGTCTCCGATGAATTCCCCCTGCAGTCGCTCCACACAGTGGGCAGCCGTCAGCACAGTATCGGGTGCGATTAACGTTCCCGTGCATCCGTTGTTGACAATGCCGACAGCCTGGTAATCGTCCGTCGCAGTCCCGTTCACGATTCGTGCCTGGACCTCGTTCTGGTGCGAAAGTTCCAGTTGTGTTCCGCTGTTGACTGCAGTAATCGTCTCCGAGCCAATGTCAGCAACGGCAGCAGTAACAGCAGACAGAACGCGACGAATCTCCAGCGGCTCTTCGGTAGTCGCCACGGCTGACAAACCCTGATTCTGCCGAGTACGTGATTTTCTGAAGAAACGACGATTTCGCGGAACGAAACGTAACATGACTGGATCTCCTTGCGAGTTTTCGCTGACGGGAAGTGTCCCTGCCCATGCCGTGCCCGAACGGGCTCTGGTCTAGCATTAGGCAGCCGGCGACCTGCAGCGAACTTGGCTGCACGTCGCATTCACAGGGATTACGGACCATCCGGCGCCGTCTTGCGCGGGAATCTGAGATTTTCTGAAAGATCATATGAGTACACGGAGTCTGTCCGTCTCCCGTCGCGGCAAACGCACATCTGATCACGTGGCGCAGAGGCGCGGACAAGTGTCCTGGAATACTCGCTGCCGCCTGCACATGCATACTGTTCTGCAGTGGCCGATCAGTGCGCTGGCAAAACAGCAGTCGAACAGAAGGCCAGACAGTCAACGCTGTCGTCTGATGATTCCGTGACCTGCGTGGGGCCAATGGTGAACACAGCTGTCAGTTTTCAGGGCGAGTTCGACAAGCCGTGTGAATATTGCGGTGTCTGGAAACTCAACAACTGTGAGACGCCGCCTGTTCGGGCTGTTCTGATCATAGGTGAAACAGGGATCCGGCCCGATTGGCGGTCGCAGAGGCGTCGGCGCAACAGGCGTGGATCAACGCTCAAGAGGCCGTGCGGAATCAATCGGCACTTTTGAATCGACGGCGGCAACATCGTCCTCAGACACTCAGGCTGGACCGAGTCGCCAGAGGCGCGAACAGGTCCTGGGTACGATGAAGGAATTGGCAGACAGTTTTAATGACGCGACAGGGGACGTGAAGAACCAAGGTGTCAGCAGTCTGTGGGCAGATTTTCAGCAGACATTTTCGACGCATTTTGACCATAGTAGTTCGAAACAGCTTTTGGGCTGAACTTCGACTTCACGTCCGGCAAAAATTTTGATTTTGACCGTGACCATCAGGACGAATTCCTGGCCACACTTCTGAAGGGGGCCGGCACACGTGCCCTGAGAAGACTGTTATTCGGCAGACGCGGCCGCATGAACGGTCTGGCAGAGTGATTACTGGTTGTTGTCAAATCAGCAGAACGCCATCTGGCCGTCGAGCTCCGTTCCGGTGCTTATCAGAATCCGTACAACAGGTGATGGGCTGTTGTTCGTTTTGCCATCGGCGTATGTTCGTGTCATCTTTTTTTTCTGTCCCGACAGTCCGCTGTGCCCTGAAGACCAAATGGCCCTGCAGAGACTCTACCTTCGTTGTTGCCGACCCGATCTCGTTCGCAGCCGACGCCGACATCTGCAGGTTCGCGATTGCAGTTCGATACGGAGGTCGCGATCATCTCCATTAGTCGCCGAAATTCAGTTCCTTTCACAGGACGATTAGTCATAGGCCGCGCCGTCGTGAGAGCTCCTGTTGTCGGTGTCCACTATGAATGGCGAAACAGTTTGACAGCGAAAGAGCATTCCGTGCGGGGCGACCGCTGAGGAGAATACCATGAGAAGGGCGTTATTTTTGCAGGCCTGCTGGTTGTTTTTGGTGCCAATCGCCTTACCGGCACCCGTCTCAGTGGCGGCGAATGAGACGCTGCGGCCTAACATCGTGATTATACTGGCCGATGACATGGGCTACGGCGATGTCGCCCTGCTCAACGCCGACAGCAAAATCGCCACTCCCAGCCTGGACCAGCTGGGAAAGGAAAGTCTGATTTTCACCGACGCCCATTCCGGTGGATCCTACTGTGTGCCCTCCCGCTATGGCCTGTTGACTGGCCGGTATATGTGGCGTACGCGGTTGGGATCCGGCGGCAACCTTGCCAACTTTGCAGGCACGCTGATTGAGCCGGGCCGCACGACGCTCGCGGATCTGCTTCGGAGGGAGGGATATTTCACCGGTTTGGTTGGCAAATGGCACCAGGGAATCGACTGGACGCTGCGCGATGAAAGCGCACGGGAGGTTATCCGCGTACATCCCAACTACCAGAATTTTCGGAATATCGACTTTGCCTCACCCGTCCGGAGGGGCCCCGGAGACTACGGATTCGATTACTCCTTCGGCATTGCAGGATCGGCGGAGATGAATCCCTGCACCTTTATCGAAAACAATCGGACCACGGTCATTCCTACTCTCTCTTCTCAGACTGCGAAGGAAACCAACGGCGAATGGTTTGGCCGGGACGACAACATCATTGCCACTGGCCACACGATGGACCGGCTTGTGCCCACACTGTCGCACAAGGCGTGTGAATTCGTCGAGACGGCAACGCGCACCCGGCCCGGTCAGCCGTTCTTCCTCTATTACGCGATGACAACGCCGCACAACCCGATCGTCCCCAACCAGGAATTCGTCGGGCGCAGCGCTGCCGGGGCGTATGGTGATTTTGTCGTCGAACTCGATCACCATGTCGGCAGAATTCTGCACAGGATTACCGAACTCGGAATCGAACGGAATACGATCGTTATTTTCACCAGCGACAACGGACCGGTCAATCGCACCAGAGGATATCGGGCCAGATGGGTCAGGGGCGACACAGGCATTCACGAGCACGACAGCAACGGACCTTTTAACGGCTGGAAGGCGGGCCTGCACGAGGGAGGCCACCGCGTACCGTTCTTCGTCCGCTGGCCGGAGAAAATCAAACCGGGCGAACGATGTCCAACAACGGTTCTCTTCAATGATGTTATCCCAACCCTGGCAGAGATGTTGGACATCAGGCTGGACAGCCATACCGCCGAAGACGGCAGGAGTTTTTTTCGGGCGTTGACGGGAGAAGCAAGCCCCGAGTCGTTTCACGAGGCGATCGTGCACAATCACAGCAATGGTACGTTTGCCATCCGCAAAGGTACATTCAAGCTGACGGTCAACGGGCCGACAACGACCGCACAGATCACGGATGATGCCTTCCCGGTGTCCTTTGTGCTTCATGACCTGGGACAAGACGTTGAGGAGACCACAGACGTATCCCTCAACCATCCGGGCAAGGTGAAGCAGATGCATGCTTTACTTAAAAAGTATGTACAGGAAGGCAGAAGCGACGGCAGGCGTTGATTCCGAGTAACTTCGGCGAAGAACCAGCGAGATTGAAGCCACAGACCACACTCACTGCCTCCGACTCACGCAGCCATCCGTCTCGACAAAGTATACAAACTATCCAAACAGCTCTCGTGTGAACTGCGACAGATGGCATATGGGAAATCTCGGGGCAAGAGCTGGAGTTTCCAGCAGTGCGACAACCGACCGAAGAAATGAGTAAGACTCTAGGACAGCACCGTCACCCAACGGGCCACAGACACTGACCGAAGGAGCATTAATCCCTGGCTGGCGATACTGTCCACCATGATTTTTGCAGTCTCGTTCGGCGTTATAACCGAATATGTTTTCAGTAAGATTCAGCATGAGCGAAGGTAACCGTTGTTTGACCTCCAATCTCAGGCGGACAACGTGTTGCATTCGCCTTCCGCTTTCACGGAAGAGAGCCTGAGTGACATAGAGAAACTGGACATAGAGATAGAGGACCTCAGTGCTTTGGTCTTCAAGGACCATTGGGGCGACCAGATATAATTTCAGTCCTTGGCCTCAACTTTGGGATTGCGGCTGCGTCGCTCAGTCCAATCGGCCTGTACGTCAATGGGGTCATCGGAAATTGGATTCAGCCAAATCTGATTCTAAGCTTGTGTCTCCTTGCCGGTGGGATGATCTGGCAAGCAAGATCTGGCTACAGCACCCTCGCGGTTGAACTCCCTACTGACGCATCTTTTGTCGGTGGAATCATAGGAGCGGGGGGGCGGTTTTATGATCGGCCTAATTATTGTCGTTCTCACGCGACGTCGCGAAGCTGCGAGGGGGACCGTTTCGCAGGCCGCATGCAATGCGGCGGTGTTCCCTGACATTCACGTTCGTCAGTTTGACCGCCGCGTTGCGCGCGGCCTGTTTGATCTCAGTCTTCAGCATGTGCCTCCTCATGGGCATAGTATTGCCCCACGGCATAGGCGCCGGGTCTGCCTTTGTTGATTGTGCCCGTGAATTCCTGAAACTGGCGGTGCTTGGCGTCGGTGGCAGTGAACGCCGGCATGGTGGACGCATCAAGGGCCTTGCGCAATGCAGTGATCATTTTTTTCAAGATTGCCCAGGTACTCGTAGGCAAGTTCCTGGAACCGCATGTCTTTGCCGCCCTGTTTCCAGACAAAACTTAGAGCTCGAAATCGGACACTTTGCGAGCGGCTTTGACTGTATCGGTCAGGTCCCAGGTCCCGATAGAGACCGCCTTTTCTGCCGTCCTTGCTGCGGTTGGCTGACTTCATTGTCCAGTCAGGTTGGAAAGAGAGGATTCCGATTCCACCGATCGCAACCTTGATGATTCCTGTCTTGTGGTCGAGTGAGATTGTCAGGCAGCAATGCTCAAACTGACAGGAATTTCAATGTTTTCATTATCAGAGCTGAGACCGTCGCAAGAAACGTTTGCGACACATGATCGTTGCCAGTGCGATGTCGCCACGCCACCTGTACGGGTTCCGATAGATCGTTTGAGACTACCATGACGATTTTGC
The DNA here is from genome assembly GCA_014238335.1 of Fuerstiella sp. GTDB lineage: Bacteria > Planctomycetota > Planctomycetia > Planctomycetales > Planctomycetaceae > Fuerstiella. The sequence goes on from JABABI010000102.1 coordinate 5,890, forward strand.
CGCACCGGCGAACGTGTCTCGATTGGGGTGGTTTAATGATGGGGACTAACGATCAAAATTTTTTCCGGTGATTACTGGGACGACAAAAACAGGGCAAGGTCACCTGCACGATGGTCGAAATGTGGATCCAAAGCACACTCGATTGAAAACTGACCTGTAAGAGCAGAGAATCAACGCTGAACCAATCAAAGTCTCTTTGCCAGAATACTCTTGCCATCGTCCAGACATGAAGCGTTACTTCCAGTTCTCGATTGCCCTTCTTTCCATCTGTTGCCCCCGCATTGCCACCGCGATCGACGAAACCGATTCGCTTGACCTGCTGGTCACCACCCTGAATTCGGTTGATGACGTCGGTGTCCGGCATGCTGTGTTGCGAGGCATGTTGAGCGGACTGGAGGGACGGCGAAATATTGCCGCGCCCACGGGCTGGAGCAAGCTAAGCCAGAAGCTTGCCGAAAGCGAAGATAAGAACGTTCGGGAGTTATCGGCGCAGCTGTCTCAGATTTTCGGTGATCGCAAGGCGACTGCGCAGGCACTTGCCATGTTGACGGACCGCACGGCCGATCCAAACATTCAACGAAGATCGCTTCGCTTACTGTTGACTCATCAGAACGAGGAAGCCTCGTCGTTACTGGAATCGCTGCTGGATGATCCGGCGTTGCGACTGGATGCGATTCGCGGATATGCGATGGTCGAAAACGCGTCCGCTCCGGCTGTGCTGTTGGGGCGGTACGCACAATTCAGCCCTGAACTCCGTCGCGCGGTAGTTGAGACATTGGCGACTCGAAAGCGATACGCCCAGGCGCTGCTGGCGGCGGTTGAGCAGAAAACGGTTTTACACGACGACATCCCTGCGCACGTGGCACGTTCACTGAAGGACATTCTCGGAGACCGTTTTGTACGTGTTTTCGGCGAAGTCAGACCGATTTCCCAGGACCGACAGAAGTTACTGGCCCGGTACAGAAAAATGATCACTCCGGACAGGATCGCTGATGCCAGGGCTTCGCGGGGACGGGCCGTTTTCACGAAAACCTGTGCGGCCTGTCATGTTCTGTATGGTGAAGGCGGCAAGATCGGCCCTGACCTGACGGGGGCAAATCGCACCAATCTTGACTATATCCTGTTGAACAGCGTTGACCCCAGCTACGACGTTCCGACTGGTTACAAGATGGTTTCCATTGTTACGGTGGATGGGCGAGTGGTCAGCGGCGTCGTTGCTGAAGAAGACGAAACGCGAGTCGTGCTGAAAACTGTCGAACACCCAAGGCTCGTGATCGCGAAAGAGGATATCGAAGAACGAAAAATATCATCGAAGTCGATGATGCCCGACGGGCAGTTTGAAAAAATGAAACCTCAGGAAGTCATTGACCTGATCAAGTACCTGAGAACAACTGAGCAAGTGGAGATGACGAAGTGAAGGGAAGATCGAGTTTGCACGGAATTCAGGTATTGCTGGTTGTGGTCCTGCTGCTGTGTTTTGCTCCGCCAGGGCTGGCTCAGGAATCACGGAACACGCTGCCTAAGAAACAGCATAAGACCAGCAGCGCGCCGTTTTTGACGCCTGAACAGGCGGTCGCTAAGATGTCGATCCCAGATGGATTCCAAGTCTCAATCTTCGCGTCCGAACCGGATATTGCAGAACCCATTGCTTTTTGCTTTGACGACCGTGGGCGCATGTGGGTGGCCGAGAATTTCAACTACCAGACTCGCCGACAGCACACCGACGATCAGGTCAGCCGTATTCAAATTCTGGAAGACACCAACGGCGACGGCGTCTTTGACAACAAGAAAACGTTTACTGACAAGTTGACGTTTACTTCGGGACTGGCCTGTGGGTTCGGCGGAGTCTTCGTTGGATCGCCTCCCAACCTGACCTTTATTCCCGATGACGACGGTGATGACAAACCGGATGGACCTCCTCAAATTCTGCTGGACGGCTGGGGCATCAATGATCGGCATGAGACGCTGAATAGTTTTATTTGGGGGCCTGACGGCTGGCTCTACGGCTGCCACGGAGTATTCACGCAATCGCAAGTGGGGAAACCGGGCGACGACGATGCGGCACGACAGTTCATTGACGGTGGTATCTGGAGGTACCACCCGACACGCGGCACGTTTGAGATTTTTGCCCGCGGACTGTCGAATCCATGGGGTTTCGATTTTGACGATCGCGGTCAGGGATTCGCCACGTGCTGTGTGATTCCGCATCTGTTTCACGTCGTGCAGGGAGGTGTTTATCACAAGCAGAGTCGTCCGCACGTGAACCCATATATCTACGACGACATCAAGACAATTCGCGATCACACCCACCTGTCGGCTCATGGCGGGGCACGTTTCTATCTGGCGGACGCATTTCCGAAGCAGTATCGCAACCGTTTGTTTATGTGCAACATCCATGAACACGCCGTCCTGACTGACATCATGGTGCCCAACGGTTCCAGCTTTATCGGCAAACATGGTGACGATTTCATGCCGACAAACGATCTGGCCTGGGTCGGATTCAGTGTCGAGATTGGCCCGGAAGGCGGCGTCTATATTCTGGACTGGCACGACACGGACGTTTGCGGCAACGCGGTCAATTTTCCGAACAGTGGCCGCGTGTATCGCATCATGCCAAAGGGCGCCGGGAAAACAGCGAGGCCAGATCTGAGAACCATGTCTGATGCGCAACTGGTTAAGCTGCAGACGCATACCAACGACTGGTACGTGCGGCAGTCGCGCACGCTGCTGCAGACGCGAGCCGCCAACGGTTTGCTGGACACATCGCTGGTCCATCCGCAGCTGGAAGACCTGTTGCAATCTGCTCAGACCACTCCCAAACGGCTTCGTGCATTGTGGGCCCTGCAGGTGACAGGAGGGCTGGACAACAACCGCCTGCGGGAACTGTTGGATCACAAAGACGAGTATGTTCGCGGCTGGACGATTCAGTTCCTGTGCGACGGCAGTACCGTCAACGCATTTCAGGATGCCAGCAAAGCGAAGACGTTGCCCGTCGAAGACTCAGTTCTTTCGGTGTTTGCCACGATGGCGAAGAACGAACAATCACCCGTCGTGCGTCTGTACCTGGCGTCAGCGGCGCAGCGAATGCCGTTTGGTGATCGCTGGTCTATTCTGGAAGGGCTGGCGTCACACGGTGAAGACATCGACGACAACAACCTGCCGCGGATGTACTGGTTTGGTCTGGAACCGATGGTTCCAGACCATCCACATGAATCACTTCAGCTGGCTGTCGCAGGGAAAATTCCAGCCTTGCAGGAATTTGTCGCTCGTCGTCTGACGAGCGGAACAGCAACGGTTGCAGCTAATCGCCCTCGGCAGGCGAAGCAGACACCTGAGTGGCAATGGACAATTCAGCAAGTGGCGCCCGGATTCAAGGTTCGCAACGTGGGCGAAGGTGGTGTTGTGCACCACGACGTATTCCGTAACACCGCTGCCGTTCAGACTCACCCTCTGGATCGCACAACACCCAGCAGCCTTTCCCGTGCACTGAAGATTCCGGCAAACCGGAAGACAAAACTGAAGCTGCGAGTCAGCCATCATCCGCACGGTGACTGGCAGCTGCGAGTCGTGGCCGCCGGCGAAGTGCTGGCTGATCAGGTCATTTCGTCCAAATCGGTGTCTGACGACGAGTGGCTTGATGTCACAGTCGATCTGACAAAATTCGCCGGCCGCAGAATTCAGTTGTCGATTGAAAACCGCGCGAACGACTGGCATAACGAGTGGGCCTATTGGAATAACGTGTCTATCGTCAGCGAGTGACTCATGAAATTCAAATTTTGTTTCGTACTGCTACTGGCCGTGTCACTTTCTGGTTCCGCTTACGCGCAGGAAAAAGCGAAGATCGTCTTCATTTCCGGGTCGGCCAGCCATGGGCGCATGAAGCATGAGCATCGTGCTGGAAACATGATTCTGGCCAGCGCGTTGAACAGTTCGGGACTGGATGTGGAAGCGGTTTTGGTCCCGAATGCCGGGTATCCTCAGGATAAATCGATTCTGGAAGAAGCGGCAACGATCGTGATCTTCTGTACCGGTCACCGTGGTCATGTCGTGAAACCGCATCTGGATGAATTCGATGCGCTGATGAAAAAGGGGACCGGCGTGGTGATGATCCACTGGGCGACCGAGGCTGAGAAGGGAGAACCGGGCGCAAAATTCCTCGAATGGATGGGCGGCTTCTGTGATCTGGACTGGTCCGTCAATCCTCACTGGACACCGCAGTTCGAGGACTTTCCCAATCATCCCGTTAGTAACGGCGTGCAGCCATTCAGCGTCAATGACGAGTGGTACTTCCACATGCGGTTTGTTGATGATATGAAAGGCGTGACACCGATTCTGTCGGACCTGCCACCACCGGAAACTCTGAAGCGACCGGACGGGCCGCGCAGCGGAAATTTTGCGGTTCGAAAAGCAGTGATGTCCGGAGAAAAACAGCATGTCGCATGGGCCTACCAACGCCCCGGTGGTGGACGCGGCTTCGGCTTTACCGGCGCGCACAATCACAAAAGCTGGCAGAACGATGAATTTCGTAAAGTGATGCTGAACGCTATCCTGTGGACGGCAAATGTTGACGTGCCGAAGCATGGCTGCCCGTCTGTTTCGCCGAGTGATACTCAGATCGAAGAAAACCTCGACGGAAAGAAATAGCAATCCATCGCGGCAAAGGCTATAGCTGTACTGGGTGCATGCAGGACGCACAAACTTATCTTTGCCTGCGACCGCGCGACGCTGTAACGGGCACGCGGCAACGTAGAACGCTCGTTCACGGTTTGTTCACTGGAACCGGTTGACCGATTTCGTTCAATCAGTCATGTCGGTGTCCTCCAGTCTCGGAGTCTGGCATGAAGAACAGTTACTCTGCCGCACTGCTGTTCGCCGCTTCGTATGCCGCGGTGTCGACCGCGACCGCTGCAGATAGTCACCGCCTGATGGGAATGATCGCTGAGGGTCGTTATCCAAAATCAACCATCAACGGGGTAACGATGGCTGGCGGTGCGACCATTAACAGCAGCGGCGACCGGACCGTTCAGTCTCTGGTAAGCAAAACCAAAATGACCACTGACCCGCCAGTTGCGAAAGTACAAAGCCCGGTTGACGCCGAAAGCGATCTCTGGTGGTAAGGTCGATAATGCCATAGCCGTCCGTGACGCTCCATGATGATTCAGACGGGCGACCCTTATCCATGCATGTCATATCGGTGAACACGGAACGGTCGTCAACGACGCTGATCATCACTCGTGGTGAGCACAAATCGAAGACCCACATCGTTTGGAAGCACGACACACGATTTTAGACGTATTCCGACGACCGACCTCAGCCAACACAGCGCCGCTGCAATGTCCGATATTTTTCCGAAATGTCGCGATTTCATGGAACCAATCATGGCGGCCTAACACTCTAACAACATGCGGTTTACTGCACATCGCAGAATCACCTGCACAATTGTCTAACTGGTTTGGAGGCTGTTCGATGCGCGTTCGACTTATCCCAATGCTGGTGTTGTCTGCATTTACGGCCTCCGCGATGGGGCAGATACCGATCGTAAATCGCCTGGCGGGCCCTCCTGCGGGTACGCATTTTCGTATTGGCAGTGTGGAGGTGACGGCTGACATCGTCGATCAGGTAGCGAAGGTTCAGATGGCACAGACGTTTAAGAACGTCAGCCGCCGCACGCTGGAAACACAATTCCTGTTTCCTCTGCCCGATGGAGTTGCCATTAATGGACTAACGCTCATAGTCGATGGCAGGGAACTGCCCGGGGAACTCAAGCCAAAGGATCAGGCTCGCCGCGAATACGAAGCGATTGTGCGAAAACAGAAAGACCCGGCACTTCTTGAGTACATCGGGCAGGGGCTGTTTCGTACCAGCGTCTTTCCGATTCCTGCAGGACAGGAACGAAGAGTCGAAATTCGCTACACGCAATTGCTCAAAAGTGATTCCGGCCTGGTCGATTTCACGTTGCCACTCGGAACGGTGAAACACACAGGGCAGCCGATTGACACTCTGAATATTACCGTTCGAGTGAAATCGAAGGACGAACTGAAGAATGTTTACAGCCCCACTCACGACTTCGATATCACTCGCGCGAACGACTACAAGGCGGTCTGTCGGCTGACCCTGACAGACGTCACTCAGCCGGATGACACCCGTCTGCTGTACGGCATTCGCGGCGGAGAATTCGGCATGAATCTGGTCACTTATCAGCCTGAAGGTGATAAGAAGCAGGGGTACTTCATGCTGCTGGCCAGTCCGAAAGTCAAAACGAAAAAAGGTCAGGAGATTCCCAAAACCGTTCTGTTCGTGGTGGACCGGTCCGGCAGCATGTCCGGAGACAAAATTGAGCAGGCGAAGTCTTCACTGCGTCTGATGATCAATCAGCTCGGGCAGAAAGATACGTTCAATATCATTTCGTACTCGTCAGAAGTGGATCTGTTTCGGTCCGAGCTGGAACTCGTCAGTGACGATACTCGCAAGGCCGCGCTGAACTACGTGGAAGATATTTATTCCGGCGGCGGAACCAACATCGGCGAGGCACTTACATCTGCACTCGGCCAGTTACAGGACAATGATCGCCCGACCTACGTTATGTTTTTCACGGACGGCCTCCCGACCGTTGGTGAGACCAACGAGAATGCGATTGCTGCCGGTGTTGGCCAGGCCAACAAAGTCAACGCTCGAATCTTCAGCTTTGGAGTCGGTTATGATGTTAACAGCCGATTACTGGATCGGCTGTCAAAAGATCAACGTGGCACCTCGGTCTATGTGAAGCCGGATGAGGACATAGAAGTCGCGGCCAGCAACATGTTCCGTAAGGTCAGCTCACCGGCAATGACCAACGTTCGGATAAACTTCGCCGGAGCCGGGCACGACGGACCGGGTAATCTGGTGACTCGCACTTACCCTTCAGACCTGATGGACCTGTTTCGGGGTGAGCAGTTGATCGTTGTCGGTCGCTATCGAAAAAGCACCCCCGTGAAGGTCACTTTGTACGGCAAAGTTGCGGACCAGTCGCGAGAAATGAGTATTGAATCGATGTTTGGCAACTCGGACGAAACTCGCAAGAACCAGTTCGTCGAAACTCTCTGGGCGACTCGCCGGATCGGTGAAATTATCGACGACCTTGACTTGAAAGGACAGAACAAGGAACTCATTGACGAGTTGGTGGCTCTGTCACTGAAGCACGGCATCATGACCCCCTACACATCGTTTCTTGCTGACGAAAATATGTCCTTCGGTGACCGAAGTCGATTGCTGACAGAAGCTGAGAGTCGGTCCGACGGACTGTCAGCGGCTTCGGGCATGGGAGGATTCTCTCAACGCAGCTTCAAATCGGAACTGAAGAGGGCTTCGCGGGCGAACTCATCCGCTCTTCAGGATGCTGCTGAGGAAGCAGACAATGCCATCGTTCGTCGCTTAGGTATTCCTGCAGCTCGCGGCGAACGACCTCCGGCGATTCCCAGCCCGGCAGGGAATCAGGGCGGAATTGGTGGCCGTGACCGCGGCGGAATTGGTGGAGGAGGGAAGGGCGAAGAAGCAAAACGCCAGGTCGCTCAGCGAGTTCGCCGGATTGACACGAAAACCTTCTACTGGAAAAATAACGAGTGGCAGGATTCGGAATACGGCACGCTGACAGAAGAAGCTCAGAAGAAACTTATAGAAGTGGAACAGTTCAGCGACGAGTATTTCGAGCTGACGCGGCTAAACAAAGGGCGTTACGGCAAGTACCTGAGCGTCGCTGAGCCAATGCTGATCCGCATTGACGGCAGAAACTACCGCATTGTAATTTCCAAAAAGAAGTAGCACGAGATCATGCTGATCCCAACGTGACGCGACGGGGACTTCGAGGCGAACGATCTGTTCCTTTTTATGCTGTGGAAACAGTCCGGTGCCGACGGGCAGACCGATCAGTCCAAAGGCGGCAGTTCCCTGAGCGCCATTCAGGTTCGAGCTAACATCAATGCGTTTGGTGTTGGCCCCGCCGACAAGTCTGTTGCAGCACAGGGCTCGCAGTTTCAACAGTTCGTGCACGCCGACCAGAGCAAAAACGAAAACGCCGCACAATTGGCTCAATGCAGGCGTACGGTCCGCCCAGTGTTCTCAACGCCGCTGCCGGGGATCTGTTTGCGAACCACGTCACTAACGCAGAGTCGGAGCGCATCGATCTGGTCCACGCTAAACAGCCAGATGTTGTTTCAGGGGATGTTCGGGATGACTTCCGACAACGGATCGACACCATCTGATAACTGCGTGGCTTGCAGGCGTAGCCTCAGTCCGCAATTCGTTGGATGACGCTGTCTTAACGCGAAGGTGGGTCAAATCATTATCGATGTCTCTAAACGCTGGGCAGCCGGCATCACTGTTTGCTAAAGTACGAGAACACGGCAGCGCAATTCACGCTGAAAAGGACACGGTCATGAACTGCTCTTCAAGACGCAACTTTCTGTTCGCTTCGTCCGGAGCAGCAGCGGGTACGATACTGGTTTCCGGGAGTTCAGAGACGGAAGCTGCCGGGGTTGATTTCTCTGCGAGCGGCCTGGTGACGGGCAAACCGAAGTCGCTGCGACACGCATCGATTCCCGGATTCCTGAGTGCTGAGCAGATTGCTCCGCATCACACGGCACACTACGGCGGTGCCCTGCGTGCATATTCAGGAATTGATTCAAAGCTGAAAGACAGTATCAAGACAGGTACGGCGATTGACGCGAACGCGTACGGCGCTATGCAGCGAGCCAGGCAGAGCAAAGGGAATAGTGTCATCCTGCACGAATTGTATTTTGATGGCCTTGTTCCCGACCTGCCGGATCCCCAGGCCGACGTGCGGAAAGCCA
>JABABI010000102.1:14724-23500 GCA_014238335.1 Fuerstiella sp.
AAAACGGTTCGGGTCACTCGAAAAAATGGGCCGACGATTTTCAGGCCAGTGCGCGGACTGCCGCTGGTTGGGCGGTGCTGACATATCATCCGGTCAATGGAAAACTTTACAACGTCGTCAGCGACGAACATGCCATGGGACCACTCTGGATGGCGACTCCGCTGGTCGTCATCGATGTGTACGAACACGCCTTCTACATCGACTATCAAAACCGAAAATTCGAATATATCGAGAAGTTCATGGACCACATCGACTGGATTAAAGTGAACGACCGGTATCGGACAGCGTCTGCCTGAACGACAGAAGCGAAACAGGGAGTGACGGAAAAATGCCATCAAGCACATCCGTTGCTGAGGAAAGAACGGATATGCTGAAGAGATCTGCAGTTGCGATTGTTTACGGAACCATTGCAATCCTGTGTCATTCTGTGATCGCAGACGAGCGCCCAAACGTGCTGTTCATTGCTGTGGATGATCTGAACGACTGGATTGGCTGTCTTGGCGGACATTCTCAGGCGCATACGCCCAACATGGATCGGCTGGCAGCACGAGGTGTTCTGTTCACTAACGCTCACTGTGCGGCACCGGCGTGTAACCCTTCACGGGCCGCAGTTTTCAGTGGACGAATGCCCTCCCGCACGGGAGTCTGGTCCAACCGCAGTCCAAAACTGCTCAAGCTGCACCCGACGATGCAGCTGCTGCCGACAGCCTTCGCGAAGTCCGGATACCTGACTCTGGGGACAGGGAAACTGCTGGATTCCGGTTCGGCGAATCGGAGTCTCTTCGCCGAACACCTGGTTACGGACCAGCGATGGAGTCCGTTTGCACGCGATGAAGTTCGGTACACCGACGAAGAAGTCTCGTCGAAGGCCACTGACAATCCACGGCACGTGGTGAAAAATCGTCGACGCGGGTCCGTCATTCTGCCATTGAATCGGATGCCTTCTGATCGCAAACCGGAAACGACAGATGGCGAGTCCTTCGATTGGGGGCCCGTGGATGTTCCGGAATCGGACATGGGTGACACCATAATCACAGACTGGGCCGTTCAACGTCTGAAGGACCGGGACGACATTCCGTTCTTTCTGGGAGTCGGTTATTACCGCCCACACATACCGCTGTTCGCACCCAGCAGATACTTCGATCGCTTTGCACGGTCGCCTGCCGAACTGCCGGCCGTCAGGCAGGATGATCTGGACGATCTAAGTGCCACTGCTCGTCACTGGGCCATCGAACCAGTCACCGCAGGCCGACACTCAACGGTTGTCGAGCACAAGCAGTGGCGCGGTGCCGTGGAAGCCTATCTGGCCTGCACAACATTCGTTGATCACCAGGTCGGACGCCTGATGGATGCCCTTGATCAAACCAGCATCGGCGACAACACGATCATTGTTCTGTGGTCTGACCATGGCTGGCATCTGGGAGAAAAACAGCATTGGGGAAAATGGACGGGGTGGGAACGATCAACTCGGGTGCCGTTGATCATCGTTCCTCCAAAGAAACTAGTCGACCAATTCGCCCCGCCCGGGTCACGCTGTGATGTGCCGGTGAGCCTCATCGATCTGTTTCCAACACTCACCGAAATGTGTGATGTCAGTAGGCCGGACGGACTGGATGGCGAATCGCTTGTGCCATTGCTTCGCGAGCCCGATAGTGCCCCGGATCGGCGAGCTGTCACGACATTTGGTCCCGGCAACGTATCATTACGAACGGATTGGTATAGGTACCTGCGCTACTCCGACGGTTCAGAAGAACTCTACGATCACAAGTCTGATCCGCACGAGTGGCAGAACCTGGCGGCGAATGCGACTTTTCGATCACTGCTGGAACGACTTCGCGGATTGATTCCGCCGGAGTGGAGTTCCGAACCAAGTCCACCTGTCGGATCACCGTGAGTCAGTCGGTTCACGGTAACCAACGCAACGTTTCACGACTTCTGAAATTTCATCAATGCGATCGATGCTGATTCTTTGTTGTCTGTGTAACGGCCTGTTGAGCCATCAAGCGATCAGCATGTCTGTCGGTCAGGAGCCGAAGTCTCCTCAGCCCGAAGCTAAGATCCTCGACCTTCTGCTTAGGAAAACGCCCAAACCGGACTACGGTGCTGTGGTACTCTCGCAGGTTTCCGGACGTGTGCTTTTACGCGGCTTAGAAGAAACGTCGGGAGCTGCGGGCGTGTCGGTCACCGATGGGTATTCAGTTGTCACAACAGACGCACAGGGCGCTTACAGTCTGACACCCAACACGCACGCGGTGTTCATCTATGTCACTCGACCCGCCGGACATGATGTGCAGGGAGATTGGTACAAACCCCTGGCCACCACCGTTGATTTTGAGCTGAAAGCTGCGACGGCGGACGAAGACGAATACATCTTCGTTCACGTCACGGACACACACGTTTCACAGAATCGTCGGTCGCTCACGGGACTGAGCCATTTCGTGCGCGAAATCAATGCGCTGACGCCGCAGCCACGGTTTGTTGTCAACAGCGGTGACCTGCTGAATCTGCACAAGGCACTGCTGAATACGCCGGCCGCCGGACAGGCTGACTTTCGTAACTACGTGGGCATTATGAACCATCTGGCGATGCCGCATTACAACGTATCGGGAGACCACACGGATTCGTCCTATCGATTGCAGCAGTTTCCTCGAGGAGATCACCGCTGCGGCAAACCGTTGTACTGGGAACACCTTGGCCCTCATTTCTTTTCGTTCGAGTACGGCAGCATTCACTTTGTGTCTGTCGACTTCGGATACCACCTCGGCCAGCGGCAGATTCCGGTCAACGGAAAGAACCTTGAATACCCAACGAACGAAGTGCAGCCCATGCATGCTGAGTGGATGCGGCAGGACATGGTACACCGGACTGCCGGCACCTTCGTCGTGACGACGTCGGAAGCTGACCTGGAAGACCACTGCCCCGACTTCGCGCAGATGGCGGCCCAGCACGACGTCAGGCTGCAACTGGTCGGCGACATCCATGTCCTGTCTCATAAGTCGCGATCCGTGCCGTATCGCAGTGGCGGAGCTCTGGCAGGTTGCTGGTGGAATCCCAAAGCGGAACAGCTGTGTCCGGACCTGTCGCCGCAGGGTTATCTGATTTACCGCGTGAAGGGTGAGCAGCTGGATCACTTTTATAAGGGCTTGGGACAACGCGTCACAATTGTCTCGCATCGAGTGGGTGCTCCGCTAAGCGGGCGCGCCGATGTGAACGCCCATCTTGTGCAGCCCCTGCCCGACGAATCGCTGGAATACTCGCTCAATGGCGTAGACTGGATGCCAATGACAGAAATCGGTCGTCCGTTCTATCGAACTGTTTATCAGACCTCATTCGACTCCAGATCACTGGCAGACGGTCTGTTCAAATTCAGCGTCAGAAGCACAAACGGCGAAGTGCGTACCAGAGAGTTCGTCGTTGCGAATAACCGAACAGAATCACCGGTCCAGGCAGACGCGTCGTTAAGTTTCGAGGTCGGAGCGGACACAGGCTGGACCACTCACAAGGCGCCCGGCAGCAAGGTCGACGTCGTCTTCAACGAGTCGGTGGTTGGAGCTCTCGATCCAAATGCCCGCAGGAAATATGCGTTCACGGTCCCGGCGGCGAGTCTACGGAAAGTGAATGTACTGTCATTTCGATTCGCCGACCCGGACGATGGTATGAGTCTGGGAAGCCCCGTTCTGACGGTTCAGAACAAGAAAATCCGCGATCCACGAGACATGGCGATTCGAAAAGTGAGGGTCGCCCACTGGGGTGACGCGGCGGTCGAGTGGGGTGGGTTCATCACCGGAAATGCTGCTCCGCCGGACGAGACTCCATTCCATCGCAAACAGAATGTGTTCTGTTTCGTAACGAACTCAGTTCCGACCTCTCTATAGACTCGGTCGAATGCAAACCGCATCGTCGTTTCGACGCCCCGCTTACAACTCAGCAGCGGCTAGCCGGACAGGCAATCGATGTTCGCCTTTCTTGCGGACGCCATCACATCAATCGCCCCAGTGCAGCTGAGCCTGCTGCATGACCTGTTCGTATTTCGCGTGAGCTTCTGCGTAGATCGCCAAAGTGGCCTGGCGTGCCTGGTCGTCCGGGAAGTGGTCAGTGTGTGTATTTGCGATCGTGGCCAGCTGGTCGATCCAACGCAGCATATACTGCGCGTCGTCCTTTGACGCCACGGGCTTATCGTCAACCGAAACATAAATCGGGCTGCTGTGAGCCTGGCGCAGAAAACCATCAGGGGCCCTGAACAGTGCCCGTGCAGCGACCCAGCCGCTGCGTTTTGGTGTCAGCGTGAACGTTAACTCGGAATCCACGATCGGATCCGGTGCATCTTTCGCTAGTTCCTGAAACGCCACGATGCGTCCATTGTGAACAATCTCCAGCGATTCCAGCTGCTCGATGGATTTGACAGTCGTCCGCACGAGGACACCTTGCGGTTGGTTCGAACCGATGGCCACCGTGTCGCCGATTGATTGCTCATTCGCGGTGAGCGTCAGCATCGGGCCGCTGGTCGCAAACGTACGTCCGTTATCAATTGCCAACCACAGCTTGTCGGCTGTCAATTCTCCGTCGATCCGGGCGTAGAGTCGGTTGTACCCCGTTGGCAAAGGCATCACGCCGATCGCTGAGCCACCGGAGACACCCAGCCGGAAGCCGCAATTCAGAAAGCGGTAGTAGAGTGAATTTGTGCGATGAAACAGTCCGTCGCCTGCCGCCGCGTTCGATTCCCCGATGGCCAGCGGTCCGATCATACCCCAGCCGCCCGGCAAAGTTTCCGAACGATGATAGTGGTTGTGGCAGACCTGAATCGTATCCAGCATACCCAGCGCGACACCAATGACGGACTCAGCCCACGACGGCTTGTCGCTGTCAAACACGGCCCTCGGAGAATTCTGTCGAGCCACTCGACACAGCTCGGCATCGGACGGAAAGTGTTCTCCGTATCGAGCTGCTGTAACGGGCTGATTCAGGTTGAACAGAAAGGTCGCCCCGATCTCTGCGCCGGGACCTGATTTGCTATCGATTCGTTCAATTTCGATATTGTTGCGCGTGATTATGTGGTGCTCGTCGATGACAAGTGGCTGAGTGAAGTCGCCGCCGGGCCACTTCGCATCCCAGGTTTCTCCTCTCCCCCGCAGCCAGTAGGTAAACGCGGGGATCAAATGCACGTCGTCGGCCAGGGCGAGTTGCCTGAGCACTCCCGGTTTGTCGTGTCCGAAGTGGACATGCAGGTCCGCCGAGTACCAGCCCTGTTGCGGCATATTGATCCACCGGTCGATTTGAATGGTCTGCTCAAGCGTCTGTGCCACGACAATGTCGACCTCGACATCCACCGGCAGGAACTCCTTGCCTTTCTCGACGTGTATGATCGCCTGTCCCTTAGGCAGCGCCATCGTAAAACGTCCGTCGCAACTGAAGCTTCTGTCCCTTGCGTATGGCGTCGCTGTATCCGGCTGGGCTGGCTGAAACAACCGTTTTCCGTTGGCGGCAACCCACGCACGAGCCGGCGTGACTTCGCCGTTCTGATCGATAATCTGAACGGAAACATGACCGTCTGCCGCAGTGCACAACGACGGCGCGACAGCGAACATCATAACGGACAGGACAAATCCGGCTGGTGACTCGCATATGACTCGCATCTGTTTGATCTCCTCAGTTGTTTACTATCATAGCAGCATGCCACTGCGCGTGACCGATGCACATGACGATTGTGGGAATGACGAAATGAAGCGGCGATCTTTTATTCAGCAGGGAGTGGTTTATTTGCGGTGGGTGGTACTGGACACAGCGCGCTGATGATGAGGAAAGATTTATCGGAAAGCATTTGGGGCTCTTTGTGTCGCCATCCTGCGGACGGAAGATACTTCACCGATGACAGCGGGCGGGTGATATACGTGGTCGGCTGCGAACCGCAGGCTTCTGTCGGTGCCGAAGTTTGGCAAGTTGAAGAAAGCCCAGTCCGCCAAAGTCATGAAGGGCCGACCGTTCACCGGTGAGGAATTCGACCGGATACTGGCTGAAGTTGATGCTCTGCCGGAACGACAACGCGACTCGCTGAAGTTTCTTCTCCGGGGATTGTGGTACTCTGGCCTGCGACTGGGTGAGGCGCTCAGTCTGACGTGGGACCAGTGGGCAGACCGTATCCGGGTTGATACTTCCGGGAAGTATACGGTTCTGCTGATTCCGTCAGATGGCGAGAAGGGCGGCAAGGACCGGACATATCCAATCACCCGGACTTTGAAGAGTTCCTATTCAGGGTTCCACCTGAAGACCGTGAAGGATACGTATTCAGTCCGGAGCTCTACCGGGGCGTCTGTCGACGACTGGATACCGTATCCAGGGCAATCGCCAAACTGGGCGAGAAGGCGGCCGTCAAGGTGGACCAGGTAAAGGGCGAGCCGGTCTATGCGTCTGCCCATGACCTGCGGCGGGCGTTCGGCCAGCGATGGTCCTGAAGGAACTGATGCGCCACGCCAGCATGACCACGACGGAAAAGTATTACGTGGACATCAACGCCCAGGAAACGGCCAAATATCTTCGAGAGGTGACACTTGAGGTGACACCAACGAAAAACGAGTCTCAACCAACGGCTGAAACTCGTTAAAACTCTCGGGTTTTCAGTGAGGGCGCAGGGGCTCGAACCCTGGACCTACGGATTAAAAGTCCGTTGCTCTACCAACTGAGCTACGCCCTCTGGTTGCATAAAATGCTGAGTTTGCTAAAAATTCTGGTGTCGGCAGGACTGCTCACGATACCCATTACGATACCAGTTCGTCTTGCTGAGATGCCTTTCATCGTCCCGATACCCGAGGTGTCTTGAGATGACTACCACAGCGAATCGCAACAAATCCAAACCGGCGAAACCTTACTTAGACTTTCCGCTGTTTGCACACCCGAACGGACAGTGGTGCAAGAAATTCAAAGGAATTCCAAAGTACTTCGGAAAGTGGGAAGCCCCGGACTCAGCATTGCAAGAGTACCGTGAGCGCCGTGAGGGAATTCGTCTGGGCCGAGACCCGAAATTCCACGCGAAAATCCCGGTCGATGATTCCATTACCGCCGCAGACACGGTGAACCTTTACCTGGAAACACAAGACAGTCGCAGGAAGCGAGGTGAAATCACCGACCGGCACTTCAGCGACTGCATCCTCACGTGTAGGCGATTGCTGGAGCACTTCGGAAGATATATCACGACGGCAGATCTTCACCCCAGCCACTTCACCCGTTTTCGGGATTCGTTCCCTGAGACTTGGGGTGCAACCCGGACTGAAACGGAAATCGCCAGAGTTCAGGCAATCTTTCGGTGGGCAGAAAAGGCGGACGTAATCGACACCGCACCGAAGTTCGGGCCGAACTTCAGGAAACCCGGCAAGCGGGTGAAACGTCGTGAGAAAGCAAAACACGAAGCCGAACATGGCAAAAACGAATTCACGGCGACCGAGATCCGCAGTCTGTTGGGTGATTCGGGTGATTGGCTGAGTGCTTGTATTCTGCTTGGCATCAATGCCGGTTTTGGGAATCGAGATTGTTCCGCACTTCACGAATCACATATCGATTTTGAAGCTGGGTGGTATGAGCTGCGCCGGGGAAACACTGGAATCGTTCGCCGGGCGAATCTGTGGCCTGAAACTCGGCAAGCGATCCAGAATGCAATGGGCGAACGTCCCATTGCGGCATTGAAGAAAAACAATTGTCTCTGCTTTCTCAGCCGCCGAGGCAACCCCCTGGTCAACGAGATTCGCAGTGAGACTGGAACACTAAGCGTGAGCGATAACATCAGCACGGCATGTTCCAAGGTGGTCAAACAACTTGGACTGACACGCAAGGGGAGAAACTTCTATTCGCTGCGGCGCACGTTCGAAACAGTTGGCGGCAACTCCCAAGATCAGGTCGCCGTGAATTATTCGATGGGGCACGAAGACGAGTCGATGGCCACTGTCTACTGCCAGGGGATTGACGACCAGCGACTGATCGATGTTGCTGAGCATGTTCGCCAATGGCTGTGGACTCGCAAATGTGAGGCCTGTGGTGAGACTCAGTTTTCTGTGGATGATGATTGGAAGTGTGAAATCTGTGACCAGGTCAACTCAATCCATAAGTAGAATCGCGTCAACGGAGGGCTGAGCCTTGCAGGTGCACAGCGTTGTACTGGACAACAGTCCTGGTGTGTAAGTTTCCAAAAGATGGCAACCAGAAACGGGGGGCAGCGTGATCGACGGTGAGCAATATCAGAAGGGAGTCAACGAGACAGAGACTCAATGGCTGGAGTCAGAATCGGCCATGGTGACCGACCTGCAGGAACTTGTCGATCGAATTGAGCGTGAGGTGGTAACTAGCTCATCATCGACGCAATGAGACCGCATTGATGAGAGCAACGAACTTGTATTCTGTTGCTCCCTGTGGCTGCGAAAGGCCTGAGACATCGCATGGACGGTCAAGCAACAGAAACCCAACATTCCGTTCAACATTGTGCGTCTCAGGGCTTTTGATGAATCTCTTCGCAGTGGTAACGTCAGCGATTCGTTTTCCCAACTGAGGAAGCGGCCGGTGGATTCATCAACGCCGACAACATTGCGAACTTGTAAATACACACGGTCTCCAATCCTGGCACCTGTTCGGGCGAATCCGTGTGCTCGCGCAATACGTTGCGCCAGCACGAATCTGAGATTCTTTGTACTCGCGGCCAGGATGTCGAACGCCTGGCCGGAGAGCGGCTGACGGAGAGAAGGCTGGATTTCTTGACCCTGCGGGCACAACGGTTCAGTCGCAGTCTGATTCAGGT
>JABABI010000103.1 GCA_014238335.1 Fuerstiella sp.
ACAACTTCTTGGTCGCGGATTGCGGTTCGCAATCACACGGCTTCAGGCTAAGTCCCGATCGAGTCGAAGACAGCGTTTTTCCGCCGTGGCGTCCGCCATCGAAGTCGTTGAAGAACGCCGGGTGCTAAGCGCCTTCACCGTATTGAATCTGAACGACAGCGGCCAGGGGTCACTGCGGGATGCCATTGCAGCGGCTAACGCCAATCCCGGAGCCGACCTGATTCATTTTCAGCGGAGACTAGGTGGAACAATCCATCTGACCACTGGTCAGATGGAAATCACCGACGACCTGACCATCCGAGGCAACGGCGCCCGTAGATTGACCATCAGCGGAAACGAGACCAGCCGAATCTTCCAGATGGGGGGCACCGAGACTGATGTCGAGATTAAAGATCTGACGATCGCCAACGGTCGGAGCATAGTCAAAGAGGACATTGGCATCATCCTTACTCGGGGTGGGGGAATCCTTAATGACGGTGGAGTGCTGACACTGTCACGAGTAACAATGCGCAATAATCAGGCCATTGACATCAATGACGCCGTCGTCTCGTCTGATGTCGTCGGCGGCGGCGCAGTCGCCAACACAGGCAATGGCAGACTGACTGCGACGCACTGCCGGTTCATTGGGAATGTCGTCAGCGGAGGCCTCAGGTACGCGTTCGGAGGAGCCATCGCGAACGTCTCCGATTCAATCGCGGTCATTAATAACAGCATCTTCGTCAGGAATGAAGCCATGGGGGGCAGCACAAGCTACGGCGGGGCGATCGGAAATTTCGGCAGTAGTCAACTGACAGTCTCTGGTTCTACCTTTCGTTCCAATACGGCCCGTGCCCTCGACAGCCTGACCGCTTCGGCGCAAGAAGCATTCGGAGGCGCGATTGCGACGCGGCCCGGTACGGTGGTCAGTTCAGGCAGCACAACGACCATCGATCGCAGTTTATTCATCGGTAACCGAGCCCTTGGGGGCGCGGCGGGTGATGGCGAGGCGGGCGGAGATGCTGGCGGTGGAGCCCTTTACAGCGTCGCATCGACTCTCACCGTCGGCCGGAGCCGGTTCCTCCGCAATCACGTGGTCGGTGGCAAAGGCGACGTCGCTGGAGGAAATGCCTGGGGTGGTGCGATCGAGGCCACGGCCGTTAGTTCCACGGATCTGCCACTCACCCACATCAACACCAGCCTGTTTTCAGGAAATCGCGTCCTGGGTGGGGCTGCAGGCGGTCAGAATGGAACGGCCGCGGGGGGTGCACTGTTCAACTCCTTCGGCCAGATGAATATCAGCCAGTCTCGCATTCTGAACAACGGAGCTCGGGCGCGAAACGGTGGCAATGCCCTTGGCGGGGGAATCTTTAATGGTGAGTCGTTTAACGACGTTCCGGCAGTTCTCAACATCAACGATTCTTCCGTGATTCGCAACTTCGCGCATGGCCGTTCCGGGGGCAACGGCCTGGGAGGCGGAATTTACAACAGCAACCAGCTTGCCGGCACCAATCCGGTGGTCACAATGATTCAAACCCGGGTTGTGGCCAATCGTGCGACAGGCGGTATCACAGGTCAGGGAATCGGCGGTGGGATCTATACCGTGGGCACATTCAACTTCAGTGGTCGGCTGCCTCGAGGAAACCACGCCTCGACCCGTGATAAAGACATCTTTGGGATTCTAACGCCGGTCTGACTCATAAATAAGTGTTACGGATGATTACACATTTGCCCTGAGCTGTAGCTGAGTACGGCGTGTATCACGGCGTTTGCGGCCCGCCGGATTCTTGCATTTCAGCCGCTTGATTTCACCTGTCGTCATCGGAAACCGGCGATTTCGGGTGGCAACCATGTCCTCGATTCGTCAACCCTGGCACATCCTGCTCGCCGCCCTCTGCGGCATGGTCAATCAGCGTCAGCAGCAGATCATTGAGTTCCAGAATGCACCGATCGATGCTCTGCTGAATAAGTCCGGCAGGAAACGATTGCTGCTGGACGACTGCCAAAGTCATCGAATCTGTGGGATACGCTCTGTGAATCGATCTCACTTCATGCCGCCGCACATCGAGCAAACACGGCCGCAGCTCACTCGGGAAAGCATGACGGCAACTCGTGCACGAAAGTCCAGTATGTTTTGAGAAGCTGCACGGAATGAGGTCGGTGCTGTTTCTGGAAAGAGCGAATGTCATGAACGTCTCGGTGGCATACTCAAGCCCGACCACTGACGGGCGGCGTGAACCGCTGAACGCGATCGGAACGCTGGACGGACACAAGCCGTGATGAAGGTGCTTCCCTACTGCGGCCACAAGCTGTTTTCACAGCCAGTGGCCGTCCTTCCCGATCGCTGGTCGACCGAAATCGCGATCGATTGCTTTCGCAAACACCCGATTGTTATAAAGCTTTTCTGTCGGCGGAGTTTCTTGACCCTGCGGGGACAGGCGCAAATGGCGGGAAGCCCTGTCGCGTGCATTCGCAACGCTTCCAGCGATGCACCGCCTGACGCGGATCAATCGACGCCAGCCCGCGTTTGAACTTCGGCGTCAGCCCGGACAGTGCCAGCATGCTGCGGAAGTGACGATCTCGCCGCTCAGAACGGTGTGGTAGTCGTTGCCAATGCACGGGGGATGGTTTCGGCATGCCATGAAAGTGTGTATGGTTCAAGGATACCTTAAACTACTGTCGAACCGATAACGAAAGATCGTTGCCATGCGACTTACGCTGTCTGTGCTGTGGCTTGTTGCTTTGGTTGGGTGTAGCCATTCGGACACAGCACCTGACGAACAGGCCGTGAGACCCGGCGCTCATACGAGTGAATCGACGAATGCTGCGAAGGTGGAACCGCAGGACGCCTCACACACAGGGGACAGTGGACCGGAATCTGTCGCCGCAGGCTCGGGCGACACCGAGGAAGACCCCCGATGGTATGAACGCTTTGTTGTCAGTCAGGACAACCAGAGGGCTTTACAAAGCGGGACGATTAAGCCCCGCGAAGTTGTCACTATCGACCTGGAGGCGAATAAGAAACGACACATTGGTTTTGGCACCAACGTCTTTCAGGATCGTATACGTTTCAAGGACGGCGAAACCATCATCTTCCATCAGACGAAGGGGACTGTGGCGGGGATAGGGGTGACCAGCAAAGACGGCAATGGCGGTGGTCAGAAGTTTACACCAGTTGATGGACAACTCTCCTTTCAGCTTGAAAACAACAGCAACCACACCCTCAAATTCGTGATCTATGAGGTTGTGGAAAACGAAGAAACTGTGCCGCATCCCACGTCCGGAAATGCCACAAGCTCGCAGAGGCAGACGCAGGATGGTGTTCCGGTTGTGAACAGTATTGGTATGCGTTTTGTGCCGATCTCCGCCGGCACATTCACGATGGGCGATGCAAACGGTCATGACAATATGGTGACTTTGACGCAGCCATTTGAGCCCGGCGTTTATGAGGTGACTCAGGAGCAGTACGAAAAGGTGATGGGGAAGAACCCGAGTGAGTACACGGGCCCTCAGAACCCCGTTGAACAGGTGTCCTGGGACGATGCAGTTGAGTTCTGTCAGAAGCTGAGTTCACTGACTGCAGAGGAAAAATCTGGTTACGTATACCGGTTACCGACAGAGGCAGAGTGGGAGTACGCGTGCCGTGCTGGGACGAAGACAGAGTACAGTTTCGGTGATACTGATCCCCAGCTCGGCGACTACGCGTGGTACCACATCAACTCTGCAAGACGACACATCCCGTTGGTGGTAAGAAGCCGAACGGGTGGGGACTTTACGACATGCACGGCAACGTGTGGGAATGGTGCCAGGACTGGTATGGCGATACGGTCCGAGCCTGACTGGTCCTGCATCGGGCTCGGACCGGGTCTCCCGGGGCGGTTGCTGGTTCAGCAAGTCCGACTTCTGCCGTTTGGCGTCCCGCCGCAGGCTCTCGCCTGACCGCTGGAACATCCATCTGGGCTTTCGTGTGCTCCGCAGTTCCATCAAGTAAAGACAAGTCGCCGGAGGCGGAATCAGGTAAAGCGAGCGAAGCCGCGACCGGAGTGGCCGTAACCGTAAGCGGATCGATGGGGTTCCAGGGGCGAAGCCCCTGCTCACTCGCCCGAGTCGTTGCAAGCGACTGAACACTCTTCCGAAGGATGCGATTACGATGAACCTGCTAAGAAGTTTCAACCGAGCCATATTGTGCGTAGCGTTAAGTGCCTTGCCAGGTTCAATGGCCCCTGCTGCCCAGCCACGAGAGATTGGCGGATCGAAGCAGTTGTTCATCGACGAAGAGATGGTTCAGACCGTCAGCAAGGTCGAATTTACTCTGAATCCAGCTCGGCGGGCAGAGCGCGTGTTGCACGCCAGCGATCCCTGGGCTTCTGCAGGGTTAGGGTTCGTCAACGTCATTCAGGAAGGAGACGACTTTCGCATGTGGTACGAGGTTTGGACCTATGTGGAACAGATCCCCGGCCACTGGATGAGTCGCCTGTGCTACGCCGTGTCCAGGGACGGCATTCACTGGATGAAGCCGCGCCTGGGACAATTCGAATTTGAAGGATCGAAAAATAACAATATCATCGCCTTGGGGCATCGCGGTTATGTGAACGGCCATCATGTATTTATTGATCCCCACACCAACAACCGGGTGGAAAAGTACAAGATGATTTTCGGGGATTTCTACCGTGTCGCTTCAAGAGGTCCCTACCCATCCATCAGTGGTGCCATTTCTTCCGACGGCATCAACTGGAAGTCTGTGGATACTCCAGACGGCATCATTATGCCCGGCGATACTGACACACAGGACGTGGCTTTTTATGACCCGAACATCAAAAAGTATGTGGCTTATGTGCGGAGTAACTGCTGGCAGAGAGACGAAAGTGGAAAGCGGATCGGACGGCCCTCGCGACGAGTCGCGCGCGCCCAGTCTAATGACTTTCGCCAGTTCCCCCAGACATCTCGCAAGCAGGCTGATGATTGGCGGCCACCGCCCGGGCTGGATGAGATTCTGGCCGAGGATGAGCAGGATCCGGGCGGCAAATGGGGAAGTGGAATCTACACTTCGGCCGCAACGATTTATCCCTACGCGCCGGGGGTTTACCTGTTTTTTCCAACGTTGATGCGCTACGACACCGGTGAGTGCACAATACAACTGGCCACAAGCCGTGATGGAATTCATGTGCAGCGCCGGTTCCATCAGCCCTATGTACCCCCCAATCCGAACGCCAAACGTCTAGGCAAGCAGCTTGCCTATTCCGGCTACATGGGGCCCGGAATGGTTCGAGTCGCGGACCAGCTCTGGATGTACGGTTGCGAGGATGACGTTCCGCACGATGAACCGTGGTACGGCAAGGGGACACCAAGCGGCATCCATCGCTACGTGCAGCGGCTGGACGGTTTCATCTCGCTCGACGCCCGCGACAAACTGGGCACCGTAACCACCAAATCATTTGTTTTACGCGGCAGGAATGTCGAGGTTAATGCCGACGCCGATTTAGCCCAATCCGCCTCAAAGGGCAGTATGCTGGCTGTGGAAGTTATCGGCACCGCCGGCGACGTTCTTGCCGAGTCGAACCCTATGCGATCCGATAGCGTAGCCCTTCGGCCTCAGTGGAAAAAAGGAAAGGATCTTAGCGCCTTGATCGACACACCGATCCAGTTACGGTTCAAGATGAGATACGCAAAACTGTACGCATTTCAAATCGTGGACGTGCCTGACAACGAGTGACCTATATCGCAGCCAGTGACGAAGAATTTGATGATGTGACTGAAGCGGAGGAATGAAAGACTCAGAAAAAGCTGAAAACAAAGTGGGCGGCGCTGGAAGCTGTGGTCGGAGACAACGGCCGCCTGAAAGTGGTGACGAAGGATCTGGTCGAGCACTTCGAAAAGCGGACTGAGGCGATGGACGGCAAAGGCATGATCGTCTGCATGTCTCGCCGCATCTGCATGGGTACAACGAAATTATTGCCCTTCGGCCGGACTGGCACAGCGAAGACGATGAACAGTGGTTCGTGAAGATTGTGACGACGGGTCCCGCCGCTGATGGACCGGAATGGCAGCAGCACATTCGTAGCAAACAATGTCGCAAGGACGTGGCGAACCATTTCAAGTCCACGAGAAGTCCGTTCAGGCTGGGTTATCGTGCGGGACATGTGGCTGACTGGATTCGACGCTCCCTGGGGCCACACCATGTACGTCGACAAGCCGATGCACGGACACGGTCTGATGCAGGCGATCGGAAAAGTTAACCGGGTATGCAACAAAAACCCGGCGGATGGACCGGCGATGCGCTGCAGCAGGCATAGCGGAAGTACACGCAAAGTGGCGGCCAGGGAAAGACAACGATCGACGCTGCAGAAGCCATCGCTGCACTGCAGAAGCACTACGAGCTGTGCTGCGACATACTGCACGGTCTCGACTACACGAAGTGCGCGTCAGGGACGCCGGCAGTAAGGGCCACGCTGCCGCAGCTGGCTCACGTCAGCAATCTGTCCAAAGCCTTCGCCCTGTACCCCACGGCGGACTATGCGATGGAAATGCGGGAGGACGTCGCGTTCTTTCAGATCGTCCAGACGATGTTCCGGAAGTATTTCACGTCGGGAAGGACCGGAGCCGAACTGAATCTCGCTCTTTTGGCAACTGGCATCAACGCCCTTGGTGACTGCTCAGGACGATGTGATCGTCATCTACCAGACCGCCCGAATCTATGGACCAGACGTGTCCATGCTGTCGGCGGAATTCCCGAAAGAAGTCCGCCGATTGCCACATAAGAACATGGCTGCGGAACTGCTGAAGAAGCTGCTCAGCGAAGCCATTTAAGACCCGCAACAAACGCCATGTCGTGCAGCCCGGAGCGTTTTCAGAACTGCTGCAGAACGCCATGAATACTGGATCGAGACCACCGAAGAGCGACGGGGGAACAGAGTCTGACGCGCTTCTTTGTCGTTGAGTGTCGATTCGTGAGAATGCCACAAATTGACGTGAGCGTATTTCGTCGATAAAACGCCAAAGATTCAGTATGTTCATCGTTCTCCCGGGATCCACAAAACGCGGTCGGGTTTTCTTCCCACGCTTGAAATGAGAGTTCGGTTCGCTTCAGCCGCTTTTATTCGTGACTTCAGTGCGAGTTCTCGCGCGTGAAAGAGGATTTGAAGTGCATCACGGCCGTGGCCCTCACTGAGCTCCAGTAGACCAGTCGCATATACGCCCTCGAAGCGCGTCCATCTGCCGTGACGATCCCGTTTCCCCATTATTTGTGCGGCCGGTAACCACTACCCGTTCGAAACCTTCATGGTGCAGTAGTTGTTTGCACATGCGCTCAAACCCGTCTGGCGGCAGTTGTTGAAAAACAGCAGGCAGCACAGATTTATAATCAGACGGTTCCGCCAGCTCATCAGCCGCATCATCCCGGTTGTCTGTTGATTCATCGGATGTCTGCTGATCGTCGTCTGTTGGGCCACCGTTCTTCTTGAACTTTTTCTGTGTGGCTTTGAACAGTGTCAGCACTGTCTTATCAGTGATGTCAGTGTCCTGGCCCATCGACGTCAGAGCCCAGACCGCTCGTTTACTGGAGTCGATTATGGCTGCTTTCACCAAATAGAGCCGCGCCCATGCGATCTGATTTCGGACCCGAGACGTCACATCGTTCTTCAGCGTCTTCTGTTGTTCCTCCTCGGAAATGTTGAGCTGCTCGATGACCGAGTCTGTCACGTCCCCCGACCGTCCAGAACCGCCAAGCTCGCGGTTCGTCGAAACGACAGGATAGGGGAAATTGTCATTCCCACACTGGAAAAGGTTGCTGTCGACGACGGAAGCGATTTAGTTAGAAGCAGGGCTATGCTGAAATCCTTGCGAACCTCCTGACACCAATTACGGTTTGATGAACTCAATGGACAATGGGTATCTCCAGACCTCGTTGTTGCCGGCTTTGACCGCCCCGACGATTGGAAACGCGATGTCCAGGACAACGAACAGGATCAAGAAAGGAATTCCAATCAGCAGTGATGAGAACACGAGGCTCACGACAATGTAGATGAAACTGCTGATCAGCCAGTTCATGACGTTGGCTCCATGAACTCGCACCAGTTCAGACTTATCTTTTCCGAGCACCCACATGATGATGGGGGCAACGATGCCAACACCACCCGCGAACGTCAGCAACAGAGACAGATGTAGCAGAAGGCACCATGTTTCTTCTGTGACGCCATGAATCCTCCCGTCCTTGATTACGTGGTCCGCACCATTCAGGACCTGGTCCTTGGCGTGCTGGTATTCTTCATCGGACAGTGACCCGGTACGGTGGAGTTCGTCCAGTTTTTGAACTTCGTCAGCGATTCCCATGTTTTTTTCCTGTGTCAGAAAATCTGATTCTTCCGCTGCAACGTGAAATGGCAATCCGCGGATCAGAGAAACCGTT
Source organism: Fuerstiella sp. (assembly GCA_014238335.1). Lineage (GTDB taxonomy): Bacteria > Planctomycetota > Planctomycetia > Planctomycetales > Planctomycetaceae > Fuerstiella. The sequence goes on from JABABI010000103.1 coordinate 8,381, forward strand.
CACCATTCGTCGTATTACTGAATTTGGCCGGCATTGGAGGAGATCACTGAAGATGCGGATCGGGACAATGTGGACTGCATTGTGAAACGCAGGGTCTGTCAGTGTTTGATGGTCTCAAACATTTCAACGCGTTGCAATCAATGTTGTCCGTGTTCATTCCGAAACGGGTAGTTTCGAGTAGTGGAACGGGGAGTACCCAGATTGTGGCTTTCGATGTTGAGCAGTCGGTCTCAGCTTTCGACAATGTCACCATGAACAACGACACAAACGACCTAATCGCTTCGCAGTTTCGGGAACTTTTCGGCAGTGAAGGTATGGTCATGACGGACGAAACATCCGGTCTCAATCCGACGCAGGTCATCGGAATGGATGCGCTGATGGCTCGTCACTCCCCGGCTCAGTTTCCGCTGGCTGATCTGCTGGCTTCGTATCCGGCCCCGCAACCCATCATGGCAACAAGCAGCAGAGCAAGCAATATATGCCTCATGGTGACGGCCTTTCGTGATCGGTCTCAGGGACGTTCGCACAGCCTGAGTCTGCACCCCCTGTATGGTCCCCCGAAACGATGCCGCGTGCATTGGCAACGACTGCGACGCCGTGCTGAGCGGTGAGATCTTCACTTCCGCAGTCTGCTGGCAGAGCTCAGGCTGATGCCGAAGTCAAAACGTGGGCTGGCTTCGAGTGGTCCCGGTTCGTTCTAGAACAGTTAGGGGCGATTCTTGTGCAGCCATTCCACTGCTGACGGCGTAAGGTCAAAATACTCAGCCGAACTCGAAGTGCGTTCAGTTTTGTAACTTACGACACGCGAGATAGGAGAAGCCGGCGTACCGCACATCATGTGAGATGCGGCACTCTGAGTTCGCTTGAGTGTTTTGCCCCGACGGCCTCTGTCATGCGGATCAGGTGCTGTGTGGATCGTTCGAGGCGGGACTTGAGGAACCGGCGGCAATGCTGTCTGTGAGTCCATCGGCGGCAGGGGTTGACTCGTGTCCCGCCAGCAGTCGATAAGGAATTGCACAACCATACCCGCAGCCTGCGATGGCACCGATCAGTAATCCTGTAATGGTCTCGAAAGCAACCGCGAATGTGGTGGCGAAAACAGCTGACTGCAGCAGGAACACCCACAGCACCAGACGCTTCCACCGGCGGTGTCTGCCCCGGTAATTCAGAGTTGCGCCGTTCGCACAGGCAAAGCCAAGGGCTCCCGCCAGAATCTGGGGTTGCCCCGTTGTTCCTGCCGCCGCAATCAGACAGAAAACAGGCACGGAAAACAGCAGAAGAGGCGGCACAAATCCCGGCGAAGCGGTCAGGTCTTCCCGTAGAGTCGCAACGGTGGGAACTTTTTCGGGAAACTGCCGGTGCAGTTCCATTTGGATCTGCTGAGCCGCCAGCTTCGCTGCGGCAGGTCTGGCACCGATCGCCTTCCGGATTCGAAAATTGGCCTGGAGTTGTTTTTTTGCCCAGGTTCTCCTTTCCCAGCCGGGGAAGGTCCCTTTCTTTTCGCTCGTGTCGTCCGGCAGAAAAATCTTCCGAACTTCTTCACGCAGTTTATCCGTCATTTCCAGCGGCACATCGCCGAAAGCCTGCGACTCAAATTCACGGATGACCTGCAGAAGAATTATGCCGCTGACATAGTAGATCGACCATGCATACAGCAGGTCGAAGAAACTAAAATAGTTCTCCCAGACATGCGCCTGAATCAACTGTAGCGTGAAATACAGTCCCAAAGCCAAGCCGGCCGTTCCCAGTACGGCAGGGACAGTCAACAGGCGGGTGGTGACCACGATGCCCTTGAGTCGGCATTCCCGGGAATACCGATCCCACAGAGCGCTGCCCAGTATCAAGCCTACCCACAGAAACGATATATCCGCCCCACTTTTTAGGTGCGATGTGATCACACCGGGTTCCCGGATGTAGTCGGGATGGGCCTGCTGCCACCTCAGAAACGAGTTTTCGATCAGGAGATAACAAGCCAGTCCCAGGGCAGCCGTCACGATCAGTGACACCACCGCCGTGACAGCCCATGGCCGACGCTTGGTAAAGCTCCACAGCTTGCGGAGTGAGCTGGCCGGGCGGGCCAGAATAGGTTCCTGGTTCAGGAAACGGTCCAGATCTTCGGCAAGTTGTCCGGCTGTCAGGTAACGTCCGTCTGGGCGTTTCTCCAGACATTTCAAACAGATCGTGGCCAGATCGTCCGGGATGCCGGCATTCAGCAGCTTCGGTGAGACGGGCTCCTGTTCGAGCACCTGCACCAGGGTGTCCATTGGGGTTGCCGCCTGGAACGGCGGACGACCGGTCAGCAGTTCATACAGCACCGCTCCCAGTGAATACACGTCGCTGGCCGGGCCGATTAGCGCGCGTTGGGCGCCGGCCTGTTCCGGCGACATATAAGCGGGTGTTCCCAGGATGGCACCGGATGCCGTTAACTTTGAATCGCCTTCGGTTTTTCCGGCGAGTCCAAAGTCGGTGATTTGCGGCTGATCAGATTCGTCGAGCAGAATATTGGACGGTTTCAGATCACGGTGCAGCGTTCCCTGTTCATGGGCGTAGTGAATCGCCTCAGCGATGATCTTCACGTATTCGGCGGCTTTTGCCGCGTCCAGAGGATGTTTGCGGACCCGTTCGGCAAGGTTGGGGCCGTCGACGTATTCCATTGAGAAGTACTGGCGCCCCTCGTGCTCGCCCACTTCGTGGATCGTGACAATATTCGGATGCTGCAGGCTGGCGGCGGCTTCTGCTTCGGTAAAAAATCGCTGAACTTCTTCCCTGGAGGCCAGCTGACCGGTCAGGATCATTTTCACCGCGACCGTACGGTTCAACGTTACCTGCCGGGCCCTGTAGACCACACCCATTCCGCCGCGGGCAATTTCGTCGATTATTTCGTAATCCCCGAAATACTGGATCCTGGTCCCTGTCGAGGGAACATCTAAATCGCCTGTTGATACCGTGATCGTTTCGGCAAACGCCATCGGGTCACTCGCGGAGTCCGGCAGTCCTGCCGAGAGCAAACACCTGGGACACAGTCCCGCGGGAGCTTCACGGGGTAATTCTGCCGCACACCGGGGACATTGTTGTGTTTCCGCCATTGAAGGAGTCTCCAGAGTCAGGAATCCGAGTGTCTCTCTGCCACTACTGAAGAAAATCCGGATCGTGGTTACAGCTTTTTTCCAGGTTCAGGAACTGAATGTGGCAAACAGATTACGGATTTCGTCGTCCACCTGCTTCGGGTCTGCCACGGTCTGTGCAATTTCGCTGCGTAACAGGGCTCGATACCGCTGGCGCAACCGGTGAGCGGCGACCTTGGCGGCTCCGGCGGTCATTCCCAGTCTGACAGCGACGTCCGCGTAGCCCCCTTCGTCAGGCTGACCGGTGATGAATTCCTTCAGATGTTCGAAATGCTGCTCCCGGCCGGTCCGGGTCGACTCGTCACGTAACCGGTCCAGGACGCGTTTCAGCAGGGTGAGCGTCCATTGTCTGTCGTACAGCCGATCCGGGGTCAGGTCGTGTGACGGTTCCAGGCAGAACTGTGTTTCCCCGGATTCGAAGTCCAGTGAGATCAGAGCCTGCCCACCGCCCCGTTTCAGAGCCCGGAGTTTATCCCATTCATTCGACAGAAAATTTTTGAATGACGTTAGCAGAAACGCTCGAAACCGGCCACGTTCCGGCTGGGCTGCAGCAAGATCATTCTTCTCCAGAAGCCGGGCGAAGAACCCCTGTGTCAAATCCTGTGCCTCGTTGACATCCGTCACCCGCCGGCGGATGTACGCATACAGAGGGTACCAGTAAGTCTGGCACAGTTCGGCCATCGCAGCCTCTGAGTCCGCTGACGAACGGTGACCGGCTGCCACGACAAGACTCCAGTGAGTGGTGTCGAAGTGCAGATCCCCGGAAGCGGGATCGGGCGAAGAGGCTTCATGGTTGCGTGTCATCAACGGGATGATATCCAGTCTGGCAGATGTCTGCGACAGGCATGACCGTGCCCGACTCTCAGACAGGTACTTGTTCCTCAGCCTGTCGCCGCAATTCCTGATCGCTGGTCCTCCGAAATCGCGATCAATTTCTCTCCTTAAGGCCCGATTGTTAAGCAGCATCCCGGTCGGCGGAGCTTTTTGAGCCTACGGGCAGGAAATAGAAAAGTGCTCAAAACACAAACAGCGGAGCGACGATGGTTTCGAAACCGAAAACACCCCGGAGCATTCTGCGTGTTTCAGTTCTTGTTGGCCAGAATTGTTTCGATTCACCGACTTCGGAACTGACCCTGGACCAAAGCCAAGTCCCAGAGGGCCGCGACGTGCAATTGTCTACTGAATTACAAACGGGGCGGCGGTTCCGGTTCAGTGCTTAGTTATATGCCGACTTTGTTTTTAAGTGAACGCAATCGAACTGGCGGTGGCGTGGGCTTAGTCATGTACTTCCTGGAATTTCATGCGGCCTACGTCGATCACGGCGTATTCCTGCAACCCATCCAGAGTTCGATTGGGGCCGACGAATTCGGGAACCCCTCTTCGATCGTCGGCAGGAGATAGTGTGTTTTCAGTAAGTCCCACACCGCGAAAATGGGAGTTCATGTTCATTTTGGATTCCAATAGCTGGCGATAGACCCAGTCCGGCCCCCCAGCCGTCCGCAGCAACGGATAGGGCAATTGCGAAATGTATGTCCTTCTATCGGCCGGAAAAAACTTTGCCAGGTTGCGATTCGACTCATCACTGAATCGCATGAGAGACGGGTTTTTTGAGTCCGGACTCGGGTCGCCGGCGAGTCGTGAAAACAATGTAAATGCGTTTTTCCAGGTAGGAACGTAAACATATTGGTCGAAGTCATTCTTGTCGAGCGATCCGGTTCCGTCGCGTTCCCGACTGAACTTGATCTCGGGTTTGTATCGAAGAACAAGCGCCACCATGTTTTTGTTGCGTTGTCTCAGGATGCCTTCCGCATCATATCCCAGGTCCGAATAGATCTCGTACAAGGAACGTCCAACCCCAGCTTGCGGCACTGTCAGGAAAACATACGGGCTGCCGGCGAGGGCGGCCTGTTTGTTCAATTTGTCGCCGTTGAGCACGTATTTGCGTTCCGTCAGGCGGAAATAAACATTGGATGGCTTAAGATCCGTATCTGGGACCATCTTTGTTGCCGGATCGCAGATTTCCTTCACGATTCGTCGAAATTCACCTGTCTGAATTTGTTCGCCAATAACTGTTCTCGCAGGATAAGACTCCTGGCAAATCGCATTTTTTGTTGGCAGAAGTGGTGTTAAGAAAATGGCAAGTAGGGCTGGCAGTGTGAGTTTTGACATTAAAATTGAGGTTCCTCAAAACAAATTTTATCCCTCGTCCGTTATTTGACGCAGCCAGGTCAACTGAGTCACGAGCCTGTGGATTTGGCACGTCAAGTCCACAGCATTCAGCACGACATTAGTTCCCGATTTCCCAACGTGAGCGTCTCAGGCAAATAACGTCACTGTTCATCGGGCCGCAACGAACGACACAAATCTCACCAAATCGCGTGGCCCGCGGTTCCGTGTGCAACGGATTGGTACGTCTGGCATTCGGTGTCGAGTCTTAAATGCGATTGGTGATGAAGACAGCTGGTATCGAACACGTTGCCCAGTTGGTACCGAGTCTTCGACTACTGACGCCTGGATGGCCTGCTGCTTCGCGGTCAACACAGGCGTATGACTGTGGCAAAACATCCAATAATGGAGATAGCATAGGCAGTCCGCCAAACCCAATGGTGTTTGCCTGGCTCGAAGCTTGCGGCGAACCCAAAAAGCAAAAACGGAATTGGCACCAGAAGCAACAGCACAAGAATGAAACGGCCCGATCGCGCCAAGGGAGTGCCTCGAATCGCAGCGGTGACTCCGACCAGGAACGCGCCGAGTAATCCTATGACTGCTGCAGCAAAGACGTACTGCAAAATGCCTCCGATCCCTTTTCGTTGGATCGCACGCAGGCACCGACATCGCAACGTAGCGTAACGACGAAAATCAACCGGTTGCCGCGGGCGACGTTTCAAGCAATGCCAGAACCAACGGGAACTGGAATGCGTTTTTTGTTGCCTGGTGGTTACCACGTTGCCGTAAGTGACGACAGGTGACAAGGAGGAAGTGTACGCCGCGGACGTCTGAATGGAAGCTATGGATTATTGACTGACGGGAATCTCCGGGATTTTCATCGCAGTGACACCGCCGACCGCAGCAGTCATGCCGGCACAAGCAGATTGCCGCAACTTAAGATCACGGAGTCGAAGCATCGCGCAGCAGTTGTTCAGTGAATTTAAGATTGCGAATTTCACGATCGTAGCACTTGACGTCCGTTCAGCAGATACACTTTGCCCCGAAGTCACAACAGTGAACGAACGGACCGGTCAGCACAACGTTTGCGTTTGCCGAGGATGTCCGATCGACGATCAGGAAACAGATTTCGTAGACGGCCATCAGTCGATTGGCGACGTGCAAACAAACCCGCGACTGGTTGCCGGATAACGCCGCGGATAACGCAGCCGGGAGTTGACGTCGCCGAGCGAAGCGAGGGAGCCTATTCCGGCTCGCATTTATCCGTCTGTTATGCCGCGTATTAACCTCATGAGCACCGCCGCAATGATGTAAAACATCATGAGTGGAAACGCTCATTCCGCGACTCAACTCGGAATCGTAGCGCCGCCGCTGTAACAAGAGTGTCGGCATAGGTCATTGCCGAGTAACTGGTATTCACATAGCAAGTCACGGTTCAACGCGTTTCGAACGGCAGGCACTGTTGGGTTTGTTCACAACCGCAAATGTCGGTCCCCTCTGAGTCATCCTTAAGGAGCGTTTAGCCGTCGCCAGTTCTGAAATTTCATATTGAGGCTCCGGATGGCTCTGGTATTGTTCGGGCGTGTTACGTCGTAGTCGTTTAGTGGATCATCGAAAATTGCCCGAAGAAAATATTTCGCAGATTGACGTTCCAGAAGGGTTCGGCCATTTTGGATGGCAACCACGACGTCCTGTGTCTGCCTGATGGTGGGTTGTTGTTTTCTTAACGCTGCAAAATACCAAGACGAAATCCGATCTGTTTCTGCCGCTGCAACACCGCCATTCAGTAGGACAGTTCGACACAAAGTTCCGGCATTTGTTGGGTTGCGCAGCATTTCCGTAAGCAGCCAGTCGACCAGTGCATTGCGATGCGCCTCACTCGTCGACATTGCGAATTGTCGGACCGTTTTGGTGAAATGGGTCTTGTTTTTTCGATCAGCAAACTGCAACAGAACCTGCGTCCCGTGAAATGTGACCGTTGATACCTGTGAATTCATGGAATTCGGAGCTATGAGTGAGATGTCATTGGCGGCGTTTGCCGCCACCACCAGCGTCTTCGGCAGGAGGTTTTTCGATTTTCTGTTACGAATCCATTGGTCCGAGTCGGGGGGCGCCTCAACCACAATGACCTCACCGCTCCGGTCAGACTGCATCCAACTCCGACGCTTCAATGGGCGTTCATTCAAAGTGGCTGCCCCCCGGGACAAACCTAACATCAACTCAGGCTGAACACGGTAAACAGTAATACTGGTATTGTCCTCAGTGGCTGTCACATGCCAGTGAAGGTCATCAGTAACGACATTCAGTGACGTTCCCGCAGGCATCGCCAGAACTGCCACTTTGCCGTACAAAATCTCAATCTCAGCAACCAGCGGTTTCTTTTCTGACGTGGCGTCTGAGGTGCTGGACAGCTCTGAGTCTGCGTTACCGAGACTCATTCGAGTGTTTCCATCCAGCAACAATTGACTGCCATTTTTGAGTTCGGCGGATAACAAACTACCGTTGGCCGTCATGATTTCTGCCGTTGGCGCATCGAGCAAGAGTTTTGACGCCAAAGGGCTATAAATCCCACTCCAACCGGCATTCCGAATACGCACGGCCACGACCCCATCAGAGTCGATTAATGCTTTTACAGCCGAAGACGCTCTGTGGTTTACCAATGATTCTTCATTCACGGCGGAATCAGGCGACTTGAGCTGCAGATCCATTTTCTCGTCCGGAGGAGTTTGGACAACCGCCTCATTGTCCGAGGGATCCTTGAGGACATTTTTCGGCGACTGTACATCCTTTTCGTTATCAACAACCACACTGGGCACCCGCGGCATCGCCTTCTCGGGTGTGTTGACATTGTTTTTCGGACTTAAAAAAAGAGTACCGTGAGGATCTTTACGCGACTCGTCACTGTTCGTTAGCTCATCAGATTGATCGAACAAGGCATGACGATTCCAGAATACAACGGTCAGTAATAAGACAAGCGAGGCGACCGTAGCAATGACTGCAACCGAAGATCGCTGTTTCTGCCGTGCCGAATACGAACTGGATGTATATCTGCACTGCTGATCGGGCATTGCCGACGCGATTGTTGCGCCATCTCCCAAACCCACTACACCAACGGTCTGTTCTGCAGACGGTTCGTTTCGATCGTCGGAGGCGGCTGCTGCTCCGGCTGATAAATCCGCAACTCGATACGCTTCCGCTGCCATTTTTAGCAGTCGGCGTTCACTGACAATTCCCATGGTGGCAGCGACAGAATCACTCGCATCCACCACACCACCACTCATGAAACGCTCCACATCCGATGGCATCGGGGTATTCCATTGCTGACATGCCTGCCATGCAATGACAACTTCCCGAAGAAGCGGCAGATCTTCTGAGCATTCATCCTCAAACGCTTTCGCATCCGAGTCTGACATATACCCGTCCACAAATTTCCCGATTCGCTCTGCCGTATAATGTTTCGTGTGATGTAAGAGTTCATCAGCAGAAAATGGCTGATCCTGACACTTCTGCAACTGAACAAACAACAACGCCGCAGAAGGGTTTCCGGCCATGTAATCACGGATCGTGGCGGCATTCACAGACGACAGGTCGCCGTGGAGCAGCCGGATCAGGTCAATCAGACGACGTGGAGTTGAACTGGGCATTGTTCCTGGTCGGTCATAGTGTTGATAATTCGTGCCTGGCGGAAAACTGGTTCATGCCGCCAAAAGAACGTGGTGATGATAAAGTGTTGTGCATGTCAGTGTTCGGGACGAAACACAATCCAGTAGTCACATGAATTTCCGCTCTTACGGCTGACATTCTTCTATTAATTTCTGTAAACGTCGCCGGGCCCGATTAATTTTAGGGCCGACCGCATTAGTAGTTATTCCCAAAATCGTTGCAATTTCATTGTATGATTTGCGGGATTCATAAAACAATTTGAGTATTTGACAATCAGCATCTGCCAGTTGCCTCATTCCCGATTCCACTGTCTCCTGGCGAACAGACAGATCAGAAGAGTCTTCCGAAACTTTTGCTGACACGAGTTCCATTTCACCAGTATCTGACTGACGGGGGGATTTCGCGATTCCAGTTAGATGTCGCAGCGTGACACGCCGAACGATCACACTCAACCATGTAGACAGACGACTTCCCCCCGAAAACTGTCGTAGTGACTCCATATCCCGCGAAACCAGCTGAACCATGACCGTGGCAATAATCTCCTCTACCATATCCGGTTGTAAACCGGTCCAAGACAGTTCTGAAGCAGTGGCATAAATTCTCTGTAACAACAGTTTTCGATATTGACTGACGAATTCTTGCCACGCCGACTCGTTTCGCTCAAGTAACTGCCGCACCAGTAACAGATCACATGGAGTGCGGTCAGCACGGTACGGTACTGAGTCACTGACAATTACGCCGGTCGGCCGAGATGACGACTGTTCTGATTTGGTGTGATCACCAGCTACCATCGAGAGTCTTCTAAGGGTTTAGAAAGTCAGAAATGATCACAGTTGCTCTTGCCGATCAGGAAACAGTTGCACCTTCATTTTGCTCCAGTATCTATTCCAGCGCAGTGTGGATGATACTTTCGAGACGATCCTGTGTCGCCCCCATAATTAACGCAGCATCTTCGCAAGCGTTCTGCACGCGAGCGGCCAAACGATAGGCTCCGACAGTTCTCAGATATTCGATACATTCGGCGCAAAGTGACCTGGTGTCTGTGAGAACATCATCAGCTCGTTGTCGAGAAGCCTCAATACACCTCCGCCCTGCGTGAATCGCCGCCTCTTTCCGTCCTGCTGCCAGCAAGCGTCGAATCGTGGCAAGGCATTCCTGTCCTTTGTCGGCCGTGACGTCCTGATAGCGGTCGACAAGACTTTCCACACGATCAACACAGCGAGCGGCAACGTCTTCCGGGTTCACATGAGCCTGTGCTGTTGACGAAAGTCCACAAATGGTTGCCGACACAGCCAGCATGGTAAACAAACGAATCATGAGTCAGTCCCTTTTCAAAAATGCGACGACCAGAAGCCGTCAGTCAGGTTGAAGAATCTCTGCATTTCATAAACAAAGAGTCCGATCAGATCTGCTGCAGCAATGTGTTCGTGGCAACTCTCTGCGCCTGTTAGTGGCGCGTACTTGAAAATTCGTGCAGGGGAACATTGAATATTGTGTTGAACAGCAGAAGCTTTTACGGGACGTTTATGGCTGTGACATTCGTGCGCACGACACGTATTTGCGGCAGTGGGCGCCCATTTTGTCGACAAGTAAACACACTATGATTACGTCAGTCGGGACGTCAAGAATTGACTCAAGAGCTGCTTCGTCAGCAATGCGGGCTGACGCGATACGTCGGCCCCCTGTAGAGAACACCGTGCCTCCGGCCCATCTTCCGGCCGCCGACCTGTCATGTCTCGTTGGCTGGTGGAGTATGTACGTGACACTCGACGGCATGACCGCATCTCGGAACGTCGTAGGTGTCGAGTACTCGATTAGTCTCGGTCCACTCAACGTCGTCAGGATGATGTTCTCGAAGACGAGCGGCGTCTTCTTCGTCGGCTGACAGTACTGACGACGCCTTGCAGTGGTTATCGAATGCGTCGTGTATCGGCGCTGCTTCGCCGCGAGGGCTGGATTATCAATCACAAGCGAAGCAAGCGTTAATGGCGTCCAGAAGGCGCGGCCCTGCTGTGCATCACGACTTTCTGACAGTTTTCGTCCGAGTTTTCGTCTGTCCGGGAGGTCTGAAGGGCAACACTTGCCGGGGGCCACGGAGCTCGGCAGAATCGCGGCATGTCCACAGTGATTCGAACTCAGTGCGGTTACGACCATCGCCTGAATGAGGTCCTTCGAGTGACCAGGAACATGGACATCGCCCTCGAACAGGGGCGTGTCGAGATCCACTGCTCATGATTGAGTGAATCGTTTGCACGCACAAGTCGTCTGGCCGGTTGTCCATGACGCTGAAACGACCACTCTGCAGCGGGTGCTATTCTGCTTCCACGTCAAAACGCCACCAGAACGACTTCTCTGGCACGCCCCCGCGCCAACATGCCAGCGACAACAACCCCGCCAAGACCAGAATTTTCTGTTGCGCTGCATTTTTCTGCCCATTCACAAGAATGACAGATCGGTAGTTTCCGGGCCGGAATCAACGACCCCGTGTTGGCTTCATTTCGCCTGACCGCGCTGCCTTATACGGAGGGTGTGACAGCTGACAGAGAAAATCTGAAATCTCGCCGGAAAGCCGACGGCCGATAGAAGTGTCGAACGCGATGTTTTCCGGGAAAAGTACGCGCAGAGCGGTCGGACGGAAATGCCGCGGCGTGAAAAATTGATTGTTGTTCCGTGTGACATCGCCGCCATGAACAGGGATTGTTGCGGGGCACCGTGGCGATCTCGTGCAGTCACGGAATTGAATCGAGTGGCTCAGTTTCCTGACCCTGCAACCGTATTCAATACCGTGAGCGACTCGGATTGCCCGGGGCCTGAGCAGGGATATCAGGTCATGCGGAGTTCCGTCCGGGGCCTGCGTCACTGTCGCGGTCCTTGACACTCAATGAGAGACACAGCAGAGCACCCGCTCGTCTGAGGGAATTCTAATTGGTTCACAAAGCGTTGCTTCCGGCCGCAGTATCTGGGATAATCTTTTGGTAGTGAGAGCTGTGCCCTGAATGTGCACGGTGGCACATACTCTGAACTCTGTTGGGGTCAGCGGATGTTATCTGTGTTCAACACCAAATCGTCACGTCGTCAGGCGATGCTGCAGATTGGTGCGCTGGGGTCCTATAGTCTGGCAAATCAATTAGCGCTGGCGGCGTCATCGCCGGACCTCCTCAAAGGGCGGTCTGTCGTGTTTCTGTTTCTGCACGGCGGACCCAGTCAGATCGAAACCTTTGATCCGAAGATGACGGCACCCGCCGGAATTCGCAGCGCTACGGGCGAGGTGTCGACCCAAACTCCGGGCATTACGTTCGGCGGCACCTTTGAGCGGCTGGCCGCACGATCCGACAGACTTGCCATCGTCAGATCATTCACGACAGGGAACGGAAACCACGACATTAAACCCGTGGTATCGGACGCGTCCCGCAAAGCATCCATCGGCTCTATCTACTCTCGTGTTGCCGGTACCACGAATCCGTCAAACGGCATGCCGACAAATGTGACGTTGTTTCCGCGATCCGTGGACTCAGAGCGTCAACCGGCCAACATGAATTTTGGCCGGTTTGACAGCACGGGTTCTCTGGGAACAGCTTACAGTCCGTTTGTTCCCGGCAGCGGCGGTCCGTTTCAGGAGAGTATGAAGCTTAATCTTCCCGTGGATCGTCTGGGCAATCGTCAACAACTGCTGGCCAGACTCGACTTACTGAAACGCGAGGCCGATGCGTCCGGGTTACTGGAAGGAGTTGATCAGTTCCGGCAACAGGCCTTTGACACGATCGTGGGCGGAGCCGCTGAGGCTTTTGATCTTTCTCAGGAGAGTCCTGACACGGTGCGACGTTACGATACCGCTCCACTGCTGCCTCCCGAGCGGATCAGCCGCCGCTGGAAGAATTACAACAATTATGTCGACAACGCCAAGACGCTCGGAAAGCTGATGTTGATGTCTCGGCGTTTGGTGGAACGCGGCTGCGGTTTTGTCACGGTGACCACCAATTTTGTATGGGACATGCATGCCGACGTGAATAACGCTACGGTGGAAGAGGGCATGCGTTATATGGGCAATCCGCTCGACCATGCTCTGAGCGTGTTCATCGACGACCTGGAGGCCCGTGGTTTGCGGGACAAGGTGTTGCTGGTCTGTTGCGGTGAGATGGGGCGTACTCCGCGCATTAATGCTCGCGGTGGTCGTGACCACTGGGGTGGCCTGGCACCGTTGCTGTTCTACGGTGGCGGTACGAATCCCGGTGCTGTGATTGGCCAATCGACCAAGGATGCCGCGCAGCCACAATCTGAACCGTGGCGCATCGACAATCTTCTGGCCACAATTTTTCATTCCGTGTTCGACGTCGGCAGTCTGCGGCTTGAACAACGTCTGCCGGTGGACCTGGTTCGCTTGATGACAGGCAGTCGACCCATCAGCGGCGTGCTGAGTTAGGCTGCCTGGCCATTCGTGGGCGTTCAGAGAAGTATGAGTTCGAGACAATGACCTGACGGAACCCGGTGTCAGGAGTGTTATTCGCTTTCCTCGCGCGCAGCCTGCTGACGACTCGCCAGCTGTCGGTTGTAGGCCCCGATCGTTTCCTTGCGACGCAGCATACCCACCAGCTTACCCTTTTCGTGGGGATCCAGCACGGGAAGTTCATCTATGTTCAAAGCTGTGAATTGTTTCAACGCGACGTTCAGGTCGTCGCCCGGAAGAACGCTCAGGAAATTCGTCGTCATGACATCCGATGCATCCGCCAGTTGCCAGATTGTTTCATCGTAAATATAAGTTCGCACATCGTCCGCCGAAAAGATGCCCACCATGCGATCTTCGCTGTCCATGACGGGGAAGTAATGTTGGTGCGTGCGGCTGAGCAACTTCACGATTTGTGACAATGGCATTGCTTCTGGGACGTGTTCTATAAGCCGCCCCTTGCGGTAAACGTCGTCGACCTTGATTCCTTCGAGTACGTCAACCATGAAGTCGCCTCGATGAGCGGGCGATTCCAGACGTGAGGCAACCTGTTTGGTGTATAGTGTATGTCCGTTGCAAAGCAGAAAGCAAAGCGTTGCCACCCACATCGTCGGCAGCAGCAGTTGGTAGCTGCCCGTCATTTCTGAGACCATGATGATCGTGGATATCGGAGCACGGGCGATGCCCGCAAAGAAGCCCGCCATTCCGACCACACCAAAGGTGCCGGCGGAAATGGGGCCCCACCAGACCTGCTCCACAACTTTTCCTGTCGCGACGCCCACACACCCGCCAATGACCATCGATGGCCCAAAGACTCCCCCGGAGCCGCCGGAGCTGATTGTTAACGACGTTGTCACAATCTTCACGAAGCCGACCAGCAGCAGAATCTTTATCGTCAATTCTTCCGGCGAACGCAGTCCCGTCTGCAGCACGCCGTACCCGGTTGACAGCACAGCCAGAAGATCCTGATCCTGGCCACACGAATAGAACAGAGCCATAGCGACGCAGCCGGCCAGCCCGGCTCCCAGAGCCGGCTTCAGATGTGGTGGTCCGGGAACTTTTTTGAACAGATCATGGACGCCGTAAAAACACTTAATGTAGGCGATCCCGACAAGTGACAGGACCAGTGACATGATCCCGTACGGAATCAATTCGGACAGAGAATGCATCGAATGGCCCGCCAGGCCTCCAAAGACGTGATCAAATGTCTGACCGACCGGAAGAAACAGGCCGTAAATGGAGTATGCAAGTATCGAAGAGATAGCTGTGGGCACAATCACGTCCGATTCCAGATCCGCGTCGCGATACAGAATCTCGCCGGCAAAAATTGCGCCAGCCAAAGGAGCCCGAAAAATAGCTCCGACGCCGGCCCCCATTCCCGCGGCCATCAGGATGCGCCGGTCCCGCGCGGAAAGTTTCAGTCGTTGACCCAGCCATGATCCCAAGGATGCACCGATCTGAGCAATTGGACCCTCCCGCCCGCCGGATCCCGCCGTGCAGAGCGTAATTGCCGAGGCCAGCGTCTTTACAACCGCGA
>JABABI010000104.1 GCA_014238335.1 Fuerstiella sp.
ATCACTCATACTGAGTGCTCGGACATGACGGTTTCCCACCAAAACAGCGCGGTCCTGCAGAACGGCAACGGCGTAGCGGTCCCGACTGCCTTCCATCAGTCCGGTGCCTTTAACACTGCGATCTGTCCGCCACAGGATTTTTCCGGAATCAGTATCGAGGCAGTGAACCATCGTACTATATCCCGAGGCCCAGACCATTTTTCGGTCACGAAACAATGGTTGGAAACCTGAGGAGGAGGGTGACGACATGCGTGACAGCAGCATTGTTCTGGCGGAGTACGGAGAACTGTCGGCATCCCGGATACTGGTGGCCCACTTGAACTGCCCGTCGACAAGTTGTGTGCCGATCACAATACCACTATTGACTGCACAGATTAGTGTGTCGCCCTGGACGCCACATAATGAGATGCCGTTGGATTCCTCGACGGAAATGATTCGACTGCGGCGCCTTGGCACAGGGGCATTTTCATATGTCAGCGGACGTTGCCAGATCGTCCGGCCGGTCGCCTGCGTCAGGCAACTGAGCCAGACGATCTCTTCGTCGGTCGACAGGACAAACAGCATTCGGTCGTATAAAAGCGGTGTGCCCAGAAAGCGTCGTCCGTGGAAATCAGGTTTTAGGTCGCCAGCCGTATCACGGCGCTCGCTGTCGTGTGATCTATCAGGGCTGTCGAGCGACATTCTCTGTTCGGAGAAATCGTCGTCCTCGCCGAGATTCATTTGGTATTTAAACTCCGGACCGCCCACCGTCCATGATACGTGTGGCTGAGGTTTCAGTTGTACGGCAACGAGTCGTGTTCCACCCCGTCCAATGTCCGCCGGTTTAAATCCTCCCGAAATGAGGCCACCCGCTGCCGAAATCCGCTGCCGAACTGATCGGTTGCCGAAATCGTGAAAGTGATCGATGAAGAACAGGAAACCGTCGTCGACAGCCATACTTCCCAATTCCTCACGGCTTAACAGATGAGCAATTGTGCCGCGTGCCGACAGCGA
Source organism: Fuerstiella sp. (assembly GCA_014238335.1). Taxonomy (GTDB): domain Bacteria; phylum Planctomycetota; class Planctomycetia; order Planctomycetales; family Planctomycetaceae; genus Fuerstiella. The sequence goes on from JABABI010000104.1 coordinate 994, forward strand.
GAAACTGTCAGCATCTTCCGGACGTATATCTTCCGGCACTGTGTCCGTCGGAAGAAACCAGTTGATGTCGCCGGTGGTTCTTGTGAAGGATACGATTCGAAACGGGGTACGCAGGATGACAGCGTCCGACGTGATGACCGGACTCCATGAATTGGCCGTTAGTTCACGACGATGTTCAGGCTGCAGCAGCGGAGAAAGCGTGACCGCAGCTTGTGGATACTTCCAGACCGACTCCTGCCACTTCCAGAGAGGGGCCGGCCATGGAAGCATAAGTGTCCGGGGAACGTCGGTTTGTCCGACTGCTGAGACTGCATTTGAAAGTGAGCCTGTGTCGTCGGCCTGTTTAACGAGCAGGCCTCTGGATTGTCTCAGCAGATCTGCTGTCGGAAAACTTACCGCAGTCTTGGCCAGGTATTCCATCTCCCTCACAACGGCCCCAGCCAGTCGCGGCTGGCCTTGACCAAGTGCCAGCCTGGCTCGCAGTGCCAGGGCCTCCATTCCGGATCGCGTGAACGGATACGACTGTGACACGCCGCGTAGTTCTTCCACTGTGCCACCGGCAGCGGCTTTGCGCAGAGCCTGCGCGGCCAGTGCTTCGGTTGCCTGTGTCCAGGCGGCGCGTGTCGATGACTTAGCTGTCTGCAGCAACGCCAATGCCGATCGATAAGTACTGTGTGACGGCTTTCCCGAAAAAATCGGCGTGAATGCGTCATGAGGCTGAGAGAATATCTGCAGAAGGGCCACAAAAGCCGCATCGGTGTCGTCGCTCTGCAGACTGCGTTCAGCGCTCGCCAGCAACCGTGCCTCCTCTGCAGATTGAATAAGATTCTGCTGTAGAAAATCTGTCGGTCCGTGAAGGCTGCCTGTGTCGTTTTCCGTTCCACTATCGGCCAATGTGCAATGGGCTGACAGAAGCAACAGAATGCAACACGCCAGCGCTGTCCGACAGCGGCAGACTGATCTGTAGATATTGGAAGATCGTGGAATCCGAACAGCGCGCGGCATTTGGTCTCCATTATTTTGGTCAGAGAATCGCGGGGCCAGGCATTGTCGAAAAACACGCAGGCCGGACGCCATCGTGCAGCGAAGCCTGACATTCCGCGGTATGGAGACCGTTTTCAAACCAGGACATCGCATTCTGACGGGCGCTCATGTTCATTCGAACAGTTCATCATACTCCAGCAGGTCATCTTCTGTCACGAACTGATGGTGTTGTTCTTTCAGGACTCGTAAAGCCTCGTCAACGTTATCCACGTATATCGCCACAGCGCCGCGACGATTACGTCGATACATCAGCGGATATACGTAATGCACGTTCAGTTCTGCGGACATGAGACTGGCGCATATGTTGGTGTGTGGTTGATCCACATCCGGCAGCAGGACTCCAATCACTTCACATTCAGAGAACGGCAGGCCCGACAGTTCCAGCAATTCCCGTGTGCGTTCGTAACTGTTCGTAATCAGTCGGGCGATGGCACTGTCGGCTGAGTCCAGCATCGACAGTGCCATGATTCGAAGATCGTCACGTTCCACCTTGCTCAACAGCTCATGGAGCGAGCCGACTTTGTTCTCAAGAAAGACCACGAACTGTTGCAGACATGGCCAGTCCCGACCACGGGACGTAATTGATTCGACAGGATTGTCATCGCCGTATCCAGCACTCATCAGATCGATGCTCCTCCACGTGTTAGTGTCTAAGAAACCAGCAGCAGGCAGGGCGAGCACGCCCGTCCCGGTTGTGTGAGTCCATTAGTGCGTTCCCAATAAACGCTTATCATAAATGGCCTGCGTTACGCAGACTTGCGGAACGAATCACGTCCACCAATGATGGACCCGGCGTCGAACCTTTTTCCAAAATAGCTCTCAATTGCTTTTGAATCAGTCAATACAGTTTCGGCGCTGCCGGATACAAGCACCTGTCCATCTTTGATTATGTAGCTGCGATCTGTAATCGTCAGTGTCTCTCGTTCACGGTGGTCGGTGAGGAGAATTGAAATCCCTTTGTCCTTCAGCCCCTGGATGATGTCCTGGATGCTGTGGATCGTGACCGGGTCGATTCCGGTGAAGGGTTCATCGAGCAGCAAAATCTGGGGATCACTGGCCAGCGCCCGGGCGATCTCCAGGCGGCGACGTTCGCCACCGGACAACGATCCTGAACGCTGTTGACGTTTGTCCAGCAGTCCGAATTCTCCCAGCAGCTGATCAATGCGTGCTTTTGAAACCTTGTGTTCTACGCCTCGGAATTCCAGAATGGCGAGGATGTTGTCTTCGACGGACAGCCTGGCAAAAATGCTGGCATCCTGAGGCAGGTACCCCAGGCCGTTCTGAGCGCGTTGGTACATCGGCCATTCAGTAACGTCTTTACCGCGCAGAAATACCCGCCCTTTTGTGGGCATCGTAAGTCCACAGGCTATTCGAAATGTCGTACTTTTACCTGCCCCGTTCGGACCCAGAAGTCCGACAATTTCGCCTTCACGGACATTAAAGTCGACACCGTCAACCGCCCGTTTTCCCGGGAAGTCCTTGACGAGTCCCTCGCATTTCAGCAATGCCATCACAGATTCCCTTCTGCAGCACTGTTATCGTCAGAATAACGCTTTTTAGCGAATCTTCTTCATTCGTTGAAGGTTTGGATAAAACGGTAGTCGAACGGAAGGATACTCTCCTGGATCCTTACTGTCACGACCGGAATGGTACCGGACCGCAATGCCTTCGCCATCGTTAAGGAACGGTACTCCGTGCGGCCAGAAGATGTACAGGGCCTTTCCGATTAAATCCTGCTCCCGGACAGCATAACGATGGCTGAATACCCCATTCATGGGGCGTGACTGAAAATCAAACAGTCGACTGTCTTTGCTCATTGACGAATTGTCGCCGAACATCAGATATTCTCCTTCGTCCAGCCTGTACTCTCCGTACCGCCCGTACTTCGCGAGTTGAGCTTCAGATCTTTCCTGGTAGGTACGGGCCCATCCTTTAGGATTCGTCAATTGTGCCTGCAGATCGTCGGGCCGCTGTACTTCGTCCTGGTGCACGTTATTTCCGTAAGTCGGTTCAACACTCATGCCGTCTTCCGGGTCGAACGTGACAATATCGTTCCGATAATAGATATCTCGTTGCAGCAGCAGTTCGGAAATCGTGGCCTCCGCGTTTCGCAGAGCAATGCCACAGGGAGCCAGGTCTGCCTGAGTCGGCTGAGGCACATCGGAACTGTGACGTGATGTCGACGCGTCGAACTGAACAAGGTCTCCATCAACCCACAGACACAACCGATCGTCGACGTTTGCAAAGCAAATTTCGTAAGCACCGGAGCCCACCACGTCTGTCTCTCCGGTTGCGATCACGACGCGGTCGCCACGCGCGGCCGAACGCAGGGAGTGCAGTGTGGCCTTTCCGGAACTGATGTTAATCACACACTGAAACGTCTCCGGCCCCTCGACCAGTTCCAGAATTAGTTCCGCGGTGTCGGTGACCTCAGAGACATCGACTGTCGCGTTCAGCGTCAGGTCTCCGACCCAGTAAACGCCGCCTTTAAACGCAGGGTAATATGCGTTAAACGTGCAGAAATCCGCGACCAAACTTGCTTCCGGCACCGGTAAGTCAGGATAGACGTACTTTGGCACCGGTGTTTTCTGAAGACTTTTGACGAGCGACGTCCTGCCAATTAGAACGGGGTCTTTGTCGTCGGCATAAGTTACATAGACGCTGATCGCAGTGCCGACATCGGCGTTGTCGAGCGTATAGGTACGGCTGGTCGCATCGTCGATTGGCGAATCGTCTCGGTACCACTGATAACTGAACTCACTCAGTCGATCCGGGGCACTGAGGAAACGCGTCTCGACGGTCAGAACCTGATCTTCGATGACAAATCCGGTAATAATGAAGCCCACGGGCCACGTTGATTCGTTCGGCTGAAAATGTCGATATCTAAGCCACTGCAGTTCGTCGTTCGCATCGCATTGATATGTCCGATCGTGTCGATTCGGTTGCCAGCCATCTTGGGTCGGGGCCCACCCGCCAACGCTGCCGAGAGTACCCGCTGCGATGGATGGTTCCCAGCGTTCCGGCCAGCCGAGTTCGATCAACGGTCTGGCCGGGTACCGGTCGTCATAAACGGTCAGCTGTATGTCCTTCTGAACGTAGGGATTCTCTTTGCGCTGGACTTTCCAGTTGTTGCTGCCGTCTGTCTTCGCCCAGATGTCGCCCATGCGAATTCTGATTGTTTCGTTCGGCAAGCCAACAAGTCGCTTAATGTAATTGACGTGTGACTGTTCCGGATTCTTGAACACGACAACGTCAAATCGCTGATAATCTGAGAACTGCTTGTTGACCAGAATCCGATCACCGTTGAAGACGGCAGCGTCGCGTGCATAGTTTTCTTTTCCACAGTTCCCGCAATAGACCCGCTGAATTCGATCTTCCAGTCGGCCGCTTTCCTGGTTAATCTCTGAACTCGCTCCCAGAGCGAACTCGAAACCACAGCCGTCGCATTTGATTTCTTTGTGCCGACCGAACAGCGTGGGAGCCATGGACCCCGTAGGAATTACGTAGGCTTCCGCTTGAAACGTTTTGAACAGGAAGGCCAGAACGAACGCGATCGCGATCGACTCAACTGTCTCCCGCATCCCGTCGCCCTGCTGTTTTTTCTTTCTTCCCTTTTTGCCGTCCTTGTCATTCTCTGACGGTGAATTCGGCGTCGTTTTGGCAGACATCTTCGATCCAATAGTGAGTTTCGAGTTCGGAGGTTTGGTGAGGGTGGGTTGCCTGATGGCGGCGTCGCAACTGAGTATTTCGCCGCAAAAGACGAAATATTTGAATTCCTGAGCGACGACCGACGTGCTGCCGCGACCTGGTGTATTGAAAAACAAGGGAGGTACAGTCCCCTGTGCCGACTCAATCCACGCCTTGTCTTTTAACTGATTCGGTGAGCCATGTCGGCGCCCATACATTGCTGGCTCACAGGCTGGACATCGTCCGTTGTGACGACGAATCGGCCTGAATTACCGCATTTCGGCTGCTGTCCGCGAACGGGAAAAGTGCTTCTTTCTATGTCGGAAAACGGTCAATGAATGTAGCGAATTCGGTCAAAATCCGGTATCCGGATCGGTAACTCATAACCGCCCAGCATCAGTTTGCCTGGTCGCGATGGCAAATGCACGACGAATGGCTTACCGAGAAGCAGTTTATGAGGAACACACGGGGCTACCCAGTTGCGACTGTCGGAGGATACCGGACTGTTGTCACCGTGGACAAAATACGCGTCCTGTGACACCAGAAAGGGTGAGTCGACACCATTTGTTCTGCGTCCGGGAGTGTAATAAACGTCGCGAAACAGTTTCAGCGATGCGACCTGTACAGATCCTCCCGCGACACCAAGGCTCCAGCGGTGCTGTCGAGTAACAACTGAGGATGTTGTTACAGCAGCGGCATGGGCATCATTGGACGGCAATCTGTTTACGGGACTCTCCGGTGACGGAAAGTCCACCGCTGCGAACAACTGCCGGTCATTGACGGCAAGCATCACGCGATGGTCGAAGTTCGACGCTTCGATCTTCATTCGTATGCCATCAGCTTCGGCATCACGGACAGCAAATGTTCCAGACTGGATCGGCTCGCTGACTCCCTCCGAATACAGTGCTGCTTCTCCGGTGAACGGGCTTAGTTCCAGTCGCAGGATCTCCTGCTGAACGGGAAGACGCACACTTAGGACCGTCGGTGGTTCGCTCCAGCTAAATTCGGCAAGCAGTGCCAGGTCTTCAACCGGATGTTCCGGCGACGGTACAGAACCGTTGTAACCATAGTGATCCGTCACTGGGGCCATGTGGGATAAAGCTCCCAGACGATAAACCGCCTGTTTGAACTCTTCTGACGCCGCCCACGAAACCAGATCCTGCTGCATCTGGTAAGGCATGACGCCCTGTATTCTTAAGACTTCGGTGACCTGGTCATACTCCAGCTTCGTCAGCCAGGAGATGGGCCGACGCTGCAATTCCGCCAGGCACGTTTGCCAGTCAGACAGTCCGTCACTCAGGGGAAGCGAAACTTCTCGATAGTGAATGCCACTTGACCAGCGCCAATTTTGCAGTTGAAGCCAGTCAACATGATCACCGGTAGCGCCATTATCCGTAGTGCACACAAGTTTGCCGTTTTCCGAACTCCAGTTACCATCGATTTTCCACGGCATCTGCCACTCGTCAGAATCTGCCAGGTGTGCGAGGTCAAACACCTCGATGCGCATGTCCTGTACCGTTTCGAGGTCCTTTCGAGCGATCACACCTTCGATAAAAACGTCCCCATCAATCACCTGCAGAGTCTCGCCGGGAAGGCCGACGACTCGTTTTACGTAGGCTTCCCCGGGGTTCGCCGGATTTCGAAAGACCACACTTTCCCAGCGTCGGGGGCGGCGAAAATCGAAAACGTCTTTGTGGACCAACAGCTGGTCACCGTGATTAACGGGAACACCCGCCACATTGATGTTGGACTGACCACAGTTGGGGCACATGGCATAGCCTGCGACAACAGCAGCGGCGGGCAATTCTGCGGCATCCGCTGATTCGTCAAAACTGACGCCAAAGGCGAACGAATAGTCGCATGTCGGGCAAGCGATTCTCTTATGAAACCCAAGCAGACCGGGCGCCATCGAACCGGTGGATATCAGATATCCTTCCAGAACAAACCCGCGCAGCAGAATCACGGCGATCACAAATGAAACCGCGAGTTCCACCAGGTTTCGCGTCCACTGAGACTGGGATTGTCGGCCGAATCCTGAATTCATCCTGGCAAGTCAACAGCGTGGGACAAGAAAAAACTCCGAAGCTTGAAAGCTCCGGAGTGGATCGTGTTATTGGTTTTGACGCAAGGGCGACTATGTGTCGCTGCTGTCAGTTGGGTCTTCTGAAGAACCGACGGCGATAGGCTCTCCTTCCGGCTCAGCCGCGGGTTCTTCTTCATACTCGCTGACGAAATTGAGCTGTTTCTGGTCACCTACTTCTTTGACTTTCACTCGAATAACGTTCTTACCTTCGAACGTGCCTCTCAGAAGTTCTTCTGACAGCGGGTCTTCGATGAATCGCTCAACACTGCGTCGCAGCGGTCGGGCACCGTAATCGAGGCCGTCATCGGCTTCGCCCTTGTCAATGATGAAGCGGCGAGCATCGTCGGACAGGACCATCTTCAGGCCCTTGTCTTGCAGACGTCCGTAGACTTTGTCCAGCTCGATGTCCACGATCTCCATCAATTCGGTTCGTGTCAATTTGCGGAACACGACAACTTCGTCCAGTCGACCCAGGAATTCCGGCTTGAACTGTTTTTGCAGTTCGTGCATGAGATTCGTTTTCATTTCTTCATAAGAACGTGTGTCGTCTGTGTCGCGCAGAGTGTGCAGCCCCATGCTGGCGCCATGTGCCATTTTGCTTGCACCGGCATTCGTGGTCATAATCAAAACCACGTTCTTGAAATCGACGGTACGTCCAAAGCTGTCTGTCAGGTGACCTTCTTCCATGATCTGCAGCAACATGTTGAAGACGTCCGGGTGGGCTTTTTCGATTTCGTCCAGTAGGACGACGGCATACGGACGGCGACGAATTTTTTCGGTCAATTGACCACCCTCTTCGTAGCCCACGTACCCTGGAGGTGCACCGACCAGGCGACTGACGTTGTGCTTTTCCATGTACTCTGACATGTCCAGCTGGATCAACGAGTCTTCTTCACCGAACATGAATTCTGCCAGCGTCTTGGCCAGCAGTGTCTTGCCGACGCCGGTGGGGCCTGAAAACAGAAACGCACCAGTAGGCCGCTTCGGATCCTTCAGACCACTGCGACTTCGTCGAACGGCTTTGCAGATCTGTGTGATGGCTTCGTGCTGACTGATGACCTTCTTGTGGAGTTCGTCTTCCATCTGCAGCAAGCGAACCGTGTCTTCGCTGGACAGGCGAGTCAGCGGGATACCTGTAATCTTGGCAACAACCTCTGCCACAACTTCCGCGTCCACGACTCCGTCTGTCTGCTTGGACTTCTCACGCCACTCGTCGGTCAATTGATCCTTCTTGCGTCGGAGCTTATCGGCCTGGTCACGCAGGGATGCGGCTTTTTCGAACTGCTGTTCTGCCACGGCGTCTTCTTTTGCCTGATTCAGGCGCTGAATTTCGTCTTCGATTTCCTTCAGGTCCGGTGGACGCACCATCGATTTCAGCCGCACACGAGCCCCTGACTCGTCGATCACGTCAATCGCCTTATCCGGCAGACATCGCGACGAGATATACCGGGTCGACATTTCCACGGCTGATTCCAGTGCGTCGTCGGTGATCTGTACGCGGTGATGTTCTTCGTATCGTTCGCGCAGGCCCTTCAGAATCTCCACAGCCTGATCCGGGGATGGTGGATTTACCATGACCGTCTGGAATCTGCGTTCCAGGGCACTGTCTTTTTCAACGTACTTTCGATACTCGTCCAGCGTCGTTGCACCAATAACCTGCAATTCGCCTCGACTCAGTGCCGGCTTCAGCACGTTTGAGGCGTCGATTGCCCCTTCAGCGCCTCCGGCACCGACTAACGTGTGTAATTCATCTATGAACAGAATCGTGTTCTTGGCTCTTCGGACCTCATTCATCACGGCCTTGATGCGTTCTTCGAACTGACCGCGGTACTTTGTGCCGGCGACCATCATTGCCAGGTCAAGCACGATGATGCGTCGTTCTGCCAGCAGATCGGGAACAAGTCCATCGACGACCATCTGCGCGAAGCCTTCGACAATGGCTGTCTTGCCGACGCCGGCTTCTCCCAGCAGGACCGGATTATTCTTCTGTCGCCGGCAGAGAATCTGAATCACACGTTCGATTTCGCGTTCACGACCAATGACCGGATCCAGCTTTTTCTGTTTTGCAAGTTCGGTCAGGTCACGGCCGAAACTATCAAGTGCAGGTGTCTTGCTGCGAGAACCGCTGCGTTGTGGACCTCCTTCTGTTCGTTCGGTAGCGGCACCACCTTCTGCCGATTCCAAACCGTGTCCCAGCAGGTTAAGCACTTCATCACGAACGTCATCCAGTTTCATGCCCAGATTCATCAGGACCTGAGCAGCAACACCTTCCTGTTCACGCAGCAGCCCAAGCAGCAGGTGCTCTGTACCCACGTAGTTGTGGTTCAGATTTCGAGCTTCCTCCATCGCATATTCGATGACTTTCTTGGCCCGAGGCGTCTGAGGGAGTTTGCCCATCGTGACCATGTCCGGGCCGGTCTGAACAATTTTCTCAACTTCGATGCGAATCTTGCGGAGATCGATGTCCAGGTTTTTCAGGACATTTGCAGCGACGCCCGAACCTTCTTTGACCAGCCCGAGAAGTATGTGCTCGGTCCCGATGTACTCGTGATTGAACCGCTGAGCTTCCTGATTTGCAAGCTGCATGACCTTGCGAGCTCGATCGGTAAAGCGTTCGTACATTGGTTGTTCCTCTTCCGTTTGTGTTCTCGTTGGGCAGCCGCTCCATCCGATGGCCATACTGCCTTGATGTCGCCGACCTGAGTCGGAAATTTGTTAGTTTGAAGTTAAGAGTAGTCTAGCGCCAAATCACTTGCTCGGTGGAAAAACGGTCCTCATGTGGTCACTTTTGCCAAAACAACAATGTCGGTTACAACGATGTCGGTTAATACAGCGACCATGAAATCGGCTACGCCGGGCAAACATTTCGTCTTCAAAGGTAATTCTTTCTGTATCTCCGACAGAATTCGTGCAACCCTGACACGCCACTATGACAGCGACCAGCACCGCACTGTCGCTCAGCGAATACTGTGCCGGATTCTAGGAATGCAGGCAATCTGCGACAAGAGAGCGATTTGTGTCAAAACGGTGTTTGAAGGGAATTATCCAGTACTTTCGCATCCAATTCATAATGCCAGAGTTTTCCAGCGATAAGTGTTTCCTCTGATTCAACTGTTGCCTGTCACAATTTATACTGGGCCCGTTCAGCACCTACGTACTTACTTTCCGAGCTTTGGCGCCCACATGCAACATCGTTCCATCACGCCATCGTGTGAACGAATCCTGCAGCGATTTGCTGCGTGGACGCCGGGGGACGAATTACCAGCTCCTCGACATTTGGTGGCGGCACTTCTTGCGGAAGAATCTCTGGGGGCTCAGTTTCTGACGGACGTGGGCATCACGTTGTCAGATGTTCTGCTCGAAACCGACGAATACATGCCGCCCACTGGCACTGCATCAGTGCAGGATCTGTCCCCGCCGGATGCTGAGTTCACATTGCCGCCGGATTTCAGCGGCGATGTCCTTGCCTCTGCATGGTGTCAACAAGTTGTGGAACGGGCATTTGCGATTGCTCGCCGCTCGCACGGGGCCAACGAGGTTTCCAGTGAGCATCTGCTGCAGGCAATGCTTGAGATCGACGGGCCGGTTAAAGTTGTTCTCGCGTCAGTCGGAGTTGATGCGGCTGTATTGATCAAGCGTCTGCAGGGGCACGACCCTCCGGATGAATCGCGGCCTGCGATGGTCGTCGACTTCGAACTGAATCCGGACTCGTCGTCACTATCGCCGCCGTCGCGAAGTCCGCCGGACGCACCGTTTGAGTCAGAGTCTCAACCAGTGTGGCAGCCAGGTCTCTCCGAACGTCCGGCCGACGATGTCTCGTTCCGAGTACTCACTATCGTCGATGCTAATCTGAACCGGGCGCGGGAAGGACTTCGTGTCCTTGAGGATTTTGCACGCTTCGTGCGTCGTGACGGGGATGTGACACGCGATTTAAAGCAGCTGCGTCATTCGCTGGTCGCATGCGAACGAGGATTGCGGCACGAGGTCACAGATCTGGTGACTCACAGAAACACGGCTGCCGATGTGGGAACAGATATTACGACGACAGGGGAGGCCTGTCGCCAATCGCTGGCAGACGTCGTGGTCGCGAACGCCCGACGAATTCAGGAGTCGTTGCGCAGCCTGGAAGAATTTGGGAAGCTTCTGAGTCCGTTGTTTGCCGGGAAAATCAAACAGATTCGATATGAAAGTTACGATCTTGAACAGCGTCTTACCCTCGAAGATGCAGGTGTTGCTCATGGAGTTATCGATACGCGGTACCAGCGAAAGGCTCGATTGGAATCTGCACAACTCTGCGTCTTGGTCAGTGAAGCGAACTGTTGCCTGAAGTGGAGGGACGTCGTCGAAAAGTCGCTGACGGGCGGTGCGGATGTTGTGCAGCTACGTGAGAAGTCGCTGCCCCGCGAGGAAATCGTTCGCCGCGGAAAGTGGATCGCAGCTGCCTGCAAGTCCCATGATGCGTTATTTATTCTGAATGACCGCTGCGAATCCGCGATTGCCGCATGTGCTGATGGCGTCCATATCGGGCAGGAGGACGCAACGGTTGGTGAAGCGCGTCGGATTCTTGACGTCACCATGCTGGTGGGGGTGTCGACGCACAGCAAGTCTCAGCTACTGCGTGCGTGCAGCCAGGACGTCGACTATCTGGGTGTCGGTCCCGTCTTTCGGTCAAATACAAAATCCTTTGACTCGTTTCCCGGGATGCCATTCGTTGCTCAGGCGGCGGAGTTCGCTGATCGACCATGGTTCGCGATTGGTGGAATTGATGGCGCGAATATCGATAACGCGCGGCAATCCGGTGCTCAGCGTGTTGCAGTGTCCAACGCGGTAATTGCGTCTGCCGACCCGGAACAGACCGCCCGCCAGTTAAAGCAGATGCTGCAGTGTCCGGCAGCGATCAGTCCTCCGACGGTTCGATTCGAGCAAGGCTGAGTGTCACATGGCTCATGTTGCACCACGATCGCTGGCGGCGGTGAGAGCACTGCAGTCCATTTCTCTGGCGGCTCTCGATTTCGTTTTTCCATGGACATGTCAGCTGTGCAAGTGCTCCGACGAAGAGTCTCGTCGTGCCGCCGCAGGCAACTTCTGCCGTGAGTGCCAGGGACGACTCGCACCGGAAAAGTCTAACAGCTGCGTTCGTTGTGGCGCCGTACTGGGGCCCCATTCGTCTGTGACAGACGAATGCGTTCACTGTCGCGGCAAACCGATCCGATTTGATTCCCTGACGTGTCTGGGGATGTACGACGACGCATTGAGAAAGGCTGTGCTGTCAGCAAAATGGTCATTTTCAACTGCTGAAACAGCGACTCTGTCTGATCTGCTGTTCAATGTCCGGCACGAGGAGCTGTGCGACTATGGCGCCGACCTGGTGATTCCGATTCCGCAAAGCTGGCAGGTTCGTCTGCGTCGCCGATTTAATCCTGCCAGTGTCATTGCACAAGTGCTGGCGCGCGGGCTTGGTGTGCGGGCTGACGAACATATCCTGCGACGCCGGCGAAACACACGGCCACAGAAACGTGTTCCGGTGCAGCGACGTTTCCACAACCAGAAAAATTCGTTCCGTGTTCGCGATGGTCACGTTGTCGATGGCCGCCGCATATTGCTGGTGGATGATGTTGTCACGACCGGAGCTACATGCAGTGAGGCCGCGCGAACGCTCAGGCAGCATGGCGCAAAGTCCTGTCGGGTGGCCGTGTTGGCACGGGTTCTGGACGGGAGCTAGCAGCGCTCAAACATTACCGCGTATGAAGCGATTCATGGCCGCGGAAACCGTTTTCCGGCAGGGCATGTGTGTTTCGCACGGGCCCGCGCGAAGCATGAGTTTACTTAAATGGTTCTAGTTGTCCGGATCTTCGGCAAAGCCGCGGCCAAGCAGATTCACTTCGTCGTCCATTAACTGCAGTTGCGTATCGATGATCTTCTTCGACTGCCTGAAGAAAGCGTCCAATACGTTCGAGTCGAAGTGTTTGCCGCGGCCTTCTTCAAGAATATTAAAGCATTTCTGACGAGAGAATGCTTTCTTATATGGCCGGACACTGGACAGAGCATCGAAAACGTCGGCGACCGCTACAATGCGTCCCTCCAAAGGAATGTCTTCGGCTTCAAGTCCCAGAGGATAGCCGGACCCGTCCCATTTTTCATGGTGGGTCTGTGCGATTCGAGCCGCCAGCATTAACAGTGGTGAGGAACGAACGTGCAGCAGATTCTCGCCCTTCCGTGTATGAGTCTTGAGAATCTCCCAGTCTTTTTCCGAGATGGGTTTTATGATCTGCTGGCCAATGGCGCAATGCCGCTTCATCAGTTCGTACTGGTCCGGGTCGAGCCTGCCGGATTTGAACAGGATTGCATCCGGAATGCCGATTTTTCCAACATCGTGAAGTTGTGCTGCCTGTTCCAGCATCGGCAAATGTTGTGCCGGATACCCCATGGCTTCAGCGATGATCGCGGCGTACCGTCCCACTCGAATAACGTGGTTTCCAGTTTCGTTATCGCGATGTTCGGCGGCGCGCGCGAGACTTTGGATCAACTGCTGCCGAGTCGACTCGAGCTGTCGGGTGCGACGTTCCACCTGCTGTTCAAGTCGAGCGGCTTGGTTGGCCATCATGTCATAATGTATTTTTAGTATGGTCGCATTGCGAACTCGCGGCAGTAATTCGTTCGGGTCGATGGGCTTGGCCAGAAAGTCACTGGCGCCCAGTTCGAGTGCACTTTTTCGGATGGCGGGATCCGTGGCCGCTGTCAGGATCAATACCGGAATATGCTGCAGGACGGGGTCCAGCGCCATAACTCTAAGGATATCCAGTCCGGTGATCCGTGGCATGTCAACGTCGAGCAGCATGACGTCCGGCAGTTCACGTTTTGCCATGGACAGCGCTTCATTGGCGTCTGTCGTTGATACGAAACGATGGTAGCCTTCAAGTTTTAAATGCTGGCGAAACGTCATGATGTTGAGCGGCTCGTCGTCGACGATCATGATCTTCGCGGTCGTATTCACTTGGCGCGACAATACTTTCCGACCGCTGATGTCATCTTCGGCTTCAGAGTCGTATCCGTCTGTGGCGAGTTTGGTTGCCTTTTCGGCATCCACGCCACGGGATTCATAATCTTCACCAGATGCGTACTCGTACACCGATTCCGCGATTTTCCATGCCTCTGATTGGTCGTGTGTAGTCTCAGCAGGCTCGTCAGCGACGTCGACATGAGGAGTTGCAGGTGCGGACACAAACGACGATGTTGCCCTGCCTCGGATTGCGTCGAGTGATGCAATCGTTGAGCGGATTTCGTCAAGGACAGATCCTTCCTGCGATTCGTTGTTGTACTGCATTGTTCTGTGTCCAGGCTGGTGGCGCAAAACCCGTCAGGAATACCCCTGGTGCATCGCCATCGTTAATAACAATACGTCGTCAATGCGACGTGGCAGAAAATCAACATAGGTTTCACGCAAAAGAGCTTGCCTGTTGCTGTGAGGTCCGGCAGCAGGGGCAGAATCAATACAGTCCACAGAAATGGCATAGGGCTTTTCCGCCCTGGGGAACATTATTTAGTGTGCTCAAACACACGAGGCCGATTTTTCACGCGTGCAGCAATCCTTAAAGCTGGAAAATTCGCGCCAATCAGAGACTTGACGGCGTTGTGGCCGACAGGATCGATTCGCCGGCTCAGGTCGCGGTTGGCTGTTGTGTGTTGAGAACAACACATGCCAGTCGTAGGCGGCAGGCTGTCGATACTAACTGGAGTCATGATTACACGATTCGCGCTACCCTGCGACATAGCGTATCTTCTAGCATGCCCACGCCGAAGCAGTCTGCAAACACGAGATCCGACGCACCGGGGGGACGATTCCGCCGCCGTGGCCATTGGTTCGTGATGATCCTGCTGGTCGTCGGCATTGCACCAACGGTTCTGTCCGGCGCGGGGCAGGTCCCCTCATTGTTGCGGCTGTTTCACCCGCAGTTAGCCCGAGCCGTAACGTTTGAGTCCGGGACTCTGCACTGGTGGTCTGAAGTTTGCCTGACGGACATTGTCGTGCGGGACCTCTCCGCAGATTTGTCGGCTGACAAATCTGCAGTCCCGTTACTCACGGCCGACGTCGTCGCGACGCGACAGCCTCTTTGGAAGCTGGCAATGTCAGCCGGTCGGGACATTGACATCACGATCGATCGGCCAACGTTGAACGTCCGGGTTTTTGACGGAACAAGTAATTTGGAACAAACCTTCCGAAAACTGTTTCCTGAAACCGAATCTTCAGGTGAATTCGGGGCCCCGGCAGTAGATTTAATGGTGTCTCAAGGCAGTGTTCGCCTGATTTCTGCGGGCTTGACGTCCGCAAAGGCGACCGTGCTGACCGGGATAAACGGACAATTCTTGAATAGACATTCGACACCAGGTTTGCCAAGCATCGCTGTTACCGCATTTGTTGGGGGATCAGAGTCCGGCACAACGGCACAACGTAATGGCGTGAAAGCCGATGGCGTGAATCCACGAATTGCGGCAACCCTGGACGATCTGGCCGGCGACTTTCCCCTGCAACCGCTTTTTGATGAACAATTGAATTCCCCGGAGGTGCACACACGCCGTCCCGCGTTTTCACTGCAACTGGGGGCATGGAAAGGATCATCTGATCGCCAGCTGCTTATCATCGAAGCTCGTCAACTGGACCTTACGAAACTGCGACCGCTTGTTCACCGATTCCTGCCCGATACGGTCTGTCGTGGCAAATGTTCCTGCCGTGTTCAGGCCAGGCTTATGGGGCCGACGGCAGGGAATGCGATTGCCGGACGACTTCAATTTCTGGGCGAAGGTATTCAGTGGCGGCAAAAGTCCTGGGCACCTGGTGAAATGCTGGACCTTAACATGATCACAGCGTGCGGTGCTGTGGCGGTGGCCGCTGACGGGATTCTGTTACAGGGGCTGCGACTTCAGTCCAGTGTCTTTGATATGGCTGGCGACGGCGAAGTGATGCTCGGTGCAGAAGATCCTGTTTCCGTGATGCGCGCAGGCCACGGCAAGCAGACTGACCAGCGTCAGCATATTGTCTCAGAAGCGACAGCTGCAGCCTCAGGACAGGTGCGTCTGGATGGGGAAATTGACCTTGCCGCCATTTCCCGAATGATTCCGCGGACCCTGAAGGTTAGTGATGACGTCGTCGTCGATTCCGGCAGCCTTCGTTTTTCCTGTTGTGTGCAACGAACGTCACCGACAGGATCGAAGACGCCGGGGAACCGGAAACCAGCGGCGGACTTTCAGTGGCGGCTACTCGCAGAAACGTCGCCAATTCAGGCTGAAAGTGCGGGGCAGCCGATCACAGTGGATTCGCCCATGCGTGTTACTGCCGTCGGTTCGGCTCGACGAGACCACGTGGACATGCTTCGAGCGACAGTCGAAGGTGACTTTGGCTCGATCAGCGCTGACCCGATTGACGGTGGCATTGCGATCCGGGGAAGCGTCAACCCGTCGCGGCTGTGGCAGGAGGTCCGGCAGTTGACGGACCTGCCGCAGCCACGGATCGAGGGCGATGTAAAGCTGGAACTCGATGTTCGGCGCAAGGGAGAAGTCCTGAATCTGCAGAATGTTCTGTTGGAATCAAGTGAGCTCAGTGTCCGGAGCAGCCAGTTGGCAGTCGACCTGTCCAGGAACATTTTGCAGATGATGGACGGCAGCCTGACCGTCGAAGGAACAACGGCCGCCATCAAAACTATGGTTTTGCCATGGCATCACATGCCATGGCTGTCGGGAAATTCAACACTGGTCGCCAAGCTGAATGCGCAACCCGAGCAGCGTCTGACGCTGAAAGCTGAGCTTCGTAGAAACCGCCAAATTGCGCCGCCCGCGTTTGGTATGAGCGAAGGCTGTCTTGATATCAGCCTTATTGCAGACCGGAAAACCGGTGCGTTTGTCGTTGAACGTGGTCGAATTGAACTGCCAGGGCTGCGATCAGATGTCACCGGCACACTGGCCGTCAGGCATGGTCTGCTGACCGTTAACCTGTCGGCGGACACTGCCTATGACCTGGAATCACTCTCAAGGCAGATTTTTGCAGATCAGAAAGCGTCCATTAGTTTTGTCGGTCAGGGGCAGGATACTTTTGTTCTTCGCGGAGCCCCTTCTCTGCTAACGGAAACAGACGCGAATCGATTCCGCGAGCGACATGAGGACGCGTCGAAGGTGGACGCACCTTCCATCGCGCCGATTTTCGCATCAGGACACATTGTGTGGCAGGGGGGAAGTGTCTACGGCCTGCCACTTGGGCCCGGTTCAGCGATTGCCGCATTCAAACACGGGCATCTGAGGACCGAACCCATTCACTGCGAGCTGGGCAGCGGGCAAATCGACGTGATGCCGCAATGGGACTTCGCTGGTAATCGCATACAGCTGGCGTCCGGGAGCCGTATCCGGAATCTGAATTTGACGCCGAAATTGTGCAGCGAATGGTTAGGTTATGTCGCCCCATTGATGGCAGAGGCGACAAATGTGCAGGGGCGTTTTTCAGCGCGAGTCCATAGATTTGACTACCACATTGATCAACCGAAACAAAGTATGGTTCAGGCCGTCCTGACCGTTCACGATGCCACTGCTGCTCCAGGGGCCTCGCTGGATCAGTTGTTGCAGGTCGTTTCCGTGCTTGGAAAACGCAACACACTTGATACCGGAAGTATTGATCTTCCGACTCAGGAAATTCCGTTTGAAATGCGAGACGGAATGGTGATCCACGACGGTCTGCAGATGGTGGTTGGTGGCTATTACGTGATCAGTCGCGGGGGAGTAGGTTTCAATCGTAATCTGCGTCTGGCGCTGGACGTGCCGCTGGAACAGAGCGTCAGTGGTCGCGATAACTCTGTTCGAATATCGTTCTCGGGCACAATCGATCGGCCACAGCTTGACACATCCGGTCTGTTGCAGAGCCTTGGTAAACAACAGATTGGAAATCGTGTTAATGAACAGGTCGACCGTGGTTTGAACAGGCTGCTGGATAAGCTTCGATAGCGTCTACTTCAGTTCAATCCTGCCCGCCATTTCCTGTTCCTGTGTCTGATCGCCCGGTGCCGTTGTCCGACGATTTTTCTAAGGAGATTGAGTCGGCAATGCCGCTCGTATGCACACTCGCTCAGGAGTATCTGTCCCGCCTCGACGACCAGATGATCGGCCGTATCGACGGAACCGCTTTGCAGTTCGATGTCGGCGGACAGGATCAAGTCGACAACAACCTGCTCGGAATCCCCCGCTTTTGCGTGAGCGTCCCGCGAGAGTCGCAGCAACAGTGTTGCTTCGCGGAATCGTCGTTGACGAAGTCGCGCCGCGGCCAGTACCGTGAAGGCGTCAGCACGCGAATCGTGCAACAGTTCCGTTACGCCTGCTAATGGACGATGGCTGGTGCGGGCGATTGCCTTAGTCGCGTAAACTTCGGCGGTGCGAAAGTCATTTACGTGCAGTGCGATGTTCGCCATGGCCAGCCATTCCACATCCGTAATGGCGGGCAGAGCGTTCAGCAATATCGGTTCGTTTTCCCGTTGGTTCCTCCAGCTTAATGCCCTTTGCAGCTGGTGCCATGCAGCATCGGCCTGACCGGCTTCCAGGTCAAGTGTGGCGAGGACCAAACGCAGACGAAAATGATCGGCGTTCTGCCATGGACAGGCAGCCTGACACAAATGGAGAAACCGTATCGCCTGCTGGCGTTGCCCCTCCTGGTACAATTCGATGGCTGGCCGCAGGTCTTTACTTGTTGAGCTGAAGGGGACACGGCAGAGCGAAACACTCGCAGTACCATCTTCACTCTGAAAAACCGCGACGGAATTTTTACGCCCGCGCTGCAGGCCCTTGAATTCTGGTTTCACGAAACTGCCGTCACACAGAGAGCGTTGAACGCTATGCGTCTGAAACGAAAGGTGACAAAGCAAATTGGGCTGTGAGCGGCAGCAAGAGGAGAACGGTAATAGTAGGAGCAGGCGACACCAGCCGCCACTGCTAACTTTCGCAAGTCGTGCAGATTGTCCCGATTATCCGGGGCACCGGTCGTAAGGGCTTTTCTTTCTCTTCCCACGTCTGGCGGGTTGTCAAAACGGCAGCGAGTGTCCTTGGAAGCTGCCAGAAAACTGGGTCGATGACACCTGTTGTGTTTGTAAAGTGTTTTTGAAAAACAACTTAAGGTGGATTGTTGTCAATGGCACGGCGTTCGCTAATTGCGTGAGCACCTGATTTTCTATCCACGAAGCTATTGCTTCAAACGGCGGGAATTCAGCATTTTTGGGCGAGTTGTCGCCCATAACGTTGTTGATTGGCTGTCATTGTCGTGCAATTCGCCACGATGGCAGTCGGTTTTGTTTCAGGAGAAAGTAATGGCAAAGAAGGCATCTTCAAGTGGCACACGCATTGTGCCCTTGGGCGATCGCGTTGTACTGAAACGTGCCGAAGCTGAGGAGACTACAGCGGGCGGTATCGTGCTGCCCGATGCAGCTCAGAACAAGCCGCAGCAGGGCGAGGTCATCGCTGTGGGTGATGGTCACGTGAACAGCAAGGGTGAGCGAATTGCGCTGACTGTTAAAGAAGGTGACAAAGTTATCTTCAGTTCGTACGCTGGCGACGAGATCAACATCGGCGACGAGGATTATCTGCTGCTTCGCGAGAGCGACATCATGGCGACCGTGTAACGGGTGTCGCCTGACTGGCTCAGGCGGGTAACAGTGGCCACGCGGGCGAACGTATCACTTACCGATCGCCTGCATCTATTCCGAGCGTCAGCTCGTACAAAAGCTCGAAGAGGACTGTTCGTGGGTGCTGCATGTCAGCCGTATCAGGTTCGTGTACTGCACAGCGGAAAAATCAAGCCCTCGGCGAGTTCATCTGAGATCGCATTGTTCAGGTCTCAGGTTTCAACGAAGAATCATCAAATCTAACTCGGAGAAAATCCACTATGGCAAAAATCATTGCCTTTGATCAGGACGCTCAGGAGTCTATGCGTCGCGGAGTCGCGAAGCTGGCCAAAGCCGTCAGAGTGACTCTGGGACCACGCGGTCGCAACGTCATTATCGAAAAGAGCTTTGGATCGCCCACCGTCACCAAGGACGGGGTTACGGTCGCACGAGAAATCGAACTGTCTGACAAGTTCGAGGACATGGGTGCTCGCATGGTTCGTGAAGTGGCTAGCAAGACGTCAGATGTCGCCGGCGATGGCACGACTACTGCAACCGTGATGGCAGAAGCGATATATAAGGAAGGCCTGAAGGCTGTCGTGGCCGGTGTCAGCCCGCTGGAAATGAAGCGTGGCATGGACAAAGCCGTTGGGGACATCACTGAGCAGCTTAAGAGTATGGCCACTGATTGCCGTACCAAGAAGGCGATTGCTCAGGTTGGTTCTGTGGCTGCCAATAACGATAGTGAAATCGGCGGTATTCTGGCCGACGCGATGGAGCAGGTCGGCAAAGACGGCGTGATCACGGTCGAAGAAGGCAACAGTCTGGAGACAAATTTTGACGTTGTCGAAGGTCTGCAGTTTGACCGAGGTTACTTATCGCCGTACTTCGTCACCGATTCCGAAACCATGGAATGCGTGATGGAAGATGCGTACGTGCTGATTCACGAAAAGAAGGTCAGCAATATCAAGGATCTTGTTCCGGTTCTGGAAAAGGTCGTAAATGCCGGCAAACCGCTGCTGATCATCGCTGAAGATGTCGAAGGCGAAGCTTTGGCGACTCTTGTCATCAACAAGTTGCGAGGCACCTTCAAAATCGCTGCTGTGAAGGCTCCCGGTTACGGGGATCGTCGCAAGGCCATGCTGCAGGATATTGCCATTATGGTTGGTGGTCAGGCCATCTTTGAAGATCTGGGCATCAAGCTTGAGAATATTGAGCTAACGGATCTTGGTCAGGCCAAGAAGATTATGGTTGACAAAGACAATGCCACCATCATCGAGGGTGGTGGGAAGAAGGCCGACATTTCTGCTCGCATCGATCAAATTCGACGTGAAATGGAGAACAGCACCAGCGACTATGACCGCGAAAAGCTCGAAGAGCGAGTCGCGAAGCTGGCCGGTGGTGTAGCTCAGGTAAACGTTGGTGCGGCGACCGAGAGCGAAATGAAGGAAAAGAAGGCTCGAGTTGAAGATGCTTTGCATGCGACTCGTGCCGCCGTCGAAGAAGGTATTCTGCCAGGTGGCGGCGTAGCCCTGCTGCGAGCCTCAACTGCGGTTAAGGTCGGAAAACTGTCTCACGACGAAAAGGTTGGCTACGACATTATCGTTCGTGCCTGCAAAGCGCCGCTGACACAGATTGCGGACAACGCTGGTGTCGACGGGGCGGTCGTCTGTGAAAAAGTCTCCAATCTGGATGGCAACAGTGGCTACAATGCTGCTACAGACAAGTACGAAGATCTGGTCAAGGCCGGCGTTATTGACCCTACTAAGGTGACTCGCACTGCATTGCAGAACGCTGCCAGCGTTTCGACTCTGCTGCTGACAAGTGACGCCTTGATTGCAGAAGCTCCTAAAGCCGATGCCAAGGGTGGACACGACCATGACGAAGAAATGTACTAGGCCGGACCTGGAACAGATCTGAATCGAACAGAAGCCTGGCGTTTCTTGAACGCCAGGCTTTCTGTTGCGCGTGCGAAAACAAAAAACGGCATCGAGCGAAATGGTTCGCTCGATGCCGTTGATGTTAAGGGGCGATGCTATGCGGCTGCCGAATCGCCAGGCAGGATGGCCTGCTCGCCGCGGACCATTTCCTCGGTAATGACGAATGTCTGGTCTGATTCCTGTTCCGGCAGTTCGTACATGATGTCGAACATTGCTCGTTCCACGATGCTGCGAAGGCCACGCGCCCCTGTGTTCTTGACACGTGCTCGCTTGGCGATTTCGAAAAGAGCACCTTCAGTGAACTCCAGAGCACAGCCTTCCATTTCGAACAGCTTCTTGTATTGCCGCACCAGTGCGTTTCGAGGTTCGGTCAACACCTGTACCAAGGCTTCTTCGGTCAGAGGTGCCAGCGATCCGAGCACGGGAAGCCGTCCCAGTAATTCGGGGATCAGGCCGAACTCCATGATGTCGTCGACGTCCACCTGAGCCAGCAGTTCTTCTCGGATTTCGTCGTCTGATGTGGACGAATTGTTTCCGAAACCGATGACCTTCTTGCCCATTCGCCTGGCCACGATGTCTTCCATGCCGACAAACGTCCCACCGCAGATGAACAGAATATTCGTAGTGTCGATCTGGATGTACTGTTGCTCCGGATGTTTCCGTCCGCCCTGCGGCGGTACGTTGGCAACGGTGCCTTCCAGCATTTTCAGCAGTGCCTCTTCCGAATCAAGGCTGATTTGCGGAATTGTCTGCAACCACGGGATTTTTGCAGACGCAGTCAATTTCAGCATTTTCTGAACTCTCTCGCTGAAAGTTCCGCTACTTTCCG
>JABABI010000105.1 GCA_014238335.1 Fuerstiella sp.
GTCGCAGGCTAAATCTCGCATCGAAAAAGCACTGGATGCCGATTACCTGCTAAATCCTTCAAAAGGTGGCGGTTCCGGGGGTGGGCTCTTCATTTTCGGTAACGAAACGGAACAGTCACGTCGATAAAATCGGGTACAATCACCTTTAGCGATACGCCCTTCGAGAGATCTTCCTCTCGAAGGGCTTTTTTATTCTGCTTTGAGTGCAATCCGGCGTAGAAACAGCGGGACTCTGCCGTTCTTGATACAAGCACGCAGGGCAAGCAAGTGTAGTACATAATCGCATGACAGCCATCCGCTGGTGCTTCGAGCTTGTATTGTGGTCCTGATTAATGCGGCGTGGCCGCTCGGATATCGCTGGTCGCTGCCAGGATGTGCGACAGACGTAT
Organism: Fuerstiella sp.; assembly: GCA_014238335.1. Classification (GTDB taxonomy): domain Bacteria; phylum Planctomycetota; class Planctomycetia; order Planctomycetales; family Planctomycetaceae; genus Fuerstiella. The sequence continues at coordinate 390 of JABABI010000105.1, forward strand.
TGCTGCTCCTCCGACAGACTCTAATCTGCTGGCCAACGTGAAACTGACGTCGCAGACAATACTGATTTTCAGCGTCGTTGTCACAGCGGTCGTTCTGATGCTGCCCGTGGTTCCCCTGGGGATTCCCGGAGAATGGACATGGCGACGGAACCGTGCGCTGACGGACTTTGCGGCGGCGGCCGACAGACTGCTGCCGGCACTGATTGGGGGGGCGGTTCTGTACGGTGTTTCGATCCGCGGGGCACGTCGAGCCACACGCGGTCGACTGTTGCAGACTTGGTTCGCCTACATGGTGCTGATGTTAGCCGCCTGGTTCTGGCTGGACCGAGTTCAGCAGACGGCCCCGGTTGCGCATCGTGAGACGAAGCCGTACTGGGTGCTGTACGATCCATCGTCCGCTGGATATTTTCAGGAAGCTGTTTTTGGCATTACGTCGACACCTGAGTTCCTGAGTGGCTACGAAGATCGCATGAAAGAAGGTGACGTTCTTCACGTGGGCACTCATCCGCCGGGTTTATTTCTTCTTAGCAAAGCCTGTCTCGACGCCTGCAATACCTATCCCGCAATCGTTTCATTGCTTAATGGCGTGGAAAACGATCGAATTCGCCAGACGTTCCGTTCAATTGAGAGCAGTACACGGTTCGGACCACGACTGAAGAACAACGAACTTGCCGCCCTGCATCTGCTGAGCAGCATCAGCATCGTTGCTGTGTGTCTCACGATCATTCCTCTGGCCATTCTGTGTCGACATCTGTTCGACGCGACCACCGCCTGGCGGATTTGCTGTCTGTGGCCGACGCTGCCATGTCTGGCTGTCTTTCTGCCGAAGTCTGACCTGCTGTTTCCATTCACCTGTACTTCCGTGCTCGCTCTCAGCATACTCGCGACGACCCGCTGGAGATTGTTTGCCCTGGCATTTCCGGCCGGGATTGCACTATGGTGCGGCATGATGCTCAGCTTGGCGCACCTGCCGGTGCTGGCTGTCCTGGCTGCATTCATCGCGATCCAGGCGTGGCAGACGCGCGGCGAATCAGTGAGGCGGGCACTGTGTGTGTCCGGCACCGTGCTCCTGACGGCGTTGGCAACCAGTCTGCTGTGGAACAGTTTCACCGATTGTAACATGGTTAACGTGTGGATGATGAATCTGACGAATCATGGAGGGTTTTACGACCAGTATCCTCGTACCTACTGGAAGTGGTTGTTGGTGAATCCGCTGGAGCTGGCGTTTTCGGTCGGCCTGCCGGTCACCGGATTCGCGGTCTGCGGAGTGACGATGGCGGTGCTGCGAGTTTTGCGGGGAGGACCATTGCAGTGCCGACGGGCACCGGCAGTGGCACTGTGTGTTGCTGCGGCAGCGACGTGGGGGGCACTCTGGCTGTCCGGAAAGAACCAGGGTGAAGTCGCACGGCTGTGGTGTTTTCTAACGCCCTGGCTGTTGTTGGCCGCCGGACTGGCTCTTTCGGATGCGAAGGACAAGCCGCAGCCTTCGGCGTCAGCCTCACGGACGTGGAGGACGCTGTTGCTGGCGCAACTCATCGTAGCGGCGGTTACGGTGAGTGCAGTGAGTGGCTTCAGTTTTTGATATACAGGTTCCGTGCCGACAGGTCTTTCCCGCAGTTTGGTAGACGCGATGTCTGAGAATACAGAAGCAGAGCTCAACGAAGAGGCCGCGAGCGTGCCAGGTACGCCGCAGGTCGCTGTGGATCCTGCTGATGTACGTCGTGTTGTTCTGGCCAGTTTTGTTGGCACCACAATCGAATGGTACGATTTCTTTATCTATGGAACGGCTGCTGCTCTCGTTTTCAACAAGCTGTTTTTTCCCGTTGGCGACGATTTTCTGGCCAGCATGGCCTCACTCGGTTCCTTTGCGATCGGCTTTTTTGCCCGACCACTTGGCGGCATCGTGTTCGGGCATTTCGGCGATCGTATTGGGCGCAAGGCGATGCTGGTCACGACGCTGATGATGATGGGCGTCGCCACATGTCTGATCGGTGTGCTTCCGACGTATGAATCCATCGGCATCGCTGCGCCGATCATGCTGATCGTGCTGCGACTGGTTCAGGGTTTTGGTGTCGGTGGTGAATGGGGTGGGGCCGTGTTAATGGCGATAGAACACGGCCACAGCAGTAAACGCGGATTCTACGGCAGCTGTGTGCAGATGGGGGTTCCCGCAGGGCTGTTGCTGGCGACCGGCGTGTTCGCCATTTTTTCAAGTATGGACGATCAGGCTTTTCTCAGCTGGGGCTGGCGGATGCCGTTCCTGTTTGGTGTTGTGCTGCTGACGATTGGAATGTTTATCCGTTTTCAGATTGCTGAGAGTCCACTATTTGCTCAGGTGCAGCACAAAAATGATGTCAGTCCCGTGCCGATTCTGGACGTTTTTCGACACTACCCACGGAATGTGTTGCTGGCCATGGGGGCGCGCTTTGCAGAGAACGCCTGCTTCTACATCTTCAGCGTATTTGTGCTGTCGTACGCAACTGAACATCTCGGCCTTGAAAAACGTACAGTGCTGGTTGGCGTGTGGATTGCGGCCGCGATTCAGATTGTGGCGATTCCGGCCTTCGGTATTCTGTCGGATCGCATTGGGCGACGCCCCGTTTACCTGTGCGGTGCAATGTTTCTGGCCGCGTTCGCGTTTCCCTTCTTTTGGCTGATCGAGACGGGTGTCGTCGCGGTTGTGTGGCTGGCGATCGTGCTGGGGATGATCGGACATGCCGCCATGTACGGGCCTCAGGCCGCCTTCTTTTCAGAGTTATTTGGCACAAATGTTCGCTACAGCGGGGCATCCATCGGCTATCAACTGGCATCGCCGTTTGCCGGCGGACTGGCGCCGTTGATCGCGACCGCTATGCTGGAGTGGTCCGGTGGCGAATCGTGGCCGGTTTCCGTCTACCTGATCGCCACAGCTGGTCTGACGATGATTTCCGTCTGGCTGGCCGCTGAGACCTTTAATCAGGATATCGGCGGCGACAACATTGCCGGACACGACACCACCAGTTCCGCCACCTGAAATTGATATCGGCAGTAACTTTCAGTCAGCCCTCACCCATGCTTTTTCGCGTTGCCAATTTTAGAAGTCCAGTGGAAATGGCCGAGGCGGAGCTGCCTTCGCGCGTCTGTCAGAAGCTGGGCCTGCAGCAGACTGAACTGCAGTCATGGAAGATTCTGCGGAAAAGCCTGGACGCTCGCCAGCGTCATGCACTGCAGTTTGTCTATTCGCTGATTCTGGACCTGCCGGATTCCACTGCATTGAAGGCAACCGAGGATCTGCAGGTTGATGCCTACCAGGAGCAGTGTTTCTTTGACCCTGATCCCGGCAGTCGGCCGTTAAAGTCGCGTCCCGTGATTGTCGGTTCGGGACCGGCCGGGTTGCTGGCGGGATACTACCTTGCGTTAAAGGGCTATCGGCCGATCATTCTGGAGCGGGGCCAGGCGGTCAAAGAGCGAGTTGCTGTGATTCGGTGTTTTGAAGGCGGGGGTGCCCATGACGACGAGAACAATTATCTGTTCGGCGAAGGCGGTGCAGGGTGTTTCAGCGACGGTAAGCTGACCTGTCGCATCACCGGGGCAGATGTGGACTGGGTGCTTAGAAGCTTCGTGGACTGTGGTGGGCGGCCCTCACTTGTCTACGAACATCGTCCGCATCTTGGCAGCAACAAGCTGCCGTTGATCTGCCGCAACTATCGTCGCCGCATCGAAGCGCTGGGAGGTGAGTATCGATTTGGCTGCCGGCTGGTGGGATTGCAGATTAGTGATGGACGTTTGCAGGGACTGGAAACGTCATCCGGATTCGTCGCAACATCGCAATGCATCCTGGCCATGGGGCACAGCGCGCGAGACACTTATCGCATGTTACTGGACGCCGGTTTGCCGCTGCGTGCCAAGGCCTTTCAGCTGGGGCTGCGTATCGAACAGCCACAGTCTGTGGTCAACGATCACAAATACGGACGGCCCGAATATCTGCATAAGCTGGGTGCCGCAGACTATTCTTTGGTGGCAAAAGGCGAACGAGACCTGTTTACCTTCTGTATGTGTGCGGGAGGCATGGTGATCCCCAGTATTTCAGAACCCAATATGTTCTGTTCGAACGGAATGAGCAATTCGCGACACGATACTCCCTTCGCCAACAGCGGGCTGGTGGTGACACTGGAACCCGAGTTGTTCGGGAGTTCGCATCCGTTGGCGGGTGTGGAATTACAGCGTCGTTATGAAGCCAAAGCCTTCACAATGACCGGCGGAGACTATTCTGCACCGGTGCAGCGCACTGAGGACTTTCTGAATGGACGCACACCTGATTCCAACCAGCAGATCCCGTCATCGTATCAGCGAGGAACAAAGCCCATGAACCTGGCCGAATTGCTGCCTGCGCCGGTGCTGGCGGCAATGATGAACGGACTGCAGGTGATGGACCAAAAATGGAAGGGACGATATCTGCCGGGAGCCGTTTTGGTTGGTCCGGAGATGCGTGGCAGCTCTCCCGTACGCATCGATCGGGATCGCGAAACGTGGCAGGTGCCTGGACTTTCCGGCATTTATCCGGTCGGAGAAGGAGCCGGCTACGCCGGTGGCATCGTCACAGCCGCCGTTGACGGCTTGCGAGCCTCCCGAAAACTGGTCGAGACCTTTGCTCAGCCGAGTGACGGCTGAGTGTCAATGAAGTACTCTTCGAGTCAGGCGACGCCACTTTTGCAATTTGTGCTGCTCCCGGACTACGGCTGGAGAACACTTATGGTTGAAGCTCTGCTTCGACAGGCAACATGGGATTGTCAATCATACTTGGCAAAGCGGAGCTTTGCTAAAATCCGTTTCCAAACTGGAGTTTGGGAACGAGAATTCAACAACCGGCCACTTTTTCTGTTCACGACATGATCAAACGAATATCGATATTTTTACTGCTGATCTCCTGTGGAATGACGGCGATTTCGCAGGAAGCCACTGAACCGGGTCTCAGCGAAGACGCAGCTGCGGTGATAAAAGCCATATCCGAAGGGCGAGTGCTGAGCACGATTTCGTTTCTGGCCAGCGACGAAATGGCGGGGCGGGATACACCGTCTCCGGGGTTGACGATTGCGTCGCAGTACGTGGCTGCTCGATTTCGTGGCGCCGGTCTCGAATGCGGCGGCCAGGACGACAGCTTCTTCCAGACCCATCTACTGGTCACGACAATGCCTCCGGAACACGGCCCGACATTGACTGAAGTTGATGGTGATCCGATTTCGTATCGAGGTTTGCTGTCGGGCGGTCCTGAAGCGATTGATGTCACGGGCACAGTGCTGAAGGAATCCGATGCTCTGGCGGCCGACGTGCTCGGCGGATTCGAGCACTCACAGAAAAGAAGACGAAGGTTGTTCTGATTCCGTGCGATGGCGAGAGCGTCCTGCCCACAATTGCTGAACGGCTGCTGAGAAAGGCTTTGTTCCTGGAAGATGGCCTAAAGCCGGAGTGCGCTGTTGTGCTGGTGGCCAGTGACACGAATCCTGTTGGAAAAAAGTTTTCTATCCAGGTGGGTGCGCAGCTGGAAGTGCTGAACCCGGTACACAATGTCGTGGGGATTCTGCGTGGCAGTGATCCGGACCTGTCACAGGAGGCCATCGTGGTATCCGCACATCTTGATCATATTGGCACGCGATCCTACGGCGATGACCGAATCAACAACGGTGCCGACGACAATGCGACGGGCGTGACAGCGGTCGTCAGTCTGGCAGACGCCTTTGCCAGTCTAAAGACAAAGCCGTGCCGGTCCGTGGTGTTTGTCACGTTCTGGGGAGAAGAAAAAGGTCTGCTGGGGTCGAAGTATTTTGTAGACAACCCGCTCTGGCCTCTGTCAAGGATCGTGGCCAATATTAACATCGAAATGGTGGGCCGTCCGGAAACGGATGCTCGAGAAAAAGCCTGGATGACCGGGTGGAAACATTCGAATTTGGGCGCAATGATGAACTCCGGGGCGGAGCGTGTCGGTGTGGAAATCTTCAACCGCAACGACGTAGGCGAGATGCTGTATTCACGCAGCGATAATTACTCGTTCGTCAGAAAGGGTGTGGTGGCTCACAGCTTTTCGGCCGGGTCTCTGCATGCCGATTACCATCAGCCCTCTGATGAGTGGGAAAAACTGGACATTCCGCACATGACCAAAGTCATCCAGGGACTGTTTGCCGGAGCATTATATGTGGCAGAGAATCAGGTCGCCCCTGAAACGTCCGGAAAATAGCGAACCCGTAAGTAGTCAGTTTTGGCTGGATCGCATAGTCTCCGCCGCAGTTTAAGGACTGCTGCTTTGGTCCAACGTCTTTTCCCCCCATCTGTTCTCAAAGATCGTCTGTCCGTGACTTCCGCGCGCATTCTTAGCTCCGACGAGGTTCCCGATTCACTGACGGCCAGGGCTGTGAATCGCGAGGGGTTTCGGGAGGAGTATCCTTTTGGTTCTCACTGGATGGAAATTGATGGGCGACATATTCATTTCGTTGATGAGGGACAGGGACCGGTTCTGTTGATGGTTCACGGAAACCCGACATGGAGCTTTGCCTGGCGACGGTTGGTTCGCGATCTGGCACCGCACTACCGCGTGATCGCGATCGACCATCTTGGCTGCGGGTTTTCAGAAAAGCCTCAGGCTGATGAATACGCACTGGAGGCCCACATTGGTCGCCTGGTTTCGTTCGTTGAACAGCTTGAGCTGAACGACGTTACGCTGTTTGCCCATGACTGGGGCGGGGCCATTGGCATGGGCTGTGCCGGGCGTATGCCGGAACGTTTCGGTCGTTTTGTTCTGATGAACACGGGCGCATTTCGCAGCCGAAGTATACCGCTGCGAATCGCCGCCTGCCGCGTCCCGTTGTTCGGGACCGTTGGCATGCGTGCCTTGAATCTGTTTTCCGTGGCCGCACTGCGGATGGCTAGTGAACAGCCGCTGTCGCTGATGGCGAAGAAGGGCTTGCTTGCACCGTACAACAGCTGGGCCAATCGTGTCGCAGTGAAGGAGTTTGTGCACGACATCCCGCTGCTCCCGGCACATCGAAGTTACGCGGCACTGAAAGCGGTGGAAGACGGCCTGGGACAGTTTCGTGATTCTCCCATGCTGCTTGTCTGGGGCATGAAAGACTGGTGCTTCAGTCCTGAGTTCTACGACGAGTTCTGTGAACGATTTCCAGAGGCCGAACGGCACCCAATTGCTGACGCCGGGCATTACATCTTCGAAGACGCTCACGACGAACTGCTGTCGACAGCGCAGGACTTCCTGCAGCGGACGGCGTAAGGATGCTGCTCCCTGTTTTCCGGCGAGCCACAACAGTCCTTGCTTATTCGTCTGCCGGACCGACCCGATTGTTGTCTGCGGATGGGGTTGTTTTGTCATCGGCGATTCCGACTGTATCGCCGGATGAATCGGTGTCAGGTACGAAATAGCCGCTGTCGGACTTTTCAGACGGAGCTGCTGTTTGCTGTTTGCCTTCTGCCTGTCTCAGATCGATGTAGGACACGCTCATGAGCGTGTCCTCATAGCCATCACCGGCTTCGATAATTATGGCCGACTCTGAGAGCAATCTCTTTTCCTTGACATTGATACCATTGCACCGCGTCTGGCACAGGCCGCAACCAACGCACTTATCCGGAGGACCACGAGAGCACGATATACGGTTCCGTCGATCGGATTGCCGTTGTCGTCTGCGATCGTGCCGACCTGTGTGTATTCAATTGCGTTGTAGCCTGCCGCATTACATTCCTGAATACACAGGTCACACGCTTCCCGACATGCGAAGGGCAGGCACGTGGTCTGGTTCACAATAGCCAGTCCCATGCGCGCTTCCTTCTTTTCGGCAAGCGCCAATGCCCGAATGGACCCCGTTGGACAGGCTGACAAGCGGATCAATCGCTAAACAGATCTCCGGTGTGATTTCATCGATCGGTTGTAGCCGAGCCGAGGTCTCAGACATTGAGGCGACACGGAATTTCCTGACGGTGCCGCCATTCGGGGTGGAAGCGTCTTCGCTGATGAGAAACGTTTGTGCATTGGTTTCGAATTCCACCTCTTTTGAGATTCCCGGAATTCCTGGACCGCGTCTTCCGGTTTCGTACCGTTCCGGAATTCGAGGGAATCCGAAGAGACGGTTGAAGGTTCTATTGAAGAAGAGCAGGGCGGGGCCATGACCATGAAGGGCATGGCCATAAGTAGCTTAACGACGCGTCTGTTCACGCAATGCGGGGGGGCGAACCTGGCATGTTGTGGGTTTTGTTTAATCGCCACCAGTACATCGCATCGATTCCGACTGGAAAAACTCAGCGTCGTCGTTGAGCAAACCGCGAGACACAACAATGGCTGCAGGCAGTAATCACGGGCACGGCTGTCGTCAGGGCAATGTATTTCCGAACGCATTTCCGCTGTACGACGCACGTTCCTGCTCGATCTGGCGGCACATTTCGCCGGAGGACGGGGCGGGTTGAAGCAGCATCAGGCGGCGGCGTCCTGAGCGGTCTCGTCGCCGTCGTTGTCTTTCGCGGCAGTGGCGGCGGTTTTGGCCTTCTCCAGTGACTGGCGTCCCCTGTCACTGATTTTATAGCACAGTCCGACGCGGCGGCCGGAGATCTCAAACTTCAGATTTCCGATAGCGATCAACTGTCCGTGAATTCTGGTGAGATCTTTGGTGGTGAGTCCCTCCAGGACGTCAATCCGTTCAAGCCAGCCAGTGAAGTCTTCGGTAGTTGCTTTCGCCGCAGCGGCTCTGACTCTGTAGGCTTCCAGTACCTGCAGGTTTTGCGGGTCCGGAGCATTGAATGGGAATTGAGCGTTCATACCGGGAGTTATCGGTCCGTGACATTCCGCCTTTCAGCCATACGAAAATGCTCGGAATGACCCATACGACGGGCGCAGATTACCAACGGTATGCAACCGACACGAACGTTGCGGCCCACGGTACATAAAGTCGGGAACTCTCCCGACCGGCCCGTAATTCCCTGTGTTTGTCGCATTGCGAGCGTCCCGTCATTGGCAGGTCGCGTAATCCAGCACCCTACGTGGCCCCGCCGAAGTGGGCGGCATCGGAAAGTCCGTAGCCATTGGCGAAATCACGAGCCTCCATCGCCGCCTTTCCCTCTGGCTGAATCTTCAGGACATTGACATGTCCTGAACCACAACTCACGACCAGGTTTCCGTCCTCCAGCGCGATGCGACCGGAACGGCACGCAGACGATTCCGCTCCCACTTCGACCTGCGGCAAAATGCAACGAATGGGCTTGCGTCCTGCCGAATGCAGCCAGGTGACGGCCTTGGGCCAGGGTTGCATGGCGCGCACTTGGCATTCCACCTGTACGGCCGTCTGCGTCCAGTCGATATTGCCGTCTTCCTTGCGGATTTTGGGTGCCAAAGTCACCTGTGAGACATCCTGTGGTTCGAAGACGGCTGTCGCGAGGTCTAACTGGTGGACCACCGACAATGTTAATTCCGCACTCAGGTCCGCCAGACGCAGCATGAGTTCTCCGGACGTTTCTAATGGCTGAATGTTTGTTTCGATCTTTCCGACCATTGGACCGGAATCCAGAGCCGGCTCGATTTGAAACATGGTCACACCGGTCTGTTCGTCACCCTTCCAGATGGCATACTGCACAGGAGCAGCACCGCGATGTCGAGGCAGCAGGGATCCGTGTAGATTGAATGCCCCCAGGCGGGGTATTGCCAGAAATTCAGGCTTCAGAATCTGGCCGTACGCAGCGACAACAAACACGTCCGCCTGAAGCTCTCGCAGTGCGCCTAATGATTCGATCGTGTTCACCCGTTCCGGCTGAAATACCGGAATGTTGAATTCTTCTGCCAGAACTTTTACCTGATTCACGTGGCGATGATGTCCGCGTCCTGTCCTGTCCGGCTGGGTGCAGGCACCAACGACTTCATGTTCAGTTGATTCCAGCAAGGCGCGAAAAGGCGGCAGCGCGAACGTTCCGGTGCCCAGCAGGGTGATACGCAGCGACATGGTTATTCGAGTTTCAGATGAAGTTTGTACAAAGCAGGCCGCGCGTATATCTGGGGCCAGGCGCTGTGGCCGGTGCCCTCCCCGCAATCAGGCCATCAAATTCGATTGAGTGGCGTGGGGCAGGTGGTTCGGCTGACCTGCAGCAATCCTGGGCTGAATGCCGCGCCGACGAACATTACCGTGTCGGGCTGCAAACGGCTACCCGTTCTGAGTAAGCGATCGTAACAGAATGCCATACGCCGGAACGCACGGCCGCGATTCCGATGAAACACCAAGTCGCGGTCACGTCGCAGACTGATTCCCGGAGTTGTTTGCCGAGGCCGCACGCGGCGGCGGGTAGATACCAGAGTCAGTCCTGCCGTTAGCCGCCAAACGTATCGATGACATTCACTGTTGCCTGGACGGTCTCCGTAACACCATTGGACACGGTGACGTCCAGAACGAACGAAGGATTGGTTTCGAAGTCCAGGTCATTACTGTTCACTACCGTCAGATCTCCAGTGCGCCGGTTCAGAGCAAAGGTCGGGTTCAGTGTCTGAGCGGCATTCTGAACCTCCGCGTTGCTCGGCGTGCCGCCTGACAACTGTCCGTTCAGGAAGAATGTCGGCGTCGCCGTCGCGCCAAGAACTCCGGCATCTGCGATGTCGCGGTTGATTCGGTCAGTGAGCACCTGGTCACCCATGTCTGCGTTGAACGTTGGCAGGTTGAGTCCCAGCGTATTGACGGCGATATCTTCAAAGACCAACTGAGCCTGCTGGGAAGTAAAGGAATTGTTCCAGTCTGATTGTCGAGCAAACAGCTCGTCGACCATTTCGTCAAACATACCCTGTCGGCCGGCGGCTTCCGCTGCCAAAGCGGCCGCAAATGAATTCTGGAAGGGACCACCGGTGGACGTGTCCAGCGGCAGATGGCGACGCACAACTACAACATCCGATGGGTTGTCCAGCAGCAACTGTTCAACAGCCGGATGGGCCGCCGCACACGATGGGCATTGCAGCGACAGATACTCAACCAGCACGACAGTAGCGGCCGTGTCACCTTCCAGGTGATCGTCAGAGTTCAGTTTCAGTTCGTTTGGCAGCGCGGGCTGATCGAATTCAAAAATTAATGAACCGCCGGACACGGTCGCGGGCGCCACCTGCCCGACTGAGGTTCCGGTATTGCTGTTCTCAAACACCCTGAAGGAATTCTCACTTCCAAGTGGCGTGATGATTTCAGTGAGGCTGTTGAAGCTCACATAGTTGCTCAGTTCCGGCACAGTTCCGGAGGTGTAGTTCACAAGTGGTACGTCGGTTAGCGCGCCAGAATTTGTAACCAGGCCGGCTAGATTAAAGACCGGTGTATTGTTGATCGTATCAACCACCGTCATGCCGGTGCCGATCACGCGACCGAATATGGTATGAGGCACGTTGTCGAGGTTGTTGGTCTGGCCTGTACCATTATTGTTGACGGTGTTGATGAACCACTGTCCAGTGAAGCTGTTGATGTTCGAATTCTGCGCCGTTGACAGCGTGCCACGTACGTTGGAATTTAGAGGACTGGCCTGGTTGAATTCGTTTGGCGGAGCAGGAAAACTTGTGGCATTTTGAACAGTGCTGCCGTCGCTTGTGGTGAAGCCTCCACCCTGGATAATGAAGTTACTAATATTACGGTGGGCAAACGATCCGTTGTTCGCTGACAGATTATTGAGGAACGCGCCGACAGTGTTTGGAGCGTCGGTGTCGAGTAACTCAACATCCCACACGCCCAGAGTGCTGTCAAACCGAATCACAGTGCCCTCAGACAGGTGGACATTGATGTTCTCGAACAGTTCATCGTTCTGAGCGTTTCTGACGCGAACATTTAACGTGTTTGCGCCGTCGTTGGTATCGTTGTGCGTCAGCGTGACGTTCAGCGTCGCAGCGCCGGAATTGTCTGCGACCATGCTGCCATCGTCGAACTGTCCGTTGCCGTCAGTATCGATGTCAACCGTGGCACCGGCGCTGGTGGTGATGTCAATGCGAAAGTTCGGGTCGTTTGTGACCAGGGTATCGCTTGACTGAGTTGCTCCATTGCTGGTTACGTCAAGTGCCAGTGAAAGCGGAGCTGTCACAGTAGCTAGACTGTTGAAGAACGTATCTGCGGCGTTACTTAATGTCAGCGCGCCGGTGACGGGACCATTCAGCTCACGGTCACGATCCACTGCGCTGACAGTACTGGATTCCATACGACGTTGTCTCGTGCGACCGGAAAAGACCGTTGATGCGTCAACCTGAGCCCCGTCCCGACCTGCGCCGGTGTTGATTCTGGCGTTCGAAAACTGACTGGCGTTCTCAATTATCACAAGGTCGTCTTGGCCCTGTGTGTGAAGGCTCGCACGACCGGTAACCGCCGTTCCGTCGAACAGCACAAAGTCATTGCCCGCACGCGTTCGTGCCCGCAGCCGACCACCGACGCTGGAATTCATTATGACAAGATCGTCGGCACCATGCCCCGTGCTGATCCACACGTCATCCGCGACGGTTACCGCGTCCAGGACAACCGCATCGTTGTGCCGCCCCGTAACGATCAATACGTCGTCTGCGATGTTCGTGCTGGCCATCCGAATCGTGTCGTTATCGCGACCACTACGGATATTCAGATCGCCGTGGACGCTGACGCCGTCAAGGTTCACAACGTCAGCACCACGTGCGGTGCGAATCCTCAGGTCTGCGCCTACGGTCGTGCTCTCGAAGCCGATGCTGTCGTCACCTCTCTGAGAAGTGACAGACGCGCGCCCGGCAATCGTTATGCCTTCCACAAAAAGAACGTCGTTACCGTGGCCCAGCTGAACGAAAAGATCGTCGGTGACTGTGGTGGAAGCGGCGGATGCCACAAACGATGTATTGGCCCCATTGACTGTCGTGTTGTCTCGACCACGCACGACGAGGTCGCCATTGACGACCACAAGGTCAACAGAATTGCTCTGGGCGTCGCCCGTCACCAGCAGGTCGCCACTGCTGTCGACGACAGCAAGCACGTTGCCGGCCAGCAGATTACGTACTTCAAGGCTCTCCACGGCCAAAGACGATCCACGCAGTTGAATATTGTGTGTTTGACGACGTCGACGACGCTGCGGACTGCGAAATAGTGACCTTAGACCGTTCATATAACAACAGACTCCCGTGGCCCGTAATCTGGGCGACTCTCAGTGTTTTGCGGATGTTGTAACTCTCACCGAGTTCTTCTGTTCACTGTCAGATTTGTTGACAGTGTCTCGGCACTGAGTCCGTCGGCAGGAGTCGATGATAGTGACAGGATGCAGGAATAAACCAGCGATTAGTAAAAATACACAGCGTGAGGCGAGTGGGTGGTGTAAGGTGGCAAATTTGCATCGTTACGGCCCAAAATTGCGTTTGATTACGACACCTGATCCGGTTTTATTGGTGAACCTGTGTACAGGCTCGCAACTCGACGAACGACCACCGCCTGCAATCCGATAGTCGGAGTCGGATTGCCTGTCAGATTGACGGCGTAGTGCTGACGGTCTAACAGCGATCCTGTGCGGCCAGTTGTCAGATGTTGCGTTATCTGTCGATCAGCTTCGCGGAGAAGACGCTGGTGCGGACTCCGTTCAACGGTGTATACGCCGCCCGAGCTGTATCAGGGACGATCTTCACTGCCGCGACAGTGAGTGTTTGTACGGCCCCGAAACGGCCTGCTAGAGGTTGGCCAGATGCGAATCGGCATCACCGAAGGAATCAAGCCTCAAGCCGATACGGTCCATAAGTGACAGATACAGGCTACAGAGTTTTCGGTTTTCGTCTCCGGCTTCTGTGTAGTCCAGCACACGTCCGGTCTTCAGCTGGCCGCCGAGTCCCCCTACCGTAAGCAGTGGAACCTTTGTGGAATCGTGATTGCTTCCGGACCACATGTTGTTCACAAACAGAAGACAGGAATTGTCCAGCACTGAACTGTCGGCCTCCGGCATGGCGTCCAGTCGGCTCGCCAGATAGGCCAGCTGGCTGCAGTAATACTGCGACACAAGTTCCCAGTCATCCGATCGGTCGTTATGCGAGGCCGAGTGGTGCGCATTTCGCACGTCAAGGAATGGATAAAACAACCCGGAAATGTCTCGGCACAGCAGCAGTGTGGCGAAACGGGTCTTGTCCGTCTGAAAGGCCAGAGCAATGATGTCACACATCAGACGCATGTGTTCACGGATATCTTCGGGCAATCCGTTGTCGGGACGGGGCATTGAGGTCGCGGATTTGCCCCGCGCCTTCAGGCGGTCCATTGCCCGATCCTGATCGGCTCGCAGTCGTTCGATTTGTTTTTCAACCTCACGTACGCTGGTCAGATATTCGTCCAGCCTGGTTCGGTCACCGGCACTGGCTTCTCGACTGAGCCTGGCGGCGTGTTCTTTGACACGGTCGAGCACGCTCTTGTTACGCCGATTGCCCCGATTGTCGAACAGACTGTCGAATGCCAGCGACGGATAGACTTCCATGGGAACTGGCGAAGTTGCGTTCTGCCATGAAATGTGTGAGCTGTACGCCATCGAGAAATTCGTCTCGTGGTATCCGGTAATTGGCTGTTCGCAACCGAGCACGATGCTGGGTTGCGCCGTCTTCTGTCCCAGATGGTTTGCCAGCAGCTGATCCACGCTGATACCCCCGCGCAGTTCGGCGCCTTTCTGCAGAGCCGCACCGGAAAGGATATTTCCGGTCTGACCGGGATGAATACCGACACCGGTGGAGTTCCTGTTGAACAGCCCTGAGACGACATTCATCTTCGTCTTCAGCTGTTCCATGGGCGCCAGACTCTTGCTCAATTCCATATCAAAGCCAGCGCCTTTGGCCCACCAGTGATCCGGGTGTACGCCACAGGCCATGAATAACACGGCAAACCGTTTGGGAAAAGGTCCGGACTCCGCATTAGCGGAAGACTGAAGTCCCCACACGGGAATTGACTCCAGCCATGGCAGCGCCATCGTGACACCCGTTCCGCGCAGCAGCGTTCTTCGCGAAAGTTGGTCACGGCGAGTGTTGTTCACATTATTCGTCATGGACGGCTCCGGAATCGTTTCCGTTGTGATCACGTTTGTTAAGAAACTGAGAGCTGTTCACGATACATTCGACCAGACTGCTGAAGCGAAATTCGTTGATTTCAAGCTGGGACTTCATTTCACGAATGAGCAAATCATCCGGCAGGATCAGGCTGCGTCCGAGGGCATAGGATAGCAGTTTGCGGCATAGGTTATCGATAAATTCTTCCTGACGGTGCTGCCGAAGATATGTTCTCAGGTCATCAAGACCGGTGCCCTCATCGCCGCCCGGAAACTTTGCAGTTGTGCTGACCAGACGACCACCCAGGTCCCTGTCACGAAGTTCGCCCACCGGTCCATAACCTTCAAAAGCCAGGCCGAGCGAATCGAACCGATCATGACATCCTGCGCAGCTTTGGTGTTCCCGGTGACGGGCGAGCATTTCTCTTAAGGTGAGATCGCCGAGTTTGGTTTCGTCATCCGGTAGTTCCGGCACATTTGGTGGGGGCGGAGGGATTTGTTCTCCCAGTAATCGGCGAACAATCCAGTAGCCACGTTTCACCGGACTGGTCCGCAGCCCGGGAGCATTCTTCGTCAGGAACACCGACATTGGCAGCAGACCGCCGCGACCATATCGTGTGGCATCGTCGACTTGAATCCAATGGTCACCGAAGAATGGCAGCTTCTGAACGTCCATTCCATAATGCGTCGCCAGCACAGGATTAACGAAGGTGTGATTGGCGTCCAGACAATCAAGGACAGATCGATCATGCTGCACCAGATCGACAAAGAATTGAATTGGTTCTTCAAACATCGACTGCCGCAATTCATCGGTGAATTCCGGGAAACGTTCTCGGTCCACGGCGTTGTGCTGCTGGAAGCGGCGGAAGTCCAGCCAGTTGCCAAGGAATTCCGTTACGAATCCGTGCACACGTCTGTGCTGCAGCATGCGGCGAGTCTGGGCCATAAGTTCTTTTGAATGATGAAGGTCGCGATGAGCGGCGTGTGCCAATAATTCCGCGTCCGGCATACTGGACCAAAGAAAATAACTCAGCCGACTGGCGAGTTCATCGTCGGTGAACTTTCGACGGCCTGCTCCAGTTCCGCCCAGGTCCAGCCGATAGCTGAAGTGCGGAGACATCAGCACAGAAACGATCACATCCTGAATTGTTTCTTCATGCCCCAGTCCGTCATCCTTGCGCAGAGATGCATAGAATGTGGCCAGTTCGTTGCGTTCGGAGGTGGAGAGAGTGCGGCGATAGGCCTGCCCAGCGAATTCCAGTACTCCCTGCAGCTGAGCAGCTTCCGCTTTCAGTCGTGCCTGTTCCACCCAGCGAATTTGATCATTGATTCGCACAAAATAGTCGTCGATGGCTTCTAGCTCTACGTCGCTACCACCGTTCTTGCGCGCTTTTTTCAGATAAACGTCGGCCAGTTTTTCGATCATCGTTTCGCTCTGAGCGTTTCTGTCTTCAGCGCGAGCAAAGTCGAATTCAGGGTCCCGCATGAATCGGGAATCTGTACGTTCGAACCACAGAAATCCAACGTACTGCCGCATCGGAGCAGACGCAATGAAGTCCAGTTGCTGCCAGAGACTGTCGATTTCGTGCTGTTCGGAATCGTTCAGAATGAGCTCGTACAACGGCCTGTCGTCGCGAAAATATCCCATCATGCTGTGGAATCCGGCACTCAACAGGCGCCCTTTTTCCCCGTTCTGTTTTTTTGAATCAGCAACATATCCACGGCCTCGCTCCGAAATGTAGAATGCATCCGGAAACACGGAGCAAAAACGCCTGACGGATTCTTCATGGCGTCTGCGTGCGGTGTTGTCATCCGGGAGCAACAGGGCCTCAGCGACGGCGGCTTCGTTCAGCGAATCCGATTTTCCGGAAGACTCCTGTGCTTCAGACGCTTCGTTCCCACGCAAAGCGTCTTCGTCGAAGCTACGGCGATGAGACGCATACTGGCGGTTTCTCCATAACACGAATGGCTGCGAGCCTTTGTGGTTGCCTTCGATGTACAAGTGGTCGAACTCTGTGATCAGTTGTTGACGAATCTCCACAACGAAGTCTCGCATTTTTTCACAGTCCGTGTGCAGCTTGTCGTTACTGTCCTTCGGTGGCGGAAGCAGCTGCCACATCTGCTGAAGTTTAGACATGGGCCCTGCGGATTCCTTTTCGTCGGCGAGCAATGACCAGATTGTGGCGAGATATTTCCGGCTCACACCGTTTTGCTCCGCGACATCGTTCAGGGTGACTGTGGCGTCGCTGAGTTGTTCGCGATGTCGGAATTCCCAGGCGGCGTGGAAATAGTCTGCGTAGTCTGTGGGTTGCTTTTGGTAGAACTGAACAATGCGTTTAACGCAGTATTTATCTCTGTCCGTTGCGGTAACCACCGGGTGAGGCGCGAAGGTAATACCGTCGGGTGTCAGCACGAGATGTTCGACGACCTGTCTCGCGGCACCAAGGTACTTGTTCAGTAGTGCCGGTGACATAGTCAGCGATTCCCCGGAATTATCAAAACCCGCTGCATTCGCCGGATCCACCGGGAACGTACCTGTTGGCCGAATATCCACGCCCGTCAGATCGCGAATGGAATAGTTGTATTCGGCGTTGCTCAGTCTGCGGGCCAGCACGGGGCCGGGGTCACCGGCGTTCTGTGTCGCTTCAAACTCGCGGGCGGCCTGGATCCAGTCGATTACCGCTTGCCGTTGAGGTGCTTTAGGCTGCCGTTCAGAATCCGCCGGCGGCATCTCAGCGGCATTAAGCCGTTCCAGAACATTGGCCCAGACCTGATGATTTTGCGCCACGTCCATCGCTGATGCGTAAGTGCTAAGATTCAGCTTCGCTTTCGGTTGTTCGTTGCCGTGACAGTCCAGACAGTATGTTTTCACGAACGGACCGACCGTCGTGGCGAATCGACGCTGCAGTTCGCTGGCGTCAGTCCCCGCGGCTGCGCACGTCGGCGCGATCAGCAGAATGGAGGCTGCGATGAACGCCGGTAGCAATGACTGTTTCCCGCTCACAGTCGATTCCATACCCTGTTTCTTCGCCCATCCGGCTTGATGACGTGTTACGCGGTTCGGGAGTGTCACGATGCAACGGGCCCGGACGTTTGGGGGACTACGTGCGTCAGCGAACTGCCTTCGATTGACGGACACCAATATGTTTCGATGTGCTCAATCACCAGTTCAACGCCCCTCGCGTGACTGACAAAGGGTTTGTCACGGGGGTCGTACAGTGCGTCGGTCAGGTCACGACACAGGGCGACATTCTTACCCAGATACTTCTGCTGACGAATGCCGAACGGTCGACCCAGCACGCACATGTTGGTGTGCACGCCCATCAGTACGATGTTGTTCCTCTTTTCCTGTTCCAGAAAGTTGAAGATCTCCTGGCCGTTGTCACTGATGCCGTCGTAACCAATGACCTGAATGTCGGGGTGCTGGTGGCGATCCGTGGGAACGTGTGGCAGCCCTACAGGGTCGTCGCAGCCGGTCACCTTCGCTTGCCCTCGTTTGATGTCGTCGACAATCGGCCAGGGACCTTCCTGTTCGCTGTTATGATAACACCAGCTCTGAATGGGAACCGGCGGCGTTGCCGGCCGTGCGCTCTTCATACGTTTCCGGTACGGCGTGTCTTCGTAATGCTTCATGCCGCTGCTTGGTGCGTGAATGATCGCTACGCCGTGATCTCGGGCCAGCGACACCACTTCGTTCATGCGTGGAGCCATCCGGGCAACCCGCATGGCCGCCAGCTTACACGGATGGTCGGCCCACATGTCGCAGATGATGATGGCCGTTTCAGACGCATTCCATTGCACGGTTTCTTCAATCACGCGGAATCCGTCCCCATCTCGCTGGCGTCGTCGCCATGCCAATGCCAGCTTCCCCGGCACGGACGGAATAGTCCGTGTGGACTGCGTTTCGGCGGCGGTGACGATCCCGGAAAAAGCCACAATGCCGGCCGTCTGGCCTGCGGCAATCAGTGTTTCGCGGCGAGTCAACGATTGATGTCGGTTCATTGCGGATTTCCATTCTGTGAGACGGGTTCGTTTGGACGGTGGCCATTATCGATGAGTATAACAAACTCGAAAGTCACGGGCGTACGCTCCACTGCTCAGGACCTGCGAAATCAATCATAACTTGCTTAATCCCAGGATTGTGTGCCGGCGTCAACTCAGGAGTATTTTTCACGAAGCATGTGGGCGGCGGCCACTTCGTTCTTCAGCTTCGTGTAAACCTCGTCCACGTCGACCTTTGCTGCAGAACCGGGGGCAAATCCGCATTCCGGATTCAGGGTGATCCTTTCCGGTGCGACGTGTTCCAGGGCCTGCTCGACGCGAGCAACAATCGTCTCGGCGGAATCGATTTCACCGGGCAGTGTGCTGACCACACCCAGGCCGATATCAATCCATTCCGGCAGTTCCCGCAGAACAGTCATGTCACCGGAACCGGGTGTGGTGAATTCCATGGTAATGTGGCCAACGTCCAGTTTGCGGAGTTGTTGCATTATCGGTGCGTAACTGCCCTGATGTTGCGTTTCACCGCGGGCTCTCGCCCCGGCCCGACGGCATAAATGAACGGCCAGGCTGACGTCACTGAAGTCTGCGACCACCTGGTTGTCCATGTCGACGGCGAAGTCTGCAGCCTGATCCGGGTTCTCGTAACCGGCGCGTACTCTCGGGTCGACAAACAGGCACAGATGGGGGTCGTCGACCTGAATGATGGACACGCCCTCTGCCCGAAGCAGTTCAATCTCGTGACGAAGAATCGGTACGCAGTCCCGCACGAAGGCTTCGCGGGTGGGGTAGGCTTTCGACGATGCCACCGGATCCCACATTCGTTCGCCGAGCAGGGCGGGAGCGGGCAGTGTGGCTTTGATCTGTCGATTGGTGAGTTGTTTCAGGAACGCAACTTCCTTCGCGATGAATCCGGGTTGCTTGGAGGCGAGGCGATCGACGACGACCGTCCACGGTCGACCATCGGCCGGATTCAGGCTCAGCTCAAACCCGTGAGCCAGTTCCGCGATAACACCGATGTAAGATTTGCGCCACCACTCTCCGTCGGAGATCACATCGAGTCCGGCCGCTTCCTGAAGTGCGACGACGGATCGAATGGCCGACCCCATCAGTCGGTGATAATCCTCATTCGAGTGTGGGGAGTCGTCTGCGATCAGATCCTTGACAAAATCCGGACGTGGCATCGAGCCGATTATTGATGTCGGAAAAAGACTATTGCTGTTCATTGGTTGTCTCCGTTTCGATGAATCTGCGATTAAGCTTCGCGGGACTCGTTCCTGTTTTAATGCTTTACGTTCTGTTCAGGTGTCGTTCAATCCAGAATTGTTGCGCGTATTCAAAATCCTGCTGTGTGTCGACTTCGATATATCCGCCAGGCGTATCGACGTGCACCATTTGCCGACCGGATTCGATCATGTCCTGCAGCAGGTGAATCAGATATGCCTTTTCAAAAACTTTCGCTTCGCGATACGGCTGCCCGGCGAATTCTTTTCGTCTGGCGTGATAGTCCTGCCGCAACACGCCGGCTCCGTTTGTTGAGAATTTTGCCAGTCCGATGAACTCGCCCCACGCGGCCGCCTCTGGCATTTCGCGGTGAATTCGTGTGATATTTCCATTTGAAACGGAGACTTTCTCAGCGTCGTTACTCGGATGTTCCGTTCGATGTTCATAACGCGTAAGCCAGCTGGTATCCACACCGAGAGCGATATCGTCGTCGTTCTGCACGACGGCATTGACGATCGCCGGAGTGAACAGTACGTCGGAGTAGCAGCATATAAACGGTTCGTTCATCAGGTCTTCCGCATATAACAGTGACGCCAGAATGTTGTTGTTGGGCCAGTCGTCGTTGTGGCGGAACGTGAACTCCGGGTACGCCGCCTGGACCGTGTCGAGTCGATATCCGCCAATAAATGCGATGTCGTTGATGCCGTTCTGACGAAAAGCGTCGACGGCCCAGTCCAGCATCCGCTGTCCGGCGACTTCCGCAAAACACTTGGGGGTGTCTGCTGTCGTGGGCATGAGTCTGCTGCCTCGTCCCGCTCCAATGATGATCGCCCTCATGCCTTTGAATGCCTTTTGGTCGTTTCAGTGTCTTAAACCGAACGGGATATCAGTCCAGTACTGTGTTTGTTGAATTGAAGTGGTGCCGAGTCCAGCCGTTTTGTCAGGAGTCATTCGTTTCCGCGTCACGAACTGCCGTCACGTTCCACAGCAGCCCCGCTGCAACGGCAGCGGCCACGGCCCAACCGGCCCACATGAAGATGGCCTGTTCCCACCCATGGCTGTCGAGCGTCCTGCCCGTGAAATAATCGCCGCTGGCTGCGCCGACATAACCCATGCAGTTTACGAAACCGGCTGCTGCCGCCGAAGTTCCTTTTCGTGCAAGGTCGGCGGGTGCCGTGCCAACCAGCAGCACCTGTGGCCCGTAAATGCAGAACCCAATCATGATCAGCAGTACCATGGTTGCCGGAACGCTTGTCCGAGCCACCGTATCATAGGCGAGACTCAGGAATGCCAGTCCAAACAGCAGAATACAGGTCACAGGTGCGCGACGACTGCCGAAGAAGCGATCTGTGGCCCAGCCGGCAAGGTACGCCCCGGCGATCGCCCCCAGTGGCAGGACAGCGTACTTGAGCGCTGCTTTGCCCACGCCGGTATCCTGAACCTCCTTTAGATGAGTCAATCCCCAATCCAGAAACCCGTACCGGCAGGCGTTGAGTAATCCCAAAGAAATGCCCAGTATCCACAACGAGGGGTTGGTGATCGTCAGCAGAAAGTTTTCCAGAACGGAATTGCGCGGGTCGTTCTTTGGGGCCGTAGCTATCGCCGGTGCGTCTCCAGCATTGTCATCCTGACCCGAT
>JABABI010000106.1 GCA_014238335.1 Fuerstiella sp.
CGAGCTTCTTCAGAATCGCCTCGATCTGAGCATTCTGGAACTCGATGATCTGTTGCTGCCGGGGGTTGAGCAGGCCACAGAGTACGGCGAGCAGGATGTGCCAGGGCGTGAGCAGGAAAGACATATTCGGCGCCGAATACCACCAGTTTCTGATGCCGAGAGATGAAATTAAGCGGCTGAGATGCGAGACTCTGGTGAGCCGTAAGTTCCATGTTTCACGGCGATTTGAGTTGGGAAGAGTTTTTTGACCCTACGGGCACACGTGGCAGCCGCATGGATCGGTCATTCGGTGAAGGTGCAGAAGAAGAGCTATCTGCAGGTGTCCGACCACCACTACGCTGCGTCACTCGGGGACACAGGTGGACCAATTCCGGCCCACCGCACGTGAATTCAGACGAATTCAAACGAACGATGACCGCATAAAACGCTGGAAATCCAGTATTTCATGCGGCCATCGATAGCGGTGGAGGGATTCGAACCCCCGACACGCGGATTATGATTCCGCTGCTCTAACCGACTGAGCTACACCGCCGTGCTGTAAGTTGTTCGCCAGTAAGGAGTTGGATTCTACAATGAATGGCGAGCGGCATTAGACCGGGTTTTTATCGGGTATCGTGACAGCTGTCAACAATATCGTACCGCCGAGAGTGTTACGTAATCTGGCTTCATCAACTACGGCATTTCAACACAAAACACGTCGCCCGGTCAAAATCACCTGAGGCCGGTCCGCCTACGGTAACTACGAGCCCTGACTGCGTCATGAGACCAACCTGTTCAGGACGTCAAGAGACCTGCTTCCCGCATTAGTTTCTTCAGTTCCCGACTGACCTGCACGGGGGGCTGGGCCCCTGGGGAACGTGGCCGCATTCCTTCGTGCCCCAGTAGCTCAAGCGCTGCCTTTACGCCGGCAGCCAGATAAGGCAGCATGACCGCATCGATTTTCTGCACGTGTTCCTGCAACTGCATAGCTTCGTCGTAACGCCCCGCCATTCCGAGTAGCAGTAGTTCGTGGAGCGCCGCCGGCCAGATGTTTGAGAACGCAGTTGTCGTCCCGTTACAGCCAATCAGCGTTCCATGCAGCATCAGACTTCCATTGCAGATCCAGAATCGCCGAACCGTCGTCACCAGACGGCGAACCCGAGCTTCGAATCGCACATCATGATCGGTCACGTATCCAAAGACGTTGTCCATGTCGGTGACATCCGCGAGAACGTCGGGAGCCGCGGCCGGCGCTGCGGCCATACCAAACAACGCGGGTTCGCATTGATGCATCAGCAGAACTGGCACGGGGCAACGCGGCAGCACTTCTCGGAAATACGGTTGCACCAGCGATTCACTTCGCG
The DNA here is from genome assembly GCA_014238335.1 of Fuerstiella sp. Taxonomy (GTDB): domain Bacteria; phylum Planctomycetota; class Planctomycetia; order Planctomycetales; family Planctomycetaceae; genus Fuerstiella. The sequence continues at coordinate 1,344 of JABABI010000106.1, forward strand.
GGAAACGAATCCGGACGACTTCCGCCCCCACATCGGCGAAGGCTTCCGCACGCCGCAGCGTCTGCGTCACCGACGGACAGTCAATGCCCCCCATCAGAAACCGCCGCTCGTCCAAATTCTCGTGGACAGTCTTCGCGACAGCGAGTTTTTCCTGCTCACTGAGACAGAATTCTTCACCCGTCTGTGAGCCGACCAGGAAGCCTGTGGCGGGTGTCGGCAGCCAGCGTTGTACATTTCGCTCCAAAGCACCGTGATCAACATGATCTGATTCGTCGAACGGCGTGGCGAGCGGGATATTGACAATGGGATCGTCAGCGGGGATGGGCATGTATCACCAGTGAACAAATGCAAAGGAGCGATTGGTCAGTTATAAATCGCAAATTCTGTGAAGGTTTGCCCGGTGAGCGTCATTCCAACTTAACTGTCCGGGCAAAGATATCGTTGATTTTCTGTACGAGAGCGTTTGGCCAGCGGAGTGTTTGCTGCTGCGGAACCTGAGTCAGCACGATGATGACCAGATCTCCTTCGAAGTCAATGAATCGCAGTATTTCGGAGCCTCCCGCGTGTCTAATGCACGCCACGGTTCCGTCGCTTTTCCGCTGCATGATATTGAAACCCAGGCCATAACCAACGCCCGGGTTGGTTCGCTGCGGTTTATACACCTGCTTCAACAAATCTGTCGGAAGGAACTGATGTGCTCCGCTGTGACTACGGTTGCGATGCGATGGAAGTAGACTCGCGATGTCTTCCAGGGTTGACACGAGACTTCCGCTCGGGTTTATCGCCGTGCCGAGTTCCGTTCCTTCATGAGGGCGCGTGCCGCTTGGGGTGTGTTCGTACGGGACCGGCATCCGGGTCGGGCAAAAATACGGGCGGAGTACAGGTCGTACCTTCCACGCCCAGCGGATTCCGCTGCAGCGATTCCATGAGTTTCGGAAACGGTCGCTCTGTGACGACTGCGGCGACGCCGGACGGCATAACAACACTGCACTATGCGGCGTGAGGCCGACACGAAGACGTCATCGATCTTTTGTTGCCCTACGGTGGACAGGTGAATGCGACGGACAACAAAGACGAAACGGCTCTGACGGAAGCCTGTCATGGAGGCCCGTGGAAGCAGGTAATCGCCGCCACTATTGATCGGTTCACCGCCGCAGCAGTAGGCCGGATCGACTTGCTCAAACATGTGCTTCATGAGGGCAATTGCGGGATTGACGAGATTGAGTCGCGTGGATGCAGGACGCTGCCTATTGCCGCTCACAATAATCGATTTTCCGACGTCCTATGGCTCGTTGCGCGGGGTGCGGACATCAATCGTGCTGACGCCGTAAGTGCGGCGGCATTACATCGAGTGTCGCAGCAGTGCACGGATGAGATAATTCAGTACCTGATTGACATGGGGGCTGACGCGCACCTGTGTTGCTATGTCGCATACGACGACGAGACCGGCACCAGGCAGCCATTACGCCACAACGAGGTTAGTGCCAATGAAATATTCTATAAGTTCAATACCATGAATTATGCAGGTGATAGCTGGCAGATCGCCAACCTCCGCATCCTGCTCGATAACGACTGTACGTGGTCCGTGGACGAAGAAGGCCAGATGCTTCGTATAACCAACATCGACGCCGTGTTTCTTAAAGAATTGAAGTCCGGTCACGCGGATAACGCCGATCTACAGGGGTCTGGCTTTAGCCACATATTTTAAGGCGGCAGGACAATGTCCCTATTTTGTTCGGCATGGCAATCACGTTTCCACGGTTGGGAAGATCGACGGCAGCATTTTGCCTTCCCGCCCGGCCCCGGATAGAAACAGCGGCGTACTGTCCCAGTTGACGAATAGTCTTGCATCCGCCTGGCGAACTCGGTTGAGAAGGACCCCCGTGCTGACTAAAGTGAACCTTGGGGCTCGCCGCTGCCGCGTCATTATCTTACTCTGGGGTTGTATGTCAGTGTTTTTGTGAGTCCCAGGTCCCTGACGGAGTCAGGGCACACTTAGGCACGGAAGTCACGTCGCACTTACCGCGTCAAAACCTTCCACCTGCGCCCACCTTCTACCCACTGTCAATATTTCGAAACGATGGCACGAATCTTCTTAACGACGTTCCAATCGGATAGACATCCACGATCGGGACGTGTCAATCCGTTGTGGAGCCTTCTGTTGGGTGCCGGCGGAGTGATTGTTCTGTTGTTCGTGCTGATGCAGCAGGAACAACAGAACGAGAGGTTACCCGGCAGGCAACGATTAATTATGCATTGCGCTGCGGGGTTGCGAGTGCCGGTGGAAGAAATCGCCACCGCGTACGAGACGCAGTACGACGTGACTATAGAGCTGCAGTATGCGGGTTCAAACACGTTGCTGAACCAGCTGCAGGTGAACAAGTTTGCAGAAGGCGACCTGTACCTCGCCGCCGATGATTTCTATACGGATAAGGCGGTTGCCGAAGGATTGGCCGCAGAAACAATTCCCATCGCGCATCAACGGCCCGTGATCGCACTTCGAAAAGGCAATGAAAAATCCATTAAAACACTGGCGGATCTGCTGCGGCCGGGCGTCGCTGTTGCTGTGGGTAATCCCGAACAGGCGGCCATCGGCAAGACCGTTCGAAAACAGCTTGAAAAGGTTGCTGTGAACGGCACAAATCGGTGGGCGCAGCTGGAGAAACGGGTAACCGCAGACGGTGTGTTTAAACCGACGGTCAACGAGATTGCGAACGATGTCAAAATCGGTGCGGTGGATGCAGCTATCGTCTGGGATTCCACGGTAGCGATGCCGAAATATAAGGAAGATCTGATCGCAGTTCCCATTCCGGAACTGGAGGTCGATCCCAACCTGGTGAGTATCGCCGTGCTGAATTCTGCTGTTGATCCAACGGCAGCTCTGAAGTTCGCTCGTTTTTTAACTGCCCGGGATCAGGGATTGAAGACATTTCGCAAGTACGGTACTCGTCCGGTGGAAGGTGACGTCTGGTGCGAACACCCCGAGGTTTCCTTTTTCTGCGGGGCCGTCAATCGGCGGGCGGTGGAACAGATTATCGAAGAGTTCCAGACGCGCGAAGGCGTCACCATCAGCACTGAATACAACGGGTGTGGAATTCTTACGACGCAGATGAAGGCGATAGACAATCAATCCACACAACTGGGATTTCCGGACGTGTACATGGCCTGCGATCGGTACTACCTGGAAAATGTCAAAGACTGGTTCCAGGACGACGTGGACGTCTCAGACGTGGAACTGGTTCTGGCGGTGCCGAAGGGAAGCACCGCTGTCGCCGGATTAAAAGACCTCGTCAAGCCAGGAATTCGTGTGGCCATCGGCCAGCCGGATCAATGTACCATCGGGGCGTTGACCCGCAGAATGCTGATGAGTGAAGGTATTCACAAGGTGCTCATGGACAAGCAGAGAACCGATGGCGAGGTTGTCGTGGAAAAAATGTCGTCCGCGCTGCTGGTCCCGGACGTTATTGCCGGCCACGTGGATGCGGCTCTCGTGTACATCACAGATGTGCTGCCGAACTCGGACGATGTGGACATCGTCCGAATCCAAGCGAGTGAATATGTTGCAGTGCAGCCCTTCAGTATCGCCCGGACCAGCGACCACAAATATCTGGCACGTCGTCTGTTCCGCAAAGTTGCGTCGTCCTCCGCAGCATTTGAATCGGCAGGGTTCCACTTTCGAATTGGATCGAGCACCGCGTCTGATGCCGAAGGTGGTTCGTTATGACGGACAGTGTGTCGTTCCGCGACACACCCGGTTCCGGGGGACAGAAGAACACCACGGACCAGGACGTAGGCAATATTGTGTTGTCGAACCGGCTGTTCTACGTCTGCATGATCGTGATCGGTGGGACGTACGTGCTGCTGATTGTCTGTATGTTGCTGGCCGATGCGTGGTATGTTGTTGAGAAAACGGCAGTGACGGCCGCTGCGTCTGCCGATCCATGGCAATCGATGCTGTCAGCCAATCCCATTTCCGTGGCATTGGCTGATCCGAAAATTCAGTATTCCATCCGACTGAGCCTGTTGTCATGCACTCTGTCAGCTGTGCTGTCAGTAATCGTCGCAGTTCCGATCGGCTACCTTCTGTCGCGACATGCTTTTCCGGGAAAACGACTGTTGGACGCAGTTCTGGACATCCCAATTGTGCTGCCGCCCCTTGTGGTAGGGCTAAGTCTGCTGATCCTGTTTCAGTTCCGCCCGTTCGCCTACGTTGCTCGAGACGTGGTGTATCAAATGCCCGCCGTTGTGCTGGCGCAGTTTTCCGTTGCCTGTGCGTTTGCGGTCCGCACGATGAAATCCACGTTTGACCACATTGATCCCCGTTGCGAGCAGGTCGCCGTCGCCCTCGGCAGTTCTCGAGCTCAGGCGTTTGGCTGGGTTGTCTTACCCGAAGCGAATCAGGGAGTCATGACGGCATTCACTTTGGCGTGGGCGCGATCGCTGGGCGAATTCGGTCCCCTGCTGATCTTTGCCGGGGCGACGCGGATGAAGACCGAGGTACTTTCGACGACAGTGTTTCTGGAGATGAATATTGGTAATATTGAAGCCGCAGTTGCGGTGTCACTGATTATGGTTGCTGCAGCGGTGACCGTGCTGATCATCACTCGTGTCTGGGGTGCTCGCGACGCGTTGCTGTAGTGTGGGCGTCGAGAAAGTTCCTGTCATGATTCAACTGGAGAAAATCTGCATTCAGTCCGGCGCTTTTCGTCTGACAGACGTCTCGTTTTGCGTTCCTGCGGGTGGCTGCGGTGTGCTGATGGGTCGCACCGGTTCCGGCAAAACGACAATCCTGGAGTGCATCATCGGGCTGCGTCAAGTCAGTTCCGGTAGCATTCAGATCTGCGGACGTGATGTTACACGATTAAATCCGGCACTGCGCGGTATCGGCTACGTACCGCAGGACGGTGCTCTATTTTCGAAAATGAAGGTCCGCGACCACCTTGCGTTCGCACTGCGGATTCGAGGCACCCCAAAAAAACAGATCATCGAACGCGTGGACGAATTGTCAATACTGCTGGGCATCACGGATCTGCTGTATCGCACTCCCGCAGCATTGAGCGGAGGAGAAGCTCAACGCGTGTCACTGGGACGGGCGCTGTCTTTTCGACCGAAAGTACTCTGTCTGGACGAACCCCTGTCTGCGCTGGACAGCGAGACTCGCCACCAGATGTGTGAACTGCTTGACACGGTACGGCAACAGACACAAGTGACGACACTGTACGTGACACACAGTCCGCAGGAAGCGGAGATACTTGGCGACCATCTGCTGCGTCTCGAAGACGGACGGGTTGTGGAGCAGAAGAGTCACTCAACGGAACAATGACAAGCCATTCCCGGGTTTACCCGCGACTGAAGCGGCTACGGCTGTGTGGAATCCCGGATCCATGCGTCCAGTCCCTGTTCCGCCCACGCTGGGCTCTGGTAGGTCCTGTTGCAGAGGGTGCCCGTCCCGCCCCAGAACCTGCCAGAGCAGAGAATTCGCCTCCCGGGCGCGTCCCGGTTGAACGAATCGGTTCAGTTCAAACACCACATCTGTTGATCTGCAGACGAGCAAGCGTACGATGCTGCTGTAAACAACGGCTTCTTTTTGGCACTTTCGCTCTCCTTTGACACGTAACCCACACATGACATCCGTCGACGAAATTCGCAATTTGGTTTCTCAGGTCATAGATCCGGAATTGGGTAAGTCATTATCCGACCTTCAGATGGTCGGCGACGTGGCCGTATCTGCAGACGCAACTACCGTGACAATCGAACTGCCCACTCCGGCGTATCCGAATTCCGAACGACTACAGACACTGGTCACCGAGGCCGCAACGCCTGCCCTGACGGATGGAGAATCGCTGTCAGTGGACCTGACTTCGAAAGTCCGAGGCAAAGATTCGGGCGGACGCATCGGGTTGAAGATTCACAACATCATTGCCGTTGGCAGCGGCAAGGGCGGCGTGGGAAAAAGCACTGTCGCTGCGGCACTGGCATGCGGCCTGCATTCATACGGCTGCCGCGTCGGACTGATGGATGCAGATGTCTATGGTCCCAGCATTCCACATATGCTGGGAGCATCAGGACAGCCTGCCGCCACAGAACAGCAGGGAGGAGACGGTCAGAAACTGATGCGGATGGAGCCGATTGATGTTGACGGCATGAAGCTGATGTCGATGGGATTCTTTATTGAGCAGGGTCAATCGGTCGTCTGGCGTGGTCCGATGCTGCACAAGGCGCTCACTCAATTTCTGCAGGATTCAAACTGGGGCGAACTGGACTATCTGATCATTGATCTTCCGCCCGGTACAGGCGATGTTTCACTCACACTGTCACAGCAGGTGGGTCTTGCCGGCGCCGTTATCGTCTGCACTCCACAACAGGTCGCATTACTGGATGCGATCAAAGCGGTTGACATGTACCAGAAGGTCAACGTTCCCGTGCTCGGCGTCGTGGAAAACATGACTGGCGACATCTTTGGACGGGGCGGAGCAAAGAAGGTGGCGCATGAACTCAACCTTCCGTTCCTGGGCGAAGTGCCGATTAACGCCAGCATTCGCGAATATGGCGACGCCGGTCGTATGATGGCACTGTTAACTGAGGAGAATCCGGCGCGCGATTCTCTTCGTGCGGTGTGCCAGAACGTGGCGATGCAGGTTGCACGCAACCTGACGGAAACGCCTGCGGCACCCACATTGGAAATTCTGTAGTGCCTTTTGCGGTATCCAATCCGTGGCGGACCTGGCGACGTACACGCAAATGCTGATCACGACCGAAGAAATTTTTGAAGAGTTTGAAGATCTGGACACTCGAGATCAGTCTCAGTATCTGTTGGAACTCGGTTACGACCTGCCTCGATTCGCTCTCGAGGAGCAGCGGGAATGCGACCTTGTTCACGGATGTCAGAGCCAGGTGTGGCTGACTGCTCGAGCGGAAGAAACCAGTAGCGACCCAGTGATTGAGTTTCGCGCGGACAGCGATGCCGAAATTGTGCGTGGTTTGATTACGGTGTTATTGGCTTCGTATTCCGGAAAAACGGCCAGTGAAATACTGCGTCTGCCGATCATCGATGTGTTCACGCGATTACAGCTGAAGCAGTATATTTCGCCACAGAGACACAACGGTCTGCAGGGAATGGTGGATCGTATCCGCGAAATTGCTCGGCGACACGCCCCCTGCACAGCATACACCGAGCCGTCACCCGTTCAGGTGCAGTTGCATACCGATACGGTCGCTCAGCCGGCCACTGTCTACGATACGCTGGCGGTTCGTCGACACTTTCCGGTACTCAATCAGCTTTTGGACGACGGTTTGACGCCCGTGTTTCTGGACAGTGGTGCATCCGCGCAGAAGCCCCAGGTGGTGATTGACAAAGAACGTGAGGTTGAAGAGCAGTATTTCGCTAACGCCTATCGCGGACGTTATCGGTTCGGAGCGAGGATCGACGAGGAACTGGAGAACGCTCGTCAGAAGATCGCGACGTTCATTTCCGCAGAATCATCTCGGCAGATTGCTTTTACATCAGGTACCACCGCAACGATCAACGCTGTGGCCTTCGGCTGGGGGAACGCGCACGTCGAAGAGGGCGACGAAATACTGATCACCGAAATGGAACATCACGCCAATTTTGTGCCGTGGCAGCAATTGGCCCTTCAACGAAACGCCACCCTGCGTTTTATTCCGATGACCAATGACGGCCGACTGGATATGAATCGGCTGGACGATGTACTGACGAAGAAAACCAAAGTGCTGTCCGTCTGTGGAATGTCAAATGTCCTGGGCACCGTGAATCCCATCACAGAACTTGCCGCTCGGGCGCACGATGTCGGTGCCATCATCGTTGTCGACGGTGCGCAGAGTGTTCCTCATCAGGTGACAAACGTTGTCGCGGACGACGTTGATTTTCTGATTTTCTCAGGACATAAACTGTATGGCCCCACGGGCGTTGGCATTCTGTATGGAAAGGCAGACAGGCTTGAAGAAACAGATCCGATTCTGTTCGGCGGTCACATGATTGACCGCGTCTACCGTGACCATTCCACCTGGGCCGCCCCGCCGGCCCGTTTCGAGGCAGGAACTCTGCCGATCGTCCAGGCGATTGGTCTGGGTGCCGCTGTGGACTGGGTCACAGGAATCGGACTCGCTTCGATTCATGAGCATGAACAACGGCTGCTGCAGACTGCGACGGAGCAGCTTCAGCGGATCCCCGGACTCACCATCTTTGGACCGTCCGTGGATCGCAAAGGTGCGATCATTAGTTTTCGTATTGACGATGTGCATCCTGAGGATTTGGCCATCATGCTGGATCGGCGAGCGGTCCTGACCCGCCACGGTCACCATTGTGCAATGCCACTGCACGATCTGTTGGGCGTGAGTGGGACCACCCGAGCCAGTTTTGCTGCATACAATACGAAAGACGATGTAACGGCTCTGGTCAGCGCAGTCGAGTACGCATGCGACGAATTGAAGCGTCGGCGGTGATCGCCAGAGACACATGCTGACACCGGTGCCCCGTGGCTTACAGCGTATTACGCTGATTCATGGCCACGAAATGTTTTTTTGTCGCTGACAATGTGTACTTGCCACGAGCCCGCACGAGCCACGTTTTTAAAGTGCTCCGTGTGTAACTACAACGGCTTAGAACCGGATGAAGGCATCTCTGTCCGGCGTCTTCTGTACGCGACAGCTTCCCGTGGAGCAGCGACCACTATCGTCTGCTGTTGCGGACGGCGAAGTACCACCGCACAATCGTAGACCAATCAGCGGAATGATCGCCGCGTTCGTTATTCGAGTTTGATCTGCACCTGCTCAATTTTGCCGTCATACGCAAATTCGTCAGTCACTCCATAGTCACCGACGTGACCTGCAACATCGCGACCAACCTGCAGACCATCGATGGGCATGGTGTCTTGTGGACCGGGAACATTTCCGCTGGCCAGAAGGCGGTCGCCGGAATTAATTGTCACGGCACCCTGTTGCGTCAGGCGTATGACAAGACTATCGGCATCGTCCGGCAGGCTGCCGCTGACACTGAAGATTTTTCCCTGTCGGCGCTGAGCAAACCAGACTTTCCCGCCTTTCTGATACACGGTATAACCTGCGGCAGTGCCGCCCTGGGCCACCAGCACACCCTTCGTTCCGACGGCAGCAAACTTGACGGTGACCGAGAATGCCTTGTCCCTGACCATCGGAGATTTGTTCTTCGGCAGATCAGCATCGGCCTTCAATTTGAAGTTTTTCTTCCGGGAAAAACCCGCGTTGTTGTTCTTCCGTTTCTTGTAGTACGGAGTCAGCGGAAGCACATGAGCTCGCTCCGCGTACTTCTGCCACTGAGCGGAAAGTACGCGAACTCGGGTGGGCTCAGCCGCGGCAACGTTGTTCATTTCGGCACGATCCTGGCGGATGTTGTACAGCTCCCACGGTCCCGTGCCGCCTTTGGCGACAAGCTTCCAGTCGCCCACTCGAATGGCGCGATTGCCTTCGTGTTCCCAGTAAATGGCTTCACGATCAATTTCCTGTCCCTGGAACGCGGGCATCAGGCTGCGACCTTCCAGAGGTGTGATCTGCTGGCCATCGTAGTCGATTGGGTAGTTCGCCTCGGCAAGGTCAACGCAAGTGGCCATAATGTCAATGAGGTGTCCGGGCTGGTGTTCCAGTTCACCGTGGCGTTTTATGCTGTCGGGCCAGTGAGCAATCAGTGGCGTACTGACACCGCCTTCGTGAACCCAGTGCTTGTATTCGCGGAACGGCGTATTGGAGGCATTCGCCCAGCCGCGACCGTACGCGATGTAAGTGTCGGCCGGGCCGGGCATGACTTCCGGGCCCTGAATCAGCGGCCAGCCGTCGCGAGTCTTTCTGGGGATCATGTTGAACTGCAATTCGCCAGGGTCCATGGCCGCTTCGGGTTTCTCCGGCCGGCGAGGCAGGTCCGCCTTCGCAGTTCGTCCGAGACCCTCGGCACATCCACCGTTGTCCTGCATAAACAGTACCAGCGTGTTGTCAAAACGGTCGGCATCTTTGAGACTCTGCATAATTTTTCCGATGCCTTGATCCATGCGGTCCACCATCGCTGCATAAACTTCCATGCACCGAATTTCCCATTCGCGATGCTTTACGTTGCTCCAGTCTTCCGCCTGCGGAGAAAGTTCGATCTCCGGCGGGACAACGCCCAGTTCTTTCATCCGCTGCAAACGCGAGTGCCGAATTGCAGCGTAACCTTCGTCGTAGAAGCCCTTGTATTTGGCGATATCTTCCGGCAATGCATGCATTGGCCAGTGAGCAGCCGTGTAGGCCACGTACATGAAGAACGGTTTGTCCGCCTGCAGTTTGTCGTGCTCGGCGATGAACCGGACGGCATGGTCACTGATGGCGTCTGTGTAGTAATAGGTATCCGGCTGGTATTCAGAGTCGGTGACAGGAGAGACCTGAGTGTTGTCGCGCGTCAGGGAATTGGGGTCGTAGAAACTGCCCGCTCCGTGAATCGTGCCATAGAAACGATCAAAACCCCGCTGTCGCGGCCAGTTCTTCTTCTCGCCATCCGGTTCTACGGCTGAGGTAACATGCCATTTGCCGGACATATAAGTCGCGTAGTCGGATGTCTTCAGCACTTCCGCCATCGTCAGGCAACTGCGATTCAGCTCACCGCGATATCCGTCAAAGCCGGAATCATTCATCATGTGGCCGACACCCGCCTGATGCGGATAAAGTCCACTCAGCAGCGACGCTCGTGTGGGGCAGCAGCGTGCTGTATTGTAGAATTGAGTAAACCTCAGTCCTTTGTCAGCAAGCCCGTCAAGCACGGGCGTCTGAATTTCACTGCCGTAGCATCCGATATCCGAATAGCCCATGTCATCGGATAAAATGACAATGATATTTGGACGTTCCGCAGCTGTGGAACAGGAGGAGGCAAACACACTAAACACGCAGGCAAGGTGAAATATTCTGGTCTGCATTCTGTCCGCTTCGTTACGGGTCAAGGAACACCGTCCGTGGACGAGTGACGATTTTATTAATTTCCATGCTGAGCATATCACGTCGCTGACGAAGACCCAAACGTCGTTGTGACCGCCGGCCAACAGGAACAGTGAGTGACTCCGCCGAAACCGCCACACGACATTAAATTCATTCGCGAGGCCGTGTAAAAATAAACGAAAGCGCCTTTTTTTTACAATCTTTTGCACAACTTGCAAGCTGCTGCTGCATCTGTCATCTTGGGGCGCCACCAACTCTCACAATGACGTGGCAATTGCTCCTGTACGTCCGATACTGCCTGCCGAGGACAGATCGTCACGGCCGATAACTGCCGCGGACGACGGATCTGCCCTGAGCCGTTTCTATGCCCGATACATCAAAAGTGGACACCCGAGTGACTGTGGAAACACCGGAAGGTGTGGATTTTCAGTTCATGATCGCGGGGCCGGGCAAACGAGGTATGTCATTCTTTGTCGATATGATTCTGAAATTCGGCATCATTGTGGTCTGCCTGTTGCTACTCTCGCTGTTGTCCCTACTGTCCTGGCAGGTGTCGGGGATCAGTGCCGGAATCTTTCTGGTTACGTGGTTTGCCATGTCGTGGCTGTATGGCTCCTGCTTCGAAGCCTTCTGGAACGGTCAGACTCCGGGCAAAAAATCCCAGAATCTGCGAGTTGTTCGTACTAACGGGACGCCGATTGGCTGGTTTGAGGCTTTCGGAAGGAATCTGCTCCTGGTCCCTGACGGAATGCTGGTGCTGGGGCAGCTGCCATTGAACACCGTTGGGCTGTTGTCTATGGCCACGACGCGGCGGATGCAGCGACTGGGGGATTTAGTTTTCGATACGATGGTCATTGATGAGACTCGACAATTCATCAGTCGGGCCGCCGGGGTCACTGACGGAGTGGAACGACTTCGCCGCAGCGAGTGCATCGGACGATTCCACGTTCCCGAAAGGACACTGGCGGTGATTGAACGACTGTTCGAAGGGGACCGTCTGATTTCAGATGGCCGTCGAGAAGAAATCGCTCAGACTCTTTCACTGGCACTCAGATCGCGTTTGAAGTTTTCCGAACCTGGCCCGGATCCAATGAATCCAAATACTTACTTCGTTCAGACTCCCTTAAAACACACAACATTCCTGAAACGCATATTGAAGACATTTTCCGATAATCCGGACGGTCGGTCGGCCGAGCCCGAAGACGACATCGATGCGACACCACTGAACATCATTGATGTGGCTGCCGATGGGCCGGACAGCGGGCCCAACGCCCTTGGTGTCGAGACAGATGCTCAATCGGCGGACATGGCGAGTGCAGTTGGCGCAGTGACTCCACGGCAGCCGTTTTCTCCTGATGGGAGGACCCCGTGAACCGTGAACGATTCATTCGCCAGCGCCGTGGCGACTGGCAGCAGCTTGAAACGCTGTTGACCGGGATGAAGAACCGTCGTCTGAGCAAGTGGTCGGGCAACGACATCACGCGTCTGTCGGGACTCTACCGTTCTGTGTGTTACGACCTGTCACTGGTCCAGTCGCGGGAGTGGGGCGCAAGGCTGGAACAGTATTTGAATGACCTGGTAGCTCAGGGCCATAACTGCCTCTATCGCTCTCCGCCACGATCCCTCGACACGGCTCTGAAGTTTCTGTCACATGGCTTCCCACGATTACTTCGTGAACGCAGACATTTTTTCTACGTATCTTTGGCGCTGTTTGCTGTACCGTTCATGATCGCGATGATAGTTGCAGCGGTCGACCCTGTGCTTGCCGAACAAATCATCGACAGAACTCAGATGGAACAGGCGGGGAAAAGTTATTCAAAAGATTTGTACAGGGAAATTGATGCGAAGTACGCGGAAGAACGATCTTACATGACGGGCTTTTATGTATGGAATAATGTGGGGATCGCTTTTCGATGCTTCGCTCTGGGAGCGTTCTTCGGCGTGGGGACAGTGATCACACTGTTATTCAACGGCATCATGTTGGGCGCGGTCTGCGGTTACATTATCAATCAGGGACTTTCGGATAACTTCTTCAGTTTCGCGATCTCGCACGGTTCATTCGAGCTGACCGCGATTGTCATTTCCGGCGCCGCAGGACTACTGCTCGGCTGGGGGATGATTCACCCAGGGGAACTTAGCCGCAGAGAATCTTTGCGCGTACATGGCGTCGATGCCATCAGACTGGCATCGGGCGCCGGGGCCATGCTGGTTGTGGCCGCATTGATTGAAGGCTATTTCTCTCCAATGGCTTTGCCGCACAGCGTGAAGTATGTCGTGGGGGCCATGATGTGGGGGTTGGTGTTCGTCTACCTTATGCAGGGAGGACGTGACGCAACGGATGCGGGAACAGTCACTGACCCCCATCGTCGCCGAGCTTCAAGGGAATCTTTGGCGGAGGCTGTCGAATGAAAGTGGAAGATTGCATTGTCTCCGTCGAGCGTCGCAGCATCGGTGGCTGCATCGATTTGTCGTTTGTCTTTGCCCGACAGTTTATTCTGCCGCTTAGTGCTCTCACGCTCTGTTTTGCTGTGCCTTCGACGTTGCTGGCATGGCTGGTGGGTGAGTCCATGGGGCGCGATATTCTTATTCCGTGCACCGTGGTTTTTGCTTTTTTCAGTACGATGCTGGGTGGAGCGATGATTGCCGCCGTCGGCCCGCAGGTGTTTGGAGTGCCCATGAGTACGATGTCCGCTTTGCGTGGACTGGGCAGTCGCATCGTTCCCTATGCACTGCTGGCAATCCTGGCTCGGTGTACAGGCCTGTGCCTGATCGTTCCCATCGTATTCGCCATGGCCTGGTGCGGCCATTTGCCGGAGGTCATGTTCCTTGAACGCACACCACTATCGCAAATCCGTGAACGGCTTTCGTGGCTTGGTCGAGGCGGAGGATACTCACGGAACGTCAGTCGACTGGTCACGCTCTCGTGCTTTTGGGCGTTGTTCGCGGTGGGACTGTTTCTGATGATTGACCTGCTTTCGGGGTGGGTGTTCAACGCCCCGATATTCTTTGGTACCATCGCGCCAGGGCCGGACATGAGGCAGGCGTTGTTGTCTCGCATTATCGATGATCCACTGGTCGTAGTGACTCTGCACGTGGCGATGTGGCTGACGTATCCGATCATCCGCCTGGCGTGGTTTTTCTGCTATCTTGACCAGCGCATCCGCAACGAATGCTGGGATCTGGATTTACAGTTCCGAGTGGAAGCAGTGCGGCTTGAGGAGCAGATGGCATGAACCGCATCGCCACACGGCGACCAGACGCTGAAATCGATGGTGCGTCCCTGATCAGACGTCCATGTCGGATTTTACTGCCGTCGTTGCTTCTGATTCCGGCAATCGCCATGTGTCCGGTGACCGCCGCAGCAAAATTAAGCGTACCTTCCGGCTACGCGGCATCGGTTCTCGATATGCAGACGGGAAAGATGCCATCCGAACTGATTCGCAGGTCGGCCCGCCGCGTCATGCAGCAACATGACTATCGCCCCGTACGGCGACGTGTCCTTGAAAACCTTCCGGATGACACCGATGCTGACAAGGGGTTTCTCCAGCATTCACTGAGAACGATTGGCCGTGCCGTTGGTGATTTCTTCGGATGGATTGTCAGTGGACTCTTCTCCTCCCGAGCGAGGCGTGCGGCGCCCGTGGCGCCCGTGGCGCCACCAACGTCCAGGCCGGTGGGCAATGACCTGAATTTCAGCTTCGGTGAAGTGGTGCTCTACACAGGACTCGCCGTATTGATCGGAACAGTCATCTGGCTGATCGCAACGGTGCTAAAACATTCGGATGGTAGCCGAAGCCTGGATCGTGAGCGACTGTTCGGTGAAGAAAACCTATCTGACCTGAGCGTTCCTCCGGGGGAACTGGCCGCATCGACGTACGAATCCCGGGCGCTGCAAATGGCGAAAGGGGAAGATTTTCGAGGAGCCATACGTGAACTGCTAATCGGCAGCATGAGCTGGATTGAACGCGCCGGTCTGATTCGTTTTCGTAAAGGTCTGACTAATCGGGATTACGTGAGAGCCGTATGGCGTCAGGAAGATCGACGCGTCGCCTACAACGCCACGGCACTGGAGTTCGAAAGAATATATTTTGGTCGACGTGAAGCAACGCGTGAGATGTTTCAGGACTGTCTGCAATCTTTTCAAGGATTCTTCCGTGAAGAAGAAACGACGACTGCAAAAGTCTGACCTGTTCTGGCTGATCGCTGTTGCCCTGTTGCTTCTGCTTCAGTTTTGGTGGGTGCCTGGTGATCCGGGAACTCCGGACGACACTTACAGCAGCAGTATCGAGGGCAAACGCGGCTTCTTTCAGACGCTCGAAAAGCTGTCGGCCACAGATCTGTTTCCTCCGGTTCGTCGGGAATCCCGCCAACTGATTCCCGAGAGTGCATGCACTCTGGTGCTTCTCAGTCCCGATCGATACCCAAACGAACACGAGCAGGCCGACCTTGCCGAATTCGTCCTTAACGGCGGCACTCTGTTGTTCGCCCCCAACTGGTCAAATCCGGACTGTTCGATTCCACGTTTGAGTATTCAGACCAAGCCCTGGGAACTCAGCGGCCAGCTTTCTCTCGTATCTCCCGTGACCACGACGAACACGTCGGGTTTTCCGGACGAGGCTACGCCCCAGACCGATACTCCTTCTGCAAAACTACCGGCAGAAGCTGCCGAAACTCCGGTCAACCGGACCCCGTCCACGGGCCCCGCCGAGAACGCCCCCAGCGACATAACGACAGACGAGATGCTTGAAGACGCCCTCACCCGAAACCCTCCGTCTCCGGTGTCAGGACTGCCTGAAGCTAATGACGTGCGAGGCGCTCCCGAATTTCTGGCAAACACCGAACTTGTGCAGGGGTCCGTCCGCTGGCGGACGCGCGCACAATTGCTGACTGGCACAATGAAACCGACTGTGCTGGTGGAAGCCACCGGCAGAAATGTACAGGTGGGGGCTTGGAATTATGGCAATGGACTGGTTGTCGTCAGTGCCAGCGCCGACGTGTTTTCGAACCGAGCGATGCTGGATGAGACGCAGGCGGAACTGGCAGTTCGTCTTGTGGAATACGCTCACGCCCATCACAGCGATCGCCCTGGTGCTGCACCGACGCCTGTTGTGATCGGTGAATATCTGAATGCGAGCGACGCGTATCGCGGCACAGCGGTTCTTATGGGACCATCGCTGCGATCAGGCACCCTGCAATTGATCACCATCGCCATTCTGGCCGGCTGGTTTGGCTTTCACCGCTTTGGGCCTCCGAAACGAGTGACTACGTTTGAGCGTCGAAGTCTGACGGAAAGCGCCATGGCTGTGGGCAATCTGCACTTTCGCACCAGCAGCGGAGGCGAAGCCGTGCACTGCTATCTCGAATACATGAAAACGCAGATGCTGCAGAAATTTGGCAGTTCGATGCGTCTTGATAATACGAAGATGATTGCACTTCGCTCGGGGCTGGCGCCGAATGACGTGCACCAGCGAATTGTTAACGCCTCTTCCCTGGACGGCGCGAGGTCCACGACAGCCTCACAGGCTGCCTCGGCCATCCGTGACCTATCCGAACTCCTGGATCTTCTGACCGGTAACAGAAAGAAAAACTGAACATGGATTCATCTCACGTATCCGGAATATTTGATTCTGCCATTGAACAGATCGGCAAGGTGGTTGTCGGACAGCAGGAACTGGTTGAGGGCGTGCTGATCGCCATGTTCTCGGAAGGCAGCGTTCTGATCGAAGGTCCGCCGGGGCTGGGCAAGACTTTGCTGGTGAACGTGCTGGCCCGTACGGTTTCTTGTAATTTCAACCGCGTACAGTTTACACCCGACCTGATGCCGTCAGATCTGACCGGTCACAGCATTTACGACATGAAGGAACAAACGTTTCGATTCAATCGCGGCCCGGTCTTCACGAACATCCTGCTGGGGGACGAAATCAACAGGTCACCGCCCAAGACACAGGCGTCACTGCTGGAAGTCATGCAGGAACACCAAGTCACAGTGGACGGCATAACGCACTCACTGGATCGTCCGTTTCTGGTGATCGCCACGCAGAATCCCATCGAACACGAAGGCACCTACCCACTGCCCGAGGCCCAGGTTGATCGCTTCATGTTCAAGCTGTTGGTGGACTATCCCACCGTCGCCGACGAAGTACATATACTGCGTCACTACACTGCCGGCAAAGATCCTCGTCATCTTAACGACTTTGGGCTGGAATCGATTCTACAGGCGGAAGATGTCCTTCAGGTGCAGGAGGTCGTCAAGCAGGTCATCGTTGAAGAAAAGATCCTGACGTACATCGTTAACATCGTTTCAGCGGCCCGTGCGTGGGGATCGGTCACCGTCGGCCCGAGTCCGCGCGCCGGTGTCAATATGCTGATCGCCGCTCGCACACTGGCGGCGTGCCGGGGACGTGATTTCGTGACGCCCGACGACATCAAGGAACTGGCTCCGTGGGTGCTGCGACATCGACTGAGATTGCGACCGGAAGCGGAAATTGAAGGCAGTACGCCGGACGAGACGATTCGTCAGATTATGGACAGTGTCGAGGCACCTCGTTCATGATTCCGTCTCGACTGCTGATATGGCTTGCCGTTCTGCTGATAACACCGCTGCTGCTGGGTGGAGTCACTGATGTCGTCCCGAACGCTGTACCGGGCATCGGACACTTTGATTTTTCGGGGCGTACGCTGGCGGACCTCGCATTGTTGTTGAACATCGTGCTGGTGATTGCCGCCGGTGTTGATGTGCTGATCAGTGGCTCGCCGTCCGAGATTGAGATTGACCGTGAAATTTCTGAAGTGCTGAGCGTTGGCACGCCCAATCCTGCCAAAATGCTTCTGCGCAGCAAGTGTCGCCTGCCTCTGACTGTCACGCTGCATGATGACCCCGGCGATCTTTGCGAAACAGACAGGCTGCCACAGAATGTGACTCTTGATCCGTGGAAGGAAAACTCGATCAATTACATGGTGACACCTTTGAAACGCGGTGCCACGACGCTGTCGGCCGTACATCTCAGGTTTGCCACAGTCATGGGGCTCTGGACACGTCACGAAATCCGCTCGCTGGAAACACCGGTAAGAATCTATCCGGATATTCGAGCTGTCTATCGCTACGAATTGATGGCCAGCCGTAATCGACTGGCGGAAATCGGAGTGCGGATGATGAGGATCCCGGGACAGGGCCGTGAATTCGAGCGACTTCGCGAATACCGCTATGGGGATGAAATTCGGCAGATTGACTGGAAGGCCACTGCCCGTCAAAGGCAGCTGGTGACGCGTGAATTCAACGTCGAACGCAATCAGAACATCGTGCTGATGGTCGATTGCGGTCGCTTTATGAGAAATGAAACAGACGGTATTTCATATCTCGATCAGGCTCTGAATTCCGCAATCATGCTCAGCTATATCGCTCTGGGTCAGGGAGACAACGTCTCGCTGATGGCATTTTCCAATCGGATCGAACGCTTTGTTCGACCGGTTCGAGGAAAACCCGGCATTCAGAATATTCTGCGATCCACCTACGACATCCAGGCCAGCAGCAAGTCCGCCGATTACAGCCTGGCACTGGATTACCTGTCGACCGTGCAGCGCAAACGAGCTCTGGTGATTCTAATCACGTTCGTCACGGACGAGGTTCAGCTGAACGTCATCGGTGAAAGTTTGCAGTTGCGTTCCCTGCCGTACCTGCCGATGTGCGTTCTCCTGCAGGACGTCGGAATCCGCAGAATGGCCGACCGAATTCCGAGCTCGGACCTGGAGGCTTTTCACACATCGGCCGCCGCTCAGATTCTCACCGGACAGGCTCAGCAGGTCGCTCAAATGAGGGAAAACGGCGTCATGATCCTCGACACACCACCGGAATTACTGACTGAACGACTGATCAACGAATACCTGATGGTTAAGATGCGCAATATGATGTAGGGCCAGGTCATCTGGCTTGCCGCCCCGAGCATGTGCACCCAACCAGCATCTGAGATACGTATGCAACGTGCAGTGCTCCAAATGAAGGATGTCGGTGCTTCACGCGGCAGCGGCAACAGTGCGGGATCATTGAAAGTTCGGAGCGACAACGAAGATAGATTACCGACAGATCGGAGCGGGATGGGCATGGCTGTACACGGTGCAGCGACTCCGGCGGGAAAACACTACCGCCCGATCGGCCTGCGGCCTCACTCCAGAAGAACACCAGCCTCATGAACCCCGATTCTCTCACTTAGGTTGGTACTAAAATCGGGGTAAGGTCAATCACGAAAGGAACAATATCTTTCTGCGTCTGTAATAAGACACTGGGAATCGGTAGCGCGTCTGATAAAGTTCCGCTTCAATTTTGACGGATCATCGGAAGAGCATCAGGGATGGGAATCACGTTCCACACGCTTCCAAACAATGGGTACGTCCACAACAAACAGCAATTGAACATATGCCTGTGGTTATTGGAACTGACGAAGCTGGGTATGGACCGAATCTGGGTCCGCTGGTCGTCACAGCCACCAGTTGGTCAATTCCAGAAGGTGCCGTGCCGGCGGATCTCTGGGCACTGCTTGGTGACGTCGTCGTGGAATCCCCCACCCGCAAAGACAAACGCCTGCACGTCGCTGACTCCAAGAAAGTTTATTCGGCAGGTAAGTCTCTGGTTCCACTGGAACGAGGCGTACACGCGTTTCTGCGGCAACTTGGCGCAGACGCAGAAAACGTTGCTTCTCTGGGCGTTCATCTGGCCGGCGATGGATTCTGCAACGATTATCAAAGCGTTCGACGCGACATCGTGGAGGAGCTGGCTTTGCCCGTCGCGTGCATCGACGCAGAAAGTGACGAACACGCGGCTCGACTGGCCGACGCCATGAGTGCAGCCGGCATCCGTTTGCTGGGTATTCAGAGCTGCATTATGTTTCCGCCGGAATTCAATCGTCGAGTTGCAGAAGTTGATTCCAAGGGCGCAGTCCTTTCGGCAGAGACGCTGGCACTGGTACGGACCGCGGTAGACCACCCGGATGCGCCGGCGGATGGATGGGTGGTGTGTGATAAGCATGGTGGCCGGAATCGATACGACGACATTATCTCCAGGGCTTTCGACGACCGATTGGTCTTCCGCCTGGAAGAATCCAGACCCATGTCACGTTACAAACTTGGCTTGCTGGAATTTTGTTTTCGGACAAAAGCAGAAGAAGTCCTGCCCGTCGCTCTGGCATCCATGGTCGCAAAATACGTCCGCGAAACCGTCATGATTCAGTTCAATCGGTTCTGGCAGCATCACCAGCCCCAGCTAAAACCGACAAAGGGCTATCCGGTCGACGCCCTGCGGTTCTGGAACGATATTGCAGAAACCGCAGCCTCATTGAAAATCACGCGTTCGGACATTTGGCGAACTCGTTAACCGTTCACATCGCAGACCAGTGAATCGCGGCAACGCTGTCACCGGCCGCATAGGCATGCGTCTGAGGCGTCAGTAAACACATGCCGTTAGCGTCAGCGGTCGATCTCAAGTCTGCAGACCCCCCCCATGCCACTGGTGTCGCCTGCAATCCCTCTTCTGTCAGATTTAGCTTGCACGGGAAGTAGACAGGCCGCGGACCTTTCACACTGATGGTTTTTGTCAGCCGAGCCGGAGTCCCTTGCGGAGTCGGACCAGGGCGGCCGGCGTACCTTCGCAGAGCCGTGCGGACAAACAGTTCGAAACACACCATACTGCTGACGGGGTTTCCAGGCAGTCCGAACACCCAGCAGGTATGGTCAGGTGACTGCAGTTGACCAAACCACAGTGGCTTACCGGGTTTCATTTCGATCCCGTGAAACACCTGTTCCACCCCGGCCGCCGCCAGCTCAGAGGGCACCAGATCAAGGGTCCCTGC
>JABABI010000107.1:0-5562 GCA_014238335.1 Fuerstiella sp.
TGTGCCTGAGCCGTCAGGGTCAGAGTCAGCATAGCGGCAAATGCAGTGGCGATTGTTGTGATTTGTTTCATTTTTGTTCTCGATTCAGTCCAAAGGAAATGATGTGATGGTTCAGTCATGTAGCCGGTTACCTCTGATTGGTGGCGGCACCTCTGGAATTCGTGCAGGCAATCTGCATAAGTTTTGGAATTGAAGCGAAACTCTGTGAAACAGTCTGCTTCGGTACCATGGCCAAAGGCAGTATCACTACCCGAACCGCGGACTGCCTGGTTTGGTACAACGGGATGTTATGCAGACACCGTGACGGAGTGCGGTTCCAGCCTGCTGGCCACCAGGCACTGTGTAGTTCTGCGCAGTGCTCTCAACGTGACAGCCTTTTCCGAACACGAAAAGGCATGGCCGTCCACACCATTGTCGCGCCGTCTGAAAGGCTATGTTGTTCGAAAGGCAAGCAACTTCACGCCGTGACTGCCGCAGCCGGACAATTTGCAGACGCTCGGCGACGAACTGGAGCTCGACCTGGAACTGGTCGGAACGGAAGTCGCTGTCGGACCTTTTTCAGCCCATATTCTGGCGGAGGACACCACTAACGGCCGCAACGTCGTGATCAAAAATCACGCGAAAAAACTGATCACGGCCGCCTGGACAAAGCATTCACCTACGGAGCAATGCTCGACGCATCGGTGGTGGTCTGGTTCGCTTGTGAAACACACCAGCTTGCGCTGCGTTCTTTTATCAAGAACGGCCAAGACTCATGAGTACTCACCTGAGAGTTGCTGATGTGCGATTTCAATGAGAGTCCCGGGGGCGCGTGTACGGCTGAACACAGTGTATGACTATTTGCGATTCCAGTGGCCAAACCGGTTCCTTTTTTCTGCTGGTGTGCCCGGAGGCATGGCATCCAGTGTTGAGATGCCTTCGCTGTACAGCAGGTCGCCTGTGTAGCCGTCGTGAAAACTAACCACAACCTGCGGGGCGTCGTACGCCAGAAACTGATAACCCGGACCTTCTTTACGACCGGCCTTCACGATGTTGTTGATCGAGATCACCGAGTAGACCGTTTGACGCTGCCGCAGATAGTGGACGTTGTCCGGATAACCACCAAGCCACTTGATTTTGATTGTGCGACCTTCGCTGTCGAACCAGCCACCTAAAGGCGGCAGACCGGCGGTGCCGATCGGATGATTGGCAGAGTTCACCGGCGAAACAAGGAATTCCCAGACGTTGTCTGTGATCTGAGCAGCAACAGGATGGTGAACGTCTCCTGTCAACAACAGCACCGGCTTCTGAATTTCGTCCAGCACCGCCGTAAGCTCTTCTCTCTCGTGCACGAAGCCGCAGTATCCGTCGCCTTTGGATTCCGTACCTTCGCCTCGCACATGATACGCACTGTGATAAATGAACCACGGATCGGGTGACACGACAAAGATGAAGTCTGCGGCGGTCGTCCGCACTTTGTCCAGAAACCACGCCTTCTGGGTGTCCCCCAGAACAAAACGACCAGGGTCGTGAGACTTCTGCACGCCCAGCCATTTGGACCGTTCGCCACGGGTGTCAAGAAACAGGAAATGACAATTGCCGACGACTTTGTCGAAGTAGTGATGCGTGCCGATGCTGTACGGCGCTGCGTTGGTCTGCTTAATCGGTGGCTCAATCTGCAGATGAGTCGCGTCAACGATCTTTCGGACCCGGTAAACTCCGACGTTTTTTCCGCCCCGCTCTGCCGCCTTTGGTTTGGCAGCACCTTTTAGAAACGGTCCGATATGCAGCGTGCTGATCTGTGCAGGATTCAGTGTGGTGAATTCGGCGGCGGGGTCATACAGCACATCCGAACCTGCATGGAGCTGAGCAGTACCGAAGCGAACGCGCCCGGTGTGCGGCCGATCACCGTTGGCCCAGTCAGCATAATACTGCCAGACTCGGATCGCCGGATCGCGCACAAGATAGTTGCCTTCGCCTCGACCGACTTCGCCGGAACCGTCGATGTTGTCGGTGACTTCGTGGTCGTTGTACATCGTCAGCATGGGCACGTGCTTCAACAGTCGATTCAATGATCGCCCCCGATTCAGATACAGTTTGTAATTGTTCTGAATACCGGCAACCGTCCCATCGATCGTTTCTTCATACGTGTAGTCACCGTTCACAATGTGAAACGCTACGCGGTGCCGATGCTTCTCCCAGATGGTGTCGAAGGCCGGTGGGTTCGGATAAATACCGTAGGTTTCGCCGGGCGAGCGTTGTCGCTGGCAGGCCCCGATGGAAAACGAAAAATTGAATCGGCCCTGTGGGTTAAATTCGTGAACGTAGCTGGTTTCATCCGGCAACGTGCGAAAGGCTGGCCATGGATCGCGAATATTGTTGCGGCTGTCGATGATGTCATTGCCGACGCGGACGGCGTAAGCATAAATCGTATTTGGCTTAAGGCCGGACACTTCTGCGAATCCCGTGAAGTCGTTTTCGGCAGCAGTCGTCGCTTTTACGACCGCTGCGTCATCAAACGGTGGTCGCTGCGATCGAACCAGAACTTCGAATTCGATGTTCCGGTCAGCTCTCAACCAGACTCGCACGGAACCAGCCGTAACGTTTCCCAACACGGGCCCGTGCGTCACCGACGTACTCTGCATCGGAATCACATGATTGGCGACGGGATCCGGCCAGGTGAGATCCTGTGCGTGAAGAGAAGTGTGAATAACCAACAACCAAACGAGAGTGAATATTCTCATGGAATTCTCCCGATGCCCGGCGAAATTGAGTGTTAATAGTGCATGCTCGCATAACGCGATGTTTCGTTCAACGTAACAGCACGTACTCAGCCCTGTTCCGCGACACTGTCCAGACCCTGGATAATCAGCTTGTGCATCCACAAGCTGAAGAAACTTTCAATAAGCATCAGCATGATCGGTAGGCCTGACGCAGTGAACGCCCCGATCACCGGTCCTCGGAATACGAAACTCGCTATGGCCAGAAAACTGGCGATAACCATGGGACCAATCATCCACACGCAAATGATGGCCAGCAGCATGCCCCCGTAACGCAACCGCATGGACAGATACAACCCGAAGTAAACAGTGGTCAGCCCCATCAGAAGCATTTGGTAGAACCATGCTGTCTGTAACGCCTCTCCAATCCCGTGTACCGTTTTGGGTTCCAGATAGATAAACAGAAGTAGTCCGAAGGAAAGACATGATATCGACGCCGCGATACTGGGAAGCACACCAAGCATCATGCGACTGCACAACAGGTTTCTGCTCACTGGCAACATCAACAGTAAGCTGAGTGTCCTGTCGCGAATCTCCGTGTTAAAAATGCGATTAAGCAGAATGGCCGCACTGCCGACAAACACAAGGATTCCGGAGATCACTAGAGTGGATGCCAGAACCCATGGACTCAGGGAGACGTCAATCCCGACAGCACTGCCAAAGACAAAGCCACAAACGAGCAACGGTGCGCCAATCAGGCGAATAGTCAAGCCCAGCCATCCGCCGGCAGAATATCGCCACGATTTCCACGCCAGAGCCCTGCTTCCGGCGCGACGAGGTGGACGTGTGCGGCGGGACAGTTTCCGTGGACTGTCAACTCCGTCCGCAACAACCCTGGAGGTACATGGTTCAAACAGCAGCCAGCTAAGACAGAAGAAGACAACTGCAAGGATCAGGTGAGCCGTCATTTGAGGCTCCCAGAGCCCCACATTTCCGAATTCCGCCATGTACATGCTCAGGTTACCGAACAAAACCAGATCGTCCGTCCAGCCTTCAAACCACTGGAGGTTTTCATGCAGCCAGGCAAGCGTAAATTGACTCCACTCGTAGACACCGAAAACGGAGCCTGTCGTTTTCAAATAGGATTCAGCCGCCGCACTGCTGCCGAAACGACTCAGATACAATGCAAATTCAGAGCCAGCCCAGCTCCAGAACGGCAAAAACTCCAATACCAACCAGGTGATAATTGTCTTGGAAAACGCTCCTGGAAAAGAGCGGCTGACAACACTGGCCAGCAGGGCCAACTGACAAAACATGACGGAATAAGTCAGGATCCCCAGAGTTGCAGACAACAACCCTCGCGGAAGCACTCCACCAAGTGTGATCGCCAGCAGCAGAAACGGTGTGACGACCAGCAGCAGCAGCAGGACCGACACCAGACGCGGTCCTGATTTCCCCAGCAGGATCGCGACTGGCGATGCTCCGGTCATCTTCAGCAGCGGAAGCGTCTGCTCTTCTTTTTCTTCCACAATCGCAGCGCTGAAATAAATTCCACCCAGTAGCGTGACAAACCAATAGCAGCAGGTCATCACGCTGGACGCAAACATTCCGCCGACACCCGCACTCATCGAATAGCTGGCGAGCCGGCCGAAAAACAAAAGCAGGGTCAATGCGGCCAGTCCGGCACGCATGACGTGATGGCTGACGAAACGGGTTTCCTGCCGCAATGAACGAACCAGAAATGCAGACGTTCGCAGCTTCACCAATGCGTCTCCTCTGCCAGAACGTGTTGCCGCACGACCTGCGGAATCAATCGCCCGCTGTCATCCGAACAGGCCTGACTAAGAAGCAAATTTGCCTGTGTGGCTGCGACGAAGCTCGGCGGTTCCGAAAGATAATCTCGAGGAACGACCCGAGTTCAGTTCCGATTATTCTGAAGGTCTGTTTTCTATTTCGAAAGACAGCTGATCGGACGGTGTGGTCCGTCTGAGCTCAGCAAACGCGACGACGTCCCAATCGCCTTCGCCGCGGCGTTTCCACGCAAAGCATAGGTCGAGATGCCCGCCACAACCAGCGTGCGCAGCGAGACCGGCTGCTATGAGCACGAACAGCCGAAGGATGGATCTACACAAGCACTTGGCGGATTCGGTGACCGATCACGAGCTGATGCGGGCGACCCAGTGCATCGCTAAGCACAGTGTCAGCGGGAACACCCAGCAGATGATACAGCGTTGCGGCAAAATCTTCAGGACCGTGAGGATGAGACGCCGGGTACGCTGCAGAATCGTCAGACTCCCCATGGACGACACCAGGCCGCACGCCCGCTCCACACAGCGCCAGCGAATACACCCACGGCCAGTGATCACGTCCGGCATTCTTATTGATGGCGGGCGTGCGACCGAATTCCGCATTCACCACCACCAGCGTGTCATTCAACAAACCACGTTCACCCAGATCGCTGATCAATGTCGTGAAGGCGGCATCAAGGGTCGGGGCCAGCGACGATTTCATCTTGCTGAAGTTCCTGCTGTGGGTGTCCCACGATCCCGCCGGTGTGTGGCAATAGCTCACGTTGACCATGGCAACACCGGATTCGACAAGTCGACGAGCCAGCAGACAGCGCTGTCCGAATTCCGTACGGCCGTAGCGATCACGCAGCGAGGCCGATTCCGATGCAAGATTGAAGGCGTGTCGAGTCCGGTCGGAAGTCAGCAGATCAAAGGCCCGCTGATAAAACGTATTCAGGTTTCCAGCAGAAGCCACGCCGTGCAGCCGTTGGCGTTCCGCATCAAATTCTCGCAGCAGGTCACGACCCTTGATGCCGCCTTCACGACATTGATCAGCGATCTGGGTGAACGTGGTT
>JABABI010000107.1:5572-22066 GCA_014238335.1 Fuerstiella sp.
CCCCTACCAGTGACTGGTCAACGGTAAAACTGGAGTGTCCAGCGCCCAAAAATCCGGGCAACTGGCCATGCAACACGGTTCCGTTGCTGCGTCGCATCAACGGACCAACTCGAACCCACGACGGCAGAGTCTGTGCATTCGGCTGCAACCGATCGAGCACAGCACCAAAGGGAGGAAAGTCCGTGTCTGAAGGAGGAAAGTCACCCCGCGTACTGACTGAAGCGGGATGACGATGTCCGGTGTTCGCTGGCAGACTGGCCTGAACATGATTGGGATTATCATGCGTCATCGCTCGAATCACGGCCAGCTTGTCTGAAATTTGAGCGGTCCCCGGCAGCAACTCAGAAAAAAAAACACCCGGCACGCTGGTTGATATCGCCTTGAATTCGCCACGCACGGCCGACGGGCCGTTTGGCTTCGGATCGAACGTCTCCTGCTGCGGATGTCCTCCGTGCAGGTACAGCATGATCACACGCTTTGCTCGACCAAACGTATCGCCGACGATGATCCGTTTTTCAGCGCGGGCTTCCAGCAAGCGTGGAAGCCCCAGCCCCAGGCCGGAGACCCCACCCAGCCGCAGGACATCGCGGCGAGAGGCGAAATTTCGGTGTGGGCACGATTCGCGAGTCATCACACGCCGTCACGTCTTAAGAACACTCACCGACCCGGACAGACATTTACAGGGCAGTGCCAAGTGTAACCGTAACACGACACAGGTTGCCAGTGCCATAAAATATCAGAGCGAAGGTAGATCAATTCGTCAACAAATGGTCGCAAGACGGTGACTCAGTCCACCTTCAACAGTTCCACGATGAAGTGCAGTGTGGCGTTGGGTGGCACGGATCCTCCCGACCCCTTGGCACCGTAGCCCAGACGGGCAGGAACCCACAGTTCAATCATGCCGCCAACTCCGACCAGTTGCATGCCTTCTGTCCATCCGGCAATCACTCCGTTCAGCGGAAAAGAAATCGGTGTGCCCCGGTCGTAGGAGCTGTCAAATTCCTTGCCGCTGTCCAGCCAGCCACGGTAGTGGACGGTGACTGAATTATTGGCAGTTGGTTTTACGCCGTCAGCTTTGCGCAGAACTCGATAACGCAGACCGGAATCCATCAGTTGAAAATCCTGGGCCGCGTCGTCGTCGACGGGACCGCAGTCATACTGCAGTGACTGTAGATCGGTGAATGTGGTTGCGTTCGACGTGGTGAACGACACCTGTTTTATTTCGCCGTCTTCAGCAGAATATTCGTCCTGTGTCACAGGCGGTTCCATTTTTGTCTGTGGCCCGGAGCAGCCGATGACGGAAAACGACGCAGCAAAGATGATTGCCGAAATCGAATTGGAGAGCTTCATAAGGCGAATCCGTTCACAGAAGAGCATTTAGTTGCCTGGTGCAGAGCATGTAAACGCGAGAAAGGGTAACACAGAGCCCGACACACGGAAACAGCCGTTCGCCGCCATCCCACGATCAACGCCCCTGGGGCGCAGCAACGGAATGTTGTGAAACCAGGGGAGGGTGGTTGGAACCAGAAGGAAGTGAAGCCCCGGGGCTTCCAGCGCAGGCTCAGCACAGCGTCCGTCCACCGGCCACCCATTAATCGGATACTACAATCCATTACTTCACGCCATGCGTTGGGCAGCTCCGGTTTCGTTGATCGATACTACTTCGATTGTTTGCCATTTGCCTTCTTTCTCTTCTTCGATTTTTGTTTGCCGTACCCGGCCTTTCGAGTGTGCGCGATCGCTTCGGTTTCCTGGCCCTTATCTCCCTGTGACATCATCCAGCTATCCAGTTGAGAGGAAAGCTCCGCGTGCAGTGTGGCATAAGCCGGATCGTCAATCAGGTTACGCAGGCAGTGAGGGTCTTTGACAACATCGTACAGCTCCTCGGCTGGTCGATGCTGGTATTTGCTGGTCATGGCCTGAGCATGTTTATCGCCGTCCTGTGCCTTTTTCTGCCAGGACGTCCAGTAGTCAGCCTTGTCACCGCCGATGCGAGTGACTGCATTCATGAATTTGACTTCCGGACTCAGGTTGCGGATATAGCGATGCGTTTTTGTGCCGCAGGAACGAACACCGTACGTTTCTGAACCATTAATAATTCCGCGTGTTGTGTGCAGTCCGAAAGTGTAATTTTTGTGTTCAACCTGTTGCCCCAACAGAATTGGCAGGAAAGATTTTCCATCCATCGTTGCCGGCGTCGGCAGACCGGCCGCATCCAGAAATGTCGGTGCGACGTCGCTGTATTCGACCAACGCGTTTGTTCCTGACGCGGGCTTGACCTTACCTGGCCAGCGGACAATCATGCCGGAAGTCAGCCCCAGTTCAAAACACGTCCATTTGGCGAACGGAAAGGCCGAACCCTGTTCTGACACGGCCATCACGAACGTGTTGTCGGCCACACCATGCTTGTCCAGCAATTTCAGCAGCGCACCGCACTGGGCATCGAAGTAGGTAATCTCAGCCAGATACTTCGAGTACTGAAACCTGGTCTCGGGAGTATCAACCCACGATGGCGGCAGTACCAGTGAGTCCGGCGGATACGCAGCCGCGTTGCCTTTGTTGTATGGCGAGTGCGGTTCGTTGGAACATGCAAACACACAGAACGGTGTGTCCGCAGCCTTCGAATCGGTAATCAGTTTCTCGATCGTCGGATAGGGATTGGACGCGGACGGATCGGCCGATTTGAATTCACCGTCATACTCAAACGGAAATGATTCCTTCGGCGAGATATGCGTTTTGCCGGACAGGGCCACTCGGTAGTCGGCAGCCTTCAGGTAATGAACAATCGACTTTGTACCCGGATAAACGCAGGTGTGATTAGGCCAGGCGCCGGACTTCACCGGATAGATACCAGTATAAATATTGTGTCGCGTGGGCGAACACATTGGTGCCGTCTGAAAACATCGCGAGAACTTCATCCCTTCCGTCGCCAGACTGTTCAGGTTGGGCGTCTTTGCCTGACCGCCATACAGCTCCAGATCCAGATACGTGCAATCGTCCGCGATCATAAAGACCAGATTCGGGCGATCGGCGGCGACTGACGGCACGGCACATGCGGCCAGAGTAAGAATGGCACACAAACAGTTTTCAGACATGCGGTACACACTTTGGGAACAGGAAGGAAGAGATCGGGTGATTACCGGGATTGCCCCGACAGCTGATGGCTGGCACCAACATAACGTGTCACGCAGATTATTCACGAGTGAAACCGAATTCTTCATGAGTTGGCCACAGCTTTCACCCAGTGATCCGCCACAACAACCCTGTTGCAGAAACGTTCCGTCGGCTGCCGACACTCATTCAGCGCCGGAACGCACCCAGTCAACGCCGACCCCTGTTTTCTGGTTCAGATGCAGGCTGAACTGCGCGGCGTGGTGCTGCAGATGGCGGATACTGGAAATGTGCACTTCGGCTCGTGAAAATTGCAGCCAGTCAAATCCCGGTGCAGTCGCAAGCTGGGCTTGTGTTTCGTGTGCAATGACCCGGTGAGCTTTATCGACACAATGTTGCACGTAGGCTTCCATCTGTGCCGTGTCGTAAACGCGCGCCGGAAGTCGGTCTTCCAGTTTTTCATAGTCTCCAAAGAAGTCCGGGTTGTCCCGGTGAAACGACTGTTCACGCAAAGCCGCCAGATTCGGTCCCAGATAAACATCCGTAAAAAACAGCGAGTGAAAGACAACCTGACAATACTTCAGGTTGACCACAGGTTCGAACCAGAGGTCTTCCGGGCACTGTTCAATACACTTTTTCAAGGTGAACAATACGGCCATAAACTCATTGGTGGTTGATTGTTGGTAAACGCTCAGCATGGCCGTTGGTTCTCTCTCGACGAACAGTTGCATCCGTTGATTCTCGCTTCAGTGCTGTGACGGGAAGTCGTCGCTGATCGACGCGGATATCACTACGTGCGAATCAGATTATCAAAGACGACAAAGCTCAAGGAGTTGAGACACTTTGCACGTCGTCATACTGTGATTATTGCCAGGCACAGCCAGACTCGCATTCACTGACGCAATACTTCTAAAGCCAGTGACGCGGCGACTTGACAACACCATCTGTTTTCCTAACTCTGGTGCGGTTGGCGGCACCTCACGATAGCGTCCTGACGAATCCCCGACGACGATCAAATTCCATCCACCGCAACGCCTTGAGAAACAGCAGAAGAATCCTGATGACCAGCGACCCTGATAATCCCTATGCCAACACGGCGATATCCGATCCACATAATCCCTATGCTGCTCCTGCAGAAGTGGGAGATGTCGCGCTGCCCAGTGGTGTTGAACTCGCGACTCGTTCCGCAAGGTTGGTCGGTGCGATCATCGACGGGATAGTAATGATTCCTTTGTTCACCCTCGCCTTCTTTCTGGCCTTCAACCCTGGTGCGACAGGATTAATAAGCGACGTAGACAACGGGATCGCTGCTGAATTAGTGAGCAGCCTGATCGGATTGGTCGGCGGTTTACTTTGGTATTTGATGGTCAATGGTTATTTGTTGGCCACCAGAGGACAGACCGTGGGCAAGCTGGCTGCAGGCACAAGAATCGTGGACGTCGAAACGAACGAACTGGTACCACTGTGGCCTCTGTTCTTCAAACGAGTTTTTGCTGTGGAGGTTATTGTGGCGATACCAGCAATCGGAGGTCTGTTCGGTCTCGTCGACGTGCTGATGATCTTTCGCGAGAACCGCAGGTGCCTGCATGACAATTTCGCTGGCACGCACGTGATCAAGGTCTCTCGATAGTCACAAGTCGTTACCACGCCCCGACCAACATGCTTGTCGAGCGACACAGATTGAAGATCAATCGACCCGAGTCCAAAACAAAACGGGCTACGGGCTAATCCGTTTCCGGGACGGGCGGTTCCGCTTCGGACAAAGCTTTGATGAGTTCGTCCATAACGGCGGTCCCGTCTTCTTCGTTGGCCTCTAAAGGCCAGTAGGCATCGTGCTGATCAACGATCCGCAGGTGGCCCTGGTGGAGGTAGCTGAGCATCTTAATCAGCTTGACGTCTCGGTAACGCAACACTGCGTAGCCATCTTCCAGGTGGATATTTTCGATCTTCCAGCCAAGGGCTCGCAGGTTAAGTTCCCGCAGACGCAACATGCGTTTGGCGGGCGTGGGGACGGGGCCAAAACGGTCTCGGAGTTCTTCATCCAGTTCCCCAAGATTCGCCAGCGAATTGGCCTGCGACAGTCGGCGATAGACTTCGATCTTCAGCTTCTGTTCCGGGATGTAGCGATCGGGGATAAAAGCCGACACAGGTAACTCCATGCGGACATGTGTCTGGTACCGCAACGGTTGCTTCTTCAGCGTACGGACTGAGTTTTCCAGCAGCTGACAGTACAGCTCGTAACCTACGGCGGCAATATTGCCACTTTGTTCCGTGCCCAAAATGTTGCCTGCTCCGCGAATTTCAAGGTCTCGCATGGCAATGCGAAAACCCGCCCCCAGTTCACTGTACTCTTCGATGGCTTTCAGACGGCGAGTGGCCTTGGTCGTCACAACCTTACCTTCCTCCAGCATCAGATAGCAGTACGCACGATGACGATCCCGGCCGACTCGCCCGCGCAGCTGATGCAGATCAGCAAGACCATAAATATCGGCCTGGTGGATGATCATGGTGTTGGCATTGGGAATGTCCAGGCCACTTTCAATGATCGTTGTGGCCAGCAGGATGTCGGCTTTTCCGGTGACGAACTCCAGCATCGCCAGTTCGAGTTCATCCGGTGTCATCTGCCCATGAGCGACCGCAAGTGAGGCTTCCGGGATGATCTGGCGAATGCGATCGGCGATCAGCTGAATATCATGGACCCGGTTGTGAACAAAATAGACCTGTCCGCCACGGTTGAGTTCCCGAATAATTGCGCTGCGAATGAGCGCTTCATCAAAACGTCCGACTCGCGTTTCGATGGGCATACGGTCGCGCGGCGGTGTGGTCAGGCTGCTGATATCGCGAATTCCCAGCAAAGACATGTGCAGCGTTCGCGGAATCGGCGTCGCGGTCAGTGTCAGGATGTCGACTTCCAGTCTCAGGTGTTTCAGACGTTCCTTGACTTTGACACCGAATTTCTGTTCTTCGTCGATGATCAACAAGCCGATATCTTTGAAGTGGACGTCCTTAGACACAAGTCGGTGAGTACCCACGACGATGTCGATTTCGCCACGGCCCAGCTTTTCGATAATCTTTTTCTGCTCACCGGCCGAACGAAATCGGGACAACATTTCGACACTGACAGGAAACTCAGCCGTGCGTTCCGTGAATGTGCGAAAGTGCTGTTCTGCCAGAACGGTCGTCGGCACCAGGACGGCCACCTGGCGACCGTTATCGACGGCCTTAAAGACCGCTCGCATGGCGACTTCCGTCTTGCCGAACCCGACGTCACCGCAGATCAGACGGTCCATTGGTCGGGTTTGTTCCATGTCCTCCTTGAAGTCTGCGATCGCGGTGACCTGGTCAACCGTTTCTGTGAAGGGAAAGGCCTGCTCGAATTCCTGCTGCATTTGCGAATCGGTCTGACACTCCAGGCCAGGCTTGGAATTACGCTCTGCCTGCAGTTTCAGCATATCCGCGGCCATGTCCGTGACAGCCTCGGCCACTTTGCCCTTTTTCTTTTCCCATGACACGCCGCCGAATTTCGAAAGTTCCGGCATGGATTTGGCCGGTCCGATATATTTCTGCACAAGATGAATCAGCGCGGCAGGCACGTAAACGATCAGACTGTCTCGAAATTCCAGGAGCAGATGCTCTTCTTTTTCGCCGTCTTTATCCATCAGGGCCATACCGCGATACTTGGCGATGCCCTGAGTCACGTGCACGACAAGGTCCCCGTCCTTCAGGTCCAGAAAGTTGTCGATGGCTCGTGAATCGGCGGATCGACGTCGCGACTTGACCTTACGGGCCTGCGACCGAGAGAACAGCTCGTTGTCGCTGATGACCATCAGGCCGCGTTCAACAAAACGAAATCCCTTATTCACCCGACCAACACACAACGCTATGCGTTCGGACAGTGGCTGCTGTGCGGTGGCTTCCGTTTCGGCGATCAGCTCAGCAAGTCGCTGCCTTTCGCCACTATTGTGACATGACAGTACGACCCGCTCATCGGGGCCCAGTGATTCTGCCAGATCCACGAGCGCGTCTCGCCCCGTGCTGGCAAAGCGTTCCACGGCTTCGATCTTCAGGTGACAAGAGGTCTCGTAGCTGTCGGCACCAAGTGAATCAATCGTGACCGACGGAAATTCCGTCAGCCGAGCCATGGTGGCATTGACGCTGAACATGCCGATCGGATTGGCCAGTCGCTGCAGGTACATTTTACCTTCGCTGACGGCCTGCGCCATATCGCTGAGGACAACGATGGTGTCTGCCGGAACGGAATCCAGCAACGATTCGGTGGCGGACGCAATCGCGTTGTGCGGACGCAGGCTGTCACCTGGCTGGGGCTTGTCGTGAGGCTTGACTGGTTTCGTGGCGGTAATGGCCACTTCATGCAGGTCTTCCAGCCGCCGTTGCGTTTCCACATCGAAGCTGCGAATCGATTCGACTTCGTCCCCGAACAGTTCGATGCGAATCGGGTCTGGTTCCGTCGGTGGAAAAATGTCCAGGACACCGCCATGGACACAGAATTCGCCGGCCAGTTCAACAGCGGTGACTCGGTCAAAACGCCGTTCGATCAGCCAGTCGAGCAGCGGTTCCAGCGCCAATACGTCGCCCACAGCAATGCGACGGGTCGCTTCTTCGATATCAATGCGCGCAGGAACGGGTTGCAGCAGCGCCGGCAGGCAAGTCACGACAACGGAGGGACTTCTGGCTGTGCGAGCTGACGGATCCCGGCGGTCTGCTGATGCAGCTTCGTTGACAGTTTCATCAACGGGCTGATTTGTGTCCGCCGAGAAATCCCAGGGGGCGGCTGGTGCCAGCGAACGTGGATTCTGAATTTCGACGTCGACTGACGGATTCTGGTGGGCTGCGTTCAGGTATCTGACCGCACCCAGCCGGGCGGCGAACACACTGTCAGTAACGTCGTGCTCTTCCGGCAGAGTTTCCCAGGCAGGAAACTGCCGCAGGTCTGTACCGACAGGAACAAATTCAGCCAGCTGGTCGTAGAATTCGTCGATATCACGAATTCCCGGCAGCACAACCAGCAGCGTATGGTCAGGGCTGTGTTCTGAAAGTGCGGCGACAGTCAGCGCGCACGCTGAGCCCCATGCTCCATCGATCGCCCCGCTGTTTCCGGAGTGCAGTGCGTTCAGAACGTCAGCAAACTCCGGCGCAGATCCGATCAACGCAGTCAGTTCAGCAAGTGAGGTTGGAACCTGCTGAGCAACACTGTTCATTGTGCTCGAATTGTAGGGGCTGCCGCACGATCTGGGAACACTGACCGATCTTCGGTCGGCACGGATAACTGGCGTGCGAAACCACACTCTGAAACGGCCGCAGGTCCGTCGATGCGGCGTCTCTGTCAAACGGCTCTCTCGATCCGTCGTTCCGGAAGCCGCCGCTCGCCAACGGAATGGTGGACATTCCGGAGCCCCTGTCGACATTCGTGCTGGTCACACACCCTGTGCGGTTACGGCACAAGTGCACCGTTGACAAGAATCTGACCGTTAACGTTGCCGTTGAACTGCGCCACACGTTGAATGTTGCCAAACGTTATCAGCTCAATCACATTATTTTGAGCCCCAAAGATGCTGTAGGCTCCGCTGGCACTACGGAAGAAGATGCCTTCTTCCAATGTGGTATTCGGAGTGCCAAAGCCATTGACAATGTCGGACAGCTGAATCAGGTTGTTGCTGATCTGAAACGATGCGGGCTCGATAAGTCGGTCAACAAAGATACCGCGGCCGGAATCTGCCAGAAAACTTATTCTGTTGTTTACGATATCCATGGTTGTACTGGACCCGAGGTTGAATTCCATTCCGTTGCTGTTTAGTCCGCCAAAAATCATATCGTTGCTGTCGATCAACTGTGTGGATGGCCCAGACGTGAACGTACGAATACCGACAGCTGCTGTGTGATCGCTGTTCAGAATTCTGTTGCCGACAATCCGCTCCTGCAGTAAGTCCGTCGAAGAATTCATGTCTGTGAACATGGCAATCTGAAA
Organism: Fuerstiella sp.; assembly: GCA_014238335.1. Taxonomy (GTDB): domain Bacteria; phylum Planctomycetota; class Planctomycetia; order Planctomycetales; family Planctomycetaceae; genus Fuerstiella. The sequence goes on from JABABI010000107.1 coordinate 14,670, forward strand.
TCCAGTGGCAGTCGCCGGGTTGGAAAGAACAAGTTCGAAGGCGTTATTCTCCAGGTCGACCTGAGCCGGTCCGTTCCAGGTGATTCCGAATGCGAATTCGTTGGGGTCGCTGAATTCAAAGTTGTCATTCACGGTAAACAGGTTACCTGCGACATTAACGCCGATATGAGCCCCGATGGCCGTGACTGTATTTTCAATCCTTATGATGTCATCCGTGTTGTCGCTGAACTGTGTTCGTTCAATGTTGATGGTGTACGGGTTGTCAAATTCTGAGAATCGAGTCGTGGTATCATCATTGGGACGTTCCGTGTACACGAGCAGGAGTGTTTCATTTTCCGTGTTTTGAACATCTCCGTTATTGTCAAACAGCGAGTCACGTATATCGAGTTCCGTCAGATTGGTTGTGGTAACGCCGAGAGTGTCCGAGTCAAACATGTTGACACCGAACAACTGCAGGAACTGATCGTCGAGCACGTTGAGGGTGCCGCCGATGTCCAGAGTGTTCACAACTTGAACTCCGATGTCGTTATCACGAAATTCCATGCCTCGCAGACTGACCTGGCCTGCGTTTTCCAGCAAAGCTCCTTCCGCGGCTGCGGCCAGAATCTCCCCACCCGGACTTGCCGTTGTCGCCGTGGAATCACCCCGAACAGTGAACGTCTTTGCCACCATGGTGTGATTATTGAGGTCTTTATTGGTATCCATCAGGTGGATGCCAAACCTGGGCGAGTTGATACTGGTGACCGTTTCGAGATCGATGTTAATACCGGAGTTAATGATCTCGACGGCTGCTTCGTTGGTGACGTCAATTGTCCCTGTATTCGTGCGAATGAGGGTATTATTGTTGCCAAACAGGCCGACCCCGTCCGTGGATAGGATCCCAAGTGTATCCGCTGTGACGGTGCCAGGACCGTTCGCACCGGCGACGTTGTTCACAAGATTCACGCCGATGTCGCCCGTTGTTGTATTGACCTGCAGCAGGTCAAACTGAATGGCGGCCTGGGAATCCTGAATATCCACCAGCGGCACGCCCGGGTTTGTGCTCTTGAGTATGTTTGTGTTGGTTCGAAAGGCGAGAACTCCATCTGTGTTCTGAATACTGAGTCCCTGTAACAGGGGCTCCACCACAGTCGCACCACCGGAAGTTGCCGTGCCGAAGATCACATCCGAGCTATCGTCAACGATGGCAATACCTTCAGCGCCGACAGACGTGATGTTCGTCTGCCCTGAGGCCGTGAAGCTACTGCCTGCTGCGTTGCCGACAAGTTCTATCCCGCGTCCGCCCGAAAAGGTTGCGAGGGTCGTCGGCGTCGCAAATATCGTAATGTCGCCGCTGAAGTTGACGACACCAGTGGGCAGTGAGTTACTGACGCTGATAAACGGTGCAACACTCCCCGCCGCCGCCTGCCCAATTGTCAGGTCCCGAGCAAAACTGAACGCACCTTCCAGATTGTCGATGGCGATACCGCCGCCCTGAGGGCTGATAATCTCAAGATTTTCAAAATTCACGCGGCCGGTCGTCTGCAGTCCATCGATGAACACTGACGCACCTGTGGCATTGGTGATTGTTGTGGCGTCCCGCAGAGTGTCGCGAAAGAAGTAGGTTCCTGAACTGTTAAGAACGGAGATTCCCGTCCCAGTGCTGTCCACGATAAACGCATTGTCCATCGTGGCGTTGCCGGCACTATTCTGAATCACGATTCCGGTTCCCCCCGTATCGTCAATCGTACTGCCGGTCATATTTACCGTCCCCCCCGTGTTATTTTCAATCAGGACGGCGGCATTAGACGAGTTGATGATGCGTCCGAAGGCGGGATCGACACCTGCGCTGGTGGACACAAATCCTATGTTTGCATTCCCTCCGGAAACATGAAACGCGGGCCCCGCAGAACCTTCGACGGACGTGTTTGTGATTGTGACGGAATCCAGAGTGTTCTGCAGCAGGATTCCCGTCCCCATCGCATTGGAGATCAGAGTATCTCGCACAGTAACATCCGAAACGGTATCAACAAGAACACCGTGTCCGGCGGACGCATCCAATATAAAACCACCGAGTCTGCTGCGATTGCCAAGCGTCACGGCTGGGCCCACTGAATTGAAAATCGTCGGACGAGTCAAGGTTGGGTCTGATAGAAACGTCGGCGAATCCGGAAGAACGAACGCCGGAAGGTTCTCAAGTTCCACGACATTGATGACGTTGCGTCCACCGTTGGCTTCGTTGATCAGGCCTTCACCAAACAGGTTCTGGTCGTCTGCCAATACGACAAGATTATCGGGACCGATCCCAAACGTGCTTCCCGCATGTACGAACACGATGTCCGCGCCGGGGACTCCGAGTCCGGCGGACAAAGACTGTAGCGGATCCTCGACGGTGCCGACAAACGGGCCGACGACATCGTTGCTGTTTACGTGAACAACCGTCAGCGGAGTTCCATCGACACCGTTGGCAATCTGCCCGGGGAAGGTAACGTCGGAGATCGCCGCCGCGATGTTCAGATTTCGACGAACAGGTTCTGCCATGCGCTGCATACCGGAGCGGCTGGTGTGTTCCTGACTCCTGAATCCGCCAAAGTGTACAGTCGCACTGAAGGCGACGTTCGTATGAAAGACATCGTCGTCGGTCAGCTTCAGGCCAAGTTCCAGCCAGTCCCCGATGTCGGCCTGAAGCCGGGTGCTGAATCCGCCAAATGCCGACAGCCCCTGGCCTTCATAAAAGTAACCGCCCGCAAACGCACGCAGGTCCACTCGTTCTGCAAAATCACCCGGTAACAAGTGGCCAATTTCGGCATCGAAGCCGTCGATCGCTTCCGCGAATGTATCGATGCGACTGAATTCCAGATTATTGCCCGCAAATATTGCGCTGCCCGGAGCCACACGTGTGCCGGTCTGCTCAGAGGTCGTGCCGAACAGATTGTAAACATTGCCACGAGCTTCCCAGTCATGAGCCAGCAGTTCGGCACCGAAGCCATACTGTTTGAAAGTAGCCCCGGAAATTTCATCCTGATCGTAATAAACGTTGCCGCCCAGAACGGCGTCGACGGCGGCGATGTAGTGTCGGTAACCGGTACCGAAACTATATGCCACTCCACCATCGTTCGAGAAAGTCAATCGAGTGTCACCGAAGATCATTCCGTCACCGATGTTGAGATACGGCGACAGGCCAACATTTGAGACTGACTCTGTTCGGCCAACAGTGTTGCCCGCAACGTGGCCGCCTCGGAACTGCATGCCGATTCCCTGACGATTGACATCCACTACGCCACCGGCCGCTCCGGAAGGTGTTCTGCCTGTCGGCGTTCGACCGAATAAAAACTCACCATCCTGAGCAGATGCCACGACCGCAGTAAACAGAAAAGCTGCACTTGCCAGCAGACATACGTGCAGACTGACACCAGCCAGCGTGAGCGCTGGACAGTTGCTGTTCGTCACGATGTCATGACTCGCAGAACGCACGCGGGACTGTTGCAACTTGCGTCGAAAGGTTTGAACGTTCGTCATGACGTTCCTCAAATGATTTTTGAGAGTGCGCTGGAACAACGCACAATCCGCATTCATCCGGCGTCCTGCCATTAATGTCAGCGGTTTGATCTGAAAAAGAAGGGGGCAACAGGGCTTGCCGACACCACAGGAATTCGAGAGTGCCAGCTGTTCTTGAGAAATAAAAGATGGTGATCGGGCGAACCGAAAGCGCTTAGCGGAGGGTCCGCCCGTTGATAGACGCGGCGTTTGTAGCTCTGCCCGTAACACGCAGCAACACGGCTTCCCGAGACTAAGGACGCAAAAAACACACTGCCACACTCACTGGGTCCGTCGATCAGCGGAAAGAAGTTGTTGTGCAATTCCCCACGGCAGAATTCGCCAGACGCCTTTGTGCCGATGAACTCGCAAACCGGCAGAAATCGTGCATTTGGGTAGGACGGGGCACTCCGTCGGGGGATTCTCGGCAAAGTCGATCCGACGACTCACATTCGGACGCAAACTCGGTGACGCGCATGGCCGCCGTGGACGAATCGGCCAGCGGCACCCAACAACTGTCGATTCTCTGAGCTTTGCCTGAAATCGCCACATAATTCAGGTGGATGGCCAGTGATGCTTCAATCCGTTGCCACCGACTGGAAATGTCGCAAATCGGCGGATTATAAAAAAAAACACGTCGCGACGAAGGTGACATGAAGCACCGCAGTGAGCAGCAAAACGGTGCGAAAAAAGGGCTTCAGCGTCTTATGTCGAAACCATTGCTGCCCTGCTACAGCGCCAGGCCATCCACCGGCAATGGCCAGAAGATGCAGCGTTTTTTCCGAAACACGCCGCCCCTCGCGCTCGGCCTTCCATTTGTCCCAGCCGTACACACAGAATGCTACGGGACTCAGGAAACCGACCGCCAGACAATAGACTTCGGCCCACAGTCCCGCTTTGAACGAGATTGCAGACAAACTGGCAACGAGTATGGCCACGGAACCAATAAACCAGCTCGCGCACAACGTCAGCCAGATTTTTTTCACGCCTGGAAATTTCATGGAAAGGGGGTCCCTGGTCAGCTCCCCGGATTCGGACGACGGAACCCGATCAATCATCGTAGCGTACACCGAAACGTAGGCGAGGAAAAGAGTTACAGAGCCTTCAGAGCTGTACACCGGCGATGAGAAACGGAAGCAGAACGCCTGAAACTGCACTGCCGTAACAGCAGAACCACGCTTAGAAATAACATTGCTGAAACAGAAAAGCTGCACACAGACCAATTCATATTCATCAAAATACTTTGTTGCGTCATGATAAGGTGAATCGTTTACACAATTCGCTGATGTTCAGGTGATCATTCGGAATGAGTTACAGCGTAACCTGCCCCGAAAATTTTATTCGAAAACGAGAATCTTCAAAGGTCCGTCGACGCTTCGCGGCGTTTATTGAGTTGTTAGGATCGCTGACGGACTCACGGGTAGCGGGCTTGGCACACGCTCCGAATTGGCAATGGCCACACTGCGAATGCAGATTAGCTGCCATTCTGCCTCGAAATCCCAATATACATGAGTATTCGGCGAACAGCCGAATGGACTTCCGACACTAAATTTCTCCCTCCAACATGTGGACCACTCTAATGCCCAGCCCGGCTTACCTACAACGATCACTATGTTTATTCGTGGCCTTGATGCTGCTCGGTCCCGTGACCACTTTTGCCCGTGATGAAGACGACGAGCCAGCGCCGCTGTTTGCACTGGGTTCGAAACCAATGGTCGTTGTCACGGCAGCCAGTGCCAGTCGCCTGAGAGAAGAAGCGACTTACATGTTCAACACCGCCGGACTGCCGGACGCCGTCGATGCCATCATGGAAAAGCTCGACGAAAACGTGAAAGGGCTTAAAGGACTGGACTGGGAACGGCCGGCAGGCATCATGATGTATTTGGAAAGCGTGTTTCCTCCGGCATTCGAATTTGTCGCGTTCCTGCCTGTCACGACCCCCGGGGAATTCCGGTCAATGATGGAGCTGGGGTCGGTGATCATGCGGCAGGAACCTGGTGAGGAAGGGCGGTACGAACTCATTACCGCTCGACGCAATTTGCAGATCCGCATTGAAGGCGACTACGCTTTCATTCAGTTGCCCATGATGGACCCGGATCCGGCTTTCGAACGAGACCTGCCCGACCCCGGTGCTCTGGTATCCGCCTTAACAAGTCAGTTTGATGTGGCCATCTCGCTTGACGTGGAGTCTATTCCCAAAGGAACACGGGACCTGGTCCTCAACATGCTGACGTCCACCATGTCCACGCAGATGCAGCAGCGGGATGACGAACCGGAGAGTACGTATAAAATCCGGAAATCATGGATGGAAGCAGACATCGACGGAATGAAACTGTTCTTCGACGAGTGCCGACGAATCTCGTTCGGGCTGAACGTTGTCAGTGAACAGCGAGCGGCACATGTGGACGTGCTGCTCGACGTTCGTGAAGGTACAAAGATGCTTGAGGAAATCTTCGCGTCGGCCACCAAACCAAGCTACTTCACTCCCATTATCAGTGACACGTCACCCATTTCGCTGTCGTGGTCGGCAGTTATCGCGGAGCGCGACATCGAACGGTACGAAGGTGTTCTGGAAGGTCTGAAAGGCGAACTGGCACGCGCCATTGAGGAGAACGACCTGGGATCCATCCCCGATGACGGCAGCCCCCTGTTTCACGCGATTGCTGCCCTGCAGGAAACGGTCAGCGAAGGACATCTGGACGCCTTCGGTCAATTCTATCGGGACTCCAGCGAAAAACTGGTCGTCGCCGGAGCCCTGCGTGTGCAGGACGGCAATGCTATCTCCGTCGGTCTGCTGGACCTGCTGATGCGGGTGCAGGGACAGGGTGACATCGGCCAGATCGAAACCGGCTACCGCGAACATGCCGGCGTGAACTTTCACCGGATCGAATTCAAGAATCCGGATGCCGGAGCCCTTAAACTGTTCGGATCCAACCCCGGTATCACATTCGGTGTCGGAGAACGGTCTATCTGGGCGTGTATTGGTGGAGACGACTCGTTTGAAACTTTGACGGGTGTGATGGATGACCTTGTTGAAGCATACGAAAACCCCACCGACCATCAGGTCCCCGCGTCTTTTCGCCTGGTGGCGAAAGTCAATCAGCTGATCGAACTGGTTCAGGGTGCGGAAGGCGGCGATCAAGTAGCCGAGGATGCTCCAAAGTCGGCAGCATCATCTGAGCGGGCAAAGAGGGTGGAACAGTTTCGCCAGCGTCGCGCGCAATCGAATCTGCTGTTCCGCGAAGCCCTGGCAGAAGGCGATGACGAAATCCGCCTCGAAGGGCGACCGACTGAAAATGGCATGCGGCTGCGAGTACGCCTTGACGAAGGATTCATCCGCGGCCTCGGTCGTGTCATCGCTACTCGGTCCGGCCTGGAATGAAAGCTGTTACGTCAGCACAGCCCGCACGACCTGGCCGTGTACGTCCGTCAGCCGATAGTATCGTCCCTGAAATCGGTATGTCAGCTTTTCATGATCGATGCCCAGCTGGTGCAGAATCGTGGCATGCAGGTCATGAATGCTGACCGGGTTGTTCACGATGTTGTAGCTGTAATCGTCTGTCTGACCGTAGCTCATGCCGCCTTTGATACCACCGCCTGCCATCCAGACGGTAAAACACCGCGGATGGTGATCGCGACCGTAGCTTTTCGCTGTCAGTTCGCCCTGACAATAGACCGTGCGGCCGAATTCACCGCCCCAGACAATCAGCGTCTCGTCCAGCAGTCCCCGTTGCTTCATGTCCGTGATCAATGCTGCCGATGCCTGATCGGTGTCCTGGCAGCGAGCTCTCATTTGCCCTGCCAAACCACCGTGTGCATCCCAGCCGCGGTGGAACAGCTGCACAAAACGCACGCCTCGTTCTGACAGCCGACGAGCCATC
>JABABI010000108.1 GCA_014238335.1 Fuerstiella sp.
ATCGCTGATTCGACACTGCAGATCATTCCCGATGGCACACACTGGATGGCACTGACCCACCCCGCATCACTGGCAGAACTCATCGCCGCCGAAGGCTGACCGCACAGTTGCATGCATCGTCACTGTGCGTATCAAGATAGTTTATTGCTGCGGCTGTCGATTACAGCGGTCTGGAAACCAAGGATCGTATTGTCGCGCAGCTGCACTGCACCGACCTCCGCGCCAATGCGAATGCCGGACCGCTGCATGGGCTGTCGTTCTTCCACAATTTCATTGCCGATAATGCGAACGTCCTTTGTCTGCCCTGTTATATCAATACCCACGCCGTCCGCGCCACCGCTGTTGACGATTCGATTGTTTTCGATGAGATTACGATTGGCCCAGAAGTCGACGCCTCGCGCATCATCACGGAACAAAATCCCGACCTTGCCGCTGTTGAGTATCCGGTTGTTGCGCATCACGTTGTCGGTATCGGAATGGCCAATGGAAATCCCGTAACCGCGGTTGCCGTCAATGTGGTTGTCTTCGGCCAGGCCATATTTGACTCCCCAGCACCAGAACAGGCCAAGGTTGTTGCGTTCCAGTCTGTTGCCACGGATGAGCGGCCGCTGAGAACCGGATCCCGGGTGCACGCCAAGATCCGCATTGTCGTGGCTGTGGCAGTTTTCCACAACGACGTCGTGACAGATCTGAAAACTGATGCCATCGCCGTTATAGTTCCGCGTCGTCACGTTCCGAAAGGTATAGCGATTGCAGTCCTGCAGAAAAATGCAGCCGCCATAATTGCCGTTCAGATTTGTACAGTTAGCCCTGTTGCCATCCAGTGTCATGTTTTCAATCAGGACGTCGGACGTATATTCGCTGGTGAGCAGCGGGAATAGCGACGAGCACGTCGGCTTGCCACTGAGCCACAGGTTCTTGCGGAGCCCGTCACTGAGCTTGAAGCGATTGCCGGCACGCCCCAACAGCGTACGTTTGATCACAGTCTGGCTGCCGTCGTGTGGATTCTTAGCCATCAGCGTAATGCCATCGCCGACTTTGAAACCACCTGGTTTTTCGAGCGTAATTTCCTGATCGTACCAGTCAGAATCGGCAGACAAAGGGATTGTTTCCGACGCAGTACGAGTAATCACGGTATCATCACCACTGCCGAGCAGCCTGATTTTTGACGGCAGTTGAACGGCATTGCGAATTGTGAACGTTCCCGGCAGTAACTGCACAGTACCACCACCAAGACGTGCGACGTAATCCACCGCAGCCTGAATCACTTTGTCGTCGTTACCCATCAGATCGCCGGACTTCGTACCGACCGTCAGCGTCAGCCGCTGTTTCCAGTCAGGCTCAAAACGCTCGTCACCGTCCGTGGCCTTTGGATTCGTCACGGGGGGACGCTCGTCAGCCAGCCCACGAGGCAGGGTACCAGCAAGCGCGATGGCAGCGGTACTCAGGAAAGATCGGCGTTTCCAGACTGGCATAGCTTGAGTCCTTCGGGGGTAGTATTCGCAGTTTGATCGTTACTGTTGTCGTTCCGCCCAGGATCTTCCCGGCCGGTCGACTCGAAAGCTGACCAGGCGAGTCCCATCCACTTCAGTCACATAAATCGTGCACCCATCCGGCCCGCCAAAACAAAGATTCGATGGTTTTTTTCCGAGCACATTGATTTCCTGAAGAATCTCTCCCTGAGGCGTCATCTTGACAACAGTGCCCTTTCCGTGCCGGGTAATGTAGAGATTGCCATCAACGTCACATCGCATACCGTCGAAGCCGTGATCATCAAACTGGCGAATCAGACGTTTGTTCTTTAGCAGACGTTCGCTGGAAATGTCGAAGGCCCAGACGTTGCGCTGCACGGATTCATTGACGTACAGCGTCGTACCGTCCGGACTGACTTCGACTCCGTTGGTGGTGCCCAAGTCCGGTGCAAGCAGAGTGGTGCTCCCGTCAGTGTCAATTCTCCACAGTTGGCCCGTACCATCCTTCCATGCCGGATCGCTCGCGTACAACGTTCCATCAGGTGCCATCGAAATATCGTTGGGTTGGTTCATCTGATCGTTGTGAGCATACGTCGTGATTTCGCGAGTCACTGCGTTCACCTTCAGGATGTTGTGCTGTGGATAATCGGCGACAAAGAAGTTGCCGTCTTTATCAAAGCGTATGCCGTTACCGACGCTGCCGTCCGGCAGCGTGACAAACACTTCAGCAGACCCATTTGGACTTACCCGCCCGATTGTTCCCTGTTTCTGATAATTGACGGCAAAGACATTACCCTGGGCATCGCAGGCGGGACCTTCGATGCCAGGCGTAAATTCGCCTGGTTGCGTCACGGGGCGAGCCGTCCAGAGCGGCTCATTCGGTGTGAAGACAACATCTGCAGACGCGCCAAACTTCGCCGGAAGAGGAATGTTCGCAAACCCGGCGTCACTTCCGGTGCGTCGCTGCCAACGCCCCTGGAGCGGAAGTGACTTGAATCCGTTCTCCGTTGTCGACGAAAGCACAGGGGCGGCATGAAGTGCTTGCTGCTGTGATCCTGGCAGTCGCAGCACAAGCAGATTCGCGTCACCTGAGTAAATCGCGTCGTGAGGCAGGACTAGCTCGACTTCATTCCCGCCGCTGACTTTACGTGCGAATGATTTGTGACCGTTGAACCATGCATCGACTCCGTCGTCTGGTGTACGCAGCATCAGTTTCAACGGGGCTTTCTCTTCAGTCCAGTCGGCCGGCAGTCGGACGGCACACCGATACCAGACGTCTTTTGTTTCACTTGGCAAATCGAAATCCGGCGAAGTCGGAACATCAACAAGCGACCAATGATTTTGTGCAGGAAATGCGGACCGGGTAACGCCCGCAGCCCAGCAGATTCCGTTGTACAGCAGTCTTGTGAATTCGGCGTTCTCGAAATCATCAACATGCCCCATCGATGAATAAAACGACCGCCCACCGTCTGCACGAAAAAATGTCCAGGTCACCGGCTCGCGTGACTGGCCCTCCACCAATCCCGTGGTCAGGACCGTCGTCCTCTCCTTCAGCGGTGAGGTCATATAGAGCGACCCCCCCTGTCTGACGGCCTTCTTCTTTGACACACCCTTAAGAATCGCATGGTCGCCCATAGCGGTGACCATCGACTTCAGCTTGTTGCCGTGGTGGCCATGGTAGTTGCCGCCAAAGACGTCCGCATCAAACTTCGGCCAGTCCGCAAAACCCTCCGGCGGATTTCTGTCAGCGCCCAGTGAGAACGCGTGACTCGCGGTGCGGATTCCAATTACTGGCTTGCCGGACTTCACAAACTCACGAATCAATTTCATGTCCGCGTCCGGAAGAACTCGCCGCCGAATACTCACCAGCAGTACATCTGCATCTGTTACGGCTGCAATGCCCGGCAGGCTGTGACGTTCCTGATCACTGCCAAATACAGTGGTCACACGAAACTCGCGGCCCAAATGAGACACAGCGAACTCGGGCAGCGTCTGTTCCGTCAGGTATTCGTCTTCTGCAATCAGCATGACAAGGTGTGGTCGAACGTCTCCCTTGAAGCGGAAGGACTCGCCGCCCAGAACCTGATCGCTGGTGACTGTCGGGCACACGTATCTTTCGATATGTGAGACAACCAGGTCGGTTCCCGTAAAATGGCTAACATAGGGCCAGCACTGAGGGTTGTACATCGTGTCAGTCATGTCTCGCATCAGCACCACGTTCTTGCCATTGCGAGCCATTTGCCGCAGCCCGAACGGGCGGCCGAGCACGCACATGTTTGTGTGCACACCGGTGAGAATGACGTTACGAATGCCCTTCTCCTGCAGCACATTCCAGACTTCATCGCCCTTATCGCTGATGAAGTCACGCGTTTCGTCGATCGTGAGCAGGTCTGATTGTCTGGCCCATGGCAAACCCGGATTGCGGCCCATTGATTTCAATCTGGCGACCCATTCTGTGTGTTCGGCCCGATCATCGTCTTCGCCGCCATCCGATTGATCAATTGGATAGACAGCACGTTCTTCGGCCGGCACAACCGAACACCACGCTCCGCAATCGTATGGAATGAACGCAGCCCTGGGCGATGCGATGGCACGTTGGCGAGCGGGATGGTCGGCATACGCCGACATGCAATCGCTCGGGGAATGAATGATGGTTACCCCCTGAGCACGAGCTTTCGTCAACACGTCGTTTAACCGCGGCACGAATTCTTTAAGACGTCGTACGGCGTTAAGACAGTGGTGCAGATCCCACACGTCACAAACGATGATCGCGGTTTCTTCCGGGTTCCATGCTTCGTCTCGAGTCAGCTGATGAAACCGACCGCTGTGCAGACTCGTTTCCTGCTGAAGTCTAAGATTCAGTTTAAGATCTTCAGAAAAAGTAGTCACAGGAAGAATAACACACAGAATCGCCGATACGGCGAGAGCAGGGCGGGAATAGAATGGCAAAACAATCATAGCAGAGTCCAGTGGCTGAATGTGAAGGCGGGCAACCAGCCGATTAGTCTCACTAACTCCGCAGCCGTGTGCAACTGAATGAAGCCGTTCGAAACAACGTCGACAGAAAACGAAACAAACGACATCCAGCACTTAATCCTGCGGTGCGGCAGCCGTGATGCCCAGGACTGGTCAGTTCCAGTGATCTCCTATCCGTATACGCAGTTGGCTGAGCGTTTCAGAATATGCGGGATCACCGGCGAGATTGTTCATTTCTAGCGGGTCGGCGGATTCGTCATACAATTCCACGCCTTGCTGCCCGCCCTCACCCCACTCCACACAACGCCAGCGAGGCGTGCGGATAGCGTGGCCGGATACGTCTCGAAAATGAGTTTCAGTGAATGCCGCGTGGTTCCAGGTCTCGTCGGGATTCCGCAGCAGAGGTTTCAGGCTGCGGCCCTCAGTGCTGTCGGGCGGAGCAAGCCCAACGAGCTCAGCGACAGTCGGATAAATGTCGACAAACTCGACAATTGCCTCGCACTTGTGAGACACGGGAGCAATCCCGGGCCCGGCCAGAATCAGCGGTGCCCGGGCAGATTCTTCATACAGACTGTTCTTGCGCCACAAGCCATGTTCGCCAAGGTGGTATCCGTGGTCTCCCCACAGGACAACCACGGTGTTTTGTGCCAGTCCCAGATCGTCAACAGCTTTCAGTACTCGGCCAACCTGAGCATCTGCGAACGAAACACAGGCGTCGTAGGCAAGGATACATTCGCGAGCCTGTCTTTCGGTCGTGCCGAAGTTGGGCCATTCCGGCGTCGATGCCAGAGCTGCTGATGGAACCGCATTACGATAGTTCTGTGGCACAAACGGCAATGGTGTTCTGTCGTAGTCATACAGATCGAAGTACTTCCGGGGTGCGATGTACGGAATGTGTGGACGGTAAAATCCGGCTGCGATGAAGAACGGTTGGTCCCGATGCTGCTTCAGTAAACGAATCGTTGCGTCGGCAACTTTGCCATCGGTCTGTTCCGCGTCTTCACCAGCCGCCTTCAGAAAACACATCTGGTCCGGCAACGGCAGCTGGGGTGTGTAGACCGTCAGCAGGTCCTCCTCATCCTTGTCTCGACCACGTGGATTGACGACGTGATCCCATGATGCCGGATCGTCGGGACCGCTGGTTCCAATGTGAGTCGGGTTGGCCTGATGGAAAATTTTTCCCACTCGCGACACGAAATAGCCGTTCCTGCGAAACAACTGAGGCAAGGTAACTGCATCAGGAACAAGATCTCGAAAGTGAACCTTGTTACTAAGAACTTTCGTGGACCCAGGTCGTAACCCCGTCAACACAGACGCACGCGACGGACCACACGAAGGGTACTGGCAGTAGGCTCGTTGAAAACTCATGCCACGGGCCGCCAGTCGATCAATGTTCGGCGATGAGACGTGATCGAACCCGAAGCAACCTATACGAGTGCTCAGGTCATCAATGGCGATGAACAAGACGTTGGGCCGAGTTGTGTCAGCAACCGTTACGTTGCCGTATATCAGCCACAGAACTACTGTCAACAGCCGCAACATATCAGACTTCCTCAATTCTTCTGGCGACCCACACACCGTGTGCCACTTGTGCCACTTGTGCCACTTGTGCCACCACGGGGCAACCTGGCGTGCAGTGAACACCCGCAGCAGACGCAATTCATCCGATAGCTTATTCAACATCACAGGGCTTGACAGCTCTGGAAACGGTCCAGAAAGGGCAACGACCACAGATCCGGAAAAAAAACTGAGCCGCAAGGCATTAGGTGTTGTGTTTTTTTAACATTAGCGTCCAATTCACGACTCGAATCAGGCCGGAGCAAATCGGGTCGTCAAATCAGACAAATCGAAATCGCCGACATCCCCGGTTCCCGGCAACTTATTGGTATTTCGTATGCCGCCGCGGAATTGCACGGCGGCAATCTCATGGTATGGTATCGTTGGTGACGGCCTGTTGTGCGTCCTGGATTTACCGAATACAACAGTCAGTGTTGCGCCCATGTTCGCAGCGGCGCGCGAGTGCATGAATGGTTGCCGATCGATACTTCGAAGTTCGCTGAGGACATGCAGTATGCCTGCGGCGTCTGTCGTGCCTGACGAATCCCGTCCCCCCTTTCACAACAGATAATTTAAAGGACAACATATGCCCAACCCCAGTCTCATCGCGATGAGAGTGCTTGAGGGGGAAACTCTCTCGGATGAAGAACGATCATGGCTGACACCAGGCTTGCTGGCTCAACTGGCAATTGGTGGCTACCTGTCACTGACAGAGCACGAACGTCAGACGCTGCCAGCCAGTCTGCTGGCAAATCTTGCGATCGGTTCGCACATCACGTTGAATCGAACAGAACGAGATCGCCTGCCCGATAACCTTCTGGCCCAGCTGGTAATCGGTGGAAAAGCGGAAGTTGAAGCCGGCGAACTGGAACGATTTTCTGAAGCGGTAAGAGCAATCGTGGAACAAGTCGGCACAACAAAAGCCGGAGCGGCAAGCGTCGATTAATCAGCGCTGCCCGTCACAGGACAATTCCGTGGACAACGATCGGTCCGCAAAACTACGGATGCAGCGCGCAGATAGATTTGCGGATAACTCCGAAACGCTGGCCGCAGCGAGGGCGCCTGTTAAGTCTCCTGCCGCACGAATAGACTAAAGGACCCTGCTGGCCGGTGCACGAACACTGCGGGACGTTTGGCGTGTTTTTTCATTGTGAAAGCTCAAAATTTGCAACAATGCCGTTCACCTGAGCGGCAGCACTCATCAGGGTCTGCAATGGAACGACGACGACTTGGCAGCAGTGGACTGACTGTCACGGACATCTGCATGGGCACAATGACGTTCGGTTGTCAGTGCGATGAAAAACTGTCCTTCGAAATCATGGACCGAGCCTACGACGCCGGCATCGATTTCTATGATGCGGCAGAAATGTATCCAGTCCCGCCCGCCGTCGAAACCTACGGTGTAACGGAAGAAATTGTCGGGCGCTGGCTGAAAACGAAACCCCGTGAGTCGGTCATTATTTCCACAAAGGTAACCGGTCCGGGACACGGCTGGTTTGTACCTCCTGTACGACACGGGCATACGACACTCGATCGCTTTCAAATCGTGAATGCGGTTGAAGGCAGCCTGCAACGACTGCAGACCGACTACATTGACCTGTATCAGACGCATTGGCCGGATCACTTCATGTGTTATGAAGATGTTCTTGAAACCCTGACAACCCTGATCAAACAGGGAAAGGTGCGCGTCGCAGGGTGCAGCAATGAAACCTGCTGGGGGTTGATGAAAAGCCTGTGGACGGCCGAACAGCATGGGTTGTGCCGCTACGACACCGTGCAGAATAACTTCAGCCTGATCAACCGTCGCTGCGAAAGTGAATTGGCTCAGGTCTGTCGACGTGAACAAGTCAGCCTGCTGCCATATTCACCACTGGGTGGAGGTGTGCTGACAGGCAAGTACGCTAACGATTACCCAGTCGGCGCTCGGTTTTCCATGTATCGTACGGGTGGCGAGCGACAGCAGGGGATTCTGCAGCGATTTCTGAATGACCGAACGCGGGAAACCATCGAGTGCCTGAAACACATTGCCGATGATCTTGGTGTCACGTTGACGGCACTTGCCGTGGCGTGGAGCCGTCAGCACGACTTTGTCGCGTCCACCATCATTGGCGCCACTTCTGTGGAGCAGCTTGATGAGAGTCTTGCAGCGAAGGAACTGATCCTGGACGCAGAAACAATGAATCGCATCGATGAAATTGATGAGCGGATTCCGAATCCATTAAAAGAAGATGGCCTGCGGCGGCTGTAACCGTAGCAGGCCAGGATGACCAAACAGTCTATAGTGTCATCAAATCAGTATTTCGTACTCGTCCGAAACGTTGAATTTCAGAGGCTCCGCCATAAGAACCCTCTTCATCAGGACAACGGCGGCCAGTTGTTCTTTGAGCCTTCACGTTCAATCAACTGCACCTGATCAGGCGACAGAGAGAACTGAACGGCAATGTCATTGCGGGACTGAAGCACTGGTGTGCCGCCGTCCTGCCGCTCAACCAACTGCCGAAAGACTTCCTGTCGTATGTCCAGGGGAGGAGGATTCTGTGTTTCCATCAATCCATTTTCGTCAGAGAACATCGCCGAGTTGCAGCTCCGCCAAGCCCGGTTGTTCCAAAGTGTGAATGATTCATCGGGGTGCCAGCACAGGCAAAACGCCCACTAACTGCAAACTATCCGCGACCAGCTCCGGGTTGCCGTCCCACAAATTTCACTCCACTCTCAGTGATCACATCCAAAAATGTGCGCGAATGGTAGCGTTTGGAGGAAAGGCTTTAACTCGGCCCTGTGAGGACCTGGGAAAGCTTAGTAATCGGGGAACGAATGTAGCCCTTTACGCCATATAGCCATATGGCGGAAATTCGACAAGCCCTATTCGTCGCCCTCGGAAACCAAGGCTTCCGTTTCAGCGGCGACCTCTGCGAGTTCAACGGCAGCAACAGCCGCCGCCTCAATGGCCGCCTGCTTTTCTCGGTGCGCTGCTCCGCAACCGGCGCAGACCATCAGTTCCTTGACAATTTCATGTCCTTTGCCACCTCGATCTCGAGGTTTTCGAGTCTCACGAAACCGACCGAAACGCCGTCGCGGAAACTCCTCAACGGTGCCTCTGTATTCTTTGGGGCGTGAAACAACGGTTACTCTCATAGCCTTAACGCCCGCCCCCGCAACCTTACTACACATCTGACATCGAAACACGAAAGTACACCTTGTATTGAAGTTTGGCCGACGGCAACCGACAGCACATGAGGCACAGCGATCAACTTCCGCCACGCTGACACATGGATTCCGCGTTTTCGCCAATCCCGACGTACATCCGTGGACGCACCCGATCTGGCACGGAAAACGCAGAGTCTACTTCGTTATCCCCCGAAGTTGAAGACCGATGGACAACTAAGGCGACAAACATGAAGAACCGAGAAGATTGTCGGTACACCAGTCGTGCTTCTTTGCGATCGGCCACAAAATGGCGAATAAATCTGAGAAAAAATCGAACCTCAGTTCACTGAACGGCCCGATCGCCGTCTGCTCAATTCGCGTACAAAACAAAGTCTGATTTTCAACCCAAGGGCTCGGACCACAATAGTGAGATATTTCCTCAGTTTCCTGCTGCCCCCGATCGCCATGCCGTTGTAGGAAAAAAACGCTCCTGAGCGTGCTGAATCTGATTCTCACAATATTAGGCTGGATTCCGGGTGTGATTCACGCGCTCCTGGTCGTCAACAACCACAAGCGTGATCCGGGACTGACGCGGCACGGAATCAGCGACTATCGGCCGCAGATCACCCAAGGCTCGTGACGCTGCCGTATGACATCCTGCAGAAACCCGCACTTCGTTGTCAGGTTTCTTCTGATCCGCCAAGATCTCAGTGTTGGAACAGAAACTCTTTGCTGTTGATCACCGCCCAAGCGACGTCTTCCAGTGCGCTTGCACGGTCCGAATTGGCCGCGATGTGTCGCAGCGATGTCTGCACTTCTGCCTCAATCGGTTCGCGGCTCAATGCAGTCAGATACAGCAGCGAAACGATTTCCTGATCGTTTTTTCCACCTTCGATCCATTGATGCAGGTTGCCCTTTTTGTCCCGAATCTTGTTGTGAACCACCGGACCGTTAATCAGCTGCAGTGCCTGGCTGAGATTGCTGTCCGTGGAACGCTCGCATTCGCACGGGAGTTCGCGCTGAGGCTGACCAAAGACCTGAAGAAACTTGTGACCTGTGGGTGGGTCAACAAGGTCAATAGCCCTTGTGCCGACGGGCATTCCTTTGAATGTTTCCGCCACACCGGTAACGTGACAGATGCCGTCCAGCAACTGTTCGGCGGTCAGCATCCGAGTCGTAGCGTGAGAAAAATAGATCTCGTCGTCCGCGTTGAACTCGTTTCGCTGAGAACTCAGTCCGTAAACGCGACTGTTCATGATCAGGCGAATGATATGCTTTGTTGAATAGCCACTCTTCACCAGCTCTTCAGCAAGAACGGCCAGTAACTCCGGGTTGGACGGAGGATTGGAGTCGCGAAAATCGTCAACCGGCTCAACGATGCCTCGCCCCATGATGTGTCCCCAAATTCGATTGGCGACTGACTTCCCAAAGAACGGGTTGGCCGGACCGGTCAGCCAGTCCGCAAACACCGTCCGACGATCCTTATCGTCGGGCACATCAACGCTGCCCTGCAGCAGCAGCCGTACTTTCATCGTTTCCCCGGTTCGCGGTTGTTTCACTTCACCACTGGATTTCACAAAGATGAACTCGTCATTGGGCAGCTTTCCTGCTTTGCGCCCCACCCGATGGAAGGCCGCCGCGATGCCGTAATAATCGTCCTGAGTCCATTTTTCGAATGGATGGTTGTGACACTTGGCACACTGAATGCGAATCCCAAGAAACAGCTGTGCAGTTGTTTCGGTCGCGTCAATTTCGTCGCGGCTGGCGCGCCAGTAATTGGCGGCGAGATTCTGCTGGGTACTGCCCTGAGCGGTCAGCAATTCGTGGGCAAATTCATTCAGCGGTTTGTCCGTGCTGACGACGTCATACAGCCAGCGCCGGAACTTATGTACGCCCGTTGCTGTCAGCCTCCGACTGTTACATCTCAGCAGATCGCCCCATTTCATCGACCAAAAATGGGCGTAGTCCGGAGTCTCCAGCAGACGATCCACTAAACGTGACCGCTTATCAGCAGCCGTATCGGCAAGAAATGCCCTGGATTCTTCGATGTTGGGCAAACGCCCTGTCAGGTCCAGAGTGGATCGACGCAAGAAATCGGCGTCCGAGCAGACGTCGGATGGAAGGATCTGCAATTGCTGCAGCTTGGCGAACACTCTCGTATCAACTTCGTTAGTGATCGGTGGGTTGTTCCATTTAAAGTCGGGACGTTCTGTCAGAAATGTGATCTGACTGGTCGCCATGCGATCAAGAAACCGAGCAAGCACCGTCACCTCGCCGCGACCTTCACGCCGCACGACAGCCTCGTAAGACACCGTCGCGATACCTTCGTCCGACGAATCAAATGCAGTCAGGGCCGTCACATCGCGAACGCTGCCGTCGCTGAAATAGCCGTTAACGATCAACTGCTGCTGATCAGCTGTGTCTCGCAGAGTACGAGAGCTGGGAAAGACTTCGATCCGGTCCAGTGACGGACTTTCTGCCGGTTCGGTCTGCATTCCTTCGGCAATCCAGTTTTTCAGCACACGATATCTCGCCTGCCCTTCCTGCAGCCGCTTGCCGCCGCCGTGAGCAACCTGCATCAACGGCTTTTGCAGCAGCAGACTTTGTGACGGGGCCAAAACGTTCGACCGACGATTGAAGAATTCGCCCCGCAGCGTCAGCAGATCCAGCTCCGGGTCATAGCCTCGCAGCGACAGTCGAAATCCCCCCTTGCCGGACGGTGAGCCGTGACAGGCTCCGGCGTTGCAGCCGGCTTTCGTCAGCGCAGCCAGCACGTCGGTATGAAAAGGCACCGGATGCTCTGTGCCGAAATCACGAACGGTGACTTCCGCCGTGACGGTGACCTTTCCTGAGGTGGCCACGATTGTAGTTGTGCCATCAGCTATCGGGCGAACGATGCCGTTTTCAACGACAGCGATCGCCGGATTTTTTGAACTGTACTGCACATGTAGCGTCGCATCAAAAACTGTGGCCGCGCCCGAATTCGCCGTGACCGCCAGCTGCTGAGTCGATCCAGACCCGATCAAAGTCAGCTTCGCAGGCATCAGATCCAGCGTTGCCGCCTCAGGCGTTGTGACGTCGGCGGCAATCAGATTCGAACACAGAATCAGGTGTGCACTAAGGACAAAACAACGCATCTGGCTGGCCTCGAATGTTAGCAGGGAGTCTGGACGGATTCGGGGAGGACGGGGAACTCAAGTACCGGCGGCATCACTGACTTCAAGGATCAGAGTCCCGAGCGGCTGAATGATCGTAGTCTTCTCACGTTTTAGTGTACCCTGAAGAGTGAGCGAATAGCGACCCGGTTTTGCTTTGTCGCTGGCTTTGATTGTCAACTGGCCCGAATCTCCCTCAACCTTTGCTTCCGTAAGGGTGATGCCTGCGGGCAGCGGATCCTTGGGATTCGTCACCGCCACAGCGATCGGCTCTGTCCAGTCACCTGTGCGCGTTGCGCTGATCGTGACTGTATGTTCTGAAGACGGCGATACCGTGATCGCATGCTGGTCTGCGGACAACGAAAACGCTGCAGCAGTCCCCACACTGACAAATATTCCGGGACTGATTCGAGGCAGTCGAAAGTCCCCGGGTTTCTTAGCGTCAGGCGGAGGTGACTGATAGACCACGGGAAACGCCGGACCATCCGGATTGTCCGCGGAATGAGCAAAGAATCTCGCTTCGCCCCATGCGTCGGACGAAGCATCTGCATGTAACGTCAAAATGCCGGACTTCTGTTGTTCAGACAGCAGCAGCGGATACACGGTAACGCCGACCGGCAGCCCTTCTGCACCAATCGTCAGTGAACCACCGACACCGAACCGTTTCACGGTGACCGGAATTGCCAGAGTCCCCTCTTTGGGCAGCACAACATGATCAGTTGCGAACGTCACGTCCGCTCGACCAGTCGCACGCTGCACTTCCAGGTCATAAGTCCAGTCCGGCCCTGCCAGACCGGACAACTCACGAACGGCAACAAAATAGTCGCCCGGTTCGGGCAAGGTGGCCGCCAGTTGCGCGTCAGTCGAACCCGTATCGTCAACTTCGGCGATCTTGGTTCCGTCGGTTTTCCACAGCTGCAGCACGACGTCGGCAGGTGATCCCAAATCACGCGTGTGTGTCGTCAAACAAATATGCTGTTTGACATCCGTCGTAACTTTGAACCAGTCAACATCGCTCACGGCACCGAAATGCCCGGCAATCGCCGTGGCGTCCACCGGCACCACGGTAGCTGTTTTCTGGTCGTTGTTGGGTTCCACTTCCATCAATGGTGCTGCGACCGACGACCAGGCTACCGCAAAGCCGCTGTTCTGGCTGTCCGCGTCTGTTGCCGTAACAGAAAACAACTGGTTGGGCGGCACATCACGAACGGTTGTCGTGGCCTGCTGACCAATGAGATTCAGGTTCGCACCCGCTTGAGTCATCCGGGGATAGGTGCCGGTGACGAGTGGAAAACTACCGATCCGAAGATGAAAATAATGCTTGCCGCTGCCGGCATACTGCACATCGTGGAGCTCGATTCCGTACACCCCAGCCGTGCTGGCGGTGACCTGTAGCTGAGTGTCTCCACTAAGCCCCGGCTGGTCATCGCTGAACGCAATTTCACTTCCGTCAGGGGCCGTGATTTTCAACACAGGATCCATCGCCGAATTCAGTCGCCTTGCATAAACCGCAACTGACAGCTTTTGAGCGGCCTCAAGCGTCACCCCAAAGTAACGAGGTTTAATGGCATTGACGTACCCCTGAATACAACAGGCTGGCGGCACCGCAGTCAGCGGCGAGGAAGATTCAGAGGTCACCTCCAAAGCAGCATTCGGCAGATCGTCAACGACGAAAAACTGTGTGAGCGAACAGCCGTTCGCTGCCACGATACGATAGGGATACATTCCGGGAACCGTTTCCGGCGGGACCAGCCCCGTAAACACTCCCAGCTTGTCGTTCGGCTTTTCTCCTGGGGGCGCCGGCTTCAATTCACCAAAGGTTGTCCACAGAGACTGCAGCGACTTCAGGTTTGTTCCATGAACTCGAACTTCGGCCGTTTCTCCAGGTCGCAGATTGATCGTTTCCGCACGATCGACCGTTGGGTCCTGAGCGACTGTATGAGCCGCGATCACCAATCCGAGGGCAAACGGCGCAAGCAATCGCACGGTTTGGACGGGCACTGAACACCGGAATCGAGGGGCGTATGACAACATTGGGCGGAGACTCAGTCGGGTGGGTGGGCGTACGAAGTGTTACAGTCTATTTCCCACCTGCGTGCCACGTCAAAGAACTCACAGAATTAGTCGGCCGTTCGACTGATTCTGTGAGGTCAAATTTCTCCGGTGGGCGTTTCTCTGAACCTTGTCTCACACGTGAATTTCCTTGCACTGGCTGTGCTGCATCGTGAATGACCGGAGCTGGTTCAGCGATGAAGAACGTATAATGTGCCCGGCAACGCTCAATTTGTTGCACTTATCTTCTTCCTGCAGGACATTGACATAACGTACAACGACAAGTCTCTGTGACATCGGCTATTCACACTTCGCGGCAAGTAGCTACACTTCGCTCGTTCCCGGGGACGGACGTCGATCACGGCGTCGCCTGCATATGGATCACAGGGAGGACACTGTGAGTACTCGAATTCTTAGCATCTCCGGACTCCGGGGCATCGTCGGCGACGGTCTGGATCCGCTGTACGTGACAGAGTTTGCAGCGGCGCTCGGCACGATGTTCAGCGGCGGCATGGTGGTCGTTTCCCGCGACGGCCGCAGCACTGGCCCAGCGATCTATCACGCCGTTGTGTCTGGATTGCTGGCAACGGGCTGCGAAGTCCTGGATGCCGGCATCTCCACGACACCAACGTGCGGAGTCCTCATCAAACAGTACGGCGCTGCCGGGGGATTGATGATCACGGCAAGTCACAATCCCATCGAATGGAATGGGCTGAAACCGTTCGCCCCCGATGGATCTGTGTTCAATCGGGAACTGGGCCAGCACCTGATTCAGATTCTGGAAGAAAATGGCGTCGTCTGGAAGGACTGGACAGACATCGGCACCGTCACGACCATTGACGATCCGGCCGGTCCTCATATTAAAAACGTCCTGAATCTGGTCGACGTCGATGCGATCAGGAAACGACGGTTTAAAGTGGTTATTGACTGCAACCATGGCAGCGGCGCCACCTGTGGACCTCGACTGCTGGAAGAACTCGGCTGCGACGTCGTCGTTCTCGGTGGCACGCCGGATGGCAAATTCGAACACATTCCCGAACCCGTCGAACAGAACCTGACGGACCTCTGTGCGGCCGTTGTCAGCAACAGCGCCGATGCCGGGTTCGCACAGGACCCGGATGCCGATCGACTGGCAATTGTCGACAACACCGGGCACTACATTGGTGAAGAGCTGACGCTGGCTCTGGCAGCCGATCACGTTCTGGAAACACGTAAGGGCCCATTCGTGGTGAACGGTTCAACCAGCCGTATCACTGCCGACATCGCCGAAAAACATGGCTGTCAGTTTCACAGATCCTTTGTCGGAGAAGCTCACGTCTGTGCCAAGATGCGTGCGGTCCAGGCGGTGCTGGGCGGCGAAGGTAACGGCGGAGTGATTGAACCGGACATCGGGTACGTCCGTGACAGTTTGGTGTCAATGGCTTACGTTCTGGACGGGCTTGTTAAACGAGGATCGACGCTGGAGGCATGGACAGACGCCCTTCCGTTTTACACGATCGTTAAGGACAAATTCACATGCCCTCAGGAATCCGTCAAGGACGCCTGCAAAGCCCTGCGTGAACAGTTCCAGGACGCCACAGTATCAGAAGGCGACGGCCTGCGACTGGACTGGCCGGATCGCTGGGTTCAGGTTCGAGCCAGCAATACGGAACCAATTCTGCGAGTCATCGCAGAAGCGCCAGAAACGGAAGACGCGAAAGAACTGTGCCGACTGGCAATGGACGTCGTGCAGCAGGCTGTCGGCGTTGCGGGAGTTCAATCATGACACACAGCATCTCATCACTGCTCAGCATCCTTCTGGCCTCAGTCATCGTCCTGGGTTGTTCCGGCCCGAAAACAATTAAACAAGGATCGATGCAACAGACGTCGACACCGCTGAGCCCCGCCGCCGACAATTCTGAATGGGTCAAACGCCTGCTGGCCACGCCGCCGGACGAAAGTGTGACTCAGGTCGCCGCCAGTACAGTACCTCCCGTTGTGCTGCTAATCCCAACAGAACAGGGCAACTCTGTCAGCGGTATTCGTTACTCGCTGGTTGTGAATCAGAATTCACAGCTTGCGTGGCTGCAGCAACATAGCGGCTATGGCAACCAGGTGCTGGAACGAAAAGGCCCCTGGAAACTGACACAGCCGGATGTCGCAAAACTGCTGCAGACGGCAACACCTCCCCCTGGCCCCGCACAGACAAAGTAGCAGCCTTCTCGCGGCTTCAGCACACGCTTATTTGCCGTGCCACCAGACATTACTCAGAGCCGCGGTCTTTTCGAAAGACTGCGGCTCTTCGCTGGTTGCGTCATCGCTGGTTCCCCAGTCAATCGCACCTGATTGCCACAGATCCGCCGATATTCGCAAACGTCTGACTCAAAGAGTCAGTAGATACAATGGATTGCTGGTTGCCCGCCGGTAATCCGACTAAAATTCGCGTGTTCATCAGAAACCGAAAGCGGGACCGCACATGCCGGATCACAAATATATCGAACGCTTCGTAAACCTGCTCGATCCCGAAGCCAACACACTGTTCAACTCCACTGTCGAAGACGCCATCGATGTTTTGGGAACCGGTGACGCTCAGAAGCTTCGTGAAATTGATGGCCAGTTTGCGATTGTCCATCGCAATGGACACATCATTCGTATGGCTCGATCCATCGGACGACCGCTGAGGTATTTTTTGGCTAAGCAAATTGATGGCCCCTGCCTGATCGTGGCGGAACGGATGGATGAAATCGTTGAGTGGCTGAAAGCCGAAGGCCTTGACGATCAGTTTCATCCGTCTTACACGCGTATGGTGCCCGCTCATCACATCGTCGAAATTGCTCTTGTCGGCTGTCCGGATCCCAGCCCAACGTACACGCGATTCTTCACGCCGGAACGAAATCGGCTGTCTTCGGATCTGGACGAAATCGGGTACGCCTACATTTCGTCTCTGCAGAACGAAATCGCCTGCTGGCTGGCTCAGATTCCGACATCGGAACCCATCGGTGTCCTGTTCAGTGGCGGCATCGACAGCGGTGCCGTCTTCTGTGCAACGTATGACTGCCTGCTGAAGCGAGGCGAATCGCCGGGGCGGCTGAAGGCGTTTACTCTTTCCATTGACAAAAATGGTCGTGACGCAGAACAGAGCCATCAGTTCATGAGCGATCTCGACATGGGCCTGTTTCTGGAAGTGATCGACGTACCGGCCTCGTCGGTCGATTACACAGAAGCCGTGCAGCTGATCGAAGACTACAAACCGCTTGATGTACAGTCCGCCACAATGGCGCTGGCTCTGTGCCGGGAAATTCGCAACCGGTACCCGGACTGGAAATATCTGCTTGATGGCGACGGCGGCGACGAAAATCTGAAGGACTATCCGATCGAAGAAAATAGTGAACTGACCATTCGCAGCGTGCTGAACAATCTGATGCTGTACCACGAAGGCTGGGGAATTGACGCCGTCAAGCATTCGCTCACTTACAGCGGCGGACAAAGCCGAGGCCACGTGCGGTCATGGGCACCGGTGCGGCGATTCGGTTTCAGAGGACTCAGCCCGTTCGCCCTGCCGAACGTTATCGAAGTCTCTGAAGGGATTCCATTCATTGAACTGACCGACTGGCAGAACGAAAAACTGTACGAATTGAAAGGCGAAATCGTTCGTCGTGGTGTGGAACAGATCACAGGTTTTACAATGCCCATTTTCGAAAAACGGCGTTTCCAGCACGGTGCCACCGTCGACGAAACCTTCGACTCACTGTTTCCGTCAGACGAACAAAGCTACCGCGACGCGTTCCGTAGAACCTTTGCGTAGGAACATCGCCAGGAATACGCCGTTGATAAGACAGCCTCGGCAAATCGCACTGGCCCACACACATCCGAAAGCTGATCTGGCCTCCGGTAATTCAGAGCGTTTGGGTCCATGATATCGAAGCGTCCAGCCGTGGAATTTCACAACGACACCGACGTTTTGCAGGCACGCGGGCCGAAGAATTCTGTCGACGCCTTCCGGCCGTATCACATGCTGGTGGAACCGGAATTCTGTGCCGATGGACAGGTCGAAGACGTCGCTACCGTCTTTCTGACGAATCGCGAGTGCCCGTTTCGATGCCTGATGTGTGACTTGTGGAAGAACACGACGGACGACCGGGTTCCTGTCGGTGCTATCCCTGAACAGATCAGGCACTCTATTCAACATCTTCCGTCAGCGCAGCACATCAAGCTGTACAACAGCGGCAATTTCTTTGACTCTCAGGCAATCCCCTCGGAGGATATTGCCGCAATCGCGGCTCTCGTTGGCAGCTTCACGACAGTCATCGTCGAAAACCATCCCCGGCTGTGCAACGACCGCTGCGCTGAGTTTCGCGAATTGTGCGGCAATCAACTGGAGGTCGCGATCGGGCTGGAGACATCACACAAGCAGACTCTGCGGCAACTGAACAAACAGATGACAACCGACGACTTCGCCCGCGCCTGCGAATTCCTGCTGAAGCACAACATTCGGGTGCGCGCTTTCATTCTGCTGAAACCACCCGACACATCGGAAGAGCAGGGCATCCAACGCGCAATCGAATCGGTGCGATTCGCGTTTGACCACGGTGTCGACTGCTGTTCCATTATCCCGACTCGTGCCGGAAACGGAATCATGGACAGACTGCAGCAGGCGGGATTGTTCCAACTTCCACAGTTGCGCTCACTGGAGACCGTGTTAGACGAAACCCTCAGCTGGAACCGCGGCCGGGTTTTCGCCGATCTTTGGGAAGTCAGACAGTTGGCCGAGTGTCCCGAATGCGCGACCGCGAAGATTGAACGCCTGAATACGATCAATCTCTGTCAACGTGCAACACCGCCCGTTGTCTGCCAGCATTGCGGCTGACAGCGCCCCTGGAGAACGGATCATTGAACATATTGCCGCGAAACGTGGTTCAGGAGTTCCCGTCTTTTGAACATACCAGGACTCTCCACCCGAACGTCCATCGTGGCCCAACGTTTCGTCAGGCGGCGTCATGACGACTCACAACGTCGACACTCTGATTCTGGGTTCCGGTTTCGGCGGCAGTCTGTTGAGCATGATGCTTGCCAGAGCAGGGCGAAGCGTCGCCATCATCGATCGAGTCCGACATCCCCGATTCGCAATTGGAGAATCGTCAACGCCACTGGCTGATGCAGCCCTGGCTGATCTCGCGGAGCAGTACAATCTGCCCGAAGTACTGCCGTTGACGAAGTACGGCCGATGGAAGCAAACTTATCCGGATATCACCTGTGGTCTCAAACGCGGCTTCAGCTACTTTGGGCACCGTACGGAATGCGATGTCCGCGAAACGGATCAGATGCTGGTTGCGGCCAGCGTCAGCAATGAAACTTCTGGTACTCACTGGCTGCGCAGTGATGTCGACGCGTTCCTGTTCGAGCAGGCCGGCCGGTCCGGCGTTGTTCAATACGAAGGTGCTGATTATTCACTCGCCGGAGACGACGATCACTGGTACGCGACGGGAATCGCAAATCAGTCGAGTTTTCAGGTCACTGCTCCATTCATTGTCGACGCGACCGGTTCCAATTCCACAGTGCTGAATCAACTGAAGATTCCGTCGCAGACGGCCGTGCTGCGCACAAATTCACGAGCAATCTTTGGCCATTTTGCGGACGTGGCAACGGTCGCTGATGTGCTGGGCGAGGGCGGTCTGGATTGCAGCCACCATCCGTTTCCCTGCGATGCCGCCGCCGTGCATCACGTGCTGCACAACGGCTGGATGTGGCAACTCAGGTTCGACGACGAAACCGTCAGCGCCGGTTTTTTGCTCGACAACCGTGTACCGGACACGGTGACGTCGTCGCAACTGAGCAAGTCAGCTGAATGGGACCAACAACTACAAACATGCACGTTTCTGCGGCTGCAGTTCACGACGGCCACTGTGATCCGGCCGGACAATGGCCTTCAGCGAACTCAGCGCCTGCAGCGTCTGACCACTCAGGCAGCCGGCAAGAACTGGGCGACTCTGCCAAACACAGCCGGCTTCATCGACCCGCTCCACAGCACGGGGATCGCCCATACACTGTGCGGCATTGAACGCCTGGCCGCTATCCTGCTGGCCACCGATCACAGAGAAGAAAAACTAAACCGTTACTCTGCTCAGATCATCGACGAACTGCGGCACGTCGATGATCTGGTAGAAGGCTGTTACGCCGCATTGCCGAATTTCAGACTGTGGTGCGACTGGTGCATGTTGTACTTCGCTGCGGTTACATCGACGGAGCAAACGAACACCGACGACAACACATCATTCCTGCATGCCGGCGACGAAAGATTTCGCGACGCGGTTAGTAAGGCTCGGAGCCGGCTAAGGCAGGTCACCAAAGACGGCGGCACGTCTCAGGCCTGCGACGAATTTGAAAACCAGCTCCGCAGTCTGCTGCAACCGTGGAATCATGCGGGCCTGCTGGATGCCGATTGTCGCGGTATGTACTCACGTACCGCGGCACCGGCGTGACATCGTACACGGTCATTCGACAGAAAGATCCGCCCCCTCCCAATGCACATTCCGTCTCAGCCGAGCCACAGGGTTAATCACGCCGTCATCTGCAGCAAATGTCACGACATCAGTTCGGTGCAGTGCCAGCGCCAACAATTCCGAGGGTGTAAAGCTGCGATCAGCATTCAGAAACACGGGGCGTTCCCGACGATCATCCGATAAATTCGATAGTCGGGCTGATTCTATCCCCGCTTCAAAGATCGTCGCCATTGCAGCCAGCCACGCGTTCCTTCCACTGCCGACAACATGCAGCTGAGTTGCGTCGTTAATCTGCTGATGAAGAACCTGAACGGCACGACGAACATCCCACACACGCATCGCGTCTGCGGTGGTCCCGATCAGATTGAAACGACGACGAATCTGGGTCTGTTTCTTACGATCACCTTTCCATGCGTGCAACCCCTCTCCTCGAGGCGCAAACACTGCCAGCGCCGTCCCCCTGGTTTTCAGAATTTCGAGTTGCTGTTGCAGAATGTCGGGAGCCTTGCCGGTGCCCGGCTTATCGAGGGAAGTGTCCGCCTTCCCTAACACCGCTGACTCATATTCCGCCCAAAGCTCACTATCCGCAACAAGCATGTTCAGTGACTGCAAATCAGCAAGTGCAGATTCACTATCACCAGAATCACGGTCGCTTACGACGAGATCGACGGAAACAGCCACATGCTGCTGACTGTTAAAGTGCAGCCGATGCACCACCAGCCCGGGCGCGCCACCGGATCGGTTCAGCGCTTCGACACGAACAGCATTCGACAAAACAGACACGGCTTCCTCGGGCCAGCCTGTGAAACACCTTTGCCGCAGAGTATGCAGCGATTTCGAAAACCACAACTGCTGATCCTGCAGGATCCTGTCTGTCCTTTCGCCAAGCGGTTCTGCCGTGGGCACGAAGTCATCGTCGATCGTGGTATTGCGTTCGTCTTCCGGAAGATCAGCGAAGACGCGAAGTTGTGCCGGCTCAAAGAACTTCGTTGCCGTCTTTTGGATGAGACTGTCGTCACCTTTGAGCCACCGGTTCAGCCAGCGAAAGGCGTGGACTCGCAGTTCCTGAGTGTCCTT
>JABABI010000109.1 GCA_014238335.1 Fuerstiella sp.
TCAGGTTGGGACTCTTGGGTGGCAACAGCACGACTTCGGTATCGGTGTTCTGCTCGATGAAGTCACGCAATGCGATGAAGCTGGCGTCTCGATCCATGATGAGGTGCCTGGCGTCTTTCAGGAATCCGTCTTCAGTGTTGTTCAGGTTCCAGCAGACCTGTTTCATCCACGTGGCATTGGCGCTCGGCGTGATCCCGGCAATGTGGACGCGACGGGTATTCAGATGCATCACAGCGAACACATAGAACGTGACCAGCTCGTTTCACACCCAGACCTCGACCGTGGTGAAGTCCGTGGCAAAGATGGAATCCCAGTGGGCCTTCAGAAACGTTGACCACGCCGGTGTTCGCTGTCGATCAGGTGCTGGTTCGATGCCGTGAGCTTTCAACACATTGGCCACTGTGGAATCGGCGATGTGATGGCCGATGTTCTTCAGCGCTCCCTGAATGCGATCGTATCCCCACGTCGGAGTCTCCCTGGCGAAGCGAACAATGGCATCCACGATTTCCTGGCGAATGCGTGGTCGACCAGGTTTTTGCTTGTCGCTGGAGTCGAACTTCTTTGCGACCAGTTCGCGATGTGTATACAACTGGAGAATGGGTAAGCAACACACGATAGAAGGCCAAATGAAAAAGCCTTCTGACCTGTACCTGGGTACACATCAGAAGGCCATTTGACGTAAGTCTAGTACACCCGGGAGGATTCGAACCTCCAACATCCGGTTCCGAAGACCGGTGCTCTATCCAGTTGAGCTACGGATGCTTGTTTAAAACGCCAGTGTTTCTGCGATTTCGGCTTTGGCGGTTTCGATTACGATACCCGAAAGAACACTGACGGTAGTTGCCAAGTCGGCAATCAAACCGGGCCAACCTTACAAAGAATTCTCACTTTTTTCATACCCAAACTGACAGCGGTGCCAGAAAATCAGGTGGAAACCGTGGTATTTCGGCAAGAGGGAAGATCGCGAAGCCGTCTTGCATCGATTTTTCGACGGGGGTGGATGAGATCCACGCGGGACGGGCTCCACGCCGACAGGTTGTGGCAATGGTATCCGAAACCGTCACCGCGATCGCCGCAAGGACATTCCCCACCCTGAGTCCGGGGCAGGAGATCGTTCAGCGGAAGCCGCACGTGGTCATCCAGTTTATCGACGACCTGAAGGGAGAACAGCAGGGGGACGTCCACGAACACATCTTCTGGCACAACTCAGATCCGAAAGATGCGCCTCGCCGAAATCTAAACGCGGTTCGCCGGAAGGACTGGCGCTTTACCAAACATTCGGACGGCTGACGTTTGTTCGACCTCAAGGAAGATGCCCGTGAAACGACGGATCCGGCAGGCGACTTGCCGAAAGTCGTCACCGACATGCAAAAGCATTACCACGCCTTCGTCGATACACTGCCACGGCTGAAACCCAGCGCCGATTACAAGGGGGCAGATCCCCAAAGGCTGAGACCGGGAAATCGGTGACGGGAGGTAAGGAGTTGTTTGTTTCGTTTGACAAAGATAAAGCGATGATCGACGTGCCAGGACAGGTTCTGTCCTACTAGTTCAACGAGACGTCGCCTGAAGATACTTTTTGGCAATGACCTGTCCCAGGTGAACCACACCAGCCGTGTCGACAACAAGTTGCTTCGGCTGATCAGGAAGGTCAAATACCTTAACGTGCATAAGGTTTCTGTCCGCCGATGCGACACTTGCAATCTGCCCCGTGACATCGATGGTGTTGACGCGTTCATGGTCGGTGGGAGGCTGCTGACTGACGTACCACCTGAGTTCAGGCGCCGCAAGATCCTGGCGACTCTGCGTCACCGTCGACTGCAGCCATATGGCTGCGTTCTTCCGATACGACGGCATGGACATTTCGTTTTCACCAACATGGTAAAAAATTCCTGTCAGTTCCACTTCGTGACCTTTGTCCTGTAGTTGCTTCACTGAATCCTTGATAAAGGCGATGAAGTCAGGATAGAGATGTCGCGTTTTGGCCATGCTCCCTTCCGGTGTCCAGTCGTTCATCTGCGAACCGCTGTGGGTGAATTTGGCGATTGCGATATTGTCGTCAAGCTTGTTATCCAGCGTGGAACCGAAGCTGAGTTCCGGCCCAAACGTGTCGTAATACCCTGCGGGGCCGAGCGGTTCCCAACCGACGGACTTCCGGTAACCGCCGCCGATGCTGTATGTGTAAGCGATCCTGTGGTTGTCGCTGAGTAGTTCGCCCTGGAGCGTCTTCAGTTCCTGAACGAAAGCGCGTTCGCCTTCCATATTACGATGACCGGCGAGCACGAACAGTTTGATTCGACTTCCCTTTTCGTACGGCCATTTCTGTAATGCCCGAGGAGCAGTAGTATCGCTTTCACCGATTGTTCGCAGATAACTGTCGGCATAGTTCACACCGTGTTCCAATTGCCCCAGCGTCCCATAGTGATAATGCAATCCGACGCCACCACCGATTTCGACACCAACATGGGATGTCGGAATGTACTCAGCGAGCCGGTCGGCTTCGGTCACAGCTTGTTGTCCCTGGCTGATCGCGTACATCCGAGGACGAAGGTCCATTCCCCAGATCGTCTTGGTACAGAGCTCTCCGATGTAAAACTTCAGATCAGGTGTCTTGAGATCACGACGCCAACTCGCCAAAAAGTTTTTCAGATTCTTTCCATAGTTCGCCATGTACTCTTCATTAAACATGTCGTTTTCGCCCTGGTGCCACATGAAGCCTTCGATGCGGTAGGCAATCTTTTGCTTGTCCAGCATTTCCAGCGACGACCTGATCACGTCCAGTGCCAATGGATACATTTCAAAACCCTCGGGCTGGTCGGGATTCCAGTCGCCGCCCAGATGTGTGCCCCCAGCCGCGCACTTGATGATTGCAATCGGAGCATCAATATTCCGAGCAACCTTGCGGGCAAAACTCAGCTCCGGGCCGACCACATGATTGACCGGTTGCAGGTCCACCCAGTCGTCCGATCGAGATTTATTTTCTCGGCCGATGCAGTACGCAAACCTCACATCCGCCTGGGCATTTTCAAGTCCTGCAAAGGGTGGAAAGCGTCTGATGTCCTCCACTTTCGAATCGGAACCGACCATGTTGGACTGGCCGGCAAAGATGAAGACACGCACAACCTTGTCATCATCCGCGACGACCGCAAACTGCGACAGACCGGTGAAAATCATAAAGAATGCAAGACAGCCAGCAGACTTGTGAGTCGAGTTCATGGTGATAACATTCCGGTTCAATGTGAATTCGCAGCCGTGTCCCCGAACGGAACCTGGTCCACGCGACATGCATGCCGGTCAGCAAATGCAGTGGCACACAGCAGCAGGCTACCAACCATAGTGAACTGCGGGTCATTAACAACCCCCCAGCAGGCACCGGAAAAGCATCAGCGTCTTCCATGAGATCCGGGTCTTCCGGTCGCTGTATTCGAAAGTTATATGTTTCGTCGGTTTCCTGTGGGTGGCAGAGGAAGATCCATTGAACGCAACGAGCAACCGTGACAGCGAATGACATCACGATTCGGCATTAACACACAGACTAAGTCTTGAGTTCATTTTTCGGTCGGTTCAGGCGAGCCTCCTGTCTGCCGCAAAAAAGGAGCCTTGCGCAGCGGCACAATACCGAAAAAAAAGTCGACCAACGGAAAAACATTGGGGTAATGCTGTAACACGTTCGCGATGCCTGCGCTTCATTCCTCGTGCATATGCTCTTGCCACTTTAAACCATCAAGAGGGTCAGGCAATGCCCACCCTGAATCCGTAATTCCTGTTTTGTGTCTGTCGACTTTGTTTTCCGGCGTCGTCCACGCGCAATCATCGGTGCCAGGCGTAAGCACCACATATTATGCCCAACTAAAGTACGAACGGTGGCACAGCGGCATATCCTATGGGTCCACGCAATTCGAAACGTCCAGCCTGCAGGATGCTCAGGCAATGGAAGCTCTGTTCGAACGTGCGCTCGAAAACGGCACCATTTGTGAAATCATGGGCTGCGGGTTCGAATGGATCATCATCGATATCCGAATTTACACCGAACGGGTATGCATCCAGCCTGCGCAGCGCTGGTCCCAGCGGGTTTCACCATCAAGGGTCTTCTGACGCGACAGCTACAAACGAGCCGACGCCGCCAGAGTCACTCATGATCTGTTTTTGCCGCTTATGACATAAAATCTGGTGTGAGATGCCAATTCACAAATCGTCCGCACATTCGCGGCAGTTGTGACCTAAACTTAACGATTATGTGCGTAATCGGTATAAAACCCGGATTCTTGAGTCGTAAGCACGAGGGAGGAACATGGAAGAACGTCTGGAATACCTGCCACCAGCAATACGGATCGCTGTTGCGGTGCGAAGTATTCGGCGAGTCCAACCGCTGCACGCGCCGCGACTTGAAGATGAGCAGCAAACACGAATTGAGGAATTTCTGCGACTGGCTGAGGTGTGTGCGAGAGGGCCCGACGCGGCCTTTGTCAAAGGCAGAAAGTGGCTGCAGAAAATGGCATCACAGCGGAAAATCGATCCCGTCCCTGATCCGGCGGCGGCCGAGTTTGTGCGAGCCACCAATAGTGCTCGCGAGGCATTCATGGACGCGGACGACGCCAATAAGTCAGCGACCGCCGTTGCTGCTGCTGTTCAGTGCTCCATCGCAGCGTCGTCCTCCAATGCCGATCACTGTGCCGCTACCGCCATCGATGCCGACATGAAGACAGCTATTGCCATTGCTGACGCCAATATTGTCTGGGTTGATTCCGGTGCAGGCGGACCGTTCGGTGCATATTGGTGCGAGTAGAGCATGGGCAGAATTAAGTTTTAGGGCTTGGCCAGCGAATGATTCAACGCACGTGACGCGTCTGACGGGATTGCTGGCGGCTTTCCTTTGCCACGGCTTCATGCGGTGGCATCAGGTCGAATCCTCTGAGAAAATGAGGTTTGTCTTTTCGCCCCGCACTAACGTAGTCACGCCAGATCGTCGCCGCCACGTGCTCTTCCGGCTGATGTACTGAGAGACTCTGAAAAAGTCGCTCGGCCAGCTGTATCAGCGAGATATTGAAAGATCGCTGTTCAACGTCAAAGAGCCAGTCACTGAATTCCAGGAAACTGTCGAAGGCGGAGTTGCGTCCCTGCCAGATCAGCGGGCAGCTGTACACAAAGTTTCCACTGTTGGCGACGAGGTCCCAGAATCTGGCGAAGCGACGCAATCGGTGCATCGTCTCAAAGTCGATCAGGCGGTTGCTAAGAATCTCAAACGGTGGCTGGGCGCTGTACACCATCTGCCATGCCGCGTCGTGCCGTGTGACGGGAGTCCCTTTCAGGCGTTTCAGAATGCCGACCTGAATCTCCTGAGGATTAAGCTCAACCAGGCGATCAAAACCGGCGGCGAATGACTCCACGGTCTCACCGGGAAGTCCGATGATCAGATCTGCGTGAATATGGACTCCCGATTCCTGTCGCAGAAAACGAAAATTGTCAATCAGTTTGTCATTGTCCTGCTGCCGACTGATCAGTTCGCCGACCTCCTGGTTGAACGTTTGTACGCCGATTTCGAATTGCAGTACGCCCTGCGGAAACTGAACGATCAGTTCCCGCAGGGAATCCGGCAGACGATCCGGAATCATTTCGAAGTGCAGGAAGAGTCCGAGTTCGCAGCGATCGAGAAAGAACTGCAGAATGGAGCGGCTGACTCGCATGTTCAGGTTAAATGTACGATCGACGAACTTAAAACTGCGAACACCCCGATCCAGCAGCGACTGCATCGCCTTCAGAAACTCGTCAGCGTCGAACAACCGTACGGGAATATCCAGCGATGACAGGCAGAATTCACAAGTGAACGGACACCCTCGGGACACTTCCACATAGATCACTCGATGAGCAATGTCATCATCCGAGTACAGGTCGTACGGCATCCGGACTTCGTCAAGAGACGGAACGGCAGCGTGAATAACGTGAGGGCCGGCGGCGTCAGTCAAAGCTTCGGAACTGTCGCACAGTGGCAAAGTTGCTTCCGGCGGGTCAGTCAGCAATCGTCGGCACAAGGCCGCGAATTCCATGTCGGCTTCGCCTGTGATGACGTAGTCAGCCAAGCCGACAATGGATTGTGCTTCCGTCTCATAGCTGACTTCCGGCCCGCCCAGCACCACGCAGATATCGGGCCGCACTCGCTTCAAATCGGCCACCAGGTGGGTCGTCGCTTCGACATTCCAGATGTAAACGCCGATACCCACGATTCGCGGTTGAGCCGCCAGGATGGTCGATATGATGTCCACCGGACGATCATTGACGCCGAATTCCTGAATGACCGTCGCCGGTGCCAGCTCTCCCATGTTCGCCAGCAGGTAGCGCAGCCCGAATGACGAATGCCAGAAACGAGCATTGAGCGTTGCCAGAACGATGTCGGCCATGCCGCGACAGTGCAGAGGGAAGATGTGTGTGGACGTAAAGCGGTCAGCAGTATATCCAAACACCCCGCAAAGTCGCGTCGTGGCGAGCGACCTGTCAGGTGCAGTAACCGTTTTGGTCCGGGACCGGAGTGTGGCCGA
The DNA here is from genome assembly GCA_014238335.1 of Fuerstiella sp. Classification (GTDB taxonomy): domain Bacteria; phylum Planctomycetota; class Planctomycetia; order Planctomycetales; family Planctomycetaceae; genus Fuerstiella. The sequence goes on from JABABI010000109.1 coordinate 6,534, forward strand.
GCTGGGACAGCGACCTAAGGACTTCAAAAACGACTCAGCGCGGCGAACGGGCCCGGAGAATTCAAACGTGGGGCCTGTTCGGGAACCAGACACATGTCACCGCTGCATCCTACTCCACCGTTGGCGGCGCGGGAACAACGGGCAGATTCTTCGGAACCGGCGGTTCTTCAAGCCCGGAACTCACAGACACACCAACGTCCTGCATCAGGTGGTGCAGCGTTTCTTCTGCCATCTCAAGTTTCGTGACGATCCCGAGCATTCCGATCTGACGTCTGGAAACTCGGTCCCACCCGCGCACGTCGTCCTGAATTTGATGAAACAGAGCGTCGGCGCCGCCCAGTCGCTGACGAACGGTCTCGCGATCATAGTTATGCTCCGCGGCGTGGAGATATCGAGTCGTCTGATACAAGCTGTAAGCTTCAGTATAGGTCACATGAAAGTCAGGGTTCAATGAGTAGTTGTAGTAGAGATCCAGGCATATCTGGTTCATCAGAACCTCAAGTCTCGCGGCCAGTTCATCAACGTGCGAAAACCCGCCCAATGACACGTTTGCCGGGCTCGGTGGTAATTCCACAGTTTGCGGGTGGTGAACTGAAGAGTAGTTGAGCTGCGGATACGCATAGGATAGATGGTGTACCCGATGATAAGACGGATGGGCGTACACCGTGTGAGTTCGTGCGCAGTACTGAGCAGTGGCCGTGGGTGCGATAACCACGCTGGCGATGCCGAAGAGAACAGTTTTTTGAATCGTCATGATTCAGGCTCCTGTTTCGGGGTGAAAGCGGTTGAAAAAGGCCAGAAGCCTGACTGAGTCGGGTTTATGAAGTCCGCGTCAGGCGTTGGCCTGTCCACAGGCCAACGCTGTGCCAAAACGCACGAAAGAGCATAAGTGGAAAGCACACGGTAACTTATAACGCCATGCGTGAAACGCACTATTTACAGCAACCTGTCGCTGAGCTGACATGCGCGCACTCAGATTGACTCCAGACCGGTGGCGACTCGGGCGACTTCCGCCGAAGCATGCATCTCCGTTGCTGGCAGCTACCTTTCGACACTTCGCAGCCTTGCATTGGCTTCCGAGTGATCTGGCCGTCCGCAGCCGCGTGAGAATTCCTTCTGAACCTACTGCCAGTAAGCGATCGGACGCTCGTTGGCCCGTGTATCACGGATCAAACAGCAATTTCGTGGGCATCGGATTCGCGAATGTGGTAGGCTGACCGTCCTCAGTTCTTCCCCGTTCTTCAGCCCGCCGGATTACCATCGATGTTGCCTGCGACACCCACGCCACGTCGTCAATTGCTGCAGTCTGCAGGTGCTGGCTTTGGCTGGCTGGCGGCCCGCGGATTGTTAGGGGCCGAATCCGCATCGAACAGCGTGCTGCCCACGGGGCAGCACTTCCCGGCTAGCGCCAAGCGGGTCATCTTTCTGTTCATGAATGGTGCACCGTCGCACGTGGACACGTTTGATCCCAAACCTGCTTTGCGGGATTACGAGGGACAGCAGCCGACCAGCAAGCTGGAACGGCCGTCCAAAGGCAGCGGGTATATGGCGTCGCCGTTCCGATTTCGCCCGCACGGCGACAGCGGCGTTGTGATGAGCGAACTGCTGCCGAACCTGGGAAAACTCGCCGATGAACTGTGCGTATTGCGGTCGCTGCACACAGATGAACCGAATCACGAGCCGGGCCTGCTGATCATGCATTCCGGTCACCCTCAGCCGGTGCGACCCAGTCTGGGATCATGGGCTTCATACGGCCTGGGAAGTGAAAACGAAAACCTGCCGGCCTTCGTGGCGTTGTCTCCGGGGCGTCCGGTCGTGGGACCACAGCTGTGGTCGAACGCTTTCCTGCCCGGTCAGCATCAGGGCACGGCGGTGGACACTAACGAGCTGGACGTGAACAAGCTGGTGGCCAACATACGCAATCCGTCGCTCACTCAAAATCAGCAACGCGAGCAACTGGACCTGCTGCAGTTTCTGAATCGTCGTCATGCCGACAAACGGCAGAATGAGGAATCCCTGGAGGCCAATATCCGAACGATGGAAATGGCTTTTCGCATGCAAAGCGCAGCAGGCGAAGCCTTCGATGTAAGACGAGAAACGCAGCAGACGCAGGAAGACTACGGCGAGACCGTCTTCGGACGAACCTGCCTGATGGCCCGTCGCCTTGCGGAACGCGGCGTTCGTTTTGTTCAGGTCTACTACGTAGACAAAGGGCAAAAGCAACCATGGGACACTCACAACAACAATAACAGCAAGCATCAGCAGCTGTGTGCAGACAGTGACAAAGCATCTGCCGCGTTAATCCACGATTTGAAACAACGCGGCATGCTGGACGATACGCTGGTCATCTGGGGCGGTGAATTTGGTCGGACGCCGTATGCCCAAAAAGATAAGAGCGGTAATCCCCGGAAGGCCGGCCGTGATCATCATAACACCGGATTCTCTATGTTTCTGGCCGGAGGCGGCATCAGGGGCGGCATGACGTATGGGAACACCGATGAGTTTGGCATGCACGCTGTTGAAAATCGCATACACGTTCATGATCTGCACGCGACTATCCTGCATCAGATGGGCATCGACCATACCCGACTGACGTACCGCTATTCCGGCCGTGACTATCGTCTCACAGACGTTCACGGGCGAGTGGTACAGGACATCGTCACCTGATCAGGCAACGCCGCATGGACTGGAAACACCATCCGGTCAACCACGACTGCCGCCATTGCGCCTGCACGATTTTTTGCGCACGGCACGTAGTGCCGGTCCAAAACTTTTGAAAGGTTACTTGTGGAATTACAACTCAAGGATGCTGCTGTCGTCGTGGTCGGCGGCGCCAGCGGAATTGGAAAAGCCTGTGTCGCAGCGTTTGTTCGCGAAGGTGCTCGAGTTGCGCTGTGGGACATTTCCCCGGACGTGGAATCTCTCGCAGGAGCCGAGCCAGTCGAAGGCTGGACTGTCGACATTGCGGATGAATCGGCCGTTCGCTCAGCTGTCACCGCAACCGAGTCGCGCATCGGTCCGATTCAGCATCTCGTGCAGGCGGCGGCGGTCGGTTCGGGCAAATTAGGTTTTCCGTTTACGCGTCTGCAGCCGTCGGACTGGAGCCGAGTTCTGGAAGTGAACATTTCGGGCATGGTCAACGTGGCTCATGCAATCGCCCCAGGAATGGTGGACCGCAGCGAAGGCACGATGGTGTTTGTCGCGTCAGTGGCGGGACAGATTGGTTCGCCAACCGACCCGCCCTACAGCGCATCAAAAGCGGCCAACATTAATTTTGCGCAGGTCATGGCAAAGGATCTCGCCTCAAGTGGTGTCCGCGTCAACACCGTTTGCCCTGGCATGGTCAGAACGCCGCTTAATCAAAGCGTGTGGAAATCATGGAATGATCGACAGGCTCCGGAACAGCAACTTGGCTACGACGAATGGGCGGCGGAGAAAATTCAACAGCTGGTGCCACTGGGGCGGTGGCAGCAGCCGGAAGATGTGGCGAACATGATCGTGTTTTTGTCGTCCGTACGCGCGGCGCAAGTGACCGGACAGACGATCAACGTCGATGGCGGCTACGTAATGCATTCGTGAATTCGCGATGGCCATGACAGCCATATGCACTACACGGCGGTTGCCTCAACCGTGGATTCGGCGGCAATTGCAGGTTCAGCTTCATCCAGTACGACGGATGGTTCTGACAGAGAACCGATCTGCATCACAACGCGAAAGACTCGCAGAATATCCGACGTAGTCAGGATTCCGCACAGCTGCCGTGTGTCGGCATGCACTACAGACATTCCGCTTACGGTGGTTCCGTTCAGAATTGCCAGGGCATCTGTCAGCAGCACGTCGGGATTAACAGACGGTGCCTGTTCGCACATGACGGAATGAACAGGCAGATGCAGAGTGGCCTTATCTTTGGTGGCAAACAAAACTTCCCGAAATTGTTTTTCTCGCTCGCCCGAGCGTAGTTCCGGCGGCGGCAGACACTTCAGGATTTCTCGGTCCGACAGCATGCCGACAACGTTATTCTCCTTGTTCACGACCGGCAGGTGACGGATCTGCCGTTCCTGCATGCGGGCGATCGCGGTCGACAGTACATCGTCACGCTGAATCGTGGCAGCGTCCTTTGTCATCACATCCCGTACGGTCTGGGCTCCCCGGGAGAACACTTCGTCCAGAGGAATACCGTTCCTCAGGTCCAAATCGACCAGTCGCAACCGTCGCAGATCAAAGTCTCGTGTGCAGACATGATGATAAAGCAGCAGTGTCTTGATCAGGTTTCTGGGCGTCACGATACCGTCCAGCGTCTTGCCGTCAGTCGACACCAGTACGCTGTCGACATGATTGTCCAGCATCAGCGTCATCGCTTTGACGGGAGAACATTCGCTGCTGCACCAAACCGGATTGCGAGTCATGAACATCGCCACGCCATCCTTCAACCTTCGATGGTCGTCGTCACCTTCCCCCGCCTTGCCCAGCGTACGAGGGTGATGCCGCAGAATATCGCGGTCCGAAACAATCCCCACGACCGCCTGGTCGTCAGGATTCAGAACCGGAGCATGATGAAATCTGCCCTTCCGCAGCAGTTCCATCGCTGCTGCGAAGTTGTCGTCCAGACTCAAACAGTGAGGAGATTTTGTCATCACGTCAGCAACGGTGCGAACCTGCTGAAAGAACCCAAAATCGTTCTCAGCAATCTGATTGAACAGGTCGACGACACTCATAAATGCACCTTGCGTGGAGCCGCAACGGAAATCCGGTATTAAAGAATACTCTGCGAAACTGCCATCGAGTGACGGGGCAGATTCTTGCCGCCAGAATTGCAGATTCTGCCGCCAATCTCCAGGTATCTCTGTGCCCTGACCGGATGCGCCATGTTCAGGACGCGATCCACACGGCTAAACCGTCACGAGGCGTAAAACCGAGGCAGCTGTACAGGTGACAAGCAGCCTCATTTTCAGCTCCCGCGAAGGCTGTCAGCTGTCGCGGCAAAGGCTTTCCGCGGACTCCGGTTGACAGCAGCGACAGTAGTCCCGCAGCAAGCCCCTTCCGTCGTGATTCCAATCGCACTCCAATGTACTCAATCACAAGTTCCGGTCGTTCCACTTCGCCGCCGTCATCAACCATACTGGTTGCCATGAGTCCGGTCGGCTGGGCATTCTGCACAGCAACAATGATTCGAACTGTCGATCGGGACAGCCCCCACAACCGGAACAACTGATTCGCCGATGGCAGGGGCAGTCCTGGCAGATCATTCGAATGCTCCAGGGTTTCATCCAGCAGATCGCGCAACACACTTCCAGGGACAGTGAATTCAGCCCCCGAGGGACTGTCGTCCGCACCGCTCAGTAATTCCGTGAAGTGCGACAATTCGTGCGCAGCAATTTGAGCCGCGTCTATCTCGTAGAAAACACAGCTGTCCGGAGGGCGGTGGAACGCAGTCGCCGATTCTTCCAACTTCATCCATTCGCTGACCTGCCCGGCGGAACGAAAGCCAGCTGATTTAAGTGCTTTGACCACATGCACATTCCGCGTACTGACCAGATAACGCACGTATCGAGGCGATACTGCTTCCGAAATCAGCACAGCCTGCTGCAGTAACGCCGTGCGAACGACATGTTGTTCGTCGTCCGGCAATTGCAGGTCGGTGCTCAGATTCGACAACGCGATGGTGTCATCCGGCAATCGCTGAACCACCATGGTGCCCAGCCGACGGCCGTCGGCAACGGCACTTAGTGTTTGCGATATCGGCATCAACCGAGCAGAAGCAGACCTCCATTCTGCTGTCCACGCAGAACTTTCCGGAGTCAACGCTTCCGATTCAAATTGCATGGCAGTGCTCACGGATCTGGTGTTCTCCGGGCGACGGTCGGTCCGGATTTTCAGCAGCAACTGCTCTGCACAATGTCACGCTGCTTTGTCTCAACCATTCAAAACGGCGGCCCTTCATGGTGTGTACGCTCACTGAACGGCAACGGGGCCGTCGCGCGTTACCACGTTACGTTACGGAAGTCGGCAGCAGTTCGGTCTGCACGGACCCATTTCAGCGGGCGGACACCCATTGGTGATCGGCAGAGCTGCGCCCGACGCCACGCGTCCGGCAGAGCTGCTCATTAGTTTCTGCAGTCGGTCGGAGTCACAACTCGGGCAATGAGCTTTCTCACGGGGCCCCACCAGTAACTCAAATTTGCCCTGACAATCTTCACACACAAACTCAAACAGTGGCATCGTTTAACGCTTTTTGTTTCTGGAAATAAAGTCGCAAGCGGAGGCATCATGTTCCGCACGGTCACAGTTTATCCATCGGTTCCGGTGAAGACAATTCCCGTTTTCGACCGGTTGCCCAGCGTCATGCCGTCATTGCACCTGGTGAGCGCCCGTGAATATCCCTGTCAGTGGCATCAATCGAATGCCCCGGTCAAACGGGACCCGGGGCTTTGAAACCGTTGCTTACTAAACCGTCAGAGCTTCTCATTCAGCATGGGCCCTGCATGCAACAAGCTAATCGTCCCTGGCGAACCCACCCCCTCGGCAGACACCTAATTCCGAGTATCCCTGGTGAACTTGAGCGAATTGTCTCACATTAACCTCCGGCATTGGTAAGTATTGTCGAGAAATAAACCGCGTCCGGTCGTCCGGTTCGCAGGCCGCTGTTGCTTCGGGCGTTAAGTTTCATGAAGTCCTGCACACCAATTTTCCTGCTGCTGGTTCACGTACCGTTCCTGATTGGGTACGTCGACGGTCTTCAGACGGACTCAGTTTATCAGTTTGGACCGATCGCCTGGAGCATCGTCGCTCTGATGTTCTGGCGACGTAATGGAGGGCGACTGGAGTCAAATGGAAGACATCGCGTATTTCACGTCATCGTGGATGTCGTGTGCGTGGCCCTGGCCGTGGTGACCGGAGAATTCGCATTTGGAGTACTGGGCGGTTGTGTCTGGATCCATGTATTCTTAAAGCAGTGGCGAGGCAGTCCCATCGGTTCATCCCTGGGTTATCTGTGCCTGATCCTGTTGCTCACAGTTCGCGTACCGGTTGCTGCCGCCGATCGCGTGCTGCAGGAAATGAATGAGTGTGCTGTACGAATGGCCAGCTGGTTCCTGGACCAGTTTCACTATCTCCACGTCACCACGCCGGACAGTATTGAAGTATCCGGGCACAGTTTTCCGATTCACCAGATCGGCGACGACGTTTTTTCCATGCCGGCACTGGTCTGCCTGTCGTGCGTTTTTCTGTGCATCATGCGCAGAAGATGGGTACACGCCGTCTCTTCACTGGCGATCTGTTCAATTATCGCAGTATTGATGCAGGCGGCCAAATTGTATGGAACGGTCGTTGTCTGGCAGAATTCCGTAACGGGTGCCGCGGTCAGTGTAGGCGGACTGACACTCAGCGCTACTGTATTTGCTCTGGCGCTGTTGTCCGTCATTAGCTGGGATATGCTGCTTAGTGCTTTTACAGAGCCTGTCCCGTTAATGGCGACGTCCACGATCAATCCGTTGGCGATTTTCTGGAACAGTTTCTTTCTGACACATGCAGAAAAACAGTTAGACGACGATCCGGATGAAGTTGTCCCGGACGTCCGGTCTGTTCTGGACGAGGTGCCATCAGTATTCCCCATGCTGGGGCCATGGACGGCCGATTTTCTGTTCTCCTGGTTTATTACTCGCAGTCGTCGCCGCATTCTTCTCGGGCTGCCGTCCACCGGCACTCGCCGTTGCAGGAATCGCACTGTGGACGAATGCCGATTCTGTTGCACAGATCAATGGTCGGTACGATGCTGCTCTGGCAGAAGCGGTCGATCAGAATCGCGAGGCGGATCTGGAATTGGCCGTACGACGATTGCAGCGCAGCGACGTCGACACATTTGCGATTCGGTTTCTGCGAGTTCAGCGCCTGATTTCGCTGGGAAGCAAGGACGACGCGATTTTTCATCTGAGAACATTGACGCCACCAGATGCCCAGGGATACGTCCCTGCCCGATTATGGCTGGTCAGGCAGTCTGACGCAGCGGATGTGCTGATACCAATGACCGAAGAACAGCGGCAGCAGCAGCTGCGAAGAGCCGTTCATGAACGTAGAACGGATGCCGAAGCCCACGTTTTGCTGGGCAAGAGTTATCTTCGGCAACGACAGACACGTCTGGCAGAGTTCCATATGACCACCGCTGTTGAGCTGGATCCGAAATATGCGGCCGAGCTGCTGGTATTGCAGAAGGCACTGGGGCGGAGCCCGCAGGAACTTGTTCAGCAGGCGGCAGCAGCCATACAGAAATTGAAGCAACGACTGTCGCAGGAACCGGACGACCAGCAGTCACGTATCAGTCTGGCGCGAATCTTTGCCGTGCTGGCAGATGCCGAACAGGCAGAGTCGTTGTTGCAGGATGGTCTGGCTATTGAAGAATCGACGGACCTGAAGCAATCGTTGTCCGCAGTCTACGCCGGGATGGCGATTGACCTGTTCAGCAGAAAGCCGCTGAACCAAACGCAGACTGCTGAATTGGGCCAGAAGGCCGTGCTGCTGAATCCTGCCAACAGCAAAGCAATCAGCATCCTGTTCAAGTCCGTTCAGTCCACAAGTATGCTGGATCCGATCACTCTGCGGCCGGCACTGGTTCATTGGCGACAGCAGTTGAAACGGGACGTCACTTGCGTTCAAAATCGGCTGCATCTGATGCAGTTGCTGACAGTCTGCGGCCTGTTTGATGAGGCCATCGAAGTGCTGAAACCGATTGCTGATATGAATGTCAATTCTCAGGCACATCTTGCTCGGCTGTTCGTGCTGGCTGGAAGGACAGACGAAGCACGCGGCGTGACAGACGGATTACTCCGTGAACTGCGATCCGGGGCCACTGACGACGAGAATGCGGTTGTCGCAGTGGCGCAAGTGCTTCTGATTGAGAATCGTCTGCAGGAAGTGGTGGATCTGCTGCAGCCTCATGTCACGGAGAGCAACCGACCTCCCGGGGCAGAACTAGCGGCACGGTACGTCCAGTCGGGTTTTGCGCTGTTCGACCAGAAAGCGGCGGCCGATGAGTCTTTCGTTGGGACGGAGCAGTCTCTGGAACTTCTACAGCGGATCCATAGCATCAATCCTGCGATGCAGTCGATCGCGCCCCGTCTGGCAAAGATCGCGGGCAGTCAGGGAGTAGCCGCTGACGCCGCCAACCAATTGGTGCTGAGAATCCTGACACAGGGCAAACTGAATGCGGCCGTCTATTCTGCGGTGGGGGCGGAATCCATTCTGCAGGAGGACCTGGACAAGGCGGTTGTGAATCTGCAGCAGGCGCTCGCACTTGCTCCCAACGATCCTGTCGTGCTGAATAACCTGGCCATCGCGCTGGTGCGACGGTCGAAAGATAACGCTGGTCAGGCTCTGAAGCTGGCACAGCAGGCGTTGTCGATTGTTCCCGGCCACCTTGAGCTGCTGGCGACTCGCGGGGAAATTCTTCTGGCTCTGAACCGTCTGTCGGAAGCCAGACAAGACCTGTCTGCTGTGCTGGCAGAGAGTCCGACGCACGAACTCGCTCAGCGTTTGCTGGCTGAGATTGCCGATTGAATTCGATGCACGCCAGAGCGGCGTTCGTGGCCTGCGGAGTCCCAATATTGGACGGTTTAGGGCGTGACAGTGCCATATTTCATGTGGGCTGCTGTTGTCGTTTAACCGCATGCCCAGCGGGCCGAGACCCTGCGAAACTCAGGAATGTCGCAGCCACTATCGTGACGGCGAAGCAGCCCCAGCTATGACAGCGGCTGCGGCTCCTACGGCGCCTGCTGCTAGTGCTCCCAGTCCACCACCGCCTCCACCTGCAGCGCCGCCACCGCCTGCGCCGCCACCGCCTGCGCCGCCACCGCCAGTACCAGCGGTGGCCGGTCCGCCCGGTGCGGCGCCTGGCGAGGCACCAGGAACGCCCGGTGCGAGATTACCACCAGTCACGCGATTGGCATTCAGCCGGTTGAGGTTTTCGGGATTCACAGGAGCAAAACTGAGACTCAGAGTCTGCGCGACCGAAGCCAGCTTGTACCTGTCACCCTGGTCAATACCGGCAACCGATGCGTCAACAAGGTAAAAACCAGCCGCCATACTGCCATCAATGCCGGTTGCCACCAGGCTATGAGCGCCGGAGCTAAGACCGGAAAAAGAGAAGGAACCATTGGGTTCTACTTTTGTTTCAGCCACCATGACTCCGTCGCGAATGACGTACAGCGTAAGATCAACGATCTCGCGGTGCCGACCTGTTCGGCTGTCCAGAATATGGATCTCTCCGAATACGTTGCCATCCGCGTCCAGTTGAATCTGATGATGCGCCAGCGACGTCGATGATTCGCCCGTTCCAAACTTGTACGTTCCCTCTTTTTGCGTTGGTGCTTCACCGAATCGTCGATCGGTTTCCGGCAGACCATCCACCAGAATTTTTCGAGCAACCGGCACGTCCGCCCCGTTGACCACGATCGAATGAAAATCCACTGGCAGTGTATCCGGGTCCGTGCCCTCGCTATCGCGTTGAACAAGCCGCACGGAAAACATCAGCAACGCATCGTCGCTGGTGGCAATCAGTGCCACAACACCTTCAGACAAACCGGAAAATGAAAATAAACCATTTTCGTCAGTCACAACAGAAGTTTGCACCATCCCATGCTTGACCAGTCTCATTTTGACGTTGGCAGCAGGAACCGCATCACCGGCACGTGACAGCTGAGAAAGCCGTCCGTGGAACTCCCCAGACACGTTCAGCACTACGTTGTGTTGACGACTGTTACCGACGTCATCCGGTGTCAGTTTCTCGTCGTCAATCATGGGAGCGAGCTCAGTAGTCGGTGCGTCCGCCGCTGCTGGCGCAGCAGCAGCTGCCGCTGGCGCTGCTGCCGGAGCCAACTCAGTGGGGGCGGCCACGTCCGCGGCAGCAGGAACTGATGACGCGTCACTCTGCTCTTCCTCCTGTGAGGCTGCCTGGACCGTCACAACTATTGCGCCAGCGGCCACACAGATTGCCATGCCAAGCACGAAATAAGGAGTGAGCGTCTTGAGAAGTTTCATTTCGAATAATCCTCTGTTGCAGCAACTCTGCACCAAATTTTGTCACTGATGTTGTCAGTAATCTTGAGGCTCAAAATACACTGGCAGAGCCAGTGGCACACGAAGCCATGTTCAAGTACTGCCACACGAACCCTTGATCAAACGTTGTGACAGCCAGTTGCACACTGCCACCGGTTCCAAACCAAAAGATGATGGACAGCGACATATCTGCTAATCCCTGAATTATGGGATAACCCCCCGAAACAAAGCAAACACCACCGTCCAGATTTAACAAAAATGGCCCAAGCCCCTAGTATTCCCAACGTACGAGGCCTGATATGGCCACAGAACGCCGTTTTGGGCCAATGGTGACTGCCCAATTTCGATCTGCCGCTGCTGCTCACTCCAGCGATCTTAGTCGTTTGATGGCGGTTTCAGCTTCTACGTCGCCTGAAGAAAGCGATCGAACAGCGTGCCATTGTTCCAGGGCGTCCATGTACTGCTTGGTTTCTTCCAGCAGGCCTGCCAGATATCGACGATGCGGAATGCGGTCCCCCGGCAGAAGTACACACTCTCGCAACCATGCGATGGCCTCAGTGATATGTCCGGTTGCTTTCAGATGCATGGCTCTTTGCAGATCCACGTCGGCTGTCCTGTTTGATACTCGTGCGGACCATAGTGTCTCGGCTCGATCGTAGAGTGCGGTTTTGAGCGTCCCGTCGTGGCTTTTTTGGGCTGCCTGAACACAGCGTGTGTAGTCCCTGGGGCTAAACAGTTGCAGGGCTTCGTTCTGATTCCAGTGTCCCCGTGCGTTTAGAAAAATGACTGTCAGATAATCGACTGATAGCTGAGAACTGCGCTGCCAGAGACGTTGAGCAAATTCTGGTTGGCCGCATCGGAGAGCCAGTGAGCCCAGTTGAAACAGCATTTCCGCGTTCGCCGGTTCAACGAACATTGCCATGTATGCCTGCCTGGCATACATGTCGTCGTCGGCTAACAGAACGCTGATCTGCGCTCGAGCCAAGGCAATCCTCGGCATCAGTGGAAACCGGTGTTGCAGATTCTCCAGGATTTCAGGCAGGCTGGATTTATCCAGCATCGGCGCGATTTGCGATCTGATGTTCTCTGTTTCAGGATGATCCTGCCGCGCGACTGCTGCCAGTGCGTAGATCGTAAATGTCTGAAAGGCCGCGTCAAGATCAGCCTGTGCTTTGATTGATTCTCCACTGTCGGCCAGCATCATCTGCCAGCGAAAATCCACAATGGCCAGGCGGGACAGCATTCTCAGCCCTTCCGGGTCGTCGGGCCGTTTGCTCAATCGGGCTTCCAGCAGCGACTGCTCGTCTTTCAGGCGATCCAGTTTGTTCGGTGTCATTGGGGGCGTCAGCAAGCGATGACCTGCCACCACGCGGCTGTCGATTTCAGCGGCTGCAATCAGGTCCGGTATCTGTGCCGCGGCGGCACACAGGACGCAGATTTGAATCGTCAGAACGACAGTACTGCTGGACCGAACTGCGCCTGTTTCTCGTACTGATGCAGCCCGCACATCTTCGCTAAGAACACCTGCGGCTGTAGCGACCAACACTGTGAACATCGCTATGGCTGCCGGCATGCCGACACCGAAGTCGAAACATGCGGAAATCGCCTGCGACAATGTCGCCAATAAAACCGTCATGCCAAGCGCGGCGTATAGACGCCTTCGCCGGTTTGTGACTACTTCGGAGCTTAACGAATTCGATGGTCTACTTTTTTTCCAGGCTCGGATTCCCGTGACAAGACCGCACAATCCGATGGAGACGAACAGCATCAGGCCGAACAGACCGCCTTCCACAAGCATTTCTACGTATTGATTGTCAGCGTTACGGCACCAGTGCCGAGCGAATTCTGACTGGTATGGCAGCGTTGCAAACCGGTAGCTGCCCAGCCCCATGCCAGTGACCGGAAAGTCCATCACGGCACGCATTGAGTCCATCCAGTGCCTGGGCCTTGCGCCAGCGGCTGCATCCAAGTCTCGCAGAGTATCCATTTCGGTGATCACTGTCTGATCCAGGTCCAGCCACCACAGCAGGCCATAGACGCTTCCTGCGCATACTGCCAGAATCAGCAGAGCTGCGCGCAACCGCCGTACAGAGAATTTGATGACAAGCGTCACGGCGATGCTTATGGCCAATGCCAGAATGCCGCCACGGGATCGAGTTGCCGCCACACCGGTTGCCAGAAGGGCGACGGCCAGAAACGGCAGGATTCGCCCCACGTCAAGATCTGCCACGAACTGACATATTTGATCGCTGCACATGCGCAGTAATGGCGTTTGGGCGGTTTTGCCCTGGAACGCCGCGTTGGTGGACGCACTCTTCATTTGAAAACTCAGCCAGCCCACGGCAATGGCAAAGCACAGGCACAGCCATCCGGCTGCATTATTGGGGTTAGCAAACGTGGCAAACGAGCCGCGTGTACCGCCGAGTGACCACACTTCGTTCCACGAAAAAACCGTGTTCGTGAGCAGGTGGCTCAATCCAACAGCCATAATACTGACACCATTTAACACCAACAAAAGGCAGGCAAAGGTAATCCTGCGGAGGCTGCGGATCTGGTCGAAACAGACGAATACAAGGATGGTCGCCGCCAGCAGAGTAGCAACACCGGACCGAGTGTCGGGGGGACTCAGCGATGCGGGTGATGTGGCTGTTGATGCCACGACTTCGCTGCTGTCCGTCACTCCGTGAACAATGAACTGCAGTTGATCAGGTGCCGGCCGCAACTGCCAGATCCCCAGCAGAGTCAGTGCTGTCAGAGGCACAGCCACCAGTGGAATCGCATTCGGGCGGCGCTGGAGCAGGAGATGAGAACAAAGCGACACCAATCCGGCGGCAACAGCCCCGATCAGCAGCACCGCCCGAGCCACCGGCACGACTCCCCCCAGCATCCACGGCAGCAGGGCGACGGTGGTGACTGCGACCGCTGCCGAAGAACTGCTGAGTACGTTGCCGATCTTGTGCATGAAACGAATCTGCTGGCGCAATGGACGGGCAGGAAAAGGGTGCGTGCGATTTTGCCTGGCGAGTTGGGTGCCAGTGGCTGTTGCTGAGTGTGAGGGACGCTGTTAGATCATGGTTCGTGGTTGTCGACGGTAGGATGCGACCATTGTTCCCTCATTCGAATAAGCTTGGGACAATGGTCCCAAGCTACATACTTCACGGCTACACATCACTATACTCGGCGTTACTGAGGGAGCCAGTCGCACACCTGTTCGTTGAGCTGGCATCCGTAATATCCGTGGTTTAACGAGCCCGTCCCTGTTTCAGCCCAGCCTCCACAAACTTCAACCGAACACACCAGTCATTGCAAGGACGTATTGTTGCGGCCAACGGCATCAACAAAGTGAACGGACCGGCAGCCGTAATATCCGTGGTTGAATGTGTTTGCCGGTGTTTCGGCCTCCACAATCTTTAACCGAGCATGCCAACTGTTGCCCCCGGTCTAATCTTCCGTCGCCTACCTGTTGTGACGTTATACGGCCATGTTCAGTTCATACGGCGATGTTCGTTAAGTGTGTATCTCTGTACTACTCCCCACAATTGCGTGCACTTTCGCGTGACACTGTAGGAATGTCGCGCGCCATGCAGATGGCCGTCACGCTCATATTTACCGATTTGTTCAAGTGTCTTTACGACAATTCCTATTTCCACCGCCGGTATTCGTTGTGTGTGTGCAATTTGCACAACGTTGGTTGGCGGTGATGCATGTGTTACGGCTGTTTCCCCTTGTTTCGGCAAATTAGCGGGTTTCCAGTGGAATCGCCTGGTTGAGGTTGAAGAATCGTAGGTTCGTTATGGTACCCCCCCCGCGTGGGTGGCTTGGGTGCGATTTGACAGCTATCACTGGGAGCAGTCACTACGTGGAAAATCAGTATCCGCAGGCCCCCCCCCCTTCTCTAGGTTTCAGCCCTCCCGAACAGGACGAGCGGGGGCTTGACGTATGGGGATTTCTGCTACGACGCAAAGGATTCGTGACTCTGCTGGCAGTTGTTGGCACGGCACTCGGCTATCTGAATTTTCAGCAGAAGATTCCACGATACAGCTCAGATGCTTTGGTGCAGGTGATTCATCACAACGCCGACCCTCGGCTGGATGGCCTGCTGGCGGGGCGAAATCTGGTGGATGCACAGTATGTGATCACCAGCGAAACGCTGCTCGACGAATGTTATGAGAATCACGATCTTGGCGAATTAGCTACACTGCGCGGGATTGCTAAGGCTGATGCGACCAGACGACTTGCCGGGATGATTGTGGCCAAGTCGCCTCAGAATTCGTCTCAGTCAAATATTCTGAAGCTGTCGTGTGAAGGTACGAAT
>JABABI010000010.1 GCA_014238335.1 Fuerstiella sp.
CGGGTGGCCGAATGATTCCCGTCAGCACGGTGAATCGTCAGCGCACTGTGAACCAGCAGATCTCCGGATTTCGCCGGCACGGCAACTTCGAGATCGGCGTCCTCGTTGCTCGGATAATCGACAATGCCCTGGCTGAAGCCGAGCGTCTGAGTCCGACGATGTTCGCGCATTCCGCGACTGTGAGAACCAGGCACGTAGCGAACGCACCCGTTTTCCGCATCGATATCGTCTAACGCCAACCACATCGTCAACGCTTCACATGGATCGAGCATAAAATAGTAGCCGTCCTGATGCGGCGGTGTTGCCACACCGACTCCGGGTGGCTTATTGAAATACTGAAGATTCCGGGGCACGACCGGTCCGTGCAGCAACAATTCTGCGACCTCTCGAAAACGGCTGGCCGTGAGCAATTCATAAAACGCCGGGTCATGGTCGCCCATGTGCTGAATCTGCTTCAGAGTCGCGGGATCTTTCTTGTCCTCATAGAAGACGTGTTCCGGCGGCAACTGCGGCACAACGTCTCGGACAAACCGGTCCACGTTTGTCAACAACTCTTGCAGCGGCCTGCCATGCACAAAGCATCGCAGTGCGACGAAGCCATCGACCTGGAATAACTGCTGCAATTCGTCGCTGGAAGGTTCTGCCTTCATGGATGTTGTTTACTGACTATTCGTCCTCGGCTCGAAGTTTTGCAAGGACAGTGTAGTCTTCCAGCGTTGTGGTATCCTGAGTTGACTCTCTGCCAGCCGCGATATCCCGCAGTAGACGCCGCATGATTTTTCCGCTGCGAGTCTTGGGCACGGATGCGGCAAAACGAATCTGATCGGGAGTCGCAAGAGCTCCAATCTGCTGCCGAACGTGCTGCACGAGTTCCGCCTTCAGCTCTTCTGTGCCATCGTCGGATTTCAACGTTACGAAACAGCAGATGCCTTCGCCTTTGATTTCGTGGGGGAAACCAACCACAGCCGCTTCGGCGACGCGATCATGCGAAACGAGTGCACTTTCCACCTCCATTGTACTGAGACGATGGCCAGACACATTGATCACATCGTCGACACGGCCCATCACCCAGATGTAACCATCATCGTCACGGCGAGCACCATCGCCGGCAAAGTAGCAGCCGTCAATGGCCGAAAAGTAGACATCGATGTAGCGTTGATGGTCGCCATACAAGGTTCGCAGCATGTGCGGCCAGGGCTGAGCCATCACCAGCAGACCACCCTGATTCACATCCAGACTTTCCCCCTGCTCAGAAACGATGTCCGGAACAACACCCGGCAGCGGCCGCGCACAGCTCCCTGGCTTGGTGGCCGTAACGCCGGGCAGAGGACTGATCATGATGCCGCCGGTTTCCGTTTGCCACCAGGTGTCAACGATGGGACATCGTTCCTGGCCAATGACTTCGTGATACCACATCCACGCTTCCGGATTGATCGGTTCACCGACGGTCCCCAACAGACGCAGGCTGGACAGGTCGTGCTTTTCAGGCCACTGATTGCCCCACTTGATAAAGGCTCGAATCGCAGTCGGCGCAGTATAGAAAATACTGACCTGATACTTTTCGACGATCTCCCAAAATCGCCCTTCGTCGGGCCAGTTCGGGGCACCTTCGTACATAACAACGCTGGCACCATTCGACAGCGGGCCGTAGCAAATGTAACTGTGTCCGGTAATCCAGCCGATGTCGGCCGTGCACCAGTACGTGTCCGTTTCCTTCAGGTCGAAAACCCACTGCGTGGTCATCGTCGTTCCAAGCAAATAGCCGGCGGAGGTATGCATTACTCCCTTGGGTTTTCCGGTGCTTCCTGACGTATACAAAATGAACAGTGGATGTTCGCTGTCCAGCGGCACAGCTTCGCATTCCGCCGATGCGCCTTCCATCAAGTCGTGCCACCAGTAATCGCGATCCGAAACCATGTCCACATCGCCGCCCGTTCTCCGAACGACAACGACTTTTTCAACCGACGGTGATTTTTCCAGACTCGCATCCACGGCCACCTTCAGCGGAATCTCTTTGCCCCGCCGCCATCCGCCGTCTGACGTGATCACAAGTTTTGCCTGAGCATCGTTGTTGCGGTCGGCCACAGCATCCGCACTGAAGCCGCCGAAAATGATGGAATGAATGGCCCCGATGCGGGCACACGCCAGCATGGCGATCGTCAGTTCGGGAATCATCGGCATGTACAGTGTGACTCGGTCACCGGTTTCCACGCCCAAATTCTTCAGCACGTTGGCAAACTTGCAGATCTCGCGGTGCAGATCCTGATAACGCAAAACTCGAGTATCCCCCGGCTCGCCTTCCCAAATAATGGCGGCCTTGTTGCGGCGGTCCGTTTCCAGGTGACGGTCGACGCAGTTGTAGCAGACATTGATCTTGCCGCCCTGAAACCACTTTGTGTCGGGCATTGCGCCATCCATGACAGTATCCCAGCGTTGGAACCAGCTGAGGTTCTCCGCCATGTCGCCCCAAAATCCGGCGGGGTCGTCTTTGGCGCGCTGCCATAGCTCCTGATACTGTTCATCACTGCTGATATTCGCCTGCTCTGCAAACGTGGCAGGTGCCGGAAA
Source organism: Fuerstiella sp. (assembly GCA_014238335.1). GTDB lineage: Bacteria > Planctomycetota > Planctomycetia > Planctomycetales > Planctomycetaceae > Fuerstiella. The sequence continues at coordinate 2,569 of JABABI010000010.1, forward strand.
CAAACGGGTTTCGGTCAGCACACTTTCAATATTTGTATTCTCGGCAGCCGCCATGGTTCGTCCTTTTGTACTCTTCGATGACTGTAAAACTGATAATCGCAGGTGAAGATCGGTGTAACCGGCGTTTTCATGGATTCGGCCGCCTGCAGATGGTCCCGTTTTAAGCGACGGCCGCCCGATTTCCAACCGAACGCCGTCGACAACTGCAGAACCCGATTGAATCGTCAGGTGCGACATGCGCTGCAATCACGGATTTTTTGACTGCGATACTTGTGTGACCTGATTTTCGTACAATGGGAAGAATCAACAGCACAGGGCAGCCGCGTGAGATCTGAAGATAACAAAGGATAATCAGCCGATTGCAAAAGGCCGTGGTTCGGCGATCAGGCCGCAAAATCGTTTTGAGTCAACGCGCCGCGAACCGAGCCTTGAGCAGCTTGAGGAATGGCACGCTTCCACATCATTTCCGTGTCCATCAGCATCACGACACTTAATGCGAAGCTGGCTGCGACGATGGAACCTCGCACCAGTGCACCTCATGCAAGGTTGCGGGCGATTCGTGAACTCAGTGAAGCCGGTGTGCCCGTCACGGCCATGGTTGCTCCTATCATTCCCGGCCTGACCGACAGCGAGGTCCCCGCAATTCTGGAGGCCGTTGCTGCAGCGGGGGCAAAGTCTGCCAGCTACATCGTACTGAGACTGCCGTGGAACATACGGCCGGCGTTTCTGGAATGGCTGGCACGAACTCAGCCAGCAAAGAAGCAACTCGTGGAATCTCGGATTCGCTCGACGCGGAGCGGCGAAATCAACAACGCCAACTTCGGCAGCCGCGTCCGCGGAGAAGGCCAAATTGCCGATCAGATTCGGCAGACATTCAGAGTCTTCGCGAGAAAACACGGGCTCGACCGCGAGCTGGAACCGCTGTCGACGGCGCACTTCCGCCGCCCCACGCCGTCATCAGGTCAACTGCGTCTATTCTGAACGCAGGCAGTGAAGATCTGTGCTTCATTCCCGAATGAGCACTAACTCCGTCCTTCTTTAAGCACCATGTCAATGCACATCACCGCGCCCATGATCAGCTCGCGAACAGGATTTTCAGGGGGTACAACGTCCGAAATCTGCAGAACATAATTGTCGGCGGATGTGAACAGTTCTTTGCCCAGCCCCGACCATTTTTTTGAGACATGAGCAAGCTCAGTGTTGCCGGACATGAACTTAAAATTCCAGCCGGTCCAGCTGCCCTGCAGGGTGCACAGTTCCCGGTCGTCAGCACCCAGCACTCGGAATGCGCCGCCGACTGAAAACAGCTTCTGCTTGAACCCGCCGATCCGCTCATCCTGTTCGTCCAGTACGTCTACCTTGGAAAGAAACAACGAGACACCGCGTTGAACGCTGAGGATCGGTTCTCCGCGCGGCGTACGCAGCTCGACGTGGAACGGCGTCAGCGTTTTCCAGTCTGTAAACCGCAGTATCTTCGTGATAACGCCCAGACGTTCCTCACGACAATGAATGATTTCCTCACCCGTTTCCGGATCAAAAATGTCGTAATTGTTGGCAGCTTTGAACATCCCAACCTTCTCTTTGACCAGAAACAGATTGCGACTCAAAATGGGATGCATCTGACGGACTCCTGAAGCCTCGGCCGGAAGAACAGAAACGGAACACTCAGCCATAGATCTTCGCAGGCGATGCGTAATATGTTAAATAATCCGGCAATGCAACGCATGCGCCACGGGCACAGATCATTCTGGGATTCTCATCAGAGCACAACCGGAACCAATCCACTGAAGATCAGTTTCATCCCTAGTTACTGGGCGGAAAATCAACAACTGACTACATCAGTCCACGTCGATTCAGCTCGGCGACAACCTGTTGCACGATAGCCGAAACTTCTGCGGGGTTTGGCGCGACCGAGGAGTCGATCGGACAACCGCCGACAGGCTGATCAGTGAAGCCATGGGTGGACAGCATGCACTGCAGCTCGTTGCTGAGTGTGCTCAGATCCGTTCGTTGTTCGGTCGACAACGGCTGCCGACCATGCCCCATATTGAAGCCTCGCAGGTTCACGGCGGCACGGAAACCTTCCGGGAATTCCGCTGAATAGATCATCGTGTCGAACAGCTTCAACAGGTCGTACTGAATTTCCCGAGCAGCATCGATCTGGTGACCGGTCGTGAGGTCGTACAGTTTTCGCGTCAGCTCGGGAACAACGCCGGAACTGGCATTCGTGCCGCCGTCACAGCCAGCCAGCAGCATCGGCATCAATGCCGCATCCCAGCCGGTGAGGAACGCGAAGTCTGGACGATTGGGCTTAACAGCCTGAATCATGCGGATCATGTGAGGGATATCGCCGGACGAATCTTTAATCGCGATAATGCGTTCGCATTCTTCCGAAAGTCGCTGCATGGTCGGTACATCAATCGGGCTGGCAAACATCGGGATGTTGTACAACGTGACATCGATAGGAGTGTTAGCACCAATCTCCTTGAAGTACGCGTACACGCTGGCGGGGCTGAGCTTGTAATAAAACGGGGCCACGATTGCGACGGCTCGGATGCCGAGTGATGCGTAGTACTCGCAGGCCGACAGCGTTTCCTTAACGTTAGCTTCCGCCGCACCGGCCAAAATCGGCACCCGCCCGTTCGTCTGATCGGCAATGATAGCCACAATGCGGCGACGTTCCTCCGGAGTGAACCGAGTAAACTCGCCGGTCGAACCGTTGGGGTACAGACCATGAACGCCACGTTCAATCAGCCAGTCAACGTATCGGCGAAGTTCATCTTCGTTAATGCCTCCGTCGGCAGTGTAAGGAACAAGGTTAGGCGTAAAAATGCCTTTGAGTGCTGGCTGAGTCATGGTTTGAGAATATTTTGGATTCAAGAGGCAGGTTCACCGACGTCACGTCGGTCTGATGATGAAGCGGATTTCGGCAACTTCCCGAGAACAATCACGGCACCGATGCAGGCGACGGAACTCAACGGCAGAGCAATCCACCACGGTACTCCAAATCCGATCGGCAGGTATCCGAATAACAGGGAACAGGCAGCCATTAAAATTGCGTAGGGCAACTGGGTCGCCACATGCTGCAAATGATTACAACCGGCGGCAGCTGATGAAAGGACTGTTGTGTCAGAAATCGGCGAACAATGGTCTCCGAAGATCGCACCCGCCAGAATCGCGCCGACCGTGGCCAGAAAAATCGGGTGCTCAACGGACACGCTGCCGCCCTGCCCGCCCAGAACACTCCAACAGAGTGGAATGAACATCGGCACCAGCAACGCCATTGTCGTAAATGAACTGCCGATCGATACAGCGATGGCTCCTGCCGCCAGAAACGAAATACACGGCAGGAATTCAGGCCGAACGGCGTCGCCGACCAGTGATATGATGTAGCCCGCCGTATTCAGTTTGTCCGGCCGGCAGACATCCGATACAGCCCATGCGAGGATCAGCACAATCACAGCAGGTATCATCGAACCGATGCCACTGGTCCAACTGCCGGAACATGCGCTAATCGTCATTTTGCGAGCCAGAACTGGCAGCACGGCTGCCAGCGTCGCGGCCCCCAGAGAGGCCAGCAGCAGCAGTCGATAAGCATCGACGTCGTTGAAATATCCCACAAGTACGATCAATACAAGCATAGAAACCGGCAGAATCGCAAACCAGACGTTGCCGCCATCAGCTTCATCGGAAAATTTCTCTGGCTTCGTCACGGGGCTTTGTGCCTGCTCTTCGGCACGCAGCATCGGTCCGAAGTCTCGTCCTGTGTAAGCGATCGCCGCCACCGTCGTGATCGCCAGAATCGGATAGAAACGAAATGGAATTGTGGCAAAAAAGATCGTGCCGGCGTCGCCCTCAATGCCAGCGGCTGCAAGCCCCGCTGTGACCTGATCGATCTCGAATGCCGTCCATGAAGACAGCGCCAGGCCCGCAATGGGTGCCGCCGTAGCATCAATCAGAAAAGCCAGTTTGGCACGAGAAATCTGCAATCGGTCGCTGAGTGGTCTCATAGCACCGCCGATAAGCATCGTGTTGGCATAGTCGTCAAAAAACACGACCAGACCCAGCAGCCATGTCAGCAGTTGGCCTTTCTTCCGAGTGTTCGCGTATCGCGCCATCCGATCGACCACGGCGTTGGTTCCGCCACTGTCATTCATCAGCCCGATCATGGCTCCGAGCAGCACGGTGAACAGTATGACCGACGCATGGTCAGCATCAGCCAGCTGATTCACCAGAACTTCGCACAGCGTGTTGACAGCCAGAAGCCCGTCAAACCCACAAAGCAGCAGGCATCCGCCCAGCGTGGCCAGCACAAGGGCCAGATTGACATCCTTAAACGCGATAGCCAGCACAACGGCCAGAACCGGAGGGGACAGCCTCAGCCAGGGCAGCGTTTCAAGAAGGCCGGACGTTGTGTTCGAGGGCTCAAGCATTACCAGCCAATGCGAAAATTCCGAGCGAATTCATCGCCTGACAAAAAGATTCACGGGCAGACCGAATCGTGATGTCCATATCCGTTCGTTGCCGACACGACAAACAGAAGCGACGGCGTCAGTTTGGTCACCGCAGACGACAGCGACTGTCATTGATATCACATGTTGAAGATCGTTGACACCTGAAGGACTCACAGAGTATTAGCTGTCGCCTCCGTCGGCAGCACCGCAAGAAACCGATTTCCCTGCTCCACTGACTCCTGCATCAAAATTCCGTTGTGCATCCTCACAATTTGCCAGCAATGACAGAGTCCGAAGCCAAGTCCACGCCCCGCCTGACGGCCAGAGAAAAACGGATCAAACAGATGTTTTCTTATCTTCGCTGGAATCTCGGGGCCGTTGTCCGTCACAGACAGACTGGCCGCAAATTCGGTATCGCAGGCAAGCTGCACAGTAATCGCCCCATCTGGTCCCTCGTTGTCCAGCCCGGCCTCAAACGCGTTTCGTAACAAATGCGACACCAGCGTCGACAGCTGAGACTCGTCAGCAAATGATGTCACCGTTGTCGTCGGCAGATTCAGGACGACTTCCATTCCAGTGAATGTCTTCTGCAGCTGCCCGACTACCGTCCTGATGATCTTAACCAGATTGCAATCAGCGAATTCCGGCTGGGGCGGACGAGCAAACAGCATGGTGTCACCGATCATGTCGCGGATCCGCCAGGCCTGAGCACCAATGGTCTCCATCGCCTGTCTGTGATCAGCTTTGTCGGTACGTTTCAGCAGCAATTGTGTCTGACCAATGATGCTCCCCAGTGGATTATTGATCTCGTGACCGGCGCCGGCGGCGAACTCTGCCATCGACTCCATGTGATCCGGGTTTGCGAACGACGTCAACGGAGTCGTCCAGCGCGACAGCAACCTGCGACTCAGATCCTGAATCAGGTCACTTCGTTCCTCGTCGATCAGCGACTGATCGCGCCGAACCAAAACGGCAGCAAGGTGTTGCGGCCAGCGAAAAACGTCAGTTGGTTCATCAATGAAACATGGCCCGCCCACAGAAGACAGGCCTTCCGGACGCAGTAATAATGCGACGGAAGTGGTCTCCCGGCCAACATAAATCGTAATGTGGGTGTCGTTGTCTCGCTGGCCGTGAGCGACAATGCAGCTGGTGCTTGATTCGAATACCGCAACGGCCACTCGTTCCGCATGAACATAATTCATCCACGCGGCCGCACAAGCCAGAGCAGCGTCTTCTGCCGTGGACGGCGACACCAGCGCCTGCAGAACCTCAAGCCCCCAGTCCTGCTGATCGCTCTCAGTAGATGGCACCACTGATGATGTTTTGCGGGTCACGTCCATGCGTGGAGTGATTCTGTCTGAAGCGGAGTCCGCTTAAATACTGACGCGGCCAACAGTGAAGAACACCGACTCCCGCAACCAGAAGTGTACAGGTCGCGTCAAGACATGCTCTATACAAAAATAGCGGTCGCTAAAGAGCGACCGCTGGTCGATGAAAACTCAGTATTACTCACTGACTACGTCGTCAACTGCTCAATGTCCAGCAGCCGACAGATACGCTCGATGAGCTGATCAATTTCGAACGGTTTCTGCAGGAAATGGTCCGCCCCCGAGTCCTTCAGATCCTGGATTTTGTCCTGCTCTACCATGCCGCTGATGCATACGATGCGAACATCGTCCAATGTCGAATCACTGCGAACCCGCTGACACACTTCCTTACCGTTGATGTCGGGCAGCATTACATCCAGCACGATAAGGTCAGGATGATACTCCTTGACCATCATGCCGGCATCGAACCCATTGTTTGCCGCCCGAGTCTCGAAGCGTCCGTCCGCTTCCAGAGCATCCGTGATGAGTTCAACCAGTTCCTCATCATCATCCACAATTAAGGCTTTGCGTTTGCCACTTTCCAGCGCGTCCGTCGGAATCCCGTTGTCCTTCATAAACTTATAAAGGATATCTCGTGGAATTCTCCGAAACCGTGAACCGGGTACGCGAAACCCTTTGAGTTGGCCGGAATCGAAGCAACGAATGATCGTCTGCTGACTAACTTTGCAGATCTTCGCGGCTTCACCTGTCGTAAAGACTGTTTTCATGCTTCACAATCCGTTCTGTGATGAGCGACAAACTACCTTACAGCAGTCATATATATCCGACTACGGCCGGATACCATCCATGTATCGCCAGGAACACTAATAACCTGATCCTCTAACGGTGCAGTATCGGATCCTCAGGAGACAACTCACATTAACAACCAAACTGTCGAAACTCGCCAGACCAGCTGACTCTTGGTAATCCCCTTAGCTTTCTTGTTCCTCAACACCACCGATTGTATCTATTCGTGAAAGTCGGTCAACGGGAGTTTAATGCCGCAAACCTCCCGCCTTTACTTACTTGCAGAAACTATTGAAAGCCCTGGTATTTGCCCCAATTAATGGGAGAAACAAATGCCTGCTGAGCTTTCCAGTGCACCATTAAATCATTTAGCACAAAGGGTTTAGCGGTTTCTCAAGAGGCCGGTGGGGAATGTTCACCAGACTTCAGATACATCATTAGAATCACAATATCTGAGGGTGTAATGCCGCTGACTCGGCTTGCCTGCCCGACGGTCGCTGGAGAAATTCGCCCCAGTTTCTCACGCGCTTCGTGGCGAAGCTGGGGAATCCCGGCGAAGTTAAAAGTTTCCGGAATACGTACACTGTCTACTTTTTGCAGCTTAGCGATTTCGGCTTCCTGCCGGCGGATGTAGCCTGCGTATTGTACTTCGACCTCAATATGACGCTGACACCGTTGCGACAACGGCAATGCAGCCAGCTCGGGACTCATCTTTTCAGCGTCAGTCCATTTGATTTCCGGTCGCCTGAGCCACTCTTCCAGTGTTTTCCCCTGATGCCGTGTCACTTTGATGGCGGTCTGCCCTATCCGGACCTGCTGTTCGTAGTCCCGAAAGCTTTTTGCTCGCTCGTGACAGACCGTGCCCAATGCAATTCCGAGGGGAGTGAGCCTGCGATCAGCATTGTCCTGTCGCAACAGCATTCGGTATTCCGCACGCGACGTAAACATCCGGTACGGTTCGTCCACGCCCTTCGTCACAAGATCGTCAATCAGCACTCCAAGGTAGGCCTGACTGCGGTCCAGCACCAACGGATCTCGGCCACCGACTTTCAATGCGGCATTGATTCCTGCCAAAAGCCCCTGCCCTGCCGCTTCTTCATAGCCTGTTGTGCCGTTGAGCTGCCCGGCAAAGTACAGGCCGCCCACCCGTCGGGTCTCCATGGTGGCATACAGTTGAGTGGGTGGAGCGAAATCGTATTCGACGGCGTAGCCAAACCGCATAATGTCGGCGTTTTCAAGCCCGGGAATCAAACGGATCATGCCATCCTGAACGTCTCGCGGCAGACTGGTAGAGATGCCATTGCAGTAGTATTCAAGCGTGTTGCGGCCTTCAGGTTCCAGGAAAATCTGATGTGAACTCTTGTCGGCAAAACGCACGACTTTGTCCTCTATGGAAGGACAGTAGCGTGGGCCGGTCGATTCGATCTGCCCGGTGTACATAGGAGCGCGTGACAGATTGGCCTGAATCAGAGCGTGAACCTCAGGCGTCGTTTCTGTCAGGTGACAGTCCATCTGAGACTGCTTAATTTTTTCCGTCAGGTACGAAAACGGCTGTGGATCCTCGTCGCCAGGTTGAGCCATACATTTTGAAAAATCGATGGTGCGGCCATTGATTCTGGCCGGAGTGCCGGTCTTGAATCGCTGTAGATCGAAGCCCAGAGCGAGTAATGCAGCGGACATGCCATGAGCGGATTTTTCGCCGGCACGGCCACCCTCACTTTTCGTTTCTCCGGTATGCATAATTGCTTTAAGAAACGTTCCGGTCGTCAGAATCACGGCCGGGGCGTGGTAGACCGTGCCTCCAGCGACGCGAATTCCCGAGACCTGAGCCCCCTCGGTCTCGATACCCTCGACTAGTTCCTGCCTCAGGCTGAGATTCTCCTGCTGCTCAACCTTCCATTTCATTTCGAACTGATACGCCTTCTTATCCGCCTGAGCTCGCGGACTGTGCATCGCAGGCCCTTTGCCGCTATTGAGCATGCGAAACTGAATACCGGTGGCATCGATAACCCGGCCCATTTCACCGCCCAGAGCATCGATCTCGCGAACAATCTGGCCCTTCGCTACACCGCCGATCGCAGGATTACAGCTCATCTGAGCCACGGTATCGCAGCTCATCGTCAGCAGCGCAGTCTTCGCGCCCAGCCGGGCAGATGCCAGTGCCGCTTCGACACCGGCATGGCCTGCTCCAACGACAACGACATCGAAGTGATAGTGGTCATTAGAAGGCATACTTGCGAATCGTCAGCGACACAGGTCGAACGAAGAAAAACACAGGCGGCAGTGGGCGCCACACTGCGTTAGCCGGTGCCAGCTTAACCTGATCGTATCGTGCGTGAACGACGTGATGCACAAAACTCGAAAAAGCACCGCTATTGGATTCCGAATTTCGCCGAATTCCCGGTTTTCACCGTGAAACGGGTGCAATGACGGATTGTGTTATCGGACGGGTGGGGGATGGCCGGTGGCTGGACTGAGCCTGCGAAGGAAGCCCCGGGATTTCACTCGTTCCTCGCTCCAATCACCGGCCACCCTCCCGGTCTCACAATATCCCGTGACTGCACCCGGTGGAACCACATGCCAGACGAGCGTTTTTAAGCTGCGACAAAATAAGGCCTAACGGACGCACGTGCCCGAAGAGAAGAAACGTCAAAATCAAAGCAACAACCGAACAGCCTGGACCAGTATGAAGACGTTTTTACGCCAGCACCTCGTCAACAACTCGACCGTGCACATCCGTTAAGCGGAAGTCACGGCCGGCATAGCGATAGGTCAGTCCCATATGATCAAGACCCATCAGATGCAGGATAGTGGCGTGCAGGTCATGCAGGTGAACTCGCCCTTCAACGGCTTTGAAGCCCAGTTCGTCGGTTGCACCGTGCTGGAAGCCTCGTTTCACACCACCACCGGCCAGCCACATCGTGTAGCCATTCGCGTTATGATCGCGACCATCCAAATTCTTCTTCGCAGTATCCGGCGTGCGGCCGAACTCGCCGCCCCAGACAACCAGCGTTTCGTCCAGCAGACCGCGTTGCCGCAGATCTGTGACCAGCGCAGCTGTTCCCTGGTCAACTGCTGCTGCTCGAGCTTCATGGCCCTGCTTCAGAGTGTTGTGCTGATCCCAGAATTCGTCGCAGCATTCGACGTGACGCACGCCGGATTCAATCATCCGTCGAGCCAACAGGCACTGCCGTCCGAAATTGTCACTGGGCTTGCCGTCACCGATACCATACATATTCAGTGTGGATCGTGACTCCATGCTCAGGTCCATGATTTCCGGCAGCGCCGACTGCATTCGGAACGCACGTTCGTAAGATTCGATCACTCCGTCCACACGCGTGTCTTTCGGATCCCGTTGCGCAAAACGATGATTCAGAGACTGGATCAGGTCCAGCTGCTGACGTTGCTGGTTGAGACCCAGACTCGTATTTTCAAGATTGCGTATTCTGGCATCTTTGATCGATGTCTTGATGTCAGCGATGGACGCTCCCTGATAAACGGCCGGCAGGAACGCAGATCCGTAATTATTGGCACCACCATTGATCACAGGTGGACAAAGGCTGACAAAGCCCGGCAGATCGCTGCACTCCGTACCAAGTCCGTACAGCACCCATGAACCAAGCGACGGTCGAGTAAACTGAAAACTGCCCGTATGCAACTGCAGCATCGCAGGGGTGTGATTCGAAATGTCGGTGTGCATTCCGGACAGCACACACAGTTCATCGGCGACTTCAGCCTGATGCGGAAACAGGTCGGACACCCACAACCCACTTTCACCTCGACGTTTCCAGTCCCAGTGTGATGGTGTCAGCCAGCGGTTTCCCCTGGTCTTTTCGCCGGCACGGCGATCAAGTTCCGGTTTTGGTTCGAAGGTTTCCATCGCAGACGGACCGCCGCGCATGTGCAGAAAAATCAGACGTTTTGCTCGCGCAGGGAAGTGCGGCTGCTTTGGCGCCAACGGGCCGACGGACTTCGACGCGGCTGCTTCAGCCTGTGCAAGGCCCGCGAACGCAAGATAGCCAAATCCACAGCCGGCGGATTTAAGAGCATTGCGGCGAGAAGCAAGATGATGTCGAGCGTTCATTACACACCTGTTCTGCTGAAGTACGGCCTTCAGAATGTGACGTCGTGCCGCATCCTGAAGCCTGCGGCCAACAGTATTTCAATCAATAAAACGAAATTCAGCAGAAGCCAGAAGACTCTGGCAGACAACCGGCCACGGGTCGGCGTTCTGCACCGGGTCATTCGGCACGAACACGGACACTTGAGTCAGGAACTGAAGCGTCTCTTCAACTTCCGCGGACTCAGGTTCCCGCCCCAGACATATGAGCCACGCATAACGAATCCGTTCTTTGCTATCGCTCGAACTTTCCATAACCCGAACGGCAGTATCTCTGGCCTGTTGCTGGACGAATTCGCTGTTCATCAGGAACAGAGACTGGATGGGAACGTTGGTAACCGTCCGCTGGCCGGACGGGTTGCTGGAATCGGGAAAATCGAACACCTTCAGCATTTCCGGCAACAGTCCGCGAATGATCGGCAGATAAACGCTGCGGTAAGGAAACGGCTGGTCCAGTGGCTGTGTGTCAATGTTGCGGCCAACTTCACCTTCGCCGACCTGTTGTACCAGCGAACCCGCGGGGCGCTCTGACTGAAGCTGACCGGAAGCGACCAGCATCGCATCACGCAGTGCCTCTGCTTCCAGTCGCCGGCGATTCGTTCGCCACAGCAACTGGTTAGAGGGATCCTGCAGCCAGCCTTCTTCGTTATTGGCCGATGACATCTGATAGGTCTGCGACAGTACGATTTCACGAATCAACGACTTCACGGACCATTGGTGCTGGTGCACGAAACGATGAGCCAGCCAGTCCAGCAGCAAAGGATGAGTGGGTGCAGTGCCGGAACGTCCGAAATTGTCAACGGACTCGACCAGGCCTTTGCCAAACAGGTGCTGCCATACGCGATTAACCATTACGCGTGACGTCAATGGATGATCGGGATGAGTCATCCACTGAGCAAGCTGCATGCGACCGCTTTGTTCATCGGGAATGGAGAATTCGTCGGGCAATTCAACACACGACAGAAATCCGCGCGGTGGTGTGTCACCATTCTTCCCTTTTTCACCGCGTACCTGAATCGGCCAGTCCTGTGTCTTCTTCCTGTCCTGCACGGCAAATGCAAACTCAGGCAGCGGAATATCTGCCTGCTGTTTCTGAAGTTCCCTCAGTTCTTTCTTCAGCACGGACAGCTGTTGCTGCACGTCTCTGTATTGCTGCAACGCTTTTCGTGCTTTCGGCGGAAGTGCTTCGACGACCTCAACATTGCTGCTCACGCCCTGATCTGCAGCGGGCGCAGCCAGCAGCTTCTTCCAGTTATCCGGCAGTTGTCTCTTCAGCGATTGCGAACGCTTGTCCAGCGGAGTGATTTTCTTCTGGACTGCAGCCGTCTGTTTGTCGAGCCGCTCCACCTGACCAGCCACGTCAGCAACGTTTTCCGTCAAAGGCAAATACACCTTCAACTGGTCCTTCAGATTCTTGGGGCGGCGAGTACTGCCTCCATAAAACGTATCGATGTTTCGAAAAATCCCGGCCATCGCATAGTAATCTGCGGTGGGAATCGGATCGAACTTGTGATCGTGACACCGGGCACAGGACACCGTAAAACCCATGAATGCCTTGCTGATCACATCGACCTGATCATCGACAATGTCCAGTTCCAGATTCCCGCCATTCAGCGACTTGGAGCCGATGGCCAGCAGTCCCGTGGCGATCAGATTGCGGCGCCGCTCTTCCTTGCCGTCCGCCGGCAGCAGATCGCCGGCAATCTGTTGCTGAACGAACTGGTCGTAAGGCATGTCAATGCTGAACGCATCAATGACGTAGTCGCGATATCGCCAGGAATACATCATTAGAACATCACGGCTGCTGCCGGTCGATTCGCCATAACGGACGACATCCAGCCAATGACGCCCCCAGCGTTCACCGAACTGAGCTGAATTCAGCAGGCGTTCGACCAGTGCCGGGTAGGCATCGTCAGCAGATGAACTGAGAGAATTGACTTCATCCGCTGTCGGCGGCAAACCAACCAGGTCAAAAGACAACCGTCGCAATAATGTTTCCTTTGTCGCCGGAATGGCAGGTGTGAGTCCGGCGGGTTCCAGTCGTGCCAGAACAAACCGATCCAGGTCCGATGCGGGCCAAATGCGATTCTGAACAGTCGGCACCTCGGGTTCCTGAACCGGCTGAACTGACCACAGCGGTACGACCGCGTCCGACTCACTCTCTGCGTTTTGCGACATACCACCGTCGCGCGGATCCGGTGCCCCCATTTTGATCCACCGCCGAAAGTCTGAGATGATCTCATCCTCCAGCTTTTCGTCGGGAGGCATCTCCAGGTCACGATATTCAATCGCCGACAGCAGCAGACTTTCCTTCAGGTCCTTTGGTACAACTGCGGGCCCGGTTTCGCCTCCTTCGTGCATGCCGGCTCTGGAATCCAGAAGTAATCCCCCGGCAGGTTCCTCCGATTCTGACGAATGACACTTGTAGCAATAGTCCACCAGAATCGGACGGATCTTCTCTTCAAAGAAGTCAACGTCATCGTCTGCAACGACTACAGTGACGCCCATAACGGTGGCCACGAAACCCAGTACGCGGAGGTGTAGTTGCAGAATCAGCATGTCACGAACAGTGCACGGAAGAAAGATGGCGGGCGTGGCGAGAAAAGACTGAGAATTGTATCAGGGCCCATTGGAAAGGGTACGGACATTCCAGCGAGACACCTGCTGGAAACGAGTTTCTCGCGTTTGTATCGGCATGTCGGGGCCATGCGTCGCCGCGATACCGTCAGTGCCTGCTTTTTTTCGCGGTGGAACTGACGCAAATGCCGGTCCGATGATCGGACCGGCACACGTGTGAGTCGAACTCCACAGGCTCCTGTGCGTTCCTGAGGCCTGAATAATCGTCATAAACGCCATGGTTGCATATGCGGTCGGTACGGGATCGACCGTGCGACCTGACACCATGGCTTACCGGTCAAGCGGTCTTGTGAGTGTGGTCGATGGAAAAACAATGGCGTGATGCGTCATTCCGAGCTGTCATGCCAGTGTTTTCTGGACTTGGCGGGCACAGCTCCTCAAGATGAACGTGTCTTTGCACAACGTTGTTGTTGCTGCATGTTTTCCGTTAGGCCGGACAGCGAATTCGTTCATGCTTCAAATCTTTCCGGGAGTCAGTCTGCTTCGGTCACGTGCCGCCGTGCTTCAGTACGTCGCAACTGTTTCGCTGGCGGCATGCCTGTTGACGTGCCCGACACCCGTCGCCGCACAGCAGGAAGACGGTGATCCAACACAGGACGAGCTATTCGTTTTCAGACCGAACACTCCGATCCGACAGGTACGGGGAGCCGTCCTGGCAGAACGCCTGGATCGCCCCGGACTGGCTCAGGGGTACCTGCAGGATCTCATCGATTCCCAACCAACAACCGAAACTCTGCGCTCGCTGCGTCAGGAATTCGGTATCGCGCTGTTCCTGAAGCTCAGTACGATCCAAGAACTGCAGCCGACGTCGCGCGACCTGTTGAATCTGATGAATGAGTCCATGAAGCAGGAGGCGCCATCGACTGATGCCGTCGAGTCATTGATTACTGTACTCGGTCAGTCAGAACAACAGACACTGGAAGCATCCGTGCGAATCCTGAGTGCGGAAGGTGATGCGGTTGAACCGCTGCTGGCGGCGGACACAACCACTCCGCACGGAGAGATCGCCGCAATGTTGTTACAGAAATATGCACGACGTTTACGGCATGGATTGTTAACCGCGCTACCGAATGCCGATGAACCTGGCCGGACACGAATCCTGGGGCTGCTGAAGACAACAGCCGATCCGGAAATTGCATACGACCTGAGTCCGTATCGTTTTGACGAATCCAGTCTGGTTTCTGCCGCCGCCACGACAGCGGCAGAAAGACTGCTGCGAGGCCGACCCCTGCCGAACTCGGCGGATGCAGCGGTGCATTCTCTGGTCAGTGAAGCCATTCGTTTGATCGGCGACGCAGGAGCTCCCTTTCCTTCAAGTGAACAGCTGTTCGCACAACGGAATCTTCGAAATCGGCAGCCCGCACCTGAGGACAGAATCTTCGGTGCCTACATGCTTGAACGCGCAGCCACGTTAAGCCGTTACGCGACATCAATTCGCCCCGGTAACGAAACAGCAATGGCCACTCAGCTGGTCGCCGAAATCACGGAACAGTCCTGGCCTGCCATGTGGCCGAAACAGATTGACATTCCCGTCGTGGACACGGCCACTGAACCGGCCGCTGTAGACGTCTCCGCCTTACGGATTGCGTTGCAGACGAAAAACGCGGCGGCCGTGTTTGGAGTACTCAGCCGCCCTGAGAGCGCGGCAGTCCTGAAATATCACCCGAAACTTATGCGCAGCTGTCTGTTGTTTCCGTCATCCCGAGTTCGACTGATGACGGCCGGTATCTCGCGTGCAGATGGGATGGCCAACCATTTCACCACGGCCGTTATCGCTTCGGGCATCGCAGGCCGCGAAACGCCGGAAGCAGTAGTGATCGATTCAGGACGCGGCAACAGCGCCACCACAGCCGCAGTTCTGAGCGATGCCGGTTACACGGCCACAGCCGCCAACAGCGGCCAATCGGGATTCGAATCCGCCACACGTCAGTTGCACTGTGAACTCATTCTGGTCCACAGCAATTGTCTGCGGTGGTCGCTTTCGGAAACAATAGCCAATCTGCGAGCAGACTATCGAACCCGCAACACACCGATCATCATTTACGGGCCTGAACGAGACAAACTGAGAACCGAACGATTGCGTTCCAATTATCGCGGCCTGTGGTGGATTACAGAGCCAATCTCCGAAATCACGTTTGTCGACACTCTGCGTTTTGAAAACGTACCACCAGCGATTCTGTCCGAAGCCGAACGCAAATCAATGACGCGTTTCGCACGATCATTGCAGTAACGGGACAGGGCTTCGCAGAGGACAACGGGCCCCCGATGTTCCAGGTGAACAGCGGCGTGGGGCATCGAGGTCGCCGAAACGAACGGCCCGCTTTTCCTGTGCGGTCTTCCCTTTCGGCGCCGGAAATCGACATGGACAGAGTTATTCCCTGACCATAATACTGCTATCGTCGACCGCTAAGCAGAACAAAGCCAATGGCAATAATAAAGACGGCGCCAATGCAGTATTCGTGCGGTTCAAGATCGACGTATTCGTCGATCAGCAGATATTTCACCTCTCTCGTCCACTGCAGGAATCCGTATTTGAGTTGATCGAACATGGCAAGTGAGATCCCTGGGAAACTGTAGAGGGTACTTGCCTGTAAAATGTGGCACATTTCGTCAGCTGGCCTGGGTATTCGGAACAATTGCGATGGTCCGCAATCTAACAGAGTCGGTGATGTGGACTGTAACGGCTGTATCAATCCCTGGACGTACCGAGCTGCGCAGAACGACTAACGTCTGTCACAACCAGATTGTCCCGGTGAACAACCTCTCCATAAGGAACATGACCCAATAGTTCCGGAATCTGTGCCGTGCGACGGCCCAGAATCTTCCGGATGTCAACAGACCCATAGTTTGAGAGTCCACGTGCCACGACGCTGTACGACGAATTCACGAGTTCGACGGACGCCCCCTGGTCGAATTCACCAACGACATCAGAAATCCCGACAGCCAGCAGAGAACTGCCTTCCGCCACAACCGCTCTACAAGCACCATCGTCAAGGACCAGTTTGCCTTCCGGGCGAGTCGCAGAACGAATCCATTTCTTCCATGCCGGCACTGTTGCACCAGCCGCCAGAAACAATGTGCCAACCTGGTCGCCGCGAGAAATCTGATCAAGAATTCCCTCTGCGCGACCATTTGCAAGAATCACGCTCTCGCCACCCGAGGTCGCGTCGATGATGGCGGACAGCTTAGCCGACATTCCTCCGCGGCCACGTGAGCTCTGTTCGGCCGTGACATGACTCAACAATGTCTCGTCCGGTTTTTCCACGAGCGAAATCAATTTGCTGGTCGGGCCTGATGGAGGTCCGTCGTACAGACCATCAATGCCCGACAGCATAATCAACAGCGGGGCAGCCACCTGAGCGGCAATCATCGATGCCAGTTGATCGTTGTCGCCCAGCGTAATTTCTTCGATGCTGACGCTGTCGTTCTCGTTCACAACGGGCACGACGTTGAAGTCAAACAATGTGCGAATCGTGTTACGAACGTTCAGGTAGCGACGACGATTTCGGAAGTCGTTGACGGTGACAAGGATCTGTGCGACGGCGTGTCCGGAGCGATTCAGGCTCTCGCCCCATGCCTTCATAAGATGCGTCTGGCCGGCCGCTGCCGCTGCCTGGAGTGCAGGAAGAGACTCCGGGCTTCGGGCCAGTCCCAGAATTCCAATGCCGGCAGCGACTGCCCCACTGGATACGATAACGACCTTGCGTCCGGCGGCAATCAATCGATCGATCTGTTCAGACAGATGCCGAATACAGTCTTCATCAAGCTGGTCGTCACCGCGCGTCAGAACATTGGACCCGATCTTGATAATAAGTGTGCGGGAAGAATCAAAGACTTCCTGACGGACCAGATTTCGCATCTTCAGCCTTATGAGGACACATCCTCAACACTTTGCAGCAAAGCCACAGGAAAAACTGTCTACCTTCGACGGCTTCTTCGCGTGTTCAACGGAATGGTCGAACTGCCGGACACGTGCCGCCGTTTGCGTCAACGGAATCATATGCACGTGTCTGCACGAACACGGCAGCCGATATCAGAGACCCACAGCAGACTCAATTTGTTCGAGCTCAGTCTGACGTTCCTCTCGTTTTTCATTACTGAAGAACGTCTCGACCGAGTCGGTCAGTTTCTGACACAACTTGTCGATGCGTGTTGAGCCCATACGACGTTTTGTTGATTCCTGCACAGCAAGGACCTGAATGTTGCTGATGGACTCAAGAAACTCCTTCTTCGCAGGAACATTGCTGTAATCGTCAAGTAGTTGCTCAACGGTCTTCGCATCCTGCGCTGCAGCGGCCTTGCGGGCACGCGCCAGCAGGACTCCCTGCAGGGCAATCGAATCAATCAGCTGGTCCTGCAGCAGCTGTAACTCACCTTCAACACCCAGACGAATAGAATCGTCCGGCAGCGCCACAACGTCGTAAGGCAGCAGTCCAGGAGCATAGGGAACGCGTGCCAGAAGTGACGCACCGCTGTAGACACGAATCCAGAATGTCGGGTGATTCTCACGCGTTTCAATAATCACTTCGCCATTGCGGTCGCTGACGAGCTGCATTTGCGGGCCGTCTTCCTCATCTTTCCAACCCAATTGATAGGCAATGGCGAGACGATGTGAAATCAGCGGTTTGTCTCGACGCGACTGCAGGACCAGTCTGACACGACTTTTGCTGGCGGTTGGTCGCTGCCGAACCGCCAGATGCTGCAGCCGACGTCCCTTGCCGCCAAACAGAGAGAATGTCATATGTGTCGCGTAGTAGCCGGTGACCATACCGCGGGCGACTTCACGGTCGACTGACATGGTCCGTATATACGACAGCGGCAGGGCCTTCAGTTGCTGCAGTTTTTTTGGATTCCGCCGCTCCATTGATCGAACAAAGGGACGCAGTACGTCTCCTTCAATCACTTGTTCGGCCGATGAATCCGGCGGACTTATTTCTCCGGCCTGAACCTGTAATTCCATCAGACTGCGGCCTTCTTCGTCATCGAATTGACGAACGTAAAACAGAACAGGACGAAAAGAATCCCTCATCAGGCGTGCGGCGACAGTACCAATGGACCGCGGATCCAGAGTCCGCTCGGAATACAAAGGGGTAAGCTCGTGAATCCGGGGATCGTATTCGCGGCAACTGATCTCAAAAGATCGACCGGAGGACTCGACCGTCAGAATTAAGGCCTTGTCATACTCTTCTTCAGGATAACGTTCGAACACGTCAGACAACTGCAGACGCTGCAGTCGCTGACCCTGCCCGGGGACCAGCCACTCGTTCGTTTCAATGTCTGTCGTCCACATACGTCCGTACATGCGGACGACCGCCAGTTCAATGTCACCAACAAGCTGCTTGCGAACAGCGTTGCTCATTGCGCCCTGATTATCGAAGGCAATCGAAATCCGGACGCGGTACGGTCGGCTGCCGAACGGAATTTCGGCTGCCGGCTCCTCGTCTTTGTCTGCTGCGACAGCATTCGACTTATCGGCAGCAGCGGGCTCGGTTGCTTCAGGCGGTGGAACCTGTCCGTCTGCAGCTGGCGCTGAAGGGTCCGAAGACGCAGTCCCGTCCTCGGCAGTCAAAGGTGGCTGCGCTGGCGCTACTGCCGTTTCTTTTTTCTCTGCTGTTTCCTGCGAAGCAGCCAGAGTCCGAGACGATGTCGGCAAACCGGGCAGGAAAATGACTGCGGACGCACAAGCCAATACGCTGAAAAACAGAATTGCAGAATACTTTGTCATGGCTTCACCAACCAGCGTTCCACCCCGTGGTAAACGCTCAATGGTCGCCCTTCAAATCCGGAAATATTATTCTGAAAAGCTATGAAATCATCCAGCTCCCAGAGTGGAATCAGAAATGCCTGAGCAGTCATGTGACGGTGGATCAGGAAAAGTTTCCGTTGCGCATCCGCAAAGCTGCTGGCATAGTCCAGATTAATCAGTTCCTGACGCATCCAGTCCGGGTATGCGGAAAGCTGATTGACATCAAGCTGGTCATCCGACAGTAACACGGACCAAAGGTCCAGCAGGGGTTCCATCATCCGCACGCGCCGATACATCAGATCCCAGCCATCAGCCGGCAACTTCTCGCCCTCCTGATCGGCAGGAATCAGCTCGATGTCAAAACCCAGGGCCTGCCATCTGGTGACGATTTTTTCCGCAGCTGTGGTCGCCAATTCGTCCGGATCGCACACCATCCGAAGTTTCGGCAGCTGAATATGCTTGACGGCGGCGGCCAGCTCTTTGGCATGATCGCGGCGAAACACAACTTCATCCCATTCCTCATTTGCTTCCAGTATCTTCTTTTTCGCATCGGCGACGAACTTCTGTTTGTCGGGAATACGAAGCTGTTCCAGCGCCGCCAGACGCAGAATAAAGGCGAGGTAATGGTCGTAGGTCGGAGGCTCCACCAGAGGGCTGTTGGCATAACTTCCGGAGTGCCACGGCGCACTGGTCACGCGACCATACTTCATTTCCGGATCCCGCAGGATCACGTTCTTCAGCAGACTTTTCCGATCCACCGATACTGACAGCGCTCGTCGCAGCTGAGCACTCTTCACAGCCGGAGACGATGGATTAAAAACGATCAGATGATTCAGCGGAATGGCATACTGCTGGACAAATGCACGCCCGGATTCCTTGAAGATGTCAATTTCCCACGGCAGCAGGTGAGGCAACACATCCACGTTGCCACGCAGAAAGGCCTGAATCTCGGAATGCCGATCATTGAACCTGATTTCTTCAACATCGGATACGTGATATTGGCGGTCGTTCAGCCCATCTGGTTCCGGAATGATTCGGCGATATTTCCGGTGGTTTTCATCCTGCTCCACCACAGAAAATCTGGTCGACAGCGTCTGTCGTTCGGCATCCTTCGGTGCCGGCTGCTGATCCTCAGGAATGCCCTTCACGGGAAATCGGAACAGAGCCTCCAGACTCAACGGCACACGATGGAACTGAATCTGCAGCTGAGTAGGCGACCTTACAGAGAACTCGCTGACGAATGATGCCAGACGCGGGTTGAATGTGCTCTGCGAAGAATCCAGCTGGTCACCGAGTGCCTCGGCGATCTGGTTGGCGTTAAGAATCGGATGTGTCTGCCAGTACGGACGTGTCGTTTTCAGTGTAAACAGGACTTCGCGCCCCAGATCCTGCGGGTCCCATTCATCGAAAAAGCCTGACTGAAAATACGTGAGCTCATCCGCGCTGGAAGGTGCAAACAGTGAAACCGTTGTGAGTTCACGATCTCGCTCATTGGCTTCAAGTGGGATGGGAGAAACAATGTCTGTCCGAGAAAAATCACGTACCGCGACTCGCAGAATCTGCTGTCGCGAAACATATTTGTTGTAGGCAGCCCGTTGTATCCCGGACATCGGCCACAGAACATACTGAGCATCTTTACTGGTCCTGCGAGCGTTCACCGGCCAGATTCTGTTGGCGGCCGCAGCTGCGGCCGCCGCGTCGTCATGTCGACCGGCCTGAGCATACTGTTCCGCCTGTTCGAACACGACGGTCACCATCGACTGCAGCCGTTTCTTCCAGTCGGCAATCACCGGATGTTGCGGAAAGTGTTTTGCCAGCCTGTTCAGGAAATAACGAGCCCGATCATAGTCCTCGACGTCGACTGCCAATTGAACGGACGAGCGGATTGTCTCGCCGAACATGGCAGCCAGCTGCGGGCTGTCCTTGTCACGCACGGCCAGCTCGTCCAGCAGGGCCATGGCCGCAAACGCATTGCCAGACTCAAAATTGATTTCGGCTTCCTTGATCAGCAACTTCGCGAAACGAGGACTGGCCTGTTTCCAGCCCGGGGCCATCCGCTCCACTTCCATCAGCAATTCATAAGCCTGACTGATTTCATCAATATCGATCAGCGCATCGGCTTCCCGCAGCATCATGTCCTCAAAGGAAATGACGCGGTCCACCTGGCTGACGGGCAACTGGTAGTCCAAAAAATTATCATCCGGCAGATTGACTTCCAGCAGCTTCAGTCGCTTCTTTCGTTCTGCGATGTCGGCTCGTTCTGCCGCGTTGCTGCCCCTGGCCTGCTCCAGTTCCACCAGTTCGTCCGCCATCTTCTGTAACGTATCGGGATGAGGATAAAGCGGCTGACACACAATGACTGTCTGGTCCTTCAGAACAATCCAGTCGAATGGATCGGCCTTCAGAAGCGTTTCCACAGACGGCCAGTCCATATCCTCAAGCAGTGGCAGTTCATCCTGCGCACGCGCCGGCGACAGACACGAACTGCTGGCGCACAGAAACAGAGCAGCAACGATCAAAAAGCCGCGCTCCAGTCGGGAACGAAAGTTAAGTAGGGTGCAACTAATCAAGTACATCTTCCACGCTATAAAGACTGCCATCGACTCCAATGACGACCAATGATTCGCCAACTCTGATTGGACCTTTTTGCGCTTCCTGACCAAGTACCACGTTCTTTCCCGAATCGTTGCCGTCCGCATCGAGCAAGATAACCCTGCCGTCGGAAAGACAGGCCACAAACCCGCCTTCTTTGACGGCCACGGGCGGACCTGTCAGAAACGTGCCGTTCAGTGGAATGGTTACTGGATCCTGAAGCGAAGCGCCGCGTGCGAACACCATTAAGTCACGTCGAGCGACTTCGACAAAGATACGATCTGCTGAGATGAACGGCGACCTCATCGCCACTCCTCCAAGGTCAAATTCATCCAGAACTTCCAGAGTTGCCGCAGACAGTGCCATGAGCTTGCCGTCAGACGTCACCACGGCCAGCAGATCTCCTGCCGCTGCAGGTGCCAGTTCGACCGGCTGTTCCATACGCGTCCTGCTGACTTCGAACAGATGATGGGTTGGACTTGTCCGGTACTCAACGCGAATCAGTTCGTTATCAGCATTAATGGCCAGGACCTGAGTATCGTTGAGGGCGACCAGTGACTTCCACGAAGCCTGTTGATTTTCGCCCTGGCTCTGCGCGGCCCGATAGTCCTGTACGCGGCCTGCGGAATTCGCTGTCAGGTGCAGTCGACCAGGAACCGCAACGACGACGCCGGCGGCAAGCGACACCGGCGGAACACCGGGAGCACCTGGCAGTGTCCACCGCTGTTCCAGCTGACCGTTTGTCGTAAATGTCCACAGCGCGGGTTCTTCGCCGCCACAATATGCGGCCAGTCGACCATCTTTGAGTGTTAACCCGCCGATGGCGTCCTCCAGACCATCCGGGACACGGTAAGTGCTGAGACCGTCGATGATAAAACCGCCGGATTTGATCTTCTGCAGCGGAATTCGGAAGACTCGACCGAAATCACCAACGGCCACCAGAGATTCGCCATTGCCCGCAGGCCCCACGGACACCACATTCGTACCGATCACTGTGCGCCATTTGTCTTCCATCTTCTGTGGTTCCACCTTGGTATAGAAGATGGAAGACGAATACGGTTCATTCGTTGTGACGAAAAAGTTCTCGTCGGACATCTGGATCGGCTGCAGGTGCAGACCTTCCGCCACCGAGTCCGATTGAAGTTCCAGAGTATTGGTCCGTACCTTAAACTTCCGCAGAGCCTCACTGGCCATCCACAACTGACCGCCTGGGCCGGCTCGCAGAAAGATCGGCGCAGTGGCTGCATCTTCCAGCTGATTCGCGCCAACCTTTGCCAAATGGTCAGCATCGGGTTCGTCATTTACGCGAAACGCCGTTACACGCTGAGGTGTTGACGGAACATACAGATCGCGGCCTCTGATCAGCAGCGAATCTCTAACCTGGCCGTCAACAACATCCGATGCCAGGACAGCAACCTGTCCACTGCCGGAATTCACTTCCAGCACTCGCAGCCGGGTCTTTTCGGCGGAATCATTGTCGGCCATCAACATTAATTTGCCCGTCGTCAGAATCGGAGCTTCGACACTGCCAAGACGGTGTTCCACATACGATACCGCCACACATTCCAGCGGACTGATGCTCAGCGTATACACCAAAGACTGGTCCCCTGCGATCACCATATGTTTTTGATCACGAGTAACAGCCGGCGACCCGACGACCGGCTGATTGAAGACCACACGCGAAATCGCCTTGCCGGAACTGACAGAAATCTTCCATAGTTCTCCGTTTTCAGTTGTCAGATAAACCTGCTGTTGAAAAACAAGCGGCGGTCCGGAAGGACGTGACGGGATGTGTTGACGCCACAACAGGTCTCCCTGCTCTTGAGACAGCAACAGAAGTTCATTTGTGTCTGTGTGGAAGATCAACAGCGACGGTTCGGCGGCATCGACCGCAATCGGGGCGAACGGCGGGTTCCTTCCAACAGCCCGTTTCCAGATGGGTTCTCCGGTTTCCGAGTCAATTCCATAACAGCTGCCCAGCCCCACGGCGAAGACAAGTTTTCCCTGTGAGACCTGCTCAACTGTCGCCTGAGTGCGCAATGTCAATGAGGCTGACACTCTGGCAGACGAGGGAAAATCTTCGGTCACGGCATCCGTATTCAGATCCTCCTGTTTTGTGAGCGTTTTTTCCTGCTCCATAATTGTCGTCAGAATCTTGGCCACGTCCGCATCATCGCTCAGCGAGTCATACTGGTCGATCAGGGCCTGCCGCGACTCCAGAGCCGCCAGCGTGTCATCTGCCTTCAGGTGACCGTTAATTTCCGCCAGAGCATCGGTCAGCACTTTAGCTTTGTCAATCGCGGCTTGTGCCTTCCGCTGAAGTGCGCGAATCTCGTCCTTGACTGACCGGGGAAGACCATCAGGACCGGCATACTTTTCCATCACGGCCAAGGCGGTCTTGCTGTCATCCAGCGGTTGCTGTTCCGGTTTGATCTTACGACTGCGGACACCAGCTGCCGTCAGTGCACCGACTCTCACGATTCGATCGGCATAGCGTCGGACATCGTCGTGCTCGTCCTTGAATCCCTCAAGGTCACGACAGACGCTAATGAAATCGTTTAGCTCTTTTAGTGCCTCGGAAACGCTTTCAGAGGTAAAACTGGTCCCGGTGGTGATCTCCAGAACCTTCGTTTCGTGATAAAGAATCCGAGCCCGCTCAGTATATTCGCCCTCCGGGTAGGCCGCCAGAAAGTCCAGCAGTCTTCCTTTGGCTTCCGGATAACTTTGTTCCTTGAACTTTGCCTCCGCCTCAGCAAACGCATTCTCCTCGGCCTTGCTCAGAATCATGATAAAGAACACGAGGCCAACCAGCGTCAGAGCAATAATCCCGCCGGCCATGATCATCACGAAAGGTGACTTCCTGACGTCTTTTTCTCCGGGTCGGGCGGCACCGCCGGACAGCTTATCGCTGAATTCTGACAGCCTGCCACGGCGAAGCTGACGCCGTCCTTTCTCGACTATTGCGTCGCCGCCATCCTCTTCCGTTTCGTCAACTTCTTCGACGTCATCGTCCAGCTCATCGAGTTCTTCGATGTCGTCGTCTTCAATATCGTCGTAGTCTTCCGTCGGCACGTTGGCACCCAACTTCTTTGAGGAACATCTTTTAGAAAATGCAGCCGACTCTTAATCAGACTGCTGTTTGCGTTTCACTAACCGTTGATGCTCAATAATCCTCTGTGATCATGGAATTAATCTTCGTAAAACCGGCCTGGGCTGCAGCGTCTGCGACCAATATTCTTTTTTCGTGAGTCGATTCGGGATCGATCATCAGCTTAAGTTCAACCGCATCAACAGCGTCCCGTGACATCTCGAGCAGGCTGAGAATTTCGGTAAAGGACTCACCCGGGGCATCATCAATGTAGATTCTATTGTCCGCATCAATGATGGCTTCCACGTCAACCGCTTCCATCGGGTCAACACTGACCGAAGACACCGCATCCGATTTCGCGGGTGGCACGTCGATCTTTTTCTGCAGAGTAAACGATGCGGTAATCATGAAGAAAATCAGCAGCAGAAACGTAACATCAACCATCGGAGTGAGGTCCATTTCTTCGAAGTCAGGCTCCGGCCTGCCGAACTCATCGTCCTCGTCTTCGGCTTCTTCCCATGACGGCAGGCTGACTTGAACAATCGACTTACCTCTGGTCGCTTCGGATTTTGGAGCCGCCCGCTTCTTCGTGCCTGCGGGACGTTCTGAGAAGGCGGGTTCGTCGTCGAGTTCCTCCACTTCCTCGATAACATCGTCGTCTTCCGACAGAAACTCGTCGGCTTCGAACGAATCTTCTTCGATGCCATAGTCAACGTCGACGTCAGCCACTTCGGTCTGACGTGTCTGACCAACGGGTACTTTGGAACCAGGATCCGCCGGAGAGCTTTCCGCCTGACCGGACGAATCAATTCTGGCGTCTCTTGCCTTCTCTGCAGCGCGGTCCAATTCATCCAGAATCGGAAGTTTCACCAGATCGAGCGACATGCCCTGCCGATAGGCAGTGATTAGCAGCTTAAGATCGGACGACACATCGGCCGCCGATGCGTACCGAAGAGCCCGGCGTTTTGCCATCATGCGGTGTACCATACGACAGATGACATTGGGCAGCGTCGGATTCTGTTCCTTCAGTGGTGGCGGTGTCGCGTTCAAATGCTGTACCGCGATCGCCATGGCAGTGCTTCCAGTGAACGGAGTCTTGCCGCTCAAAAGCTGGTAGCACGTCACGCCCAGAGAATACACATCAGAGCGAGGATCAAGTTCCTTTCCGTTGACCTGTTCGGGACTCATATACAGAGGCGTCCCCAGCGTCATTCCTTCCCGGGTGATTCCGCCACCATCGGGTTTATCGTGCAGTTGAGCCAGACCAAAGTCGGCAACTTTGACCTCGCCTTTTTTCGTCACCAGAATATTTTCCGGCTTAATATCGCGGTGCACAATGCCAGCCTGCCCGGACGCCTTCAGAGCTGACGTCACCTGGCGAATCACGTGCAGACAGGAACCGAGATCCGGCGTGGACGACTTAAGGATGCTGGCGAGGTCTTTCCCCTTCACAAATTCCTGTGCAATAAAGTGATACCCTTCTTCAGCGCCAATCGTGTACACCTGAACGATATTCGGATGGTTCAAGCCGGCAGCCATCATGGCCTCCTGCTTGAAGCGGGTCAGCATCACCTCGCCGGAAGTTGCCATTAAGGAAGGCTTCATGACCTTCACGGCAACATTCCGTTGCAGTGAGGTCTGTTCCGCAAGGTAGACGTCGGCCATGCCCCCGCTGCCGAGATGTCTCAGCAGGAGAAATTCTCCCAGCTTTTTGTCTATCAGTTCCGCCATTGTTCAGTTTCAGCCGCGTGCGCGTTATTTCCGATCGCTGACCGCAAAGTGCATCAGAATCTTTGTTTCTGTTTCTGTTTCCACTTCACCAATCACCTGTTCAATTTCGCCCACAAAACCGGACTTTACGTCGCGTTCCGCGTAGATCATCACTTTCAGCTCACCCAAGGTTGCCCGCTGAGTCAGATCAGTCTTGATCTGATCCAGAGACGCAGGCGCGCCGTCCATCACGATCTCCCCTTCTGACCCCGACGAAGCCGGTGCCTTTATTGTCAGTTCAATATGTCCGGCAACGTTCGCATTGGTTCCTGATGATGCGGGCGGAATATCCCTGTCCGGTGTGCCCTGCATGGTCGAAGTGACCATGAAGAAAATCAGAAGCAGAAAAACGACGTCGATCATGGGAGTAATATCCAGATCGGCTTCGTCTTTTTTCTTTTTTTTGTTGCCAAACCCGCCCTGTTCAAACACGCCGAATCTCCCCGCGCCGTTTCATACGACGTCTGCGTCCCTCGCCCATTTTCATTTCCGAAAGGGAAGCCGCATGATGCACGGACCTCATTACGAAACGACGATGGCTCTGCCGGAACATCACGATGGCGAATCCTCTCCACGAACCTGAGCGGCTTCGAGGTCATCGAAAAACGTCCCCAAATTATCCTGCACCGAATCCTGCAGCTTTGAAATTCGAGTCTGGGTCATCGCGCCTAGAACCACCAGCGGAATCGCGATGGCCAGCCCGGCTGCGGTAGTGAAGAGTGCGAAACTGATGTCCGCAGCCAGTTCAGACGGCTTTACGCCGGACTCACCAGTGCCCGCAATCTTCTTGAACGCCTGGATCATCCCGGTCACTGTCCCCAGCAGACCAAGCATCGGAGCAGATTTCACGATGGTGTTGACCCACGACATGCGAACATCGAATTCCGCCAAAATCTCACGTGAAAAGAACTCAGCCACGATCTGCTTGATTTTCCTGATCGGCTTGGCTCGGTTCTCCACACCAACCTGAACCAGTTGAGGCACGGCTCGCGACCACAGCTCCGGAGTGTCGCACACATCCACCGCACCTTCAAAATCGTTTTTCTCCAGCAGTTCGCTGACGTCGTCCAGAAACGCGGTGGCAGATTCGCGACCGGGAAAGCTCTTTTGTTTAACGCGACGCATCAACACAATAATGCAGTACAGACCGTACCCGGCGGCCACTGCCATCGCCAGATAAATGAGATTGCCGAACTGCTCCAGAATCGGCCCTGTATCGACCGCAGCAAACGAAGCGACTGTCAGCGAAGTGCATGAAACGGACAAGAAGTGCATAAGATTTTCCTGAACCTGTAATTCATTCCGGCCGTCGGGCCTGTTCAAACGAGCATTATCTGTCAATGCCGGGTTTTAACGTAATTTTTGACTCGTCACTACGAATTCGTACCCGCTCCCCGCCGGTTTCACCTGAAAACGAGTACGGCGAATCTGTTCCGGCGGCCTGCCGCCGGCACGTTCTGACTCAAGTGTAGCCAGCAATTGTTCTGTGTTCGGATCATAGAAGTGCAGAACCATGCCATCTTCCGGTTGCGGCACACCCGCTTTCTGCAGTAATTCGATGTCCGCCTTTACCCGATCGCCCCCCTGCCAGTTCATGAACAACCGTTGGTCCTTGCTGTTCAGCCGTGCCTCACGAACCGAGGGATTGCTCGACATGTTCTTCAGGTAATAGATGCGACCATCCTTGAACGCACAGCCTAACTCAATCTTGAAGAATTCCAATTGTTTGGCATAGGACTTCAGATTTCCCTGGTCTGCAAATTCCACAAACCACCGCTGCTCTCGTTTTACGCCTCCGCGAGTTCCCCCGCCGGAACCGAACGGGCGCCCACTGCCCTCAGCACTGCCGGGATTTCCTCCGCCACTCGCGTCTGCATATTCGTTGGGTTGCTGCATCTGGGCTGCAGTCTCGGACAGTGTAAGTACCTGTTCCGTAATCTGTTCCAGTTGAGTTTCCTGCTGGTCGTTAGAAAGAGACGGATCGTCAGTCGGATCGAGAGGCGATTCCACATCCAGAGTTTCGTCGGGATTGCCGTCCTCGAACCCACCGTCACCGGATTCCATCACAATGGGAATCGACTGCACGTCCGGGAGCAGGTTGCTAAGCCAGATGGCAATTAAAATCGCGACAAAGATACCCAGACCGACAGCGGCAGCAACCTGCATCGACGTCGCGACGTCATAACTCGTTTCGGACATCACCGGAATGCGCCCGGTCACGCGCCGGGATTTGCGATCCGGAACGGTGGTGGACATGGCGAACTCCGTCGAATTATCAAACAGGGAGATGGAAGAAGTGCTGGCAGTCGGAAGTTGCCGCCACCAGTGAGGATCAGTTTTTTAGTTAATTAAATGCGGAACCGCATAGGATTGGTGCTCCGATGCTAGCTGTTTTCCGGGCAAAATGTCAACGATGCACGTCAATCAGCCACAGCAAACTCATCGCACGCCACCACTCCTGCTCGGACAGCCTCACCCCAATTGCACCGTATGGCTGCACATGCTGTCACTTCGGACGGTGGCACGTGGGACGTTTTAATAAGTAAAAACAACGTTAAACACGGAAATATTGTGAAGTTCCGTCGAAGATCCCGGAACGCATCCGGATTTTTCGCGCAGGACCACCGCCATTTGATTCAGCCAGGCAGTCAATCACAATGCTGTAAAAAAAATGAACACCGCAGACACATGGCGTCAATCCGTCAGGTCATTGTCCAATTCTCGCCATGCGGCCCCAAGAAAACGCAACAGGTCAGACGCGATCAGCCCACGTTCTGACATTTCCGCAGCTGCCAGATCACCCGCCCTGCCGTGCACGTAAACAGCAAGAGACGCCGCATCAAACAGGGGCAGTCCCTGGCCTATCTGTGCCGCGATAATTCCGGTCAGCACGTCGCCACTGCCTCCGGTCGCCATGCCGGAATTCCCTGTGGAATTCACAAACACGCGAGCACCGTCCGTAACGACGGTTCGCGCTCCCTTCAACACAACCACAACCCCGTGCTTTTCAGCGAAGTCCCGCGCCGAATCTTCGCGATGGCCCTGGACTTCCGCCGTGGAAAGACCCGTCAGACGTGTAAACTCACCCGGATGCGGCGTTAAAATGCACGGTGAACTCGAATCCACTCGGCCGAGCATCTCGTACCCGGCAACAACATTCAAAGCGTCCGCATCAAGAATAATCGGACACGCTGATTCTCTGAACAACGACAACACAAGGTCTGCCACCTGTTTCGACTGCCCCAACCCCGGGCCAACGGCAATCGCGTCTTTGTCGGCCACCAGATGGCGCACGTCCTCAACGGTGACGTCAGAAAGCAACCCATTGCCACAACATGGCAGCCCGATCGTCATATATGACGGCTCGTAGCTGGCCACAATGGGCTGAATCGATTTCGGGACGGCCACGGACACCAGCCCGGCACCGCCACGCAATGCCGCCGTTGCCGATAGACAGGCGGCACCGCTCATCCCGACTGAACCACCAGTCACCAGCACACGCCCAAACGTCCCCTTGTGGGCGTCCGCAGCGCGCTCGGGCAACCTAACCGGACCAGTTTCATTCTGCCTTGCCACGTTTCGCCTCCTGCCGCGCCAAACATTACTGCAACCTGCCCCCAATGGTAACCCGTAGCAATGCGCTGCGGCCAGTCACCACGCCTTCAACTCACTTTGCCTCCGGTCCTGAGCCCGCCAGCCCGCCCGCCAGCCAAGGCCGCTGATCAGAATCATCTCCGGGTCCGGCTGCTCTGTCAGCTCAAACGTGTTTCGCATGAGGAATCCGGCAGCGACTTGACGCAGCACCGAAGTTTGTTCAACTTTACCCTTCTGTATTCAACATGACTCAGCGCCTGATTCGATAGTGAAGGTGTTCCAATGCCGATGAGACTCTTCTTCAGACAACCCGACGCGTCGCCAGCCAGGAACGTTCTGACAACTGTTCGTTTTTTTCTGACAGCTGTTCTGCTAAGTGCAGCGTCTCACGGCCAGGACAGCTTCCGGCACACGGTGACCTCCAGTGCCCAGAGACACAACGACGATTTTTGGGAAACCGAAGCGGCAAAGGTAACGCCGGGCTGCCGGCACAAATGGTGGGTCCGGAAATCAGTACTGAAAGGTGGCCGACAGGAAGGCGTCGATCAGATCATTGTCAACAGTGGCGCTATGGAGATCGTGCTGTGCCCGACTCGAGGTATGGGAATCATTCAGGTCAGTGCCGGCGACGTTGTGCTGAAGTGGGACAGTCCCGTCAAGGAAATCGTGAATCCGCAATTCGTGAATCTCAACAGCCGAGGCGGCCTTGGCTGGCTGGAAGGCTTCAACGAGTTCATGTGTCGCTGCGGACTGGAAAGTAACGGTCATCCCGGCACCGACAAGTTCATCAACAACGTCGGCGACGAAGCTGAAATGGAACTGACGCTGCATGGCAAGATCGCCAACATTCCGGCTCGCAATGTTGAAGTGATCGTGGACCGCAAGCCACCATACGCAGTCCACATCAAGGGCCATGTGGACGAAAAATTGCTGTTCGGTCCGAAACTGGAACTGCACACGGAACTAATCGTCATTCCCGGCGAAACGTCCTTTCAGCTGGTCGACGAAATCAGGAATGTGGGCGCTCAGGAACAGGAGTTTGAGATTCTGTACCATGCCAACTTCGGCAACCCACTGCTGGAAGAAGGAGCACAGGTCGTCGCTTCTGTAAAAAGCGTCAAACCATTCAACGAACATGCAGCTGCCGGTCTGGATGCATGGAACGTCTATGCGAAACCCACCACCGGCTTTGTGGAACAGGTGTATCTGCTGGAACTTAACGGTGACGACGACAACAACACGACAGCTTTGCTCCGTAACAGAGCGGCCGACAAGGCAGCGACGATCAGCTGGTCACTGGATGAATTGCCGTATCTGACGGTGTGGAAAAACACGGGCGCTCTGGCCGACGGTTATGTCACGGGGATTGAACCGGGCACGAACTACCCGAACAATCGCAGTGTGGAACGCCAGGCCGGTCGAGTTCCCAAACTGGAACCAGGCGAAAGCCATAAGATGACGTTGAAGTTTGGCCTGCACAGCGGTTCTAAAGCCGTGAAGTCAGCGATCAATTCGGTACGGGACATTGGTCTCGCCGGTCAACCTGTTGAAGCCCCAAAGACTGAGGCGATTAAGCGGTGATGCAGCAGCAACGATCCGGACGATTTGCACGAATCGCTCAGGCACAGATGATCGCTGGTCGCAGCAAAAATGTGCAGCAGATGAAAAATTGAATCCGTGATGTCAAATACGGCGATTTCCCGACAGTATGCCAGCTGTGGCATCGCGGCTTTTCTGCTGACGGCGACCGTTTACTTCTGCTGGGTCGGCCTGCGGTTTGGCATGAATTCGGCACCGTCTGCGACGGGTGATGAGTCCAGCTACGACTCAATGGCGTGGGAACTCAGCTGCGGCCATGGGTTTGCTGTGAACTACGATGCTCCCGCATTCCGCGCTCCATACAACAAAGCGGCGACAACGCAGCCAGAGCTGTTCACGGTGTCGTCCTCACCATCGGGACTGATTACCTTTCGACCACCTCTGTTTTCAACGATCGCCGCCGGCCTGAACGTGGTGTTCGGTCGCCAATTCTACGCCACGCGGAGTCTGAACGTGCTGCTGATGGCAGCGACGGCCGGGCTGCTGGCTTGGTATGTGTGCCGCGAAGCCGGATCCGCAGCGGCTGTCATTGCCATTGTTTTCTACCTGCTAGACGTCAGGTCTCGTCTTTACGCCCGAAGTCTGCTGACCGAACCTCTGGCCTGTTTCCTGGCAACCCTGCTGACTCTGACACTCTTGGGTCTCGTCGACCACATTAATCGCAGACGGATGATTGTTGCCGGATTGTTAACCGGAGCGTCGATGCTGACACGCTCCATCGTGGTCCTGTGGTTACCCGGCCTGACGATTTTCCTTTGTTTTGTTGCTCGCAGAATTCATAAACAGACATGGAACGCTGTTGCCGGGAACACCGCATTATTTCTGGCCGTCACGCTGGCAGTCGTCGCGCCATGGGGCATACGCAACATCGTGCTGCTGGACAGATTCAGTCCAATGGGCACTCAGGGATTGATGGAATTGTCTGCCGGATACAGCGATGTCGCGTGGGACAACAACGGCGTCTGGCAGAATCTTGGTGCGAAAGGATTCTTTGACGCGGTGGACACTTCCGGAATGTCTAACGTAGAAAGTGAACTTGTCATTGCCGATGTTAGCAGCGCCAGAGCCTTTGAATGGATCAGCAACAATTTCGTAAAACTGATTCCACTGGCCGTCATGAAGATCAGCAGCGAATTCCGTCCTCAAAACGTAGTGGAGTTCTTCGTGCTGATGTTTGCGCTCATTGGGCTGTTCAATTCAGGCCGGACCGCAACTCTGGTTTTCAGTGTACTGCTGATAATCAACGCATTTTCGATCGCTCTGACATGGTCCGTAGAAGGCCGTTTTCTGGTGCCTCAACTGTTCATCCTGCACGCACTATGCGCTGTGGGCGTCTGGTCCTGTTTACACGGAGTGCAGTCTTCCCTGAACAGAACGAAACGAGCGCCGGAATAAACAGCTAACAAAGCGCTCGCGGGTGCAACGACACCGCGTCAGGAAATTCTTGCGTGCACAGACGCTGACACTGATTTCTGCCGCAGATCCAGCCAGCATTCGAACAGCAGCACGTCCATCCGCAGATCAAACTCGTTCTGAAACTGCATATCCACCTCGGACACCACAAGCCCGGCGAAATCATAATCAGCAAGGATGTCAAAAACGCCCATGCAGAATTCACGTGACGTGTACATCGGCCGATGTTCGCCCTGCCCTGGCAGATGACCAGGCATGTGAATGTGTTTGATGCACTCGGACGCTGATTCGAACACATCACGCACAAGCGCAAACAATTGCTCAATGGGTGCGTCAGGCAGCGAAAACATCCAGAGGTGTTCGATGTCCAGGGTTACAGAACCGCGGTCCTGAACCCACGCGGCAACGTTGGCCGCCGGCACACGCTGGTTTTCAATCGCCAGCGGAATGTTCGAGTCAATCGCTGCCAGCGCCTCAACGTAGCGCCGGAACATCGGCTCATGAATGACGACCGCCGAAACGTTCAATTCGTCAGCCAGCCGACAGCAGTTTCTCAGGTGAGACTCATTCAGTTCCGGCTTATTCGGAAAGTGCAGCGCGAAGTCCAGATCGAAACCACGCGACATCGCGATGACGTCGTCCACACATTCCAGCACGGCCGCGTTCAGAAAAATCTCAGCGTTCCGAAAGCCGGCATCGTACGCGTGCTGGAAAGCAAGTGGTTCGGGCAGAAACTTGGTCGCAATTTTCAGCATGGACAGTGGCTCCGGAAGGTGCTTTCCCCTTCTCAATTATCGGCGACTGGTGTGGACGCAACCAGCTTCTTCCAAAGGACTTCTGAGAAGTGAAATGACGCCGTGCTGACAAAGTCGTGTTCCGGGCGGCGACACAAGGGCCTGAAGTCAAAATACGCAAAAAACGGGACCAGCGTGTCGGTTCAGAGCCTCGGTCCATGTGACTTGACGGGCCGGGCTGGATTCCGCCGGATTTGCTGTAACAGATCGCTGCATTGTCCGCTTCGGTTAGTAGTGCCAACAAAAACCCCTGCAGGAGCGGAACAATGCCGGATGGATCACGAAAACGCCGATTTGCAACCAGCAAAGCCAAACGAGAATGGTATGCCCACCATCGAGCACTTCGATTCGCCCGTCGCTTCGGCGTCTGTGCCGCGTAATGAGACAGGGCATGTCCAACGTCCCCACTTGAATTAAAATTCAAAGAACACCAGCAGAGAGCCGCAGCTTTGATGCTCTTGTGACTCCGCTTCCGCAGTTGTTGCCGAAGCCCGGCAGTTGCGCCCCGCCGCCGCCTGATTTCACGACTTCGCTGTCTGAAAGCCTCTCCCCGCAATCGATCGATCGTGGTACAGCTACTGCATAAACACGGCAGCGCGGTGCGTGAGAGCAAGCTGGTTCTTCCGCATTCGTTTGCGCACCGTGTGTTTGTTCTACCTACGGATGGACAGTTCACATGTTCAAGAATTCGATACTACTCGTTCTTTTCGTCTGCACATGCGGACCTGCAACGGCTCAGACGCGGCAGTTTCCGTACAAGGCGCGAATTATTGTGGAACAAACCTATGCCCGCAGCGGCGGAGGCGAAGCCTTTTATCCGACGGCACAACTGCGCCGCGATACCACTGTGACTGTCCGTCGGCACGATCCGGGTGGCTGGTACATGATCGATCCGCCCAAGGGCAGCTTCAGTTGGATTCCTACAAGGAATGTCCGCCGCACCTCGACGGGATCAGGTGAAGTACTGGAAAGCAACGTGGTTGTTTTCGTCGGCAGTTCCTTTGGCGATGAAACTCACGTCTGGCAGCGCATTATGATGGCCGGAGAAAAAGTGACCATTCTGGGCGAACAGCAGGTCGACACTCTGTCGGGTCCCAAACAGATGCTGAAAATTGAGCCGCCAAAACGAGAATATCGATGGTTGCCTGGCTCGGCCGTGATTCCCGTGGGCGACTCGGCGCGCGCTGAGTACGATCGCAACCCCTATGCCGTACCATCCAATGCCGTCCGCCCTGACTCTCAACAACAAAATACGCCCACATCACGGCAACCGCAATCAGCCGATTTTGCTGTCTCACCAAGCAAACAACTACTGAAATTGAAACAGATTCGCGAAGAACAGCGACAGCTGCAGGCGATTGATCAGCGTTTTCGCACGATGATTCAATCTGCACCGTCCAACTGGAAACTGGACGCCGTTGAAGCGGATTACCGAGACCTGCAGAACAGCGCGAAATACAGGCCGGTGGCAGGACAGATTGATCTTCGTTACCCGGCTATCAAACGATATCGCCAGCGTAAGGCCGAATGGGATGACCTAAACCGTCTCACGTCCGAAACGGAAAGGCGAGATTCAGAATTGCTGGCCACACAATTCAATCTGCCCGCAACAGCAACATTACCGCTGATGCCCAATCAGCAGTTTGCCTTCGGACCACAGCCCGTCGGCTTCGGACCGCTACAGCAACCGATTCCTGAGCAGTCGCCCCTGCCATTTCCATCAATGCAGAACGCCACGTCGGTCGGTTCAAACCTGACCGTCGCGACCGGTCCAACCACCCACGCTCCTGCTGTGGGCCTGCAGATCCCAACGACAACGGTCAGCAGTAATACTCCGACGTCAGTCCCTGCCTCAAGTCGTTACATCGGGGCGGGCATTATCCAGCGAGCCACAGGAACAGACAATGATGCGTTCGTACTGACATCTTCATCCGGAAAACTTCTGGCGTATTTGACTCAGACAGAAGCGGTGAGCCTTGATCAATACGTCGGCAAAGCCGTGGGACTTCAGGGTAAGCGATGGTTTGAAGATAAGACACAGCATGATGCAATCGAAGTAAGTAATGTCGAAGCCGTGCGGATTCGAAAATAACCTTGGAATGAGACGAATGCCATAACTTGACTCTTTTTCGTGAAGTTCATGTCCATCGCAGCTGCAGATATTGCCGGTATTCAATGCAGGTTGCGTAACTCGCCCCGCATCTGGTGTTTACGACAGAAGATTTTGTGGCGTCAGGAAATAACCAGTCAACAACTCGTCTTGACCCACTTTAGAAATCCAAATACGTTCCGGGCATGTTGATGAACATCGTGAGTGGGGCATCAACTGCAGAGTGTTGTTAAGCCAATCGCCCCCGGAAGCAGCTTGAGTCCTCCGCCCCCCTGGGACTCGTTGCTTCCGGGACTTTTAAGGAAAGCCCGTCAATTTTATTGACGGGCTTTCTTTTTTGCTTCGATGTGACGTTTATATGACGTTCCAGAACGCAAGAACGCCCGTCTGACTGACCGGTTTCCTTTAACCACGACCGGCTTTGAATAGTATCGTCTCAGGTTTGGTTGTCAGAATGAGAAGGCCGTGACTGTGTTCCCGGTTGTTGAGTTGATCTGCCGACACTTGCAGTACGGTTTCGCAGTGTCCTTTCAGCATCTGCATCGTGTGCTTCAAAGTGAGAAGTCACTGTCGGTCATCGAGGTAACGACGACAGTGTGCAACGGCCTCAGCAACACATCGTTGAGTTCCTGCACGAAAAGTTGCAGGACCAGGTCCGCGATCGCACCGGTCTCAAAGCTGAAGTTCGCCTGGTCCGGCGGCGGCTGGAACACTGAGACCTACGTCAGAACACTGCACGACAAGACGTAAACCGCTCTAACCAACCTGAGCCTGGCGATTCTTTCGTCGATAGATCGCGAATCCGTAACACACCAGCCCCAGTGACAGAAATGCGACTGAGCCTGGCTCCGGGGCGGACGCGATGAAAGCATTTCCGAACACGCGGTTGTGAGCGTTGAAGATGTCCGGAAAATTCAGCCCGGTCGGATCATTGTGGAAGTACGACCCATTTGATCTCGTCACGGATGAGTTAGTCAGAACTGTACCGGAAAATGGCTGCCCGTCGGAGGCATGTGTGGTGCCTGTTGTTTCCGCAGCGATTCTGTAGGACGTATTTGCACTAAGCGTAATTGATGATGAAATTGCAAGGAAACGCCAGTCCTCGATGAGTACTCCTTCAGTACCCAGGAACGACTGCGATGCAAGCAAAGTGCCACTCAGGTCCCAGACGCCAACGTTGTGAGTGTTCGCGAGTCCGTCGCCGTTGTTGTCGTAAACACCTAACTGGGAAATCTCGACATCCTCGCTGCCGACAGTAAACTGCGTGCCATAAAAACCCAGGTTGTTTGTACTCTCATAGATGGATTCGCCCTCATACGTATGAAACAGAAGGCCAGCGTTGGCGGAGGACGAATCGAATGCCAGTAGAATTAAGAAGCAGACGCGGCGCATGCTTACCCCCTGATGACAACGAATAGACACCGTGAAAATTAGTGACAGTACAAACGGATTTCATCCATAAGCCCTGAACTTTCTGACGTTTAGAAGGAATGAAATGCCTAAATAATCCTGATCACATACCAATGGCAGCTTCCCCTGATGCACTAATACATTGCCGTCCTGTCTCACGTAGGTCGAGTTGACCCAAAATTCCATGATCATTGAGATTAACGACGCGTGACACCTCACCGGGAGATTCGCCCGACACACTCAGAACGAGGCAGCGGCGTTACCCCGAACAACGCGTCCTTGTGCCGGGCGTTCCGCTTAGCGCTCACAGCGGCGTGTCGGCGTTCGACTAAATCGCAAACAGGTCCTCGTCGTTCTTCTTGTCTTTGACCTTGTCGTTCGGTGCAGCAAAGAACATGTCGCGACCCTTATCGCCCTTCAACGTGTCTTTGAGAACATCGGCTGTCAGCGTACAGGAATGCCGCAGGCCACCCACAGCGATCAGAGCCGTCCTCTTGTCTTCATACGTTCCAGCGCCCGTCCAGGCATCGTGTAAGGCCACGGTATCATATCAGCGTCTGCCCAAATGTCCGCAATCAGCAGACCGTCACCATTGCCGGCCTTCAGATCCTCTTTGCCGTCGCCACTGATCAATACGTCATCGAAGCCACCGTCACTGCCGCCGTCCGATCCACCCTGCAGTTTGTCGTCTCCGGCACCGCCCGACAGTCGTAGTTTCGTCCCGTTGGGCAGCTCGACTTCAACAGGCGAAGCTTTGATTGCGTGAGAGAAACAGCCGGAGTTCACTTTTTCACGTGGATCTGAGCTAATAACGCGTCGGCACAATCGCGGTAGTACGCGCAGCTATTTGGCTATGGGGCCAATGCGGATTTCCGG
This sequence comes from Fuerstiella sp., assembly GCA_014238335.1. GTDB lineage: Bacteria > Planctomycetota > Planctomycetia > Planctomycetales > Planctomycetaceae > Fuerstiella. The sequence goes on from JABABI010000010.1 coordinate 40,886, forward strand.
CCCGGAACGCCGAGTCATCCTGGGCGCTCAGTCGCTTTCAGGCACAAAAACAAAATTGAGCGTGCTGAATCCAGCCGTGCGGATTGGCTGACCGTAGACGTGTTCGTCGCAATGACCGGCTTTACCGCAGCATTCGAGTGCCCAGGCCAAACTGGTCACCCGTGCGAACCGGTTGAGCGTTCTGCCAATCGACTTCCAGCATTTTTTCGCTGCCGACCTCTCGACCTTCTTCGTCCGTCAACTGAGTCACCAGTTTCAGACTGGCTGTGTCAAAAACATCGCCGGACGACGGATAGGCGAACCGGCCGTCAATACTGAACGTGACCCAACCGGGCTGATCGCGGACAGGCAGACTGAAAATCAGTTTCGGCGGCATCACGGTGGCATCGAAGACGTGCATATGGCTGTTCGCTCCGTCCGTGACCCACAACTGCGTTTCATCCGGCGTCAGGCCGATGCCATGACTTGGACAACCGTGTCGTTTGACTTTCCCCTGTTCAAACCCTTCCACTTCGACTCGGTGCAGTTTCCGACCAGTCATCAGATCACCAACCTCAAAGCCCAGACACTGGTTGATGCAAACGAAGACCAGCGTCTCGGAACCGTTTACCGTAAACGGTCGAATATTATGACTGAAAGGGCCACACGTCTTGGCGACCGAGTAATTTGTCGTTTCGGCAATCGTCAGCACCGGTGACTTTAATCCTGCCAGGTACGCGTAACGTCCGCCAATGCCACAGATGGTATTGTGCGATCCGGAATCGGGTTCAATACGAGAAATCACGGCCCCCGTTACGGCGTCCACAACGTGCCAGTGTCCCTTTTCCAGTGACGGCAGAAAGATCGTCCGGCCGTCCGGTGTGACCGACATGCGATCGCAGCCACCGTCGTACGATTTTTCCCACAACAATTCCTCGGTCACCAGATCCAGGCACATCATCGTGTGCAGAGTGCTAATGTGAATTAAGTTAGTGATCGGGCTGGCACAGACGCCTTTTACATTGATCGGCCTGCCATTTTGATCCAGCCCGCCGATGGGTACACGTTTGACAAACTTGTGCCCGTCATCAATGTCAAAGACCAGTAAACCGTGTCCACCATATTCCAGATAGTTGCGGACTCCGGGCGAGGCAACGTACAGATACCGTCCGTCAAGTGGCTCAGCAGCCGAAACTTCGACGGGGAAAACTGACAGCAGCAGCAACGCGAGACTGGGGCGCAGGTGTGTGAACATAGTCGGGGTGCCGTTAACAGTGTAGAAACAGCCTGAACAGTCAGTCATGTCGCATATCTTGCGGCGACCAACATTGAAGGACCAGCGATTTGCAGCCCCTAAATCGAATTTACCTGCAGCACTGCCGCAATGAGTGTTGAAATGGTTAGAATACTTTCCCTCCAATCGAGACTCGCTGGCCCCGCCTGGAAACAATGACCATTCGATTTTCAACCATACAATATGTTACGGTTCTTGCGTGCCTCACCGCAGCAACTTCAGGACAGTCGGTGGTGTTCGGCAGTGACGATGCCGATTCGTTCAGCAAGGTGCAGACACTCCTGGAACACCGCTGTCTGGCGTGCCATAACGCCGTGGACCGGAAGGGCGACTTTTCACTGCAGACCGAATCAGCGCTGAAAGACAGTGGCTATGTGGTGGCGGGCAAAGCTGTCGAAAGCCACCTGCTGAGCGTGTTAAAGTCTGCGGACGGTGAGCCGCCGTCAATGCCCAAAGGGGGTGAGGCGTTAACCGCTGAGGAAGTCCGTCTGATCGCCAACTGGATTGAACAGGGTGCAAAATGGCCCGCAGCTGTGGTGCTCAGGGAACCGATCGTCAATGACTTCGAATGGTGGTCATTCCAACCGATCCGGCGACCGGAAGTCCCTTCTGTTTCCACAGAGACCTCAGATCCGGAGTGGCAACAGTCACCGATTGATGCGTTCATACTGTCAAAACACCGCGCACTCGGCCTGACGCGCACACCGGCTGCGGATCGTCGCACACTCATCCGTCGCCTGACCTATGACCTGACGGGCCTGCCGCCAACTCCGGAGCAGGTGCGAATGTTTGAAGCGAATGAGGACCCACAGGCATATCCGGAACTTGTCGAACGTCTGTTGGCGTCGCCGCAATATGGAGAACGCTGGGCACGGCACTGGCTGGATGTGGTCAAGTACGCCGACACCTGTGGGTACGACAAAGACAAGCTGCGTCCGAATGCCTGGCCCTATCGTGATTATGTAATCAGATCATTTAACGACGACAAACCCTACTCGCGTTTCGTTCAGGAACAGATTGCCGGTGACGCTCTGTTTCCCAATGAACCAGACGGCATCCTGGGACTCGGATTCGTCGCGGCCGGACCGTGGGATTTCATCGGGCATGTCGAGGTGCCGGAATCAAAGATCGACGGCATGGTGGCACGCAATCTTGACCGCGACGAAATGATAACCAACACGCTGAACACCTTCTGCAGCGTGACGATTCAGTGTGCGCGATGCCATAACCACAAATTTGATCCGTTCACTCAGGAGCATTACTACAGCCTGCAATCGATTTTCGCCGCCGTCGATCGTGCAGAGCGGCGTTACGACACGGATCCGGAAACGGAACGCGTACGTCGTGAACTGTCGGAATCCCGTGACGAGGTGGCGGCGCAGCTGAAAAAATTCGATGACGATGTTAAGCAGGAAGGCGGCACACAACTTGCGGCGCTGGATAAGCGAATTGCTGCACTCAAACCGAAGGCTCAACCAGCCGACAAACGTCCGGAGTTCGGATACCACAGCCAGACTTCGGCAACACAGGATGCCGAAAAGTGGGTCGAGGTCGATTTGGGTCAGGAGATGGAAATCGCAAAGATCGTCCTGCATCCCTGCCATGACGACTTTGGCGGAATCGGTGCCGGGTTCGGTTTTCCCGTGCGGTTTCGCGTTAACACCAGACCCGACGCGGTCTCGGCAGACACGAACGCACTGTCGGGCAGGGCACCGTCGGTACCACCAGCGGAAGGGCTGGAGCAATTCGTCACGAAGGATTTTCCTAATCCAGGATTGTCCACCGTGGAACTTTCCGGCAACGCAACGAATGCTCGATTCATCCGCGTCACTGCCACAAAACTCGCGGACCGAACAGGCGTTTTCATCTTCGCACTGGCGGAACTGGAGATCCTGAATTCCCAGGACGACAACGTCGCCCTGGCAGCAAAAGTTACGGCTCTTGATTCCATCGAAGCGCCGTCGCGCTGGAGAAAAAGCAACCTGACCGATGGCATTTGGGCCACAGCCGCTGATCCCGCTGTCGTCGCCGAACTGTCAGCGGCAGAAAAACAACGCACCGAAATACTGAATCGCATTCTGACGCCGGACCGAGTGGCCTTGCACCAAAAGCTGATGAAACAGCGCAGCGATGTTGACGAACAGGTGAAGACACTGCCGGCCGGACGAATGGTCTACGCCGCAGCAACACACTTCAATCCACAGGGCAACTTCAAACCGACCAGTGGCATGCCGCGATCGGTCAGTATTCTGCACCGCGGCAATATTCAGCAGCCTCAGACGGCCGTTCATCCCGGCGTGATTCCACTCACAATGAATTCCAGGTGGCAGTTTAAACTGCCGGAAGATCATACTGAGGCAGACCGCCGGACGGCACTCGCTCGCTGGATCACCAGCCCCGACAACCCACTGACGTGGCGGTCCATTGCCAATCGCGTCTGGCAATACCATTTTGGTAAAGGCATCGCGGATTCACCGAATGACCTCGGCCGAATGGGACAGCTGCCGACTCACCCGGAACTGCTCGACTGGCTGGCTGATGAATTCCGCAAAACTCAGTCGTTCAAGCACCTGCACCGGTTGATCGTCAGCAGTGCGACGTATCGGCAGGCGTCAACGCGGGACGAACCAAACGGTGTCATTGACAGCGACAACCAGTATCTCTGGCGTATGAATCGTCGCCGACTGTCAGCAGAGGAACTGCGAGACTCAGTCCTGTCGATCAGCGGAAGACTCAACGGAAAAATGGGGGGGCCCGGCTTCTATCTGTTCGCGCTGGAAAAAACGGCTCATTCGCCGCACTTTGAATATCACAAGTTCGATCCTGACGACGCGGCCTCACATCGCCGTTCCGTCTACCGCTTCATTGCTCGCTCACAGCCGGATCCGTTCATGACCATGCTGGACTGCGCCGATTCATCGCAAAGTACGCCGCGACGCACGGAAACCCTAACGTCTCTGCAGGCACTGTCTCTGCTCAACAACAACTTCAATCTGACCATGGCGCGTCACTTTGCCGCTCGCGTTGAGTCCGAAGCAACAGGAAGTTCGGTTTCGACCAGGGCCTTCGAACTGGTAACCGGACGGCAGCCCACACACTCTGAACGTGAGCAACTGGACAGTTATCTGCAGCAGTACGGACTGCCCAATCTGTGTCGTGTTCTGTTCAACACCAGCGAATTTGTCTTTCTGGACTAGTGGAAAAGGTGTCAGGTACCAAAAACCGGAACGGACCGAATGGTGCTTCGCATTGGGGGACCTGACCGCTATTCCAACCCAAGATTTAACTTTAAGATAATACTGGTTCAATGCAAACGCGACGCCAACTTCTGAATACAACGGCCCACGGATTTGCCGGACTTGCCGCGTCGACGATGCTGTTCGAGCAGGACGACGCTCGTGCAGAGTCGCGTACTGGTGGCGGCGTCGTGGATGTGCTGCATCATCCGGCAAAAGCGAAACGAGTCGTTCAACTGTTCATGGGAGGTGCGGCCAGTCATCTCGATCTCTGGGATCACAAACCGGCCCTTGAAAAACACCACGGCGAAAAATCGGACTTCGGCGAACACGTTGAGGCATTTCAAAACGGCCTGGGCCCCTGGATGAAGTCACCGTTTAAATTCGCACCACATGGCAACTGCGGAAAGATGCTGGGCGATGTTGTGGCACCACTGGGTGAGTGCGTTGACGACATCGCCTTCGTTCACAACGTTGTCGGCAAGACCGGAGTCCACAGCCAGGCGACGTACCTGCAGGCGACCGGGTTTCAGCAACCTGGTTTTCCGGGTATGGGAGCGTGGGTCAGCTACGGCCTGGGAACACTGAACGAAAACCTGCCGACTTTTGTCGTACTGCCCGATCATCGCGGCTTTGCCAGCAACGGGCCGAAAAACTGGGGTTCCGCGTTTCTGCCAGCCAGCACGCAGGGCACGACAATCTTCCCGCAGCGAAAAAATCCGATCGCCGATCTGCTGCCCGACGCCGACTACGTCACTAAGGCCAGCGACGCAGCCGGCCTGCAGCTGCTGCAGCAACTGAATCAGAATTACAAACAACAGCGCGACGGCGATTCCCGGCTGGGAGCGCGCATTCGCAGTTACGAACTGGCCGCTAAAATGCAGCTGAGTGCGCCGGAAGCGTTCGATCTTTCCAGAGAATCGCAGCACACGCTGAAGATGTATGGTCTTGATAACCCCGACGCGACCTATCCGGATCACATCAACATCCCGGAAGAAGCTGAATACTTTGGCCGCAAGTGTCTGGTCGCTCGTCGCCTGCTGGAACGTGGCGTCCGGTTCATTCAGATCTGGTCCGGCAATGACAACAGCTTTCCCCGCCGCAACTGGGACAGCCACGAAGACATCGAACGAGACCATAAGCCGCTGGCAACAGGCATGGCCATCGGAACGGCCGCATTGCTGAAGGACCTCAGCCAGCGCGGATTGCTGGAGGACACCATCGTTTTGTGGACAACAGAATTCGGTCGCATGCCGTCAACTCAGGGCAGCAAGGGACGAGACCATAACCCCTACGTTTTCACCAACTGGCTTTGCGGTGGAGGCATCAAAGGCGGCGTCAGCTACGGACCGTCCGATGAGTGGGGCTACAAGCCACTGGATCGAGACAACCCGACTCAGGTCTATGATGTACATGCCACAATTCTGCATCAACTGGGCATCGATCACGAACGTCTGACCGTGCGGCACAACGGAATTGACCGTCGGCTGACGAATGTCCATGGCCACGTAATCGAGGACATTGTCGGCTAGAGCAGTTTACCTGTTGTCGTGGACATTACTGGCTCGTGGGAGTAACGAAACTGCTATTGAAAAGCATTCTCCGCGGCCACAAGTCATAGTGAAACGCTGTAGAGCGCACTTCACCGGAGTGCAGCAACTCTCGCCAACGTTCAACTGTAGAATTGCTTTCCGGACCCCCTACACACCCGTGCGATACGCACTCATACGGAGAGGCGAATTATTTCGACGGAAGCACTTCGTTTCGAAATACGGTTTGACCATGTGGGGAAACTGAGGATTTCTATCTGAGCCACCACTTCAATCGGGTGGGTCGGTCGGCCCGCGCTACGAACGCGTATTCTTCAGGTGCTCGCTGGCCTGAGTCAGGATGCGACGCTCGCGATCCGTCAGACTTGCTTCGCCATGTGCACTGATCTTCGCCAGAATGTCGTCGATCTTCGTTGAATAATCCACTTCAGGCTGGCTGCCTGGGTTATAGACTTTGAGGTTGGACCGCGGCTTCGGAGTTTCGTTCAGCCGTCCGGCAAATTGGTCCCACCACCTCGTGAGATTCATGTTCCACTGAAAATACAAGAAGCCAAAGGCGAGGCCTCCGAGGTGAGCCGCATGACCGACCTTGGCGCCGTCGCCAACGATCAAGCTGGGAGCGAGCCCCAGAAAGCCGAGTCCGTCCCAGGCAACCGCAACGGCCAGCAGCCAGCGTGCTTCAATCGGCAGAATCCCGAAGAAGTACAACTTCATTCGAGGATAATGAAGGGCGAACAGCACGAAGACTGCACAAACGGCTCCGGACGCCCCCAGAGCCCAGTCCTGTCCCGGCGTTCGAAAGATGGCCATTGAACTGGCCTGCACCATTCCGGAAAACACAGCAGATGCCAGATAAACCCACAGGAATTCACGTTCACCAAGAGTTTGAGAGACAATTCGTCCCAGAAAAAACAGTCCCAGCATGTTGCAGCCAATATGCAGCAACTGCGTTTCGCTGTGAATAAAGGCATAGGTCAGCAGCCGCCAGACCTGGCCGTGACTGAACACCAAGTCACGCTCGATTGCCAGCCAGTCGAAGGCCAGCGAGTCTGCCTGTGGACGTTGTGTCAGCAGTTGCAGAAGAAAAACGCCAACGGTGACAAGAACGATTTTTGCCACCATGGACAACGGTCGACGTGACGCAACCGTCGGTGGCTGCGAAACCGTGGAAGAATTACCGTCTCGGTCGTAAATGCCCATCTGCAAGAACACCCGCTAAACAAACAATGAGCGCGCAGTAGCGCTGTTGGAAATCACTTGTGGTATAAATCGACGGACAGCAAAGTCTGAATTGAGCGGACGTGTAGTCAGTAACAGGCGACAGAGTAAATACCCGACAGCCGATCACGTTATGTCAGTCCTGAGGCTGACACACGAATCAGTTAGCCGTTGCTGACTGACCGGTCACTTTGGGTGGATCCAACGACGTCCCCGGAGACAGATCCGGCAGCTTCGTAGCCGCGCCGGCCAATGCCTCCAATTTCTGGTTACGTTCCTCCGACGACGCTTTCAACGCACGACGAAGGTAGTCGACGTCCAGCTGAAGCTGATTTCGTTCTTCCTCAAAGTCTTCGATGGCCTGAAGCAGTCCGACGACAAACTCAGGCCGCTCAGGGTCAACAATGCCAGAGGGGTTCCCCAGCAATTCTCCGTTTCGCACGCTTAAAGCGTTTTCGGCGGCCTGCAGCAACCCCTGCTGACGAACGATGTTTGCGACCGTTTGTTGGGTCAATTCGTTAGTGCGAACCAGGCGGCGAAACAATTCATCGATGCTTGTGCGATCTCCGGAAGGAATCATGCCCCGCAATCGCCACGCCGCGTTGACGGGCCACTTGGCCGCCTCCTGTGGGGACACCAGATGAACCGGTTGCAGCACGCAACTGGTTGCCGTTAGTCCGGCCTGAGGGACGATGAATTCACCAGCGTAGGTTACTCCTTCCGCGCCGTTATAAAAGGCGTGGACCACCGGCAGCATAAGCTGTTGAGCTCCGTTTTCGTCCGTTACCTGACGAGTCACCAGCCCGTTGTTCGTGCCGATGTTCGAAAAACGCAATTGTCCGTTTTGTTTTGTGATCGCACCTGAGTTCTGCGGGAAGTTCCAGTAACGGTCCCATCCAGTCACGAGGTTCTCAAGATCAGTGGACGCTTTCGTGAGTTCCTGGCGTGCAGCTGTACGAAGTTCAACGGCCTCAATAGCATCAACTTTGGCATCTCGTAGTTTCTCTGACCATTGATTGTGAAACACCAACAGCTTGGGTGTCCAGCCACCAAACTTGCCGGGAATCGGCGCCATGGCCAACAGCAACAGCAACAGGGTGAGCGACAGACAGATTTTACCAAGCGTGCTCATGAACGATCTCCGAAAGCCGGTCAGTGTCGGTCACTGACGGCTTCCGACCATTGGGAATGTAATGTCACGGTCCAGGAAGGCACTGCCACAGACCATGCCAGTTGACGATCGGAACCCAAAACTCAACTCAAGAACAAATCAGCGACCAGGAGCAGCGCTAAATCCTTCACGTATCCTGACCATCGGCGGTTGATGACCTGGCGTTCACGAGTATCCAGCTCTGCCATCGATGACAACCGTTTTCACTGTCCTACGTCGCATCCAGCTTCCCAGGCACTCCATGCTGAAAAGTTCTTGCGATCGGAGAACATTCTCCAAGTATCCTAAACGGCCAAAAACTGCACCTCAAGCACAAAAGATCAGGATTTACAGGCCTAACCTTCCAAGCGCGCTGCGCAGCACGGTTGTTGCCATTGAACCGGGCCAGCAACTGCTATTCGAAACCCTCTCCGCCAGAACGGACCAGATTTCACGTGCGGGCGGTGAGCGACTAAGGCAATCGCTCACCGCTGGCATAGAATTATCCATAAACAGTGTTAAAGCAAGCAGTTAGACGAAGTTCCTGCACCCGAATCAACCGTGTGTCCAACGAAGACGACTGGAGGGGCCTCCAAGTGCACGTCGTCGCCTTCGACCCAAGCGTCGCCGGGACGCTTACCGTAGACTCCCCGTTTCGACGCCAGAAAGAACTTCCTGACGTTGCCCTGAGCGGCAAGCCGGAGCAGCTGCGTAATTCAGCCGCAGTGCGGCGTCTCACCAGAATACAATTGTTTTGGCGGGACAGCGGTACATGCTCGGTCACGCCCAGCGATAAACGCCTTCTTAACCGATACGTGGCGATTTCCGCGACGGGTTCAACTGTAAAATTGTTCGCCGGCCCCACGACACCTCCGCGCGATGCCCACACATTGCAACGCGGCCACGTTTGAAACAGCCCTCTGACGTCGGAAGCCCGCGCGCATGTTACGTATTCTTGACACATTCGTTAGCACCGTCATAAGCAGACTGAACATCAAAACCAATATGGCCGACTGTATCGGAACAGCTCAGACGGGTATAACCTGTTTCATGCAGGACGTTTACACGGAAGTTGCGGTTGTGCCGTTTATAACGATTGATCGTCTGGTACAGATTCTGCGGATTGCGACAGTTCGTTGTGACATAGCGATTGTTTTGGTTGCAGCGATTGTGTGGTCCGAGCGACGGCGATCGATTGAGCCCGATTTCATGTTCGGCGGACCGAGAGAGGCACAACTGCTGAGACTGATCGCGACGTGAGCACAGCAAGAGAGAATGTTGACGGCCATTCCAAAACCGTCGCGGAGTCAGTTCGCTGACTTCTTTGTTCGTCCATAGCGAGGCGGGGCCTGCTCCGCCTCGCATCGGACGAACATCAGCTCAATGTTCATGTGATTTATGATCAGCTCGAAGACACATTGGGGCTGACAATCCTGTTCGGACAACAAGGTGAGTTACCGACAATCGCGACCGGTTTTGATGCCGGCTTAACAACTCTTCCGGTCGATTTCGCGGAAGAAACGGAGAACTGCAATGCTGAAGCTGCTGACAAACACTCGGCAGGACGTAAACGGAGTGATCCTGTCCCGCGACACCAAAATGACTGGTTCCATAATCGTCCTCAGTCTGATCACCGGAATGACGTGCCTGCACGGTGCCGAGAATGACGACGTGACAAATCACGCCGGCGTGGTCACACCTTCTGATCAGCCTGTGGCCCAGCCTCGGATCCCGCGTCCCTCAGTTCCGGCCACGGATCGCGTACACATCAGCCACGATGCAACCGTTCATCCGCCGCATAACACCATTCCCTGTCCCGACTGCATCAGCTCAAATCAGGGACATAACAGAATTCGGTATCGACATGAAGGTTGCGGCAGTCCGGAATGTACCAGCTGCCACAACGCTCGTTACCTGGCCGGACCCCATGGACTGATCGGAAATGGGGGCACGCCGCTGCACCCACATCACTACGGCCATGGCGGGTATGAAAACTATGCAGGCAGTTATCAGTCCGGAGGCTGTTATGCTGGTACTCGCGTCATTGGAAGTCCTTCGGTGGAGCGAGCGATTGGCGTGGGATGCATGCGGATCACTGAATGGCCATCACCCTGTACCGGATTGACACTGACAGAAGAGCAACACCTGTTCATGGGAGCCGGACACTGTGCAACATCATGTCAGCCGTTTTGCAAACCCGCCTACATGAACATCCCTGATCACGTCTGGGTGGAGTAGCAAAGTTCTCTTATTGCCGGAGACAATATCGACTCGTTGGAGTATGAAAATTGCTATTGAAAAAAAGACTTCGCAGCCACAAAACAGCGGGCAACTCTGTACTGTAACTGATGCACCAGTCGGGGTCGCGGCGGGCTGATCAACGACGGCATCGCCGCCTGAAACGCACATTTCGGAAACCACGTCTGTTCGGAATGTGCGTTTATGCTTATGAAAACGGGTTAGCAAGGGTGACAAACAGCAGATGCAGGACATACACCAGTAACACCACGCCCCCTGCCAGCGACGTGATTCGACCCGACTTCCAGGGAAATACGATCAGCATCACAGTCAGCAACAGCATGACCGGCAGATCCAGCAGTATTGTTTGACGACCGATGGGCAACGGCTGGACCAGCGCGCACGATGCCAGCACCCAGCAGATGTTCAGAACGTTCGACCCGATGATATTGCCTATCCCCAGGGCTTCGTGTCCCTTCAGGACGGCGATGAGTGAAATCGAAAGCTCCGGTAATGATGTTCCAACGGCAAACAGAGTGAGCCCCAGCACCAGTTTGGGCACGCCCATTCGCAGCGCTATTTCTTCTCCGTTGCACACCAGCACTCGACTGCCGATCACAACGATGGCCGATGCCACGATAAACACGATCGCTGGCTTGATCAGTGCCGTCCGAGTGGGAACTGCGTTCTGCTGAACACCGTCACCGATCGACATTTCGAACCGAGCCTGGCGTGCTATCTGAATCGAATAGCCGAGGTACCAGAACATTCCGAAAAACAGGATGGCGGCCTGCCACCGGCTCAGACCAAATTCAGTCGGTTTTCCCGCCATCACTGCGCCGCCGGAATCAAACAGACTGAACAGGCAGGTCAGAACGCAACTGCCCAGCATGAACATACCCGGCCCCTTCAGCATGTCTCGACCAGTGGTAATCCCTGCCTGCCGTCCGCTGCGTCGCGCATGCAAGTCGTAAATGATCGCACATGTTCCGATGATCAGTCCGATGTTGCACAGACACGATCCGATAGCATTGCCGACCGCGAACTCCGCTGATCCTGAGAGCGTTCCCGTCAGTGACACCATGAATTCCGGAAACGACGTCGCCATACTGACGATCGTAGCTCCCACGACGACTGGCGGTATGTGAGTGATCTGAGCGATCTCAACAGAGCTGTCCGTAAACAGATCACCTCCTTTTGTGATCGCCACCATTCCGATCAGAATCATCACAACCAGGCCGAAATAAGATGACGCGGCCTCGCCTCCCACTAACAGGGAGACAGCATTGGCGACCAGAAGCAGAGGATCATCGATCACGGTGGTTCAGACGAATATTAGAAGAATTGAGGAAAATGCTGGCAGTAGGTTAGTGGTGTCAGGTCGTTCTGCACAGCGACCCCCGGGAGGAACCGGAAACGGGCGGTGGCACACAGGCCGCCACCAACTATAATTACCTTCAGGATTTCCTGCTGCCTGTTCACCTTTTTTCCGGAGCCGCCACGGTGCCGCTACATTGCGCAATAAACCTGCCTCGACATTTGGTGCTTTTCCTGACAACGGTCACGATGGCCGCAGCGTCCGCCTGGGGTGGCGATGAAACAGACGCCGGTAAATCTGCTGCGGCTAATGCTACCGCTGCAACTCAGAACGCCGCGTCAACACCCGCTGAGACGGCTCAGCAGGAAGACATCACCGTCAGTGATCCCGGAGCCGCGGCAAAGCTGGAAGGTCGTCTGATTCGCAGAGCCAGACAGTTAACTTACGAAGGTCGCCGCGCTGGTGAAGGTTACTTCAGCGCAGATGGGCGGCAGCTGATCTTTCAGAGCGAACGCTACGCCGGAAATCCGTTCTTTCAGATTTACCTGATGAACCTGGACACCGGAGCGACCACACAGATTTCTCCGGGTCACGGCAAGACAACGTGCGCGTGGATTCACCCAAACGGAAAGAAGATGCTGTACGCGTCGACTCAGGACGACCCGGCCGCACTGGAAGAGCAGAAAGCGGAACTCGAACTGCGGGCATCCGGTAAGGAACGTCGTTACTCGTGGGACTACGACGAGTTCTTCGACATCTTCGAATACGACCTGGCATCAAAGGTCTACCGAAATCTCACCAACACGAAAGGCTACAACGCAGAAGGGTCGTGGTCGCCGGACGGTAAGCTGATTGCGTTCGCTTCCAACCGATCCGGGTACGAAGAAAAGCTGTCCGACGAAGAACAGCAAGCCTTTGAACTTGATCCTGCATGGGCCAATGAGATTTATCTGATGAACGCGGACGGCAGCAACGTGAGACGTCTGACAACTTCGCCTGGATACGACGGCGGGCCTTTCTTTTCTCCTGACGGGAAGAACATCTGCTGGCGGCGATTTGCGGAGAACGGAGCGACGGCTGAGATTATGACGATGCACCTGGACGGCTCACAGCAACGGCAGATCACTCGTCTGCAGGCGATGTCATGGGCGCCCTATTACCATCCGTCGGGGCAGTACCTGATTTTCACAACCAATCGGCACGGCTTCGCGAATTTCGAGCTGTACATGGTCGATCGGGAAGGGACAAAGGATCCCGTGCGAGTCAGTCATACCGCAGGGTTCGATGGCCTGCCAGTGTTCACGCCGGATGGAAGTCAGCTCTCCTGGACCACCAATCGCACGACCAACAGCCAGTCACAGATTTTTCTGGCGGAATGGGATCATCAGGGGGCGCTCGAACTTCTGGGTCTGGAAGCCAAAGATGCCACATCAAAGCCGAAATCCATGGCCAGCGCAGCCACCACCGGTCGCGCCCCGAGTGCTCGACCTGACTTTGCTCCCGCCGATGCCGTACGCCACGTGGAATACCTGTGCCGTCCTCAGCTGCAGGGTCGCCTGACAGGCACAAGGGGCGAGAAACTGGCAACCAACTATGTCGCTCTGTATCTGGAAACGCTGGGGCTGGAGCCCGCCGGAGACGACGACGGGTGGTTTCAGATGTTCGAATTCACATCCGGCGTGTCGGCCGGTCCGGACAATTCACTGACGGCTGGTGATAAGACCTACGAACTGAAGAAAGACTGGCAGCCGCTGGTGTTTTCAAAGACGGGCAAGTTCAATCCGCAGGACGTCGTGTTCGCCGGCTACGGCATTCAGGCCCCCGCCGGGGACGGCTTTGAAGAATACGATTCGTACGTGCATCTGGATGTCAAAGACAAGTGGATCGTCTGCTTTCGATTCATGCCGGAAGGTATTACCGCCGAGCGTCGACAGTACCTGAACAGCTTCAGCAGTCTGCGTTTCAAAGCCATGAAGGCCCGTAATATGGGCGCTCGGGGTCTGATTCTGGTGAGCGGTCCGACGTCCGGCGTAAAGAATCAACTGGTGCCGCTGCAGTTTGACGGCTCGCTGGCCGGAACAAGCCTGGCAGTTTTGAGTGTCACTGATAACGTCGCCGCCGCGTGGCTGAAGGCCGGAGGCAAGGATCTGAAATCGATCCAGGAGAAGCTGGATTCGGGTGACCCGGTCATGGGCTTCCCTATGAAAGACGTGAAGATCGCTGCCAGCGTGGACATCCGGCAGGAAAAAAAGACCGGACGCAACGTACTCGGACGACTTCAGGTCAGCGACGCACCGGCACATGAAATTGTCGTGGTGGGCGCGCACATCGACCATCTGGGAGCCGGCCCCAGTGCAAATTCGCTGGCGAAGGATGATGAAGCGGGCAATATTCACTTCGGTGCTGACGACAACGCTTCCGGAGTTGCCGCGATGCTGCAGATCGCCGAAGCCATGGCACAATCCAAAGATGCGGGAACGCTGAAGGGAAGCCGAGATGTGGTGTTCGCCGCGTGGTCCGGTGAAGAACTGGGACTGCTGGGATCAAGTCATTACGTGAAGCAACTGGAAACGATGTTCTCGCAGCATGCGGCGGCTGTTAGCGAACCCAACAAAGAAGATGCTGCAAAGGACGACGCCACACGTAACAAAACGTCGTCCAAAGATGATGCCGCAGACGCCGCGAAGGAAGACGAATCCGGCCCCAACACCGGTGGCCTGCATTTGTTTATCGCGGCCTGCCTGAATATGGACATGGTCGGCCGCATGCAGGAGAAACTTGTGCTCCAGGGGATCGGGTCTTCAACCGGCTGGCAGCAGATTATCGAACGAGCCAATGTCCCGCTGGGTCTGCCCATTACTCTGCAGGACGACAGCTACATTCCCACGGATGCCAGTGTGTTCTTCATGCACGGCGTCCCCATTCTGTCGGCCTTTACCGGCAACCACGGCGAATACCACACACCTCGGGATACTCCTGAGAAAATAAACTATGAAGGTCTGTCGCGGGTGGCCAGCTTCATGCATCTGGTGTGCCGTGAACTGATCAGTCGCAAATCGATGCCGGCGTACGTGATGCAGACAAAACCGGCCGACGGACAGCGGCGAGCCAATCTGCGAGCGTATCTGGGCACGATTCCGGACTATGCTGAATCGGATGTCAAGGGCGTGTTATTGTCCGGCGTGGCCAAGGGTGGCCCCTGCGACAAGGCCGGTGTCAAGGGCGGTGACATCATCATCAAACTGGCCGGCAAATCGATCGAAAACATCTACGACTACACCTACGCCATCGAAGCACTGAAGATCGGCCAGAAGGTGAAGATTGTTGTCAAACGCGCGGGCAAGGACGTGCCACTGCAAGTGACACCAGGATCTCGTGACTAGAGCCGTTTACTTATTGCCATAGACGGTACTGGCTCGCGGGAGTTACGAGACTGCGGTTGAAAAACGATCTGCGGGACCACACGTCAGCGTAAAACGCTGTAGTGCGTATCGCACAGATCAGCAGCAGGACCGGCGAAATTTTGCGGGCGAATAGTGGGCCCAGTCGCTGTGCTTCGGTGAAGCGTGCTCTACGGCAAACCATTGATCTTTCGAGTCACCCATTCTGCAGTTAGCAGAATGAAGAACAGCAGCAGCATGATCCAGTGATCCCAGAGCGTCTGTTCCTGCATGACGCTGTCCGCACTGTCGACTGGTGCCAGAAGTTCCGGAAGTTCGGACAATTGCCATGGTTCCAGAACACGACCGCTGGACAGTGCTGCGAGCTGTTTCAGAAATGTGCGATTGCAGCTGATGCTGGCCAGTTCAGTCGACACCTGTTCCTGTACAATCAGTTCGGAAACGATGTTCTGATCAAGCTGGAGGCGTGAGTTCTGGACGTTGAGCCTGACTTCGTAACTGCCAGGCTCCAGATGTGGAATTCGAACGCTGAAGCGTTCGGGAGCCCCCTGAATCGGATGCAGCTGGAACTTCTGCGATGACTTACCAGCGGCATCATTCGGCTGAGACGAAGTGGCAGCGGCTTCAGGCCCCGAGTCTTCGATGGGCTCAACAACGACTTCCACGGTCGCGTCTTCCAGCTGAGGCACCAGTTTCGGGTTCCATCTCACCGATACGTCGACGGACTCAGTTTCATCAACAATGACATCAGACAGCGTCATGCGAACCTGATCATTGCCGGCAGCAGATTTGTTTCTGGCGGCCCAGCGAACAACCTGTCCCCAGAAACGGTGATGCCACCGATCGCCCGCTCGCAGTCTCCACCGCCAGGTACTGTCAATGCCCATCCAGACGACCTGCCCAAAACCGTAATACTGATGAACCACAGCAGCCATACTGGCCGGGTCAAGGTCGACCGTTTCCATCTGCAAAGTTGCCCAGACGGATGCGATGCCTTTGGGCTTGCCCGTGTAAGCCCACGGATGTCCCGGCAAATTCGCGAATCCTACGGACTGTTCAGCGTCGGGATCAGTGAATCTGAACAGCGTCAGATCGCTTGCTTCCTGAGTCAGTTTCAAACGAAATACGGAAGGCCGTGAATCAGGCAGTGTTCGTTTCCGCCGTTCGGCAACCTGCTGCTTCGGATTGGTCACGGGTAACAGTTTCTGCAATGTTGGAGAATGAACGTCATGCGGCATATGGCGACGGCCGGGCAGAACCATCAGCGTAACGCCCTCGTCTGCAACAGCCGTTTCAATGGCCTGAAAAACGGGTTCCGCGATCTGCGACGGACCCACGTCCCCAACGATGACGATGTCAGTATTGGCCAGCTGCTCTTTGAAGGCATCCAGCTGCGGCAGTTCGCCATCCATGAATGTTCGATTCAACAGCTGCAGAAAGGGCTGCCGAAAAAGCACGGTCGAAAGCTCAACACGCTTATCACGTTCCATCGCACTTTTCAGATACCGGAATTCCCAGCGAGCATCACCTTCCACCAGCAGGACTCGAGCCTTGTTGTCCACGACGGACACCGTGAAATCGCGAGAGTTGTTGTCGTCGCGCAACTCCCCGCGCTGCACGTCGGTCGACACGGAATAGTCGAAATTTCCGGCCTCGTCCGAAGGAATGGCAAATTCAACATCAAAGAAGCCAGCCGCCACGGTAACCGTTCGCTGATCAATCACCTCGCCTTCTTTTTCCAGGTTCACGGTAACGTCTTCACCAACGTAGCCCGTTGATGTGAACGTGGCCTGCACCTGGGCCGAATCTTCCAGAAACACAGTTTGCGGCACCTGCACGGACGCCACAGAAAGATCACGTGGCAACAGTTGAGAGCCAATCGGCACGCAGTAAATCGGTATGCCCAGACTGCCCAGGCGAGCGGCTTCGGCCGCTGCGTCAACGGATGCTGTTTGTCGCCCGTCGCTCAGCAGAACGATTCCACTTATGTTACTGCCGTCGTCATCACTCAGGGCCTCTGTCAAAACGCTGACCGCATCGGTCCCGCCGGGCCGCAACTCTTCTCGATCAGAATCCAAAATCCCCTGCAGCTGATCGGCGGATACACTGTGCTGTTCCAGCCCAAAGACACGAATGTCAACTCGCTGCACGTTCTGCAGCTTGGCCAGCAGATCATTGGGTTTCGCCAGCAGCAATCGTCGCACGACTTCTGTACGCGGCATTTTTTCGAATTCCGCAAACACACCTTCGATATGCTGCTTTCGCATGGCGCCCAGTTCAGCGCTGCCCTCGTCCTGTGGGCCAGTGCCGTTCACAGACGCACCCCAATCCGGCTGCTGACCTGCATCGTAGGCAGCGATCCACGATTTCAGCAGGTCATCCGTGCTGTCATTGCCCAGCATGCCCAATGCCTGAGCCCAGCGCAGCATTTCGGACGGCGAGGCATGTCGATCGACGGTCTCCATGCTGCCGGATACGTCGAAGCCAACCACGAGGCGTTCCTGATGTTCCACGTCCCATGCACGCGTCAGCACAGGCTTCATCAGTGTTAACAACAGCACCAGCAGCACAGCAACTCGCAGCGTCAGCAGAGTTCGGCTGACGCCGGGCGATACCAGTCTGGCCTCGTACTTGCGCAGCTTCAGGAACATCACGATTGCGGCCACAATGGCGATCACCACGCAGATCGTCCAGCCGATTGATTGTGTTCCTGTAAGGATAAGCCGCCAGTCCATCGCTGCATGTTATCGGCCGAAGTGTCGAAACACATGCGAATCGCCGCCTTTTTATGTCTGCGTGAGAGTGTCGGGCTCTTTTTCAAACGGACATCCGTCGCTGCCTAATATCAATTGTCCGAAAAATACTTCCGTCCCGATGATCGGCTTTGTCATTCCCGCTTGCGTTGAGCGACCGGCGTTTTCAGAATCTGTGTTGTCACTCTTTCTTACTCTCCTGTGCGTCCGAGGAAAAACCGTGAAATACTGTGTGCTCACTCTGACTCTGAATTTCCTGGCGTTGTCATCACTGTCTGCCGCCGAATGGCCACAGTTTCGAGGCCCCGACGGACAGGGACACTCTGCTGCGACGGGACTGCCGCTCACGTGGAGTGAAACAGAAAACGTCAAATGGAAAACACAGATCCCGGGTGAGGGCCATTCTTCTCCAGTAATTTCAGGGGATCAGATCTGGCTGACCACAGCCATCACTGAACAACTCTCTGAGGAGGAAGAGAAAAAGCGTTTGTCACAGATCGAGAATCCCCAGGGGCTGAAGATCGCGGGTGCGTTGTCGCTGCAGGCTGTGCTGGTCAACCTGCGAACCGGTGAGCTGGAGAAACAGATAACTTTGTTTGAGGTTGCGAAGCCCGCACCAAAACACTCGCTGAACAGCTACGCATCACCTACTCCGGTGCTGGCGGGCAACATGGCCTACTTTCATTTCGGGACGTATGGCACAGCGTGTTTGAATCGCACGACGGGCGAAACGGTCTGGACAAATGAAACTTTTCACATCGATCACCAGACCGGTCCGGGCAGTTCGCCGGTAGTCTGGAACGACCTGTTGATTGTGCATTTTGACGGAATGGATGCTCAGTTTCTGACTGCGTTTGATCGACATACCGGAAAGGTCCGCTGGCAAACCAGTCGATCGGGTGAAATGAATCCCAAGCCCGCACTCCAAAAAGCGTTCGGCACACCTCTCGTGATGGAGTCGAACGGCCGCCCAATCGTGATTTCGCCAGCCGCGAACTGGGTGTACGGCTACGATGCGCGTGACGGCAGCGAAGTCTGGAAAGCAAGCTACGGCAAGCTCGGTTTTTCAACGGTACCACGCCCCGTCGCGGAAAACGGAATCGCGTATATTTCCACCAGCTTTATGCAGCCCAGAATCCTGGCCGTGGACTACAGCGGTGAGGGCGATGTCACCGAATCACATAGAAAATGGACGTCCGACAAACAGGCTCCCAAGCAGCCATCCATGCTGATCGTAAAGGGTCACCTGTACACCGTCACCGACAATGGCATCGCCGCCTGCCTGAACGCGGCGGACGGTTCAGAAATCTGGAAGGCTCGGTTAACAGGCGACTTCAGTGCGTCGCCGCTGTACGCGGCAGGTCGCATTTATTTCTTCGGACATAATGGCGGTGCAACGGTGCTGGCGGAGGGTCCGGAACTCAAAGAACTCGCAAAGAACCGTCTCGACGCCGGCTTCATGGCATCACCGGCCGTCGCGGACAATGCCCTGATTCTTCGCACAGAAGAGGCGCTGTATCGAATTCAGGCGGAATAGCCGCATCGACTCTCCCGCATCTACAGGTATTCGATACCGCACGGCACGCACTCACGCGAGCGATCGTCGAGCTCCTCACCACAAACAAGACAGTTTTCTGGCGCAAATCGCGGAATCTCGCCCATCTTTTCCTGCTGCGTCAGACTCGGTTTGTGGACCAAAACTGAGATTGCGAAAACCGAAGCCACGCAAATTCCACCGATGCGCATTGTCCAGACGACAGCAACATCATCGGGCTGTTCCATAGGAATCAGCCAGGAAAGGACTGCAAATGCGGAGAATACGATGACGCCCAGAATCTTAAATCCATTCGACGTCTGAACACGTGCATGGGGATCGTTCTTACATTTCGTGCAGTGCCAGTGTTTTCGAAACCCAAGTGGCAGAAGGGGAAGGAAGTAAACGTGAAAGATGTCCAAAGTGCGTTGTTGTTCTGACACGGTGTGACAATCGCACGACAGGCAGTAGTCGCCCCGATAAGCGACCGTTCGTCTGCAGCATCGATACCGGCCTGTGAACATGATGACTTTCAGTGATTTCCGATCCGCCGTATCGTAGACCAATGCCTTTATACAGCGGACGGATTCGCTCGCCCCACTACCGCATTCGCACTTGATTTTCTGCCTCAAACTTCCAAAGACCGGTTCCCGAGGTCAGATTCCGACGCCTGACGACTAAGAGTAAAACCGTTCTCCGAAACGCCTTACTCTAGATGCAGCCGAATGAACTGCACGACCCGGTCCTGTTCCGGATGAGTGAAGTGGTGGCCGTGGCTTTTTTCTGTGCCCAGCGGGACGGAGATGACCGGCAGGTCGTGTCCCCGTTCTTTGAGCCCGGCCTGCAGCAAATAAGTGTTCTCAGCCGGCGGAACGACTTCATCGTTTTCAGACACGATGTGCAGCACGGGAATCTTGTGCTTCGCAACGATCGCAGCGTGATCAAGGGGATTGCCCGAAAACTTCAGGGCTTGCTCTTCGGACAGCTTGTATGCAGCAAGACACTGTTTCCACGCTCCGGCAGACCCGATCCCTTCGCCCTTGCCCGCCGGCCAACTCTTGAAGTCCAGCACGGGTGTGTCGCAGTAGATACAGGCCACGGATTCCGGATGTCGAGCACTCCAGTTGTAAACAAACAATCCACCGCGACTGACTCCTTCAAGAGCCGGACGTGCAGCGAAACCCCGCTCTTTCGTCAGAAAGGAATAGAGATGGTCTCCGATCCGCATGGCCCGGGAGTTGCCGAACATTCCCCCGACATCAACGTACGCGACGTGGAAACCGTGGTTCAGCAGTTCCACATCCATTTCGAAGTGGTAATCCGGAAAGCGAGCTCGCCAGACCCACGGCTTGCCGACCGCCGTTTCTTTCGGCACGACGACATAGGCAGGTCGTTCCGCGACCGTGAAATGCAAACGCTCAAAACCGTGCCATTCCGACTTCTTCTCAAACCAGTCGTCGGCAGTGGCTGCACCGGCACAAATCGGCAATGCAAGCAGCAGAAGCAGTGAACTACGAAGCGGTGAAAATGGTGTCGTCATATCGCAGTCTTCCTGTCAATCGTCCACGGTGCGAGTATCAGGACCGAGGCTACTCTTGGGCAGCACTCGACCCTATGCTGCCCGCTCCGGCTGATGTCCCCTGCGATCCCGAAAGTTCAGCGAGACGATTCTCATAATCATGAACTTCTGACGGCAGATAATCATGAGTCATCCAGCGGACCAGCAGATCAAGTTCATCGTCACGCAGTTGTTGAGGCGAATAGGCAGGCATCTGGTTTTTCTCACCATAGTGCCGGACTGCGCCGGGGTTCCGTATAAAGTCTTTCAGCCACACTGCAGAACCGTACTTCGCCAGAGTCGGATAGCCATCCGCATCATCATCGGCGACAGCGACAAAGTCTTCACCAAGCGACGTATGACAATCGACACAGGACGTGCCCTCCAGATCACCGGCCCACGCACCTTCGGTGGCAACCACTCGCCCTGTGTCAGTCAAAGTCGAATTGGCGGCCAGTGGGTTGTTGAAGGCTTCACGTTCATCCTCGTCCAGTGGCTTATAGCCGAGGTCTGCTTCGGCGTAGAGGAACTCGACCAGTGCGGTCAGATTCTCCGAATTGTCGGCAGAGTTAAGTGAATCAACATCGGCCCACGTGGCCATTTCAGAATCATCGGGGTTCAGGTAGGTGACCTCTTCACCGGCCGCTTCTGCTTTCTGTGCATCTTTGAACCATGTCGCATTCTTCTGCCAGCTGAAGTGCCCCGCATAGTCAACCACGACGGAACGCATCCAGTCACGACTGCTGAAGTTGCCGAGATCCGCGGCCGTGGGAGCTGCGATTCCGGCCTTGTCCAAAACCATCGTGCCGCGTCCATCATGCCCGTTGTAACGATGACAGGCAGAGCAGTGTTTGGCGAACAGTCGGGGCCCCTGGGTAAACGGGTCTCGCCGCAGCAGTTCCACAGCACCGTCGACAGGAATCCGATCCGGCCCGGCGGCCAGTTCACGTGCGCGAGCCCCGTCCCGATGTGCTTCGGCCAATGCTGCCTGGTGTGATTCGTCTTCGCGATCTTCAATGATGGCCATGGTCGTCAGCACGACGATGCCAGCCCCCAGAAGCCAGATGAACGCCTTGTTCAGCGTGTGACCGAATTCGCCCAGAAACTTATGGATCAGGGGCATCATTGTGATCACGCCCATGATAATGCCCGGCACGATGATGGCACCGAACGTCACTCCCATTTTGTTGATCACTTCAAAGTGCAGAAAGCGAAACAGAAACAGGAAGTACCATTCCGGCCGAGCCGCATCGAATTTCACCGACGGATCTTCCGGCGCACTCAGCTCTGCGCCTTTGAAGATCGCCAGCAGCATCACCACGGCCAGAACGATCAGACAGACAACCGCGTCTTTAAGCACCTGATCAGGCCAGAACGTCGTTTCCGGAGCATGGTTTTCGTCGCGAACAGTCAGGCCATGACGACGGAAGACATAAATATGCAGTGCCAGAAACGCGACCAGCAAGGTCGGCAGAATGCCAGCATGCATGGCAAAGAATCGAGTCAGCGTCAAATGACCGTATTCTGTGCCTCCCTGTGCCAGCGTCTGAACCTGATCACCGACAACGGGCGTAGCACTCATGATGTTGGTGGTCACCTGAGTGGCGTAGTAACCCTTCTGGTCCCATGGCAGCAGATAGCCGGTTAACGACAGCCCCAGCACAATCTGCAACAGCACAATGCCCAGCCAGAAGTTCAGTTCTCGCGGCGCCTTGTAGGCTCCATCGATCACCACCTGCACCAGATGAATGGCCATCAGCACCACCATGGCCTGAGCGGCGAAGTGATGAACTCCACGCACAAGATAGCCCAGCGTTAGTTCGTGCTGAATATGATAAACACTTTCCCATGCCGTTCGGGTGCTGGGACTGTACGCCGACCACAGCATGAACCCGGTTATCACCTGCAGCATGAACGTAAAGACCAGAGTGCTGCCCCAGACATAGCGCCAGCGAGCTCCGCCAGGCACACGTTCATATAGAGCTTCATGCATCAGCTCCTTGAACCCAGTGCGGTGATCAAACCAGTCGATAAGAGCCTTCATAATTATACTTTCCTGTGGCCGGACGTTTGCCGCACCCCTGTGAATGAATGCTGTTCCTGGCGTCAGCCGGAATGGCCTGAGACATCCACGTCGTTAGATCGGTTTCTTTTCCGGCGTGCCTCGACGGAAGTTCTGATACTTCACCCACAGTTCTGTTCCGTTCGGATCCGGCCGACCGTCAGTCGCAACAACAATTTCCAGGCTGTCCATGTCTCGGGGAGGAGTATCGTTTGTTGTGCCGCCATCGAGATCAAAAGAACTGGCATGGCACGGGCAGTGAAAGTCGTTCTCGCCGCGACGAAAGTTGATGGAACAACCCAGATGCGGGCAGATCGAGTTAAATGCAATGATCTCGCCACCCTGCTGTCTGCGCAGCCAGATACTGCCAATAGGCACGTCTTTAAACCGGTTCCATGCGTCGTCCAGATCTGCGATCACGGTTGATGCGACCGGTGGCCCCTCTTCGACAAGATTGTCCGGTGTGATGTCGAGCTTAACAAAGCCATCCATCGTCTGATCGCCACCGTCATTCCCGCCTCCCTTGCTGCGGCGCAAAATGGGATCCAGAAAAAACAGTCCCCCGATGGCTGCCGGAACTGCGCCCAGTAAAAAACTAAGCGCCGCGGCCAGCAACTCTCGACGACCAGGTGGATCAACAGCTGGCGGGTCGGCGGACGTCGACAACTCCGGCGCTTCTGCGTCGCTCATGGGTAGTTCCCTGAAATCGGTAAAGGTGGGAAATGGTGAACGTTTTGAGACATAAAACCTCAGTCCAGGCGGGATCTTAATTGGAACCGCTGGAACCGCAATTCTCAAGGAAGTAATTCTGGATTGTGACATTGAAGCGCGTGACAGCTTAGCCGCTAGGTTCGCATTTCGACATTTTTCGACGGAATGCGGCATTTGACGGCTGAGGTTGTGCACTGAACACGATCCGCTCGGGTGCAGGAACAACCAAACGCGGGCCGGTACGTCTGGCACTCCGTGTAATCCACAGTCGTCAACCCGACGAATTCAGCTGTCGCTTAGCGCGCCCCCGGAATTTACTTCGCTTTAGCCACCCGGGGCTGAAGCAAGGCGCAGCAGAGTTTCGGCCAGTGTGCCCGGCGATTCCGTTCCTGTGATCGGAACACTCTGGCATTCCTCCAGGTTGCGAAACCACGTGTGTTGTCGTTTGGCGAACTGCCGAGTACCCGTCTTGATCTGATCAACTGCAACGTCCAGTGAAACGCCATCTTCCAGATGTTCGATCAGTTCGCGATAGCCCAGCGCCTGCCTTGCCGTACGTCCCGGAGGCAGATCGCTGGCCAGCAATTGCCTTGTTTCACCCAGTAGACCCTGATCCATCATCAGGTCGACTCGCCCATTGACTCGTTCGTGCAGCCATGCACGCGGTGGATGGATCCAAAACACAGCGGCCGGTTGTTCGTCTTTCGGCAAAGGAACGTGGTCGTGCTGATTCGATAAGGGCTGGCCAGTCACCTTGTAAACCTCGATCGCCCTGATAACTCGCCGAACGTCGTTCGGATGCAGTCTTGCCGCGGTGGGCGCGTCGATCTTTCTCAATTCTTCCAGCAACCAGTCGTTGCCATTCTCGTCGGCCTGACGCTCAAGTTCTCGCCGCAGGTCCCAGTCTGCGTCGGGGCCATCGAATACACCCCGCAGCATCGACCGAAGATACAGACCAGTGCCACCAACAAAGAGCGGTGTCCGACTACGCTGTGTGATATCACCAGCTATTTTTTCTGCCTGCTGAACGTAGTCAGAGACGCTGAATTCTTCGTGTGGCTCCACAACGTCGATCAGGTGATGTGGGACGTGGGAACGCTCTTCCTGTGTCGGTTTGGCCGTGCCGATGTCCATTCGGCGGTAGATCGCCATCGAGTCCATCGACACGATTTCGGCGTCCAGCACCTCGGCCAGCGCCAGGGCCGTGGCCGTTTTTCCGCCCGCCGTCGGGCCGGCAAGAAACCAGCACTGTTTGAGTAGTTCAGAGTTATTTTCCATTGTCCTGAAGTGTTCTGTACGCACCTTTAAAGAAGACTGCCCGGTCCCCGGCATCAGCTCACACCAAAAGTTGACGACGGCCCCAATCCGGATCTCGTGAGATTCTCTGATGGAGTGACACGTCTAGTCAGACATGCGTGGACCGGCGGAACGTGTCAGGTGATGCACAATAGCGGCAATAGATCCCTGCTGCTTGTTGGTAACCGCCATCTGAACGGAACACTGTTCAAACGTCGGGTCCAGAGTGCGACGGCGTGCCATTCTCACAACCTGCTCCGGAATAGCAGCGTTGATTGAAAGAAAACGGCCGTACAGAAACAAGGTCGCCGGATTGAACAGGTTGATCGCCGCAGCCACCGCGATCGACAGATATTCGCACACGCGATTGATTTCATCGGGTGCCTGAATCTGGCCATTCCTCAACTGTGGAATGATGTCCTCGATCAGGAATTTCTGATTCAGACGTTCGGACAACATAGCGGTCAGGGCGGAATCGGTGGCCAGAGTTTCCAGACATCCATGGTTGCCGCAGCCACAGAGTTTTCCGGTTGGGTCCACAGTAATGTGCCCCAGTTCGCCAGCCAGTCCGTTATGCCCGCGCAGAAGTTCGCCACCACTAAAGACGCCCAGACCAAGGCCGGTCGACATATCCATCATGGCAAAGTCTTCCAGTCCGCGAGCATTTCCGTACAGCCGCTCTGCCATACACAAGGCCTTGGTTTCCTGAAAACAGATGGACTCCAGTCCGGTCCGCTTTGTCAGGTCGACGGCCGGAGTCTGATGATTGATGATCTGCAGATTGGGTGAGAACAGACAGCGTTCGTCTTCTTCATCAACCAGCCCGGGCGTGCTGATGCCCACACCCAACGTCTGGATGGATGTGTCTTCATCAAAGCCCTGTACGAATGCCGTCAACTGATCCAGCAGCGCGTGGTAGGTACCGGGCGTGGCAAAGGTGGATGTCTTTTCACCATCAATCTGGCCGTCCAGCGATGCGGCCAGCACTACGCACGTATGCTGATCCAGGACGATCCCGATCACCTGTGCCCGATCACGAGCAAGCTGGATCTTCTTTCCAGGTCGACCGACGGTATTGTCCGGTGCAGCACCTTCTTCCAGCAGTCCGGAATCGAGCAGATCCACAACTACCTTCGACACCGTTGGTGCACTGATGCCTGTGTCCCGTGTCAGGTCTGCTCGCGACAGTGGCCCATGCGTCTGCAGGGATTCCAACACCTTGCGAACGGTCATCTTCCGCAGAAGGCCGGGCTGGATTTGCGATGATGCCATTGAGAATCGATTACCGGCTGAGGCAGTCTGCGCAGTTTGTGGTTACGTATGCCCACTACGGCGAACAGGCGACAGCATCCGGATCTGACGACAGTACGTCAACCATGACCGTCCATATTGCCCTGCTACAACTGTTGTTGCACGATCAGCCTTGCAAAACAAGCTGCAGCAACCACAGGTGACACATATTCACCCGATGCGAACACTCGGCGTGGGCACCGGTTGGAAGTCAGATTCACGGTTTGTACGATATGAGCATGCGGTTCGACGAAAATATTTGACCCAGGCAGGAACGGCGTCCGTTGCACCGGGTCATGGTGTCGGAAAATCTCCGGAAGCGCCACAATGTGGGCGCTTCGTGACAGGGTGAAATTGGCGTGGAATCCGAGTGTCTCTGCTGCGAGACGTTTCAAACAATCAAATGAGGAAGCGGTGTGATGATCATTGGCAAACTATGGCATTCGTTTAAGGCGCAATTGAACAAGCTGGCTAACTTTTTCTGGACAGCTGACCCGATCGCACAAATGCAATACGAATACGACCAGGCTGTCGAGCAGCTGAAGTCGGGGCGTGAAGGCCTGGCTCAGTACCGCGCCCTTGTGGAAAGAGTCGGGCGGCAGGTTGACGGCGACAAAAAGCATGTCGCTCAGCTGGAAGCCAAGGTCAAGTCATACCTGCAGGCCGGCGATCGCGAGACCGCCTCGAAGTTCGCTCTGGAACTTCAGAAGGCCAAAAACGAAATGGCCGAAAATGTGGGTCAGCTGGAAATGCACGAAAAATCCTATGACAACAACGTCAGCAAAATCAAAAGGGCAACCAAGACAGTCGGTAAGATCAAAGAAAAGATCAAGAAATACGATGCCGAAATCAAGATGAGCCGTGCCGAAGCAGAACTTTCAGAACTCGCCGGCACCTTCGAATTTGATGTCACGACGGATCTTGGTCAGATCGAATCCGTTCTGCAGGACAAGATCGATACAAATCGCGCGAAAGCCAGGGTTGCCGCGGACCTGTCCGAACAGGGCATCGAAGAAATCGAACGTGAAGCGGCTGCCGAAGACGCCATGGCCGAAGACGCGCTGCGGCAGTTCGAAATGGAGCTGGGAATGATCACGCCACAGACTGCAAATGTCGGCGAGGAAGCCAAGGATCTCGGTCCTGCTCAAAGGCAGACAGAAACGAATTGAGTCAGTGCCAGTCGCCAGCGGATTAAACTGGTCGTGTTGAACTTAGGCTCGTTCCCAAACTCCGGTTTGGGAACGCATATCCGCGAAACTCTGCTTCGCCACCGAAAAGGCCACACCTTCCATTTCGCTGCCTCCAACCCAGCCCCAACATAACGCATGTCAAAAGCCAAAGAACAAGCCGTCCATCTCGACCTTCCGGACTGGTATCCGAGCTGGGCACGGCAGATTGCGGAGTTGTACTTTTCCGGGAACTCGTGCTTCTTCATTCTGCACGGCAACGTTCACGATCTGGTGCCGTGCCAGGATGGCAACAAGTCTGAATTTCTGAGTGTGAGTGAGTTTCTGGGCGAGTACCTGTTCGGTCGCTGGGACATCGTTCTGCAGCACAATCTGAGCAAAGGACTGCAGGCACTGGCGGGCAGGGACAGCGAACGCCATCAGGCGATGATGCGTGATCTGACCGGGCTGTTCGGCCACTATCGAAACTGGTCTCGCAAACCGGACGACATCCTGCTGACGCTGGACCAGATGATTGAACGATACCTGGTCGAAGACGATTCTGAAAAGCGCAAGCGACTGGCGGTGGTGTTCGACTACGGCCAGTATCTGGTTCCTCCCGGTGAAGCCGTACAGATTTCCGGATCGATCGCGTCGCGCGTTGTGAGATTCCTGGACTGGGCGCGAAATCCGTACATCCGCCGTGTCAACATGGCCTTTTGCCTGGTGTCAGAAAGCCTGTCGGAAGTTAACGACCGGCTGGCGCAAAGTCCACATGTCGCAACGGTTGAAATCTCCATGCCGGACGAAGCGGCGCGCCAGCGATTTGTCGACGCTCGAGCAGATAAGGTCGGCAAAGGTAAGGATGCTGACCTGCTGACAGCAAAACAGCTGGTCAGCAATTCCAACGGTTTAAGTTTGCTGAGTCTGGAACACCTGCTGTCCCAGACGTCTCGGTCGGGCGGTGCGACCAGCAAGCAATTCCGCACACTGAAAAAGACGGCCATTGAACGCCAGTGCGGTGGCTTTCTGGAGTTCGTCGAGCCGAAACACACGCTTGATCTGGTCGTCGGGCACACGGCAGGCTGCCGCCGCCTGCGACAGGATGCTCAGCTGATCAGTGACGGCAATTCCGACGCAGCGCCGATGGGTTACCTGATCTGCGGTCCGGTGGGCACCGGCAAAACATTTTTGGCGGAATGCTACGCCGGTTCCATTGGCATTCCATGCGTGAAGCTGAAAAATTTCCGCAGCAAGTATGTGGGTGAAACCGAAGGCAACCTGCAGCGAGTACTGACGGTACTGCGGAGCCTGGGGCCGGTGATCGTGATCATCGACGAGGCCGATGCCTCACTGGGCGACCGCAACCAAAGTGGCGATTCCGGAACCAGTGGTCGCATATTCGCAATGATCGCTCAGCAAATGGGCGACACTCGCTACCGCGGCAAGATCATGTGGATGCTGCTGACGTGCCGCCCTGACCTGTTGCCCATCGACCTGAAACGACAGGGCCGAGCAGAAGTTCACATTCCGTTATTTTACCCGGACAACGAAGCCGAAATCCGTACCATGTTCAAAGTGATGGGCCGCAAGAATAACGTTACAGTCGACATGGACGATATCGAACTGGACCAGCGCCACATGGAACTGAGCGGCGCAGACATTGAAAGCGTCGTACTGACAGCCAGGCGAGTCGCTCTGCTGGACCGACGCACTTCTGTGAACAGCGAAGATTTGGAAACCGCACTGACCGAATTCATTCCATCGGCACAGGGACTTGAAAAAGACATGCAGGAAATTGCGGCCGTTCTGGAATGCACGCAGATGGATTTCCTGAACGACGAATGGAGAGAAACACTACAGGCCGAAGGTGGTCGATCGCAACTGCAGCAGCAATTGACGAAAATGAGAAACATGGTGGAACAACTATGACGGTCCCGGTGCCTAATTTTCGTCGAAGAACCAATCAGGAAACGGAGCCTCGGCCGGTCATGGCTGAGCAAGACCGAAAAGCGACATGAATTCACATTGATGAGATGTGGCAGCTTCTCAAATACAGATTTTAATTCAAATCACAGACTGAATCCCGGAGACACCTGACATGACTCGCAAAAGCTGGATTGACCCTGACACCAAAGAGCCTCTGATTGACGACTACGCCAAGCAAATGGAGAGCTTTGTGCGAGCATTCCAGGACGGCATAATTACTGACAAGGAAATCAGCGACCAGGAAGCTCAGCTGGTGGAATGTATGACCGAAGTCGAAAACAGTCTCGATGACGAAACGCATGCAAAGGTGACACGTCTATTGTGTGAACTCACTGCCTTCGATGTCATGCAGTTCACTTACGAAATGCAAAAAGCGCGGGCCGCCATGTTCCGCGGATAGAGATGGGGGATATATTAAGTCGCGCGATCGCTGCAGTCATTGTCCAGATAACGAGCGTGACGACGGCCAACGTCTGGTGAAAAGCCGTGCCGCCAGAAAACTGCGACCGCACAGACGACTCGCGGCCTCGGCAGGACCTGCAACCACCATGACAATAACTCGGACCGAATTGATGGCCAGCAACAGAAACAGTCGTCGAAACTTCCTGACAACATCAGCACTGGGTGCGGGAGTACTCACAGGTATGAGTTTGCGGCAACCGTTGGCGGCTCAGAACAAACCGACACACAAAGTGGAGCGTGCCGGAGTCGGGAGTATTGGACTCCGTTATCAGGGCAGCGTGATTGCTCACAAGGCTCAGATGTATGGTGACATCGTCGCTGTCTGCGACGTGGACAAGAATGTGCGTGACACTGCCAAAGCCGCTTTTGGCAGCACACCGCGACATTTCGAAAACTACCAGGACCTGCTGGCTCGCAAGGACGTCGACATCGTCACAATCGGCACTCCCGATCACTGGCACACGAAGATGATCATCGACGCCTGTCGAGCGGGCAAAGACGTGTACTGCGAAAAGCCGCTGACTCTGACGATCGACGAAGGAAAGATTCTGCGCAAGGTTGTGCAGGAAACAGGCAAAATCGTGCAGGTGGGTTCATGGCAGCGGAGCGATCACCGGTTTCGTCAGGCGGTTGAAATGGTGCGAGGCGGTCGCATTGGCAAATTGCAGCAGGTTGATGTTGTTCTGGGCAAGAACGTGCTGGGTGGACCGTTTCAGACAAGACCTGTGCCCGGCAACTTCAACTGGAATCTGTGGCAGGGACAGACGCCGGATATGCCGTATCTGGAAGAACGATCTCATTATACGTTTCGCTGGTGGTACGAGTACTCGGGCGGACAGATGACGGACTGGGGTGCTCACCACCTGGACATCGCGCAATGGGCGATTAATTCGTACCCGGTCGAAATCGACGCCACGGCAAAGTACCCGAACACCGCGGACGGATTCAACGTGGCCATCGATTTTCGTGCTCGGTACACGTACGCGAACGACGTGGTCATGACAGTCAGCGACACCGGCCGCAATGGAATCATGTTCACCGGCGACAGCGGCCGTATCTTTGTTAATCGCGGTGCTGTGCAGGGCAAGCCGGTAGAAGATCTCGCATCGAATCCCCTGACCCGAAACGACTGGTCTGTGTACGACTTCGACAATGTGGAACGCCCGGAACGAGCCGGCAAGCTGGACGCGATCATTAATCACATGGGCAATTTTTTTGACTGCGTTGAGGCTCGCAGGTTGCCCGTGTCCGATATTGAAAGCCAGCACCGCAGCGTCAGCACCTGTCACCTGGGTAACATCGCCATGCGGGTCGGCCACACGGTCCGTTGGGATCCGATGACAGAAACGTTTCCCGGCGATGCCGCTGCAAATGCGTTGTTGAAACGCGAACAACGCACCGGTTTCGAAACGGTGTGATCGTGAAACGCGGTGCCGGCACAGAACCCTCACGTCGTTGCACGCTGTTCGCGGCTCTGCTGTTCACCGCATTGCCCCTGTACGCCGCCGAACGCCCGAATGTGGTCATGATTCTGGCCGACGATCAGTGCTATCGCGACTTCGGATTCATGGGCAGTGACCTGGTGCACACGCCGAATATCGACCGTCTGGCCGCAGCATCCGCACGGTATCCGAACGGATACGTTCCGATGAGTGTTTGTCGTCCGTCACTGGCAACGTTTCTGACGGGCCTGTACCCACATCAGCACGGCATTCACTTCAATCATCCTCCACCGGGTCTGAGCGTCATGCGGAAGACGATGACAGCGGCGCAATATGAACGGACGCGAGCCACGACCGACAATTTGATCGAAAAGGTTGCCACATTGCCGCGAATTCTGGCTCAGCATGGCTATGTCTGTCTGCAGACCGGAAAACACTGGGAAGGCAGTTACAGAACCGCGGGGTTTACTCATGGCATGACGCTGGGAAAACCGGCGAATCGGCTGGGTGCCATCACTGGCACTCGACAACAGGCCAACGGTGACCGGGTAGCACACGGAAACGGCGACGCGGGTCTGGTCATTGGTCGAGAAACGATGCAGCCGATATACGACTTCGTCGACGAGCACGCGGGCCGGCAACCATTCTTCATCTGGTATGCGCCGTTTTTGCCTCACACACCGTTTGATGCGGCACGGCGATATCACGATGTGTACAGGGACAAACAGATCCCCGATCACGTAAGACCGTACTATGCAGAGATCGCTCGCTTTGACGAAACCGTTGGGGCGCTGCTTCGGCATCTGAATGACAAGCAACTGCTGGACAATACGCTGATCGTATTCGCCAGCGACAACGGCTTTCGACCTCACCAGACGAAGCGTGGAGCATACAACTCACGCTCGAAGCTTTCGGAATTCGAGGACGGACTCAGGACGCCCATTCTGATTCGCTGGAACGGACACGTGAAATCCGCCGACCACTCTAAGCTCGTCCACACGGTGGATCTGGTGCCAACTGTCCTTGCAGCGACGGGGCTGACAGATGAGATCACACGGCGAATGAATGGCATCAACCTGCTGCCATCGGCAACGGGCAGAGAACCGCTTCCCAATCGTCCCATGTTCGGAGCCATTTTTTCGAATGACGCCCAGGTTCTGGGTGCACCGTCGCGGCACGTACGTGCTCGCTGGGTGCGCGACGGCAACTTCAAATTGCTGGTTCCAGGACCGGCAAAGAAACCAATCGCGTTAAGTTTGTTTGACCTGAAAAAAGATCCTCGTGAGACTACAAACCTCGCAGTCGTTGCTGAGCAAGCTTCTCGCGTCGCTAACATGCGTCAGTTACTGGATCATTGGTGGCCTCTCGACGACAATAATCAGGATACGAAACCATGAAACGCAGCACGGAAAAAATTCTCACAACCCACGTTGGCAGTCTGGCTCGACCGGACCGTCAACTGGCCCTTCTGTTCGCCAAAGAACGCGGCGAAGCATACGAGACCGCGGAATTCGAAGCCTCGACCCGGCAGGCGGTCGACGACATCGTCAAGGGACAGGTCGAAGCAGGCATTGACATCGTCTGCGATGGGGAACAGGGCAAATCGAGTTTTTTGACGTACATTACTGAACGCTTGGAAGGATTTTCACCGCGCGAACAGCAGGGAGAAGACCTGTGGGTCGACTCACGGGAGACGATTGCCTTTCCGGAGTTTTACGACGCTCACCGAAAGTCCCGCGAAGGACTGATTGCTCAGCCGGTGAAACTGGCCTGCACAGGTCCGGTGAAATACTGCGGCCATCAGGCTCTGCAGCGTGAGATTAAAAACGTCAAAGCTGCCGCCGCAAAGAACAATGTTGACAACGTCTTTATGACGGCCGTGTCCCCCTCTGATGTGGAGGGTCAGCAGTCCAATGAATTCTACGATTCGGCAGATGACTATCTGTACGCGATCGCAGACGCGATGTATGACGAGTACAAGGCAATCGTGGATTCCGGGCTGATTCTGCAGATCGACGACCCTCGCCTGCTGACGTACTACATTTCTCAGCCTGACCTGAGTGTCGAAGACTGCCGCAAATGGGCAGAAGTCCGGGTCGAAGCATTGAATCATGCGTTGAAAGGACTGCCGACCGATCGCATCCGGTTCCACACCTGCTACGGCATCAACATCGGTCCTCGTGTCCACGAAATGAATCTGGCGGACATTGTTGACATCATGCTGAAAGTTAACGCCGGGGCCTATTTGTTTGAAGCGGGAAATCCACGACACGAACACGAATGGAAGGTCTGGGAAAATGTCATTCTGCCGGAAGGAAAAATTATCGTGCCGGGCGTGATTTCTCATTCCACGCCGCTGGTCGAACATCCGGAATTGGTGGCTCAGCGACTGATTCGTTTCGCCAATATCGTGGGCAAAGAAAATGTCATCGGCGGCAGCGACTGCGGCTTCGCGTCCTTTGCCGCAACGGAACAGGAAATTCATCCTCGCATCGTCTGGGCCAAGTTCGCCAATCTCGCCGAGGGTGCTCGTATCGCGTCCAAAGAACTTTGGCCGTAAGTTCCACACTCGTTTAACCGCGAGGGTATCGCCCCGCGCTCACGCTGCTTTCCACAACCGTCTCGAGTCACATCGATCCATCCCCGGAGGTCATCCCGGATAGCGACGTTCGAATCACTCGTTTCCGTCACAATTATCCAACTGTGCTACCCAGCCGGAAATCACGCGAATGTTTGTCACTGTGCGAGACCTGAAGGCAACCTTCACATTACTGCCATTAAGCATTATCGGAGCTGTCCTGCCGCTGTTGGTGACTGTGCCTTTTCAGCTGGTCAGCAGGATGTTCGACAACCCGGAAACGCCTGCCACCTATTCCGGCAATGCAGTCACACCTCTGGGCATCATCGTCGGCTTTGTGGCGTGGGCTGTCATGGGATTGATGCAATGAATCCCATGGTATTACGTGCGCCGCTACAACCAAACGCACCAGAACAGTCCGGGAGAGTCAGTCTTCGGAATATCTCCGAGTGCATTTCTCATCCTCGGATCGATTGTATACTTCGGATCGTGTTTTGGCATCGTTGCCATCATGACTCTGTCTCGATGACGTTGCCTAATTCGCCGACGGATCTCCAGCGACTCGGCAGATTACCATTCACGCATGTTTGTTTTGACCATACTGTTCATCGTATGCTGTCAGACTCATCTTTTTTGACATCTGCCGGACAACTTCCATGATGCCCCTGAACCATCTTCGCTCATTCGTCTGTTACTGCATCACATTTTTTCTTTGCATCTCAATGGCGGCTTCTCAGGAAACGGGCCTGAACCTTAACGTTCGATCACGCACGAAATCCAAACAGAACAGCGGACGCTGGCATGCAACAACGAACCCTGTTGAGTGGAACGCACGGCAGACCGCCATTGTCATCTGCGACATGTGGGATAAGCACTGGTGCCCTCAGGCCACCGAACGAGTCGGCGAAATGGCTGGGAGGATGAACGAGGTCGTCACAGCGGCGCGGGCCCGGGGTGCCCTGATCATCCACTGTCCGAGCGATACACTCGATTTCTACAAAGACACGCCGCAGCGCAGGCTGGCTCAGTCGGCACCAAAGGTTGAAACGAAGATTCCGCTGAAGCACTGGTGTCATCTGGACGCGAATATCGAAGGGAAGGCACTGCCGATTGACGATTCCGACGGTGGCTGCGACTGCGAAACGCCCGTCAAGAACTACCGTGCGTGGAGTCGTCAGCATCCGGCCATCGAAATCGCTGATGGTGACGCTGTCACCGACAGTGCCGAAGCGTTCTATCTGATGAAACAACGCGGCATCAGCAACGTTGTGGTTATGGGAGTGCATACCAACATGTGCGTGCTCGGGCGGCCGTTTTCAATTCGCCAGATGGTGCAGCAGGGACAGAACGTGGTACTGATGCGGGACATGACCGACACCATGTACAATCCGAAATTGGCTCCTTTCGTCAGCCACTTCACAGGAACGGATCTGGTTATTGAGCACATCGAAAAGTACTGGTGTCCGACAATTTTGAGTTCCGATTTCATCGGTGGTGATGAGTTTCGCTTCAAACACGACAAACGAAAACATCTTGTCGTACTGTGTGCGGAACGGGAATACCTGACTCACAAGTCGCTGCCCGAATTTGCGGCACACTACCTGGGACACGACTTTCGAGTCAGCTTTGTGTGGGACGACGTCAACGACCGTAACAACCTGCCTGGCATAGACGTGGTCGCTGACGCGGACATTCTGCTGGTCAGTGTGCGACGGCGGACGTTACCGAACAGACAATTGAAGTATGTGCGAGACTTCGTAGCCAGCGGAAAGCCTGTCGTTGGAATTCGTACGGCCAGCCACGCTTTCTGCCTGCGAGACAAAGAGCCTGCAGAAGGGCTGGACAACTGGTCTGAGTTCGACAGCCAGGTCTTCGGAGGACACTATACCAACCACCATGGCGACGGCCCGCAGGTTGCCCTTACACTGGCGAAAAGTGCCGCCGCGAAAGAATTCCTGCAGCATGTTGTCGTCAACAAGCTGGTCGGTAACGGGTCGCTGTACAAAGTCACCCCACTTGCTGATTCGACAACAC
The DNA here is from genome assembly GCA_014238335.1 of Fuerstiella sp. GTDB lineage: Bacteria > Planctomycetota > Planctomycetia > Planctomycetales > Planctomycetaceae > Fuerstiella. Next base: position 77,145 of record JABABI010000010.1, read on the forward strand.
CACTGCTGATCGGAAGTATTCCGGGTGCCGACGCCGAACCCATCGCATGGCTCAACAGGCGAGCCGATGGAGGCACCAGTCTGTACACATCTTTGGGACACATTGATGATTTCGAACAGCCACAGTTCCTGGAATTTCTGAAGCATTCCCTTGTTTCGATAGTCAAATGACCGGCAGAAGACATCGCCCGTTGACACGTGTGAAAGACATTGAGGCCGGCCACACACCATGCGGCTGCCGTTCGGCGTGCCACCCAGTGGCCTTCACCTGTACAGTTTGCCCTGCCGGAACAATCGCACCGGTCGCTGCAACCTCGCTAATCGATTTGTTTGCATCGTCGGACAGGTCTCCTGCCGAAACCCACGTTGCCAGAAACATCTGACAAGCGTGAGTGACCCGTTCAGCCGATTCTTTCCTAAAGACCGCACTTAACGGTGTGAAGGGACTATTCCTCATCATCGGGTTCTGCAGCGCTGGAAGCGATGCACGGTGGAACTGGCATTGCCTGTTCCACCGTGCGCTCATGGTTGCGATGGATTGCCACCAATTCGGAAACAGGTTCTGTGATGTACAAACGTCTTTGGCAGATACCACTGGCAGTCGTAGTGCTGCTGGGATTGACGGGATGCCAGACTTCATCCCGCTCCGGGCGGCTTGCACACGTCGCGAGTCCAGACAGCGAAAGGGACTGCCCGTATGATGCTGTTGCGGCACAGGTAAATGCTGTCTCGGAACACGTCCGGTCCGCCACAGTTTCTAAGACCGCCCCCTTCAGTGAGAGCCACCAGACTCGTCCCGCCTGGCAGACGTTGAACTTCGCAGCCCCCGACGAATCAGACATCGCTGGTGGATCCGCGTCAAAGCTGGACACCGAACGCGCTCACAACGAACAACCACTCGTCGCAGCCGGAGAGTTCCTGCTCCCTGCCGTTGCTGACGGCAGCACTGTCGCGGATCAGAAACGATCGGTCGCCCCAGTCATCCAGGCGACCGCCACCAGAATCACCGATGAACCGGATAGCCCGCTGCCGGCGCCGCCTGCAACGTCTGAGCAGGAAGCATTTCCCGTGGACCTGCCAACCATTCTTAGACTGTCCGGTGGTCGCAACTGGGCCGTTCAACTGGCTGGTGAACGAATCAATCAGGCACAAGCCGAGGTCCTGGCCGCAGAAGCAATGTGGCTGCCGTCGCTGAATGTGGGCGTTAGCGCCACAAAACACGAAGGACAAATTCAAGCCACGACCGGCGAGATCCTTGATGTCAGTCGAAATTCACTGTTTGTCGGTGGCGGAGCCAAGGTTGCCAACGCTCCACTGACTGGTGGTGCCGGAGGACCGGCCCGACTGTTTCTTGACCTGCCAATCGCCGACGCATTATTTCAGCCACTTGTCGCAAGGCAGAAGTCATGTGCAGCTCAGTTTCACCAGGCCGTGGCCTTTAACGACGCACAACTGGAAGGCGCGTTGGCGTATTTCGACCTTGTATCGGCTCAGGGCGAAGCCGCCATCAATGCGGAAAACCTCTCTGACGCGGAGGGGTTATTGTCCATGACCCAGGCATTTGTGACAGCCGGCAAAGCTTCTCCGGCAGAAGTGTCGCGGGTACAGGTGATTGTGGCCAATCACCAGCAGACCGTAGTGGACGCTCAGCTGAAGATCAGACTGGCCTCCAGCGAACTGATCCGAATTGTCCGTCTTGATCCCTCGCAGCTATCCACGGAAGCACTGTTGTATAGCGCCGACGATCATCTGCTGCCAATTGAGTTGATTCCTGAAGAATCGGATTTGGGCGCCCTCATCGCACAGGGGCAAGGCATACGACCGGAAGTTGGAAAAGAGCACGCTCTTGCCCAGGCACAACTGGCTAACAATAGAAATCAGGAATTGCGTCCTTTTATTCCCAGTCTGAATGTGGGTGTTTCAGCGGGAGGATTCGGTGGTGGCAGCGGCAGTGACATCAACCGTTTTGATGGACGAGCTGACATTGATGCGATGCTGGTCTGGGAAATACGCAATCTTGGCTTCGGTGAACGAGCTGCTCGTGGCGAAACCAGCAGTCGATACCGACAGGCGGTCCTCCGCAGCCATCAGGTCCAGGACCAGATCGCAGAAGAAGTCAGGAACGCATGGCATCGCGTTCGGGCCGGACGACAGAGGATGGACATTGCCCGAGACAACGTCAGTGAGGCCGTGCGACTGGTCGACATGAACTTTGCACGCATTCGAGGTCTCGAAGGTCTGCCGCTGGAAGCCATCCAGGCACTCCACGCTGTCAGTCAGGCTCGGCTGAGCTACCTGCGAGCAATCGTGGAGTACAACAAGGCTCAGGCAGAGCTGCTGCGAGCTGTCGGACGACCGATACCCAATGGCGTGTAATCTGTGTAACACGCGAAAAGGGGTCAGTTACACAAAACCGGAACGGCCCAAAGAGTGCTTCGCATTGGGGGTACATCACCTTTTTTTCCTGGTCACTACTTGCCAGCTGCGGACTTCGCCACTTTTTCCCCAAGTTTCAGGCCACTGCTGATACCCACCGACGCAGCGTCGTTGAAGGCAATCACGACGCTGCGAGGGGACGTTTCCCCGTTTTTAACGACGTTGACAAAATAGTTTCCAGCGCTGTCTTTGCCGACTGCGGTTGTCGGAACCACCGGCAGCAGACTATCCTGTTTCCAGTGTTTGCGAATCACCGTCAGCGTGCCGTACAGTCCCGGTTTCAATTCCACCTTCTTTCCGCTGACCCGATCAACGGCCGGATTTTCAAGGTGGACTTCGATCTGCATTGTTCGTGTTTTGGGATCCAGTGTGCCGGCTGTGCGAGTCACCTTGCCGGCAAACTCCTGACCTTCCAGTCCACCGATCGAATCAAAGACGACCGACTGACCGGGGTGAACCCTTGCGACGTTGTTGTTGGGCACGGCAACCATGATGCGCACCTTGCTGATCTGAGTCAGCACAAAGACCGGCATGGCGGCTGAGTTGTTTTCGGCCGGCTGCACGTAGCTGCCAAGATCCACCATCCGCTTCGTCACGACGCCGTCATAGGGAGCTCGCATGACGGTGTAGTCGATCATAGTCTTCAGACGGTCCACGGTGGATTTGGCGACCTTGACCGTCGCTTCTGCGCTCTTCCTGTCTGCCTTGACTTTGCGAACGGACGCCTCTGCTGCCTGAATGTTGGCAATGGCGGCCTGAACGTCGGCCTGAACGCTCGCCAGCGAGGCCTTGGCAACGTCGACGTCGAAACGTGCTTCATCAAGGTTGTCCTGACCGATGGTCCCAGCGGCGGCCAGTTTGGACAACCTGCGCAATTTCGTTTCGTTCAGTTTCAGCATCGCTTCCTTTTCAGCGGTGCGTGAGTTGACCTGGTCCAACGCCGCCCTGCTCTGCAGCACAACGGAATCTGCTTCGGCGATGGCGGCTTCCGCCTGAATCACAGCGCTTTCCTTTTGCGCAACCATCGCCGTTTTTTCTGCCAGCTCGTTCTGCATCTCAGGAATATCCAACGTGGCCAGAACATCGCCTTTTTTCACACGGGAACCGACGTCCACCTCAAGTTTGTCGACGATGCCAATGGATTTCACATAGCCTCCGAGTTTTGCTCTGATTTCAGTATCCTGAAACCCATGCACAGAAGCTCCCTGTAAGTCGATGATCTCACGATGCTCGCGACCTTCCACGGTCACTGTTTCGATCTGGCCAAATGCCTGGTGAGCCAAGGCAGTCGCAGCAACAAAAGCTGACGCCAGCACGGCGTCCCGAACCCTGCCGGTGACTGATGAGGAATGAATTGAGTTTCGCATGGTCAAATCTTCTGATGAAGCCAGTTTGGTTAATCAACCGATTAAGGTGAGCGTGTTACGCCCAGGCCTTAACTTCTTCGTCGTTAATCTTAGGTTGCCGCTTAAAGATTACGTACAGACAGGGAACGACAAACTTCGGTAACAGTGTCGCAGCGATGACCGCCCCGACAATCGTGCGAGCCAGCGGTTCGTCTGCTTCGCCGCCTGCAAATCCGATGGCCATCGGCAGCAACGCCAGAATGGTCGTGACGGATGTCATCAGAATCGGGCGAAAGCGAACGATAGCCGCATCAACGATGGCCTGATGCACGGTCGCGCCTTCGGCCAGCCGATGGTTGGCAAAATCCAGCAGCACGATCGTGTATTCGACCACGATGCCAATCATCATAATGATGCCCATGAACGACTGAATGTTCAGTCGCGTGTCCCAGAACGTCAGCACAAAAGCCACGCCGATGAACCCGAGTGGAACGGTTACCATCACAATCAGCGGATCAAGGAATGATCGAAACTGAGCCACCATGACCAGGTAAACCAGCAATGTGGACAGCACCAGTCCCAGCGCAAAGTCCACAAACGAATCCCGCATCGAACGGATTTCACCCTGCAGTTCGACGGTAAATCCAGTAAATCCCTCACCGCCAATCTTGTAGCGCGTTGGCGAATTCAGGCCAATAGCGGACAGCACATTCTGAAACCACACCGGATATTGAGCCACCGCCGCTCGCGAGTCGGCAGCGGCTTCCAGTTGAAGTGGGTGTCCTTCGGTCGTCAGTGCTGCCTCAATGTCTGCGACGACAGTTCCCAGGTCGTATCCAGGCAGGACATTGGCATAGACATCGGTCACTCGAGTAATGTTGCGATGGTTGATGACCGAGGGGCCGGTAACGTTAGTGATGATGTCAGCCACTTCCTCCAGAAAAACAATCGGACTGTCGGGGCTGCCACCCTTGACGGGTATCTTCCTGAGCGTATCCAGCGAGTTGATTTCTTCTTCGTAATACTGCGTTCCCAAAAAGTAGTGATTACCATTCTTGGGGTCGATCCAGAATGCCGGATCGAAATTGATCGAGCTGTTCGTTGAACTGACCAGACACTTCATCACCTCTTCTGGTGACACACCGCGGTCCAGCGCCCGTACTCGGTCGATCTCAACGCGGATCATCGGGTAGTCAATTCTCTGAGCGACTCGAACATCAATCGCACCCGGGACAACTTCAATCGTTTCGATCAGATGACCGGCAATCCTGTGGGCGGTTTCCAGTGTGTAACCAGTGACCTGAAAGTGGATCGGCGACGGCTCCCCCATGTTCAGAGCGGCCGTCAGAATGCCACCGGTGTCGAAGGCAAAGTCAACCTCGGGAAACTGATCGTTCAATTTCTGACGCAGGGTTTCGACTTTTTCAAACACGTTCCTGTTGCCCTGTGCCAGCTGTACAAGGATGAATGAATCCATGGCGCCGGTGTTCGGCGTATAAGCTGCAGGCCAGTCCAGCAGGACGCCGATATTCGCAATCAGCATGCTGCAGAGGGAATCTGCCTGCGCCGCCTCCACCTCTTCCGCCGTCAGCACGCGATCTTCGCCGTGGGCGTATTTCGCTTTTGTCACCGGATAGACGGAATCCGCCGTCGGGTTATCAGGAGCCGGGTCGCCGAGTTCCTCGACGATGACGTTCTCGATCTTCTTCACGATATCCCGTGAAAGCTCAAGCTTGGTCCCGGACGGAGCTCGCACGTAAATTGTAAACTGCCCGGAATCGACGGGGGGAAACAACTCACGACCTGTGTTGCTGGCCATGCCCAACGACAGCACAAACAGACCAGCCGCGACGGCCAGGACCAGCCACCTTGCCTTCAGGGAACCGAGCAAAAGAACGCGGTAACCATTGACCAGCCAGCCTTTGGCCTGATCGGCCGATTCGACGATGTCACTCTTTTTTTCGGCGCTTTTCCGCATGAGTTTGGCGGCAGCAACGGGCACGAAGAAAATGGCAATCAGAAAGGATGCAACAACCGCGAACAGCACGGCAACCGCCAACGGTGTGAACAGATACTTTGCCAATCCTGACAGAAAGATCACGGGAAAGAACACAACCATAAATGTGACCGTGGAAACGAACAGCGGCACGATCACTTCATGAGTGCCGTCAAGCGCAGCACGCATATAGCCTTTGTCCATTTGCATATGCCGTTCGATGTTGTCCAGCACAACGATGGCCTGGTCGATCAGAATTCCAACGGCAAGGGCAAGCCCACCCAGCGTCATCGCGTTGATCGTATTGCCCGTAAAATAGAGTCCAATCAACGACGTCAGAATCGAAATCGGAATCGCCAGAACGATTACGAGCGTGGCTCGAAAGTTACGCAGAAAGAGAAAGACGACGGCTCCTGCGAACAACGCTCCGAGCAGTCCGGCAATCCAGAGAGCATCGACGCTTTCCCGGACTTTGACGGATTGGTCCATCACGACTTCAAGATTCAGGTTGACCATCTTCGGGTCGTCAGAACCGTCCGGACGCTGTCGTTCTTCTTTCAACCGCGCAGTGATCTCTTCCAGTTTTTCGTGAATGCGGTCGACGATTTCAATCGTATTGGAACCGGGTTGACGGTAGACAGGCACATAGACCAGAGGCCGACCGTTGACGCGTACGATATTGGACTGAATCTGTTTCGTATCTTTAACTTCGCCCACATCCTTGAACAGTACGGGCTGACCACCTCGTCCAATCTTGATCGGCGCATCGTTCAGCTTGGCAACTTTGTCCGGAATCGCGTTGGTGTAAATGTAGAATTCGCTGTCACCGATCTTCGCGCTACCAGCAGGAATTAGTACGTTCTGCCGTCGCAGTGCCGCATGCACTTCCATGATCGACAGGTTGTGGGCCACCAGCTTGTCCGGATTGACATATGCCAGAATGCGGCGCAACGTTCCACCGTTAACGGCCGGCGCGATCACACCGGAAATGGACTGCAGATTATTCCTCAGATTTTTATAGGCGACGTCGTAAAGTTCCGCGTCCGTCATGTCCGGATTGGAGACAGAAACGAGGCACAACGGCACGCTGGCCGTGGGGTCGAACGGCATCACCATAGGCGGAATCGTACCAGGCGGCAGGTAGAACATGTCGCTCATCGCGTACATGCTGACCTGGCTTAACGCTTCTGCCTGACTGACGTCCGGATGAAAGAAATCCTTCACCACGCAGACGCCCTGCATGGCCTTGGCTTCCTGGTGTTCAATGCCCGATGACTGTCCGGTCCACCGCTGCAGGCGGCTCATGATGTCCTGCTCCATCACCTCCGGGGGCATGCCGGGGTAGAAACAGACAATCTGTGCGGCCGATGTTTCGAAGGTTGGCAGCAGGTCAGCAGGAATCTTCAGCACACTGATACCGCCAATCACGGCCACCATCAGCACGATCACGATGACAAGGTACGGATTCTTCAGCGCAGCTCGTATCATGAGTATAGAATTTCCCGATACGCGTTCGATGCAACTCGAACCGCGGCAGAAGTGTAATGTCTTTCAGCCAATTCAATCGACAGCCGATCAGTTCCAGATTTTAGACGCGGAGCGGCAGCTGCTGGGAAACCTGACACGACGGATAATATGGCAGTCTCGCACAATCGTCAGACAAGGACAATGCAGGACAAAGGGCTCCGTGGCAGGAAAAATTCGGCCAGGAGCAGGCCTGTTCAGAGGATCGCACCGTTCACACCAGGGATCCGCCGTCGGCTGGACTGTTGACTCGCCTTCCCGGAGGATGCTACACCCGGATTGCATCGACAGCAGCGTGGTCTCGATCTTCCGGACCAAGACGGTCTGATGTCCCCATCGCCGTCAGCATCGTGTTGTAGACGTCCACTCCTTCTGCATTGACGTCCATGATGTGGCCGGTTTTGAAGCGACCATTAGCACCGGAAATCGCATGAAAGACGCCTGACAACTCACGCTTGACGTCGTTGTGACGGCCGTCACCGGACTCCGTGGAGACAGTAATCATCGAGTTCTCAAGAATTGTCTTCCCGTTAGCGTCAACGGAATCCTTGTCACAAAGGCGTCCTAAAAAGTAAGCAACTTCGCGCATCTTCATGTGAGCGTGGGCTCGCAGTTGTTCGTTCTTTTTCTTTTCATTGAACTTGTGCCACCATTCGTGGCTGCAACCCTTGTCGCCGGAAGCATTCTGGTCCTTCGCGTCATTGATACTGTAGATCAGCCGACCATCATATTCGTAGTCGCCTGTAATCCTGAGCCGTTCGCCGGCCGCCAGAAAGGTCAAGGCACCAAAACGGACTCGGTCTGTCTGAATGGCCAGAGCATAAAGATCCGCCATCAGCCGCCATTCGGTCGTCAGATCGTTCAGCGGCATGTCGATGCCCTGCCCGCCCGGATCGGCCGATCCGCCATGAGCCAGATTCGAACGAGGTGGTACTTTGGCCACGCTTTTGGGACTGTCCTTCATCTCGAAGGCTCTCTGTTCGAATTCTCGAATGCGGTCCAGGTGGTCCGCCACTCGCGCACGAGACGTGGCCCCCAGCGGAGAATTCTCACTTGTGTAGAAACGATACTGATCAACCACAGAGTCCAGTACGCTGCGTTTCAGACGTTTTCGTCGCGCGTCTGTGCCGTCACTGGAAAACGCGAACGATCCAAAAACGCGATCAAACACGTCACGTGGACATTCCTGCATTGTGGCCGCAACCGTGCCATCCGCATGATAACTGTGCACGTATCGGCTCACCCGACTGCGGCGAAAGAATGTGCCGGCGTTCAATGTGGGAACCATGCCTTTCGGCAGCCCATCAGGGTAATGCGTCTTTCTGACAACCTGATCAATCGAAGCTCCTCCCGCCTTGGCTTCCCCGTCCGGAGGTTCCGCCGTGAATGCCGCCGACGCACCGTCAAAATGAGCGTTAATGCCGGATTGATCACAGCGCACGTGGTCGACGCCGCGCATGATCAGCAGCTTGTCGCTGAGCGGCTTCAGGGGTTCCAGAACGCCATCATAACCTTCCGTCTGCAGCGGAGCGGGAATGCCCAGACCAAAGAAGACGTTGAATGCCCGCACCGGTACATTTTCGACAGCTTCTTTCGCGGCAGTGGTCATCGCCGCGCTGGCGTTCATTTCTTCCAGCAGCGGCAGACCAATCGCGATGCCACCAAATCCCCTGAGTGTTGTTCGGCGGTGAATGTTTCGTGTCATGATCTTTCGCCCTGAATAATCACATGCCGGCAGGACTGTCCAACCAGCGTCGGAATGATACGTTATTCGGCTGACGCTTCTGTCTTTGTCGTCTGCACAAGGTCGCTGGTGACGATGGCCGTCATGAGTGCGGACCATGTTCCTCCATTGGCTCCAGCAGCTTTGTGTATGTTATCGACCATAGCCGCGTCTTCGGCCACCAGAGGACGACCCAACGCGAATTGCGTTACTTTCCACGTCAGCGTCTGGCTGACTCGGTCACTATTCGCCAGCAAATCCATTAGCTCGGCCGAGTCGGCATACTGAACAGCTTTTGCGGTGCCCGGAAACAGAATTTCACCATCGCTACGCAGCTTGTTGCCGTGCTCATCGGTATCGTGGTACGCGCCGACGCCATCAAACTTTTCCAGCCCGAAAGCCAGTGGTTCGAATCTTAAATGACACCCTCCGCAACTGGCATTCGATATTCGCTGCATGGCGATACCGCGCTGAGTCAGCCCGGCCCTGGTGGGAGTGGGAGTCGTATCCACGCACGGCGGTGGATCCTTAACGACTCCGCGAAGCAGTTCATGCATCACCAGAAGCCCGCGAGTCACCATGGATGCGTTGTCGCCACCAACAGTCAGCAGGCTGCCCTGAGTCAGCAGCCCGCCGCGGCCGGGAACCTGCGAAATATCATATCGCTGTGATTCATCCCCCTGCCCCGCAAGGCCGTAAAATTTCGCCAGCATGGGCGTGGCGAACGTCACCTGCGCATTTAGCAACGCGGACAGTGGTTGCTCCTGCTTCCAGACTACCTCTTCAAAATAGGCCAGCGTTTCCTGACGCATATCGTTGGCAAGCTGCGAATCCCAGTCCGGAAAACGCTGTGCGTTGGGCCGCATGTTGCCCAGACGGCCAAGATTCAACCAGTCGGTCGCAAACCGCAATGACTGCTGCACGGCTCGAGGATTCTGCAGCATTCGGGTGGCCTGCTTCTCAACGTCCCATGCCGCCAACTGCCCTGACTCAGCGGCTTTCATGAGTTCCTCGTCAGGCGGAGCTCCCCAGATGATGTAGCTCAGACGCGAAGCAAGTTCATACTCACTGACCGGCAGTGCAGATCCGTCACCTCGCTGAGATTCCACTCGATAGATAAATCGGGGCGACTGCAGCATCGCCTCAATCACATAACCCATCGCTTCCTCAAAAGTCCCTCCGGCACTGGCGACTGTGGTTGTGATGCCGCGATAAGCAATGACATCCCGCTCGTCAACGGGGCCTCGCAGCAGCCAGCGTCCCACTTTTGAAATCGCTTCACCCATGTCATTATCAGTAAATTTCTGCTTCTTCGAATACTTCCGGACAAACGGTTTTACGTCCATACGACTGACGATAATTTCCGCCAGCGATGCATAGGCATTGACGTGCTGAAAGTCGACAGCAAGATTGTAAGCCGTATTGCTGAAGCCATCGGCTCGCAGGTCACGCGGCAGAATCTCGCGGGCTTCCTTTGCAATATCCACACCAACGGCATAGCGGACAGTTTCGATGTATTCGTCCACGGTCAGTCGCTGCACGAAGTTCTGGTTTTCGCTGCCGTGTGCATAGATCGCCGGGTCAATCTGGCCGAGCGTCCATGTGGCACCGTCGTCGATCCACTTCTTCAGCGCCGCATTCTCGGCGGCCGACAACGTCGGACGCTCATGAGGCATCGATCCCGATTCGACAGACGCCCACAACGGACTCTCTGCCGATTTTCCCGGCAGAATCACTTTGCCGTTTTCACCGCCGCGAAAGGCGGCGCCTTTCTGTGACAGATCCAGTCCGCTTTCGTGCGTTGCTGAGTCATGACATTCAAGGCAGTGCTTTGCCAGCAGTGGTGCAACTGCCGTTTCGAAATGCTTCGCGGCCGCCCTCTGTTTTCTTTCGGCAATCAGCTCTGCCGATGGCTCACCGTCCGGTCCGGCATCGAAGTTCTGAAAGACTTCCTTCGCGCTTAGTGCTCGACTGTACATCGCGACAAGATACAGTTTGCCCAGCCATGGACGATCCTGTGAAAGTTCGTTCACCAGTCCAAAACGAAATGACTCGTCCCATCTGGCGGTAGTGCCGTCAATCTGCTTTTCTGCAGTCTGTTTACCGTTCACGTAGATTCGCGTTTTTCCGTCTTTCCCGTGCGTGTACATCACGTGAGTCAATTTGGTCTTCGCGGTTCTTGCAGGTGACACCACCGACGGCACTCCGTTCCTGCTGGTCTTTGTGGTGCGCATTCGAGCTTCGAACCTGTCGCCTTCCTGCCCTAATGTGAAATTACGGGCGCCGGAATCCTTCGAAACCGTGACCATTCTTGCCGGTCCCTCCTGAGTCGTGTCTTTGGGCCGCACCCACGCTTCAACGGAAATCTCTCCTGATCGACGAACCGCACTGATCAACCTTGTTGGCGGCTGGTCTGTCTGAATGATCGTTGGCTTAAGAATCTGCAGTCCACCCTCCACTCGCCTCACCGCTGCAACATCCGCGATCTTTAGGTCGATCGCGGCACCAACTTCAGCGTGGTCCCGGACGATGTCTTCATCGCCACCAGCAAAATCATAAAGAACCTGCAGACCGCTGGTGACACGGTGGTCTGCGGCGATACCAGTGCTGTTGAGCCCCACCACACTCATGAAAAACAGCGTGGCGGCACGTACGCTGAATGGTAAAATTGCTGTTGGCAATGAATCCATAGGTGTTCCTTTGTTTCGACATCTTGTTCGATGCGAGAAGGAATTACAATATCTGATAACATTCCGGACTGAGTGGCCCGGCTTTCGGCAGGCACAGGTTCGAGGGCCGCACGCAGGGAACGCCCCTTGATCCGGACATCTCACCACGCCATCGATTCAGGGCACAAACACCGGGTTACACGAAAGAACAGCTGCAGTCGGTCCGGACAGTGGCGTCCGGTCGATGTGCGTGAAATAATGCGTCCAACGACAAAGTCCGCCCCCGTTTACCTTCATCGCATCCCTTCCTGAGTTTCCCCATGAACAAAGTCTTCCTTGCAGCGACGCTTATTGCGGCGACCTCTTCATCAATGACAACCGATGCCAGCGAGTGGTCGCGTTTTCGTGGCCCCAACGGAACAGGTATCGGCAGCGGAGATTCGATCCCGGTTGAATTCACTGAAAAAGACTACAACTTCAAAACGAAGTTGCCTGGCGGATCCGGCTGCGGTTCGCCTGTGGTCTGGGGCGACAAGGTATTTGTCCTGAGCGCCAATCCGGACGATGCCACTCGCTACATGGTCTGCATTCATGCGACCAGTGGAGACATTCTGTGGCAGAAGGAATACAAGTCGGAAGCTCATCACCTGCACACTCGCAGCAGCTTCGCTTCGTGCACGCCTGCGGCCGATGAAGAACGAGTTTACGTGGCATGGTCCACCCCAGAGCAAACGCTGTTCAAGGCTTTCAACCATGACGGCACGGAAGCATGGAGTAACGACCTTGGCCCGTGGCAGAGCCAGCACGGCTTCGGCACCTCACCAATCATCTACAAGGATCTGGTAATCCTGCACAACTCGCAACAGGCGAATCAGTTGAATGAGGGAGAACAGCCGGGCGAAAGCCGCATGATGGCGTTCGACCGCAGGACCGGCAAACAGAAGTGGACCAAAGAACTGGTCTCCATGAACGTGTGTTATTCGGTGCCATTCATCCATCAGTCTGCTGATGGTACGGACGAACTGGTCTGTTCCTGTACGGGAAACGGCATCTTCAGTCTTGACCCCATAACAGGCAAACAGAACTGGGCGGTGAATGACGGTCTGTTCAGCATGAGAACCGTTGGCTCGCCGGTGGAAGCCGGTGGGCTGATCTTCGGAAGCACAGGCTCCGGGCGGTATTCCAGCAATTACATCGTTGCCGTTAAGCCAGGTCCGGATGCTGAACTCGCCTACAAAATTGAAAACGGAAGTAACTTCAAAGCTCCCTATGTTCCGTGCCTGATCGCCGATGGTGACCTGCTGTTCTGTCTGTACGACAGAGGCTTCGCCAGTTGCGTCGATGCAAAGACAGGAGAGATCCACTGGACGGAACGAACTGGAGCTGCGTTATCCGGTTCACCCGTGCGAATTGACGATCGCATTTACTGCGTCGATGAAGTCGGCGTCGTCTGGGTGTTCGCTGCGTCGCCCGAATACCAATTGCTGGCGAAGAACGACCTTGGGGAAGAAAGCCGTTCGACGCCGGCGGTTGCCAACGGACAGCTGTACCTGCGGACGTACTCGCATCTGATCAGCGTCGGCGGGAAATAAGCGACAGACGTTCCGAAGATTACGTCGCTATGGGGCCGGCGCTGCCCAACCTAACTTTGACTGCTGATCGCCGTATCCGCACCGACCTGCGCCCAGACGTAGTTTGCACATGGAACAACGGTCACACTGTCCGAAGAATCTATGGCGCGCTGCAGTTCGGCCTCTGTTGATATCGGCAGAATGCCAAGGTCTTCGACAAACGAAGCATCCAGATTGCTGAACAGAAAAACCTGAGAAGTCCGAAGTGCATGGATCAATTGAGTGACCTCAACAGCGTCTTCGGATGGATCTTCGCTCAGTGACTGCAACAAGTCCTCCGGTGAGTTGCTGCGGCGGAGCATTTCGAGGCCCGGACCGATGTTCGCAGGCAAGTCAGCAACCACGGCAATGCGACCATCGTCGCCGACAATACGTGCTGCCGTTGCCAGAGCTGCTCCGAATTGTCTCCAGCCGAAATCAGAGTTACCGGGAATCGATACGACAGCCAGATGAATTTCCTCATTAAGTGTCAAGCGGTATCGCTCATTCAAATGCCGCTTCCCGGCGGTCATCGTCTCATCTGTCGCTCCACAGAAGACACAGTCAATTCCACCAGCAGGATCAGGGATGATTTGAACGGTGAATTGAGTTGCCAGCAGCCAGCCAATTTCGTCGACCAGGTCTCGCAACGGCCGCTTGTCCTCCGGCACCAACACAGAATCGCAGTCTCGCTTCGCCGACCTGATTGCCTCAACGTCTGAGAACGCGGGATAAATTGCGCTACTGGTGCCTCGATAGCCAAGCACCCCGTCAAAGGCGATCGTTCCAACGCTGATAATCAGGTCTGCGTCCGTCAGGTAATGCGACAGGTAAAGCCGTTCGCCACCTGCAGAACTGGCCAGGTACCGCCGTTGATTTTCGTCAGTCGGGTCATGGATATGTGTGGCCAGCTGACTCCGAACGTGCACCGGCAAATCGTCGATGATGCTCTGACTGCCGACTCCGCCACTGCTGGCGGGAAGCAGCAATGTAACATCCGGTTCGTCCGTGTTTAATTCCACAAACTGCGTCCACACCTGAGTGACAACGTCAACAACATTCGGTGTTTCCGGATCAACAACGATCACCACGCGGTCACCGGGCACCACACATTCCGGCAACACCGGCAATCCGAGTGGATTCTTCAGTGCCGTCGACAGCACGTCTGATATCTCATTTGCTGATGTGGAGTGAACAACCGTGCCATCCGGCAGGTTGAGACTTGCAACGGAATTTCCACTGGCAAGTTGGAAGTGCATGGCTACGATCGGGGGGAGAGTAAACAGTTACAGACACGTTCTGCATCTCTGGTTATACCGGTGGCCGAACTCACGGAGTCATGATAACCGTACTGTCTGTGCGAATTCCGGAATTTTGCGTTAGCCTTCTCAACAAGAGGTAAGCGTTCATCCCGGTAAAGAATCCACTGTATTTCACAGCGGCACAAAAAAACCGACGTATCGAAAACGCCGGGCTTTTTCGTTCATTGCACGATCCGACCTGGATCAATATCGGTAGTGTGAAGGTTTGTAAGGACCTTCGACAGGCACGTTGATGTAGTCGGCCTGGTCCTGAGACAGCACTTCAAGCTTTACGCCCAGCTTCCCAAGGTGCAGGCGAGCCACTTCTTCGTCCAGCTCCTTCGGCAGCATGTGGACACCGATGTCGTACTTTTCGGTTTCCTGCCACAAGGCCAGTTGAGCCATCACCTGGTTGGTGAAGCTGTTGCTCATCACGAACGACGGATGACCGGTGGCACAACCAAGATTAACGAGACGACCTTCGGCCAGCACGATGATCGCTTTGCCGTCCGGGTAAACATATTTGTCGACCGGGCCACCTTCGTCGGTCGGCGTCTTGATTCTAACTGCCTCGACGTCCGAACGATCAATCAGATAAGCAATCTGGACTTCGCTGTCAAAGTGACCAATGTTGCAGACGATCGCCTGATGCTTCATCTGGTCCATGTGTTCTCCGCGAATGACGTCCTTGTTACCGGTGGTGGTCACAAAGATGTCACCGATGGCAGCAGCTTCGGCCATGTTAGTGACCTGAAATCCTTCCATCGTGGCCTGCAGAGCACAGATCGGATCGATTTCGGTGACGATCACTCGAGCACCCAATCCGTCCATGGCGTCGGCACAGCCTTTGCCGACGTCCCCATAGCCGCAGATAACAACGACTTTACCGGCAACCATCACGTCGGTGGCACGTTTGATGCCGTCCGCCAGTGATTCACGACAACCGTAGAGGTTGTCAAACTTGCTTTTCGTGACCGAATCATTGACGTTGATTGCCGGTACGGCCAGCTTGCCTTCTTCCATCATTTGATGGAGGCGATGAACACCGGTCGTCGTTTCTTCAGACAGTCCTTTGATGTCGCCCAACAGTTCGGGAAACTTTTCGTGGACCATCAGTGTCAGGTCACCGCCATCGTCCAAAATCAGGTTCAGCGGCTGACCGTCCGAGAAGTGCAGCGTCTGTTCAATGCACCAATCGAATTCTTCTTCGCTCATTCCCTTCCATGCGTAGACGGGAATTCCGGCAGCAGCAATGGCAGCAGCGGCGTGGTCCTGAGTGGAAAAGATGTTACAGCTGGACCAGGTGACGTCCGCACCCAGAGCCTGCAGGGTTTCGATCAGCACAGCCGTTTGAATGGTCATGTGCAGGCAGCCCGCAATGCGAGCACCCTTTAATGGCTGAGAATCTCCGTACTTATGCCGAAGAGCCATCAGGCCAGGCATCTCGATCTCAGCGATCTCAATTTCTTTGCGGCCCAGTTCTGCAAGTTCAATGTTGGCAACTTTGTAGGGGAGCTTTTCCGATACAGCGCTCATGTCTAAAGGTCTCAATGTGAAAGAAGTTGGGGAGAATTGGCGTCACAGGACACCGAAACGTTAGAGAGAATCCGGGAAGTTTTCCGGTTCGTAACCACCGCGGCAGAGAATATTTGCAGGAATCAGCCAGTCAGGCTTGACGGCATAGGCGCGATGAGCACAGGAACATACTGAGTTTAGCATCAAAAAACAAGGGAAAATGGCGGCATTGGAGCGGGTGACTGGTGACGAAAACCTGTCACAGAGCCCGGGGCTTTTGAAGAATGCCGAGGACTCTAAACGCCTGGCGGATTGTTTTCTCGGTCACTAAATGGAATCTGGTGATTGAAATGCGACTCGGCTTCCCGAATCCTGATTAACGCTGCATCGCCAGCTGGTTACACTGTGGGACTTGCCACCCAATTCCCACCTGTAGAATGAGCCCCCGACATGAGGCATTTGTGCCACCTCCGCCTGTTGATCGCGACGATGCTGGTCCCCTGTGCCCTGGGCGAAGAAATTCGTTTTAACCGGGATGTGCGTCCAATTCTGTCCACGAAGTGTTCCAAGTGCCACGGCCCGGATGACGCTCACCGTGAAGCGGAACTGCGGCTGGATCAACCCGAGGGCATTCGTCAGACGTTTGAAGGTGGTCTCGCCGACAGTGAGGGATGGGCCCGGATCACATCAAAGGATCCCGATGTCATCATGCCTCCTCCGGACGCTCACGTTGACCTGAAGCCGGAAGAAGTCGCCATGATCAAAGCCTGGGTCGAAAGCGGGGCCGCTTCAGAAGGACATTGGTCGTTTGTCCCTCCTGTGAAACCAGTCGTGCCGTTCGTCGTGGAACAAGGTGACGCCAGCACAAAGAAAACAGCCACCATCGACGAGTCTCTGCGTAAATGGATACGCAACCCCATCGATGCATTCATCCTGCGACGTCTGCTTGCTGAAGGACTGCAGCCCAACAGCGACACCGACAGGGAACGCCTGCTGCGTCGCGTCACACTGGACCTCACCGGCCTGCCTCCGACTATCGCCGAAACGGATGCCTTTCTGGCCGACACTTCCGACAGTGCTTACGAAAAAGTCATCGACCGACTGCTGAAGTCACCTCACTTCGGCGAACGCATGGCAGTGGTCTGGATGGATGCGGCTCGCTACGGCGACACCAGCGTGTTTCACGCAGACGGCCCGCGCGACATGTGGCCATGGCGTGACTGGGTTATCGGTGCCTACAACAGCAACAAACCATTTGACCAGTTTACTATTGAGCAACTCGCCGGTGATTTGCTTCCTAATTCGACCACAGAACAAAAAGTGGCCACTGGATTTCTGCGCAACAACGCGACGACGGACGAAGGCGGGCTGATTGAAGAAGAGTACCGTGTGGAATATGCCATCGATCGCGTGAAGACGACATCGATGGTGTGGATGGGACTCAGCATGGAGTGTGCTCAATGCCACAATCATAAATACGACCCGATCACGCAGGAAGAATACTACAGCTTCTTTGCATACTTCAATCAGGCAGCTGACCGTGGCCGGCAGACTCGGAACGGAAACGAGGCTCCTGTTGTCGACATCTTTGAGGGATCAAAGATTGCGCAGGCGGACGGACTGCAAAAGGAACTCGACGGGCTGCAGCCACAGCTTGACGTCAGATCAAAGGAATCGGAGCCGCCGTTTCAGAAATGGCTGACCGAAGCGTCGGCTACGGCAGGCAGTCAGCCATTGATCCCAACCGACATGGTCGCGTATGTGCCGCTGGACGAAGGCAAAGGCCGAGTCGTTGCGGATCTGGTCGATGCAGGACGCAAGGGTAAGCTCAACGGCCCCGTGAAATGGGCAGACGGAAAATTCGGCAAAGCCTTTGATTGTGACACAAAGAACTTTGTCGACATGGGCAATGTCGGCGACTTCAATGGCAGCCACGGCTTTTCATACGGAGCATGGATCAAGCCGAAAGGTGCTGCCAGTGGCGCGCCCCTGGCCAGAATGAACAATGAGAATAACTTTCGCGGCTACGACCTGCACCTGTCCGGTGGCGCCGTTGAACCACACATCATCAGCAAATGGCCGACCGATGCGATTAAGATCAGCACCAAACAAAAACTGAAACCTGATACGTGGCAGCATGTCTTCGTGACGTATGACGGTTCAATGAAGGCGGCCGGCGTCAGGATCTATGTGGACGGAAAGTCGTGGGACTGGGACGTTAAGGAAGATCGACTGGCTGGGACCATTAAGTCGAAAGGACCATTCTATCTGGGCCGCCGCAACGGTGGCTCGAATTACAATGGACTGGTAGACGATGTTCGCGTCTACGGCCGGGTACTGGCGGAATCCGAAATCGCAGCGCTGGCAGGGAACGATGTGATCACACCGCTGCTGGCGAAGGCTGCTGCAGAACGGTCAGCCGATGAGAACAAAGTGCTGCGTGCTCACTTCCTCAGCACGATTGATGAGCCGTACAAAGCGTTAACGCAGAAGCAGACGCAACTGTCGTCAAAGATTGCCGAACTGCGCAAGCCGATCGTCAACGTCATGATCATGAACGATGTTCCTGCAATGCGTGAAACCTTCGTCCTCGAACGAGGCAACTATGCGGCACCGCTGAAGGATAAAAAAGTCGAACCCAATGTACCCGCCGCCCTGCCGCAACTTCCCGCCGGCGCCCCCGCCAATCGGCTGGGGCTGGCAAACTGGCTGACCGATCCGAATCACCCGTTGACCGCTCGAGTGGCAGTGAATAACTACTGGACAATGCTGTTTGGTGAAGGCATCGTGCGATCTCTGGACGACTTCGGAGCTCAGGGAGAATGGCCCAGCCATCCGGACCTGCTTGACTGGCTGGCCGTCGATTTTGTCAAATCGAAATGGGACATCAAGCGAGCGATAAAGCTGATGGTCATGTCATCGACTTACCGACAAGCGTCTGCACTGACTGCTGACAAGTTGGCCACCGACCCCGAAAACCGGCTGCTGTCACGTGGTGCTCGGTTCCGACTGCAGGCCGAATTCGTACGAGACAACGCGCTGGCGGCCAGCGGTCTCCTGGTACCGAAGATCGGCGGACCTGGTGTGAAGCCTTACCAGCCGGCGGGCCTGTGGAACGAAGTCAGCCTGAACGGCAATCTGAGATTTGTCCGGGACAGCGGCGAAAAGCTGTACCGTCGATCGATGTACACATACTGGAAACGGTCCGCTCCGGCGCCATCAATGACGATCTTTGACGCACCGACTCGTGAGAAGTGTTTACTGAAGCGTTCTCGCACCAACACGCCTTTGCAGGCACTGGTGACGATGAACGATCCGCAGTTTGTCGAAGCTGCCCGGGCACTCGCCCAGGCAGGATTACAAGACGGCGGCAGTTCAGTGGAACAGCAAATCGTGTTTATCTTCCGCCGAGCTGCCGGCGTGCGACCGACCACCGGAGTACAGACCATTCTGATGGAGGCCTTTCAGGAAGAACTGGAACGCTTTAAGACAGATGCTGACATTGCCAACAGGTTTCTGTCCATCGGCGAATCCAAACGTGATGAGTCTCTGGACGCGGCCACTCACGCAGCCATGACCGTCGTCACCAGCATGATTCTGAATCTGGATGAGACTTTAACACGCGGATAGAACGCTTACCGCTCGAATGCCGCCGTGGCAAACGGGTTTCAATTTCAATAATACGGATTCCCGCTGGACACATCTGCAACCACACTCTGAACTGTAGTGGAGTCGGCTGACACGCCAGCCTGAACGACAAGGATAGTTTTTATATGAATTCATCAAGTGACCTCCAACAGTCATTCGCCAGTCTGCAGACAACACTCAATCGCCGTGACCTGCTGGCGAATGCCGCCCGACCGCTCGGCGCAGCTGCTCTCGCATCACTAATGGGCAGCGCTGCAGCCGCTCCGTCTGCTGTTACAACGGCTGCTGCCAATGGTGGCCTGCCCGACCTGCCGCATTTTGCCCCGAAGGCAAAACGAGTCATCTACCTGTTTATGTGTGGTGGGCCCTCGCATATTGACACCTGGGATTACAAACCGGAGGTTCGCAACATCCATGGCCAGGAGTTACCGGAATCCATTCGTAACGGACAACGCATCACAACGATGACGTCCGGCCAGAAAGCCTTTCCGTGCGTGGCTCCCATGTTCAACTTTTCGCAACATGGTCAAAACGGCACGTGGGTCAGTGAGATTCTGCCACAGACGGCAAAGCTGGTGGACGACATTACTCTGGTAAAGTCTGTTCACACCGAAGCGATTAATCACGACCCGGCCATCACGTTTATTAACACGGGAGTACAACAGCCGGGTAAAGCCAGCATGGGAGCGTGGGTTAGCTACGGCCTGGGCAGTCCAAACAGAAACCTGCCGTCGTACGTAGTCATGATTTCAAAGGGGCCGGGACAGAAACAGGCGCTGTACAGTCGGCTGTGGGGAAGTGGATTTCTGCCGTCTCAACACCAGGGTGTTGCACTGCGGGCCGGCAGCAGTCCGGTGCTGTACCTGAACGATCCGGACGGCATCGACCGCGCGACTCGACGAAGAATGCTTGATCGCATCGCGGCCATTAACCAGGAACACTTCAGCAACTTTGGCGATCCGGAAACGCTGACCAGGATTGCTCAATACGAAATGGCGTTTCGTATGCAGACATCGGTCCCGGAATTGATGGATCTGAATTCTGAGACGGCCGACACCAGAGCTCTGTACGGCCCCGACATCGAAGCACCGGGGTCGTTTGCTCGCAATTGCCTGATTGCCAGAAAGCTTGTGGAACAGGGCGTGCCGTTTGTACAGCTGTTTCACCGAGGCTGGGACCAGCACGGCAGCCTGCCGAAACTCATTCGTGGCCAGTGCAATTCCATCGACCACCCGATCCACGGCTTGATCACAGACCTGAAGCAGCGTGGTCTGTTCGAAGACACTTTGATCGTGTGGGGAGGAGAATTTGGCCGCACGATTTATTCGCAGGGCACACTGACCTCCGACAACCATGGACGCGATCACCATGGGCGCTGCTTCACGATGTGGATGGCGGGCGCCGGCGTCAAACGCGGCTTTGAATTCGGAAAAACCGACGACTACTGTTATAACATCGTTGAAAATCCGGTCCACATTCGCGACATGAACGCGACGATTTTGAATCAGGTGGGTACCGACCACAACCGTCTAACGTTCCGCTATCAGGGCCTCGACCAGAAGCTGACCGGGGCTGAGCCCGCGCGAGTCGTATCGGAGATCCTGGCATAGCCGCCGTTCGGCGGTTGTGACTGGCGGACGCTCGAAGCCTGGGGGCGGAGCTTACAAAGGAAACCCAGGGATTCACTCGTTCCTCGCTCCAACCACCGGCCACCCTCTCGAATTCACAACGGCCTGTAACAGGACGTGCATACGGAGCTTCAGGTCGAAACCGGCAAGTGCTGCTTCCGTTTCGGTCGTCGACGGCCCATCGCCGACGGAAGTCGATGCTCCGGCGATTCGCGGATGAAGCTATCGAACCGACGGTTCCAAAAAACCGGTCTGTTGTGCGGCGAATCGTGATGACGCTGCAAGAAAATCTGTCTTCGCGTCGCTGCGACGCTCAAGATGGCGTGCATACAGAGATCAGTTTTTTGAGGCAAATTGGCTAACAAAGTCTTCGGCGGGGCATTTCCATACGCTGCTCATGCCGGCCGACAGCCAAACGGCCGGGGAGTCGACCATGAATTCTGACAAGTTAATTTACATGATCGTCACTGATCCTGTCGAACGAGACACTATATGGCCGATACTTCGCAAAACATCAGTTCAACTGTCCGACCTTCGACGGTCTTAAATCTGCAAGATCAGCTCTTGAAACTCAGGCACCAGACTTGTTCGTGCTGGCAGGGCCCGGCATCCCCAGCGCCGACATTTACAAATTCGGTAACTCCGTTGAGCAGCATTTGGCAGCTTCGGTCATCGCGCTGCTGACCCAGCTGCAGACGTCGATCGTTTCAGAGCTGGCTGAATCTGAAAATCTATGGGCGGCCGAGCACCCGATCATCCGTCGCAGAAGCTCTGGAAGAGCCGAACGACGAATAGTAACCGTGGCGGGAGCACAAGACGGTCGGTGATTCTTGTCCTGCCGCCTGCCGCAGAAGGTTGCCCTACGGTGCGTCATTGAAGAACGCGTAGTCACCACCGTCTGCCCCGGCGTGGCATTCGATACAGTCCTTCGGTTTTCCGGCAAGTCTTGTATTACCCATCGGTGTGGCCTTTTGATCGACCTTGCCATCGGCCAGATACTTGACCCAGTACCAGTCACCAGCGTCGGGATTGTAATTCGGCGTCTTGTACATCACGGTCACGGCCATCAGCTTCTGACCGGTCGGGTCGTAATTCTCCTTGACGATGACCGAACCGTTCGGCAGTTCTACAGGTCGTCCCGCCGCTTTGCGGTTCAGATACATTTTCAGAATCGCTCCGGGCGGACTCTGTCCAGGATACAGACCATCTGTCTTTCCGGGTACCGGTGCCCATTGCTTGTAATGACTATCGCGCAGGTAACGCCAGAACTTATCTTCAAACGTCTGCGCCTGCTGAACGACCCGGCCGGACGAGCCCTGCGTCGAAAAGCCACGGTTAATGATCACATTTCCTCGTTAACTGGACTGACCAAACGCCGTTGTGGACAGATAAACGATGGCCGCAGCAACGATCGCGGCGCTGAACAAGCTTGGACGGAACATAGACAAACCTCTCAATGAATGCGGCTACAGGATTCCAAAGCCGGGGCGAAGATCCGACAGTACCCGACGGTCTTCGCGGCGGATACATGAATGACTGGCAGAAGTCTTCCGCCCTTACAAAAACAATATGGGGAACATCAAAAACGTTTTCAGACAGACCCATGGCCCGGGGCTGGCCCCAATCAGACGTGAACGAACCGGAATGTCGATGTGTGTGATTTCACAAACTGAGTAAGTTTTCGGGAATCCGATACGTCGCAGCCCCGTAACCGGTCAATGGCAGAGCCCTTCCTGCCCGTGTGTCGTCATCATTCTCAGGAGTAAATTCGATGTCCAGCCTGCCGCAACTGCAACCCCTGGACCAGCACAATCAGTTACTGCAGTCGCACGTAGCGCCGCCGGAGTGGCAGAATCCGTCGCCGGAGGGCCGCTACAACCTGGTGGTGATCGGTGCGGGTCCTGCAGGACTTGTTGTCGCTGCCGGAGCTGCCGGACTGGGAGCAAGGGTTGCCTTAATTGAACGCGATTTAATGGGTGGCGATTGCCTGAATGTCGGCTGCGTGCCCTCCAAGGGAATTATCAGCGCTGCTCGGGCGGCAGCGGCCGTTCGCAATTCACAGGAATTCGGCATCGAAGTGCCGGACGGCTGGAATGTCGACTTCTCGAAAGCGATGGGACGTATGAGAGAGCTGCGGGCGGGGATGAGTCATCACGATGCAGCAACTCGCTTTACGGAACTGGGCATCGACGT
Organism: Fuerstiella sp.; assembly: GCA_014238335.1. Taxonomy (GTDB): domain Bacteria; phylum Planctomycetota; class Planctomycetia; order Planctomycetales; family Planctomycetaceae; genus Fuerstiella. Next base: position 100,733 of record JABABI010000010.1, read on the forward strand.
GTATTTCGGGGGGGGCAAATTCGTCAGCAACGACACCGTGGAAGTAAAGGACCAGCAGCTGAAGTTCAAACGAGCTGTTATCTGCACAGGGGCTCGGGCAGCCGATCTTCCCATTCCTGGTCTGCAGAACGTGGGAGCTCTGACAAACGAAACGCTGTTCTCCCTAACCGAATTGCCGGCACGGATGGCCGTTATTGGCGGCGGCCCGATCGGCAGTGAGATGGCTCAAAGTTTTGCTCGCTTCGGCTGCAAAGTCACTCACATCGAAAAGGCGGCCCACATTTTACCTCGTGAGGATTCCGACGCGGCGTTGGTGGTGCAGAAGGCCATGCAACGCGATGGCATCCAATTTGTCATGAACGCTCAGACGACACGTATGGAAAAACGTAGCCATGAAACGGTCGTCGTGTACGAACAGGACGGCAAGGAACACGAAGTTGTTGTGGACAAGGTGCTGGTGGGCATTGGCCGCACGCCCAACTTAGACGGACTTGGTCTGGAAGCTGTCGGTGTACAATACGATTCCCGCTGTGGGGTCGAGGTCAATGAACGTCTACAAACGACCCACCCAATGATCTACGCCGCGGGTGACGTCTGCTCACGGTACAAGTTCACACACACCGCAGACTTTATGGCTCGCATTGTGATTCAGAACACATTGTTCAAGGGGCGAGCCAAAGCAAGTGCTTTGACCGTTCCGTGGTGCACATACACGTCTCCGGAATTGGCGCACGTCGGCATGGGGGCGAAAGAAGCGGCTGCCCACGGCATCGAAATCGACACCTACACCGTCGAAATGAAGGACATCGACCGCGCCATTCTGGAAGCGGATACGGACGGATTTGTCCGAGCCCACGTAAGAAAAGGTACAGACGAAATCGTCGGGGCCACGATCGTGGCCGCAAACGCCGGAGAAATGATCAACGAAATCACTCTGGCAATGACGGTGAACAGCAGAATTCCAAAGTGGAAGAAGACGCTGCGGCTGGCAAAAGGCGTTGGCCTGTCGACCATCGGAACGACTATTCACCCGTATCCGACGCAGGCCGAAGCCATCCGAAAACTCGGCGACCAATACAGCCGCACTCGGCTGACCCCATTCGTGCAGAAACTGTTCGCCAAATGGCTGGCGTGGACACGGTAAAAGTCGCTTCAGCGCATTACGCTGACTTGCGGCCGCGGCGAAACTGTTGCCGCCTAACAGAGTCGCTTTGTCACGAGCCCCACGAGGCATCTTTTCGACAACTGCTCTAATCAACCATCCCGCCTCCGCGGATACACCAAAGCAGGGCGAATCAGACGGAACGCCACTCCGGCATCCAAGAAAACCGATTCCCGTTCTCTGTAGTGCGGACAGACGGACTGACGGAACGAAACACAGCAGGCAGGCAGGCTGCCTGCACTAAGGCGATAATCACCCCTTCGCCATTCCCTCACGTCCGTATCAGACCTTCCAGTCGTAATCCGCCTGCTTGCGAAACCCTTCAATCCGGATTGTGCCACCCGCGGCAATCTCCATCATGGAAAAAGCGTTGTTGTTTGCGCCCGATCCTTCCACCATCGCGACCAGTGTGCAGTAGTGAATGCCGCCGATCTCGTTGTGGTCGTTCTTATGACTGTGCCCCTGCAAAACGGCCAGTACTCGGCCGGACTCTTCGAACACCTTGCGCACGCTGTCGGCGTTTTTGACGCCGTAGTGATTGCTGACGTCGAGCCGCTGGTGTGCAAACACGACGGTCTTCTTTTTTGTGCCGTTCAGATTCGCTTTCAGCCACTCCAGCTCGGCAGCAGGAATGTTGGGATCGGTCCACTCAAAATTCTTTCGGCCATACGGCGTGCCGTCGCTGCGGAAGCAGGAGTCCAGCACAATGAAATGAAAATCGCCAACGTCAAACGAATAATACGATTCCGGTTGTTCGACGACGTCAAGAAACTCTCGCTTGTTCAGCGTATACACGCAGTGATTGCCCAGAACGTGATGACGGTGACCGCAGATTGGCAGGAACTCTTTGTTGATTCGTTTCAGGTAGCCGAGTTCTGCGTCAACAGAATCGGCGGCGTCGATAAAGTCTCCCAGTTCCACGATGAAATCAGGTTGGTTCCCCGAAAACTTAGCTGCGGCTTCCGCCAGTTTGTCCGGTGTCTCCCGATAATGGCGGCTACCGGCTGGTGGCTTGTCCGCATAATGCAGGTCTGTCACCAATCCCACTCGGAGCACAGACTCCTGCTGGTCGGCAAGGACTGACGAAGAATCCACAGTGGCCAGCAGAAGCGTGCCGTTCCGTAAAAAAGCACGTCGGCTGAGATTGGTTATCGATTCGAAGTCCGTGTGCATGGTCTCACCATCATTGAGGGGCGTTCAATTCCTGCCACTCACTTTAATTTGATGCAGCTGCTTTGTCACTTGGTTGACGACCTGCTGCCTGAATTCCAAAACGTTGACGTTCTCATCCGGATCAGCAGCGTGATCATAGAGCAGCGCGGACGTCCGTTTTCCTGCAGCATCTGAGTATTCGGCAAACCGAAATTTTTCTGTGCGAATCGTGTCGCTCTTCTGGAAACGCCCGTCCGCTGCCGTTTTCCAGTCTGCCTGCGAGTCTTTCATCAATCCGGCGAAGCTGCGTCCCTGCAGATGGTCAGGAGATTTCAGCCCGGAAAGTTCACACAGTGTCGGATCCAGGTCGATGGGCTCCACCAGTCCCGGCCCTCGCTGACCGCCTTTGATTCCGGAAGCACGCACGATCAGCGGAATCTGCATCGACGTCTCGTAACAGCTGTGTTTGCACCAGAGTGCGTGCTCACCCAGATTCCAGCCGTGGTCACCCCACAGGACAACGATGGTGTTTTCGGAAAGTTGCAGCTGGTTGACTTCATCAAGCAGCCTGTCGATCTGAGCATCCGTGTAGCTGACACAGGCGTAATATCCGTGGATCAGATTCCGCGCAGTTTCATCGAAAACCGGACCTCTGGCCGGCATATGTACGAAGTTCACCGGATGAATGGATGGATTCTTTCGGTGCGTCCTGGGGGCGTGGTAGTGGTCTGGAAGTTCGATCTGATCGCGGTCTTTCAATTTGCGGAGTTCGACGTCGGCACGTTCCGCCAGTAGACCGTCGGCATAGACACCGTCCGGGACGTCAGCCGATTCCCATGCCGGTCCGCGTTTCCTCTTCTTCAGCTTCTGCCCCTCCAGATACAACCTGTGGTTTTCCGGAAGGCGGTGCCATGGGTTTCGCGGAGGCTGTCATGCTGGTGCGGTTGGGCTCCGTAGCATGGACGGAAGAAAAAAAGCGACAGCCAGTGGTAATCGCAGCATAATCGTCAATCGTCGTTCCAGTGCCGTCCGCAAGCAGCGGTTGTATTCGAAGTCCGTTCTCCTGGCCGACGTCGTGACAACACGTGATACGATTCGTCGCCAACATCGATATTGAACTGTACGTTCGCGTGCCGTGTGATGGGAAGTCAATGGAGCGAGGAGTTCGGGTGCAGTCACAGATTGTGGTTTTCGACCGTAAGATGGGACCATCATCCCGTCGAGTCCTTCGATTCAGATAGGGGCAATGATCCCAAGCTGCGTGGCCACTAAACTTCGCAACCATTCACTACTACACCCGAGACTTCCGAAATGCGTTCAGGCCGACACTCAGGCGTCAGACGACCAGACAACTTTTTCTTCCACGGGGGAACGTGTCCCGATCGGCCAGTCTGAGCTTAAGTAGCCCAAGTAGAACAGCCCGAGAATTCGATCGTAGGTACTGAGTCCCAGGTGTTTTCGCAGCTGATCGCTGCAGATCGCTTTTCCGGAAGACCAGTATCCCGCAACCCCCATCGCGGTAGCCGTCAGATGCAGATTCTGGACAGCGCACGCCACCGCTTCGATCTCTTCCACTTCGGGAATCTTCTCAGACACCTGACGCTTCATGGCGATCACAATCAGGTGCGACGACCGTTCTGCATTGGAAACCAGCTTCGCGGCTTTAGCTGGCTTGAACGATTCCGGAGGAGTGATCTGGTGGTAAATCTCGGCCAGTAGCTTTCCCAGCGTCGATCTTTCACTACCCGTGAACACAAAGAACCGCCACGGTTCGGTCATGCCATGAGTCGGTGCCCAGTTGGCATTGCGGAGCATTTGCCAGACGAGCGCGTCCTCGACGCGATGATCAGAAAAGTCAACGGGCTTGATCGACCGGCGTGATTCAATGAGTTTCGTAACGATATTAAGCGGGGAAGCATCGGCATCTGCGGTATTTTTATTCGTCATTGGAATAGTGTCTGGCCGGGTGTTGGAATCATTTCTGCAGCGAGAAACTGTCAGAAAAGAAAATTTTGAAAAAAAACAGACTGATGGAGTAAGGGCGTACTCCGTATTGCCAAGCTGAGCGACAAATCTTAGATTATAAACAAGCTGGGACGTTAAGAATTTCCTGATATGAGTTCCATGCCGATCTCCTTCTGCTTTCTGCTGCTGGTTCGTCGGCTCATCTTTGCGTTACTCAGCATGTCTGTCCATGACAGTCGTGATGCAGGTAACCTCCAAATGACGAATGCCATCGAGGCAATCGGTTAGCTTTCTGGCATAGTCGACGATCGACTGGTTGTGTCATAGGAATTGGTGTTTTACTGCTGCCGTTGTTGGGGTAGTACTTCTGTGTTTTTTGCGCTGTGAAGCTCGGGGTGAGTAGATGAGTAAGAACATTTTTGTTGGGAGCCTCGCATGGGGGACCACATCGGAAGGCCTTGAACAAGCCTTCGCACAGTTCGGAACAGTGACCTCGGCAAAGGTCATCTCCGATCGTGAAACCGGACGTTCGAAGGGATTCGGGTTCGTCGAAATGGACTCAGGCGGGGATGAAGCGATTGACGCGTTGAATGGATCGGATCTTGACGGACGTCAAATCGTGGTCAACGAAGCAAGACCTCGCGAACCGCGTCGCAGTGGTGGTGGTTACGGCGGAGGCGGCGGAGGCGGCGGACGATATTAATATCGATCGCAGACGCTCCTTGGTCTGCCCCGTAAGGAAACACGAGCGGCAAGGTCACGACTTTGCCGCTTTCTTTATGCGCACGCTGTGCTCCGCAGACAAAAAGCCAATCCTCAGGTGTCTGATGAACCATCGAGTCGAGAGAACAACGACGTCGTGTCACACAGCCAATAGTTGATTGCAGCGTCGGTACACAACCTATCTTCTTGTAACATGTACGTGCCAGCGCGCGCCCGATGAGCCAGGCGATTCAGATTGTGATAGGGTGCCAGCCAAACCTTCGGAAGCAAGCGTGCAGGTCGCACGTGACAATTCGGTTCTTTCTGAGTCCTTCCAAGAAATCATCAATCCGTTATGATCGCATCTTTGCTGCGACAGACGGGAGCGGACAATGCAGTTTCCAGGCAGCATCTTTGATCGACCGGCAGTCCGTCCGGCATTGGGATGTTGCCTGAGTATCCTGTTGCTGGCCGTTGGAAAAAACGGCTGTGCCGATGATGGCTGGCCGTTCGTTCGCGGTCCGGCTTACAACGGCCATTCTTCGGAAACCGATCTGGCAGACGAGTGGCCGGCCGAAGGCCCGCCTGTTCTGTGGACCAGAAAACTGGGCCAGGGATATTCGGCCTTTGTGGCGACCGGAGATCGTGTCTTCACCCAGGGACAAAACGTAACCGGGCAATATGTTTACTGCCTGCAGGCAGACACTGGTGAAACCGTTTGGGAGTATCGATACGACTGGCCATACGAAGCGGCGGGCGTCTATCCAGGTCCACGATCCACGCCCACGCTGTCCAACGGGCGACTGTTCTTCACGTCACCGGATGGCCTGCTTTGTTGTCTTGATCAATCCTCGGGAGACAGAATCTGGTCGAAGGATTTGCTGAAAACGTACGGGATTGAAGGCTGTGATTTCGGGTACGCCTGCTCACCAACAGTCACTGACAACATGGTGATCCTTCCGGTCGGCGGCGTAAACGCAGGCGTCGTTGCCTTCGCATCGGAAACCGGTGCTGAAGTCTGGACGTCGACCAGTGAACCGGCAAGTTACACTCCGGCGTATCCCATCGAGGTCAACGGCGCCGCCCTCATCGTCTGTTACATGCAGAATTCGCTGCTGATTCTGCATCGACATGACGGTCAACTGATTCATCAGATGGACCTTTCACACGGATACGACGAACACTCTGCCTGGCCAATCTACGATGAGCCGAACCTGTGGATCTCCGGCCCATTCCGATCCGGCAGCCAACTTGTGGACGTGTCAGTCGAGGAGCCGCAGACTGTCTGGCGGTCAATGACAATGTCAAATGACGTCTGTTCCAGCGCCCTTGTCGACGACCATCTATACGGTTTCGACATCTTTGACGTGCAGTCGAAGACACATCGGCCGTCCCGCGGAATCTTTCGCTGTGTCGACTTTCACACGGGCGAAGAAAAATGGAGCAATGGAACGGGACGACCGCGTCGAACGTCCAATGCAGAAGAGTTTGCCAGCGACATAGGGCAGGCAGGCATCATCGCCGCAGACGGGAAACTCATCATTCTGAACGAACTGGGCGAACTGATACTGCTGAAGACCGACCCGCAGCTGTGCGTTGAACTGGCGCGGTGTACGGTATTGGGCGGCGAGTTAACGTGGACGCCACCTTGTCTGTGCAACGGCCGAATCTACGTCCGCAATCACTCGACAGCCGTCTGCGTTTACGTGGGACAGCCGACGAACCTGAAGATCGAAGGAACACTCCGAGCCGGCGAACTGTCGCAGAAACAGTACCGCAACCTGGCAGCCATCGTGTTGGCGGTCGAGCCTGAGTACGCCTTCGACGTCCCGCACGCTCAGTGGTTGATTCAATGGTTCGCCGCAGGCATCGCATTGATCGCCCTCAGTAAGTTGTCAGCAGCCTATACCAGAAGAACGCTGGGCGCGAGTCCAGGCAGCCCGTGGATTGAACTTGTCCTGCTGTGCGTTCCGGGAGCGCTGGGCACAACGGTTCTTGGACACCTCACAAACGAATTCATTTTCACCTGGCCCGTGTGCCTTTACGCCGCCTTTGAATTCGTTGGTACGCCAGGTGCGGCTGCAAAGACAGAAAGTAGGTCAGCCGTCATCTTTCTCAGACGGCGATTGCCTCTGTTCATCTTTCTCTGCATCTGCATGGCCTACTTTCTGGCATGCCGACGCCTGAGTCTCGTCTTCGAATGGGCGTTCCTCGCAGGTTTCCCTGGCGCTATGCCGGCAGTGTGGCTGCTGCGACGAATGCAAACACGCGTAAACCGCATGCCGGTTGCTGAAGTCTTCATTTCGTGCGTCGGTTTCGCCGGTTTCTTTGCTGCTACCGCTGGCTTCCTGAGATTTCGCTATTAGTCTGTCTGTTTTGCAGTGCCTAGCTGATCAACACGAGCCCAATGGTCGCAGAAACTGAAAACCTGATAGTCGTTGCTCCCACGCCGACACCATTCGGCGCGGACGACAGCATCGACTTTGATGCATTAGAGCGGAATGTCGACCGCTGGATGCGGACCTCTTTATCAGGCTTCGTGCTGAATTCGGAGAACGGAGAAGAAGCCTTTCTTTCGGAAAACGAGAAGCTTCGAATTGTCCGATGTGTGAGACGAGTCTGTGGCAAAAGCAGGTTGGTCATCGCGGGCGTCGACAGTCCTTCGTTGACTGATACTCTGCGGCTTGCTGAGGCATTGGCTGCGGCAGGTGCAGATTTCATTCGACTGCGTATCCCTCGGCTGACAGACAACGTGGCCGGTTATCTGCACGATGCCATCTCAGGCTGCCCGATGCCTGTCTACATTATTAACCAGCCTGCTCCGGGCATGTTTCTCAGCAGTACAGCGCCCAGAAACGTCACCGCCGAATTGATTGGTGATGTCGCGACAATGGGCAACGTCGCGGGCTACATTGCTTCAGCGGACCTGCGGTTCGAAGCGCGCGTGCGAACTTTCGTACCGACAAAGAAGCATTTCTGGACGGGCAACGGAAGTCTTCTGCTGGCAGGTGCAGCAATAGGCGCTGACGGCGCGTGTCTGATGCTGGGCAACGTTGCACCGCAGGAATGTGCAGACATTCTGAAACTGGCGTCGCAGGGCAACGTTGCCGCAGCGAAGACTATTCAGGATCGACTGCACGAAACAGACTGGCAGATCCTGTCACGCCGAGCTGCCGGACTGAAAGCCGCTTTGACTCTGCTGGGCTTTGACGCTGGCGTTCCACGTGCACCGTCATCGGCATGCAGTCCCAATGATGTTGAAATCATTCGCCAGGCTATGGTGTCTGCGGAACTGCTCTAACGCACGCCGCTCAGACTCATTCCAAAAAATCGTTTCAAAATTCGTTCACCGATCACTGTGATGATTCCAAAGATCGTCACGCCCAGAATTGTGGAAACGAAAACGGTTGCAAAGAGCTCGTCCATTGCGATCCCCGCCGCTTTTTTCTGAATCATGGCGCCCAGCCCCGGCTGACTGGATCCGACAAAAAACTCTCCGACGATTGCTCCCACAATTGCGGCGCCGCCGGCGATGCGCACGCCACTGATCAGGTAGGGCAAAGAAGACGGCAGCCGCAACTTCCATAACGTCTGCCACCAGGTCGCGGAATGCAGTTCGAACAGCTCACGGTGCCGGGCGTCGATCTGCAGCAGACCGGTTGTTGTGTTGGTGATGATCGGAAACAGGCTGATCACCAGCGAAACCAGTGCGACACTGTAAAACCCACGACCGAACGAAATCACGATGATGGGAGCAACAGCGATGATGGGAACCGTTTGCAGCAGAATGGCATAGGGATAAAACGTTCGTCGCACAGTGCGTGACTGAGAAAAAGCGAACGCCGTCAGTACCCCGATCAGCGTGCTTGCCGTCAAACCAGTTAACGCCGCACATGTCGTGCACCATGCCGCCTCAACCAAATCTGCTCTTTCATTTATTAGTGCGAAACACACCTGCAGCGGAGACGGCAGCACCAACGGTGAAACGTCGTTCACCCAGACAAACGTCTGCCACACCGCAACCACTGCAACCGCCACAGCAACGGGCGCAATGATGCCCACTGCTGTGTGAGGGGTGTTCAGTGTCGGCTTGACATTCAAGGCATCGTCCTCCTGCATGCTGTCGGTTTGGATGTGCTGGGAACCAGGACTGATCATCAGACAACCTGATGCAAAGCATCGGTCACTTCGTTTACCAGTTCCTGAAACTCCGGCGACCGGCGCACATCATTGTTTCGTACGACCGGCAGATTTACAGCAACGTCTGCGGTGATCTGAGCCGGCTTGTCACCCAGAACCAGCACGCGATCACTCATCGCCACTGCTTCGCGGATGTTATGAGTCACCAGAACAGAGGTGATTTTCTGCTCACAGTAAATGCGCCGCACCTCTTCCTGTAACTGAATTCTCAGAATATCGTCCAGTGCCGCGAACGGCTCGTCCATTAACAGAAGCTCCGGACGAGTAACCAGCGCCCGTGCCAGTGAAACTCTCATCTGCATTCCCCCGGACAGCTGCGACGGTCGCTTTCGAGTATCCGCCGCCGAAAGTCCGACCAGCGACAGTAGCGCATTCACGTCCTCTTGACGGTTGCTTGATCGGTCGCCCTGTAACTCACAGGGCAGCAAAATGTTCTGCATCGCTGTTCTCCAGGGAAGCAAAGTGGGCGACTGAAAAATGAATCCCAGTTCGCCGATATCTCGTTTTCGGTGCGGACTGTTTCCATCCAGAGATATATGTCCCATGGTCGGGTCGATCAATCCCGCGATGATTCGCAGCAATGTCGACTTGCCGGAACCGGACGATCCCACAATGCTCACAAAACATTCGTCGCCCAACGTCAGCCGGTTGATCTGCAGCACGGGCTCCGTGCTGCCGCTGAACATGTGTGAAAGTGAATCGATTTCAATGACCACGAGACCGCGGATGCTTCCTATTCTGAATTGATTCGAACAACGATGGCCCATCCGTCGATTCAGACTTCAGCGGCGGCCACCCACGACTGATTGTAAACGGATCCTGGAGTACGTGAAGGATGGCACCACCAGACCTGGAATCAACGATCCAAAATCGTTCACCGGGTAAACGGGGTTCATGAAATCGGCCCGTCCACAGGTGGAGGTGTCTGGCCTGACGAATCAACGGTGAAATAGCGAACCAATGCAGCAAATGCGGCCATGCCGCCGGTGGTCAGCAACCAGTCCTGCCGCCAGTCGATCGTGGTAAATGACCAGCCCTTGCAGCCGATCATCCACGACGCATCATTCAATTCCTGCCAGAACAGAAGAAACGCAGCAATCGCTACAAAAAACAAGGGAGCCACAGGTGCGCCGACGGTTCGACCTTTTCCGGATCCAGACATGATCGTGAACACACACCCGGGCAACAACATAAGCAGTCCGATCATTCCGCATGCCTGCCAGCCAAGAAAGGCACCGACCAAAACGAAGCTTGCTCGAACAGCGTCCTGCTGTGTGCGCAATCCGGCGACCGGCTTTAAAGCCGTTGACTGCCACATCAGCAACGCGCCTATGAACACTCCGGCAATAACTCCGACGACTCCATCGATAAATCCAACCAGACGAATCGCCGTCCAGTACTCAGCCCCCGGATTGATCAGCGGATCAACCCAGTGAAAGCCGGTTGCGATCTGAGAAATACTTTCCGGGTACGGACAGGCGGGCACGGGTCTGATCTCTGGCCAGACCGTGCCGAACGTCAGAGCAGCGCCGATTCCAAACCAACTCAGCTTTCGCTGCGGCGCATGCTGGTCGTAGCCGATCATGCATGTGGCAAGCACCACGATCAGCAACAGGCAGTGATACAAATACAACCCGGACAGGTCCCATTTCGCAAACCAGACCAGCCAGAAGCCAGGATGCACATGAAAATGATCCGGGTGTCGCAACGGCAGGTTGGCGGCACCGGTCAGCAGTTCGCAAAACAGCAGCACCAGAAAGATCAGACCACAGGTCGTTTCAATCAACGGGTATCGCACGGGGATGGGCAGGCGGCAGTAGCGACACTTACCTTTCAGCAACAGCCAGCCAAAGACGGGAATATTGTCTTTCGCTGCCAGCGGAGTTTCACATTGAGGACAGCGCGACTTGGGTTTTCCCAGTGACATGCCGGCCGGCAGGCGATAGATCACGACGTTCAGAAAACTCCCGAAGCAACTACCCAGAATGAAAATCCAGACTGCGATCAGGCACTGCATTCCCAGCATCGAATAATTCGTCGGTGGCTGCGGCAGGCCAATTGGTGCATGCTGAGCAAGCGTAACAGCGGCGCACGAATTTTCAGCAAGTAACATGAGCAGGAGTGCACAGCAGGCGATGCTCGAAGTTTTAAGCAAACGATTTTGCACAGAAGAAATCACGAAAAAATAATCGGCCGGAACAGTCGTGATTGCATGGGAGTCACAGCGACACTGCGGATCAACCGGCCAACGCAGCACAAGCCCTGTCTCGATGCGTACGACTGACTTCGCCAATATCTTGAGACTCAACAGAACACTGGCAAAGCCAGTGGCACACAACCTCTCATTCAGTCACTAACAAAGTGCGAGAAGCGGTTTCAACACTCCGCTTGCGCAAAATCTGGAAACCCGATGCGTGAGCGAGGGGATGTAAACGAAAAACTTTCAAAGACATCCCTCGCTTGCGCGTCGGATTACCAAAGGTTTTGAAATTACTTGTACGCAGATTCAATGCAATACACGGGCAACTTATCCTGGAACCCACATCGCGAGACAGAGACCTTTGTCGGAAAGTTGCACTTTCCCGTCAACTCAACGAAGCTTCACAGAATAACCGAATCTGATTCACTCAATTGGCCCCAATAATGCCCGCGAGAACTCTTCAATTCTGTCTCATCTTCCTGCTGTCCGCCCCTTCGCTGCCTGCACAACAGCAGATCATTCGCGACATTCAGTACGCCGCACCCAATGGTCATTCGCTGACGCTGGACGTATTCGCACCGAAGAAACAACCGCAACCCGCGCCGGTGATCGTCTTTGTGCACGGCGGCGGATGGAAAAACGGGGACAAGAAGAGCGGCAAAAAAAATGCGGCGTGGCTTGTCGATGACGGGTTTGCCGTGGTCAGTATCAATTATCGACTGACCGATGTTGCTCAGTGGCCGGCACAGATCAACGACTGCTACGAGGCTGTCCGCTGGATCCGACGCAATGCCAAACAATACAACTTCGATCCGGATCACATCGCCGCGTGGGGAACATCGGCTGGCGCTCATTTGGTGGCTCTGATGGGTACAAGAACATGCCCCGACAGTGAAGACGTCAGCAGCCGAGTTCAGGCGGTCTGCGACTGGTTTGGTCCGTCCGAACTTCTGACGATGCCGCCAAACAATGTTGGCGATGGTCGCACAGAAGAAGATGTCGCCAATTCCAACGGAGCAAAACTGCTGGGGGCCACGGTCAAAGACGTGCCGAAGCTGGCTCGTGATGCCAGCGCATTGAACAATGTTACCGCAGATGACTGCCCTTTCCTGATCATGCACGGCAGCGAAGATCCCGGAGTCCCGATAAGCCAAAGTCAAAAATTGCACGACGCGTTAAACGACACGGGGGTCGCCAGCACGCTGCACATCGTCAAAGGTGCCGGACACGGTGGTAAACTGTTTCAATCGATCGAAAGCCGAGTGGTCGTGCGAAACTTCTTCACTCGGCATTTGATGCAAAACTGGTCGCAGGGATCCGGCAACGATGGTCAGTTCTACAGCTCACAAAGTGAAGCCCCGACAACATGGAGCGTCGTGCAGAACAGGAACATTCGCTGGAAACTGTTGCTGCCGGAAACGGGCCAAAGCACGGTGACCGTCTGGGGACAACGCATCTATTTCACAACGATGCAACCGGTGAACGCGGATTCGGAACTGGGCAGCAATATTGTCGCCTGGTGCTGCAATGCCAACACGGGGGCTGTGATGTGGAAGCGAGACATCCCGGGTACTCACCCACTAAGACTGTCCGGCTGCTTCAGCGACAGCTCGGCTCCTCCACCGGTGACCGACGGCCAGCGAGTCTGCTTCTTCAACGCGTCCGGCAACATTGTCTGCTGCGACCTGGACGGAGGCCTGCTGTGGGAACAAAAATCCATGCCGGTCGGTCGAAGTCAGCCATTTCTGCATGGCACGAACGTTATCTTCACTCGACAGAACTACATGCCGGACGAACACGGTCACTTCACTCACGAACACAAGAACGCTCCGGCGAAGGCATGGACGAATCTTCAAGCCCTGGACATGGCCACCGGTGAAGTGACATGGAGCAGCACCTGCGGAGTCAACATGGGCTGCATTCCGTTGCCGGTGACGCTTGACGATGGGCGAGCAGTGATTCTTGTCGGACGCGGAGGAGGACACTCGCCCCCGGAAAAACCGGAAGGCGTCTCCATGATCAGTGCTGACGACGGCAGTACGATCTGGACGCTGCCGTTGAAAGGATTCATGAGCACTCAGACCTACAGCGTTCACGGCACGCATGCTTTGATCTTTCACAGCGATCAGCATCTGTGGGTGAACGCTGACAGCGGAAAGATTGTCAAGCAGGTCTCGATCACAGACAAGGTCAGCGTACGTGCGTTTGCAGTCGCTGACAACAAGTACGTAGACCGAGTCGAAACACTTCCCGCCAGCAAAAGCCGCAGCATCATCCAGCAATCCAATCTGCTGGTCGGCGATTATCATTATTTCCGCAGCTACACCCATCCATACATTGGTCGAATCAACGCCGTCACTGGAAACCTGGCGTATTTACAGGTGCCCGTACAACTTGTCAGATCGGCTGCGCAGCAGGACGACAGCATGGTGTGGAATGAATCGCAATTGTCTCAGCCAATTCCCGCAGAGAAAAAGG
>JABABI010000110.1 GCA_014238335.1 Fuerstiella sp.
TAAAGCGAACAGCGGGAATCATATTGCGGTCCTTTCTGCGACTGGCAGATGCGTCTTTGAGATCCAGTACCCTCTGCCGCACAACATCGACATCAGTCACCTCTTCGCGAGGCATCAGTGTTCCAAAATTGATCGTCACCGGGTAGGGCCAGTAATTAGGCTTCTTCCAAAAGAACTTTCCACCATGGTAGCTGAAGATGCTTCCCCAGAGCTCGTCCAGATAAACGGGCAGGACCGGCGCGTCTGTCCCCTTCAGAATTTTAATCATCCCTCGTTCGAACTTCAGCAGTTCGCCCGTGCGAGAAATTTGGCCTTCGGCGAAGATGCAGACAAGTTCACCGTTCTTCAGAGCATCGCGTGCCGTGTTGAGCGAACGAACCAGTGCTTTGGGGCCTTCACCACTCTTAATGGGAATGATCTGAAACAAGTTTGACAGCCAGCCAATCACGCCTCCCTGAACGTAATCGGCGTACGCAATCATGCGAATCGGGCGCGAACTCGCCAGTAAAATCAACACACCGTCGATCCACGTCACGTGGTTCACCACCAGCAGTGCAGGCCCCTGTTCCGGAATATTCTCCACGCCATAGGTTCGCACCCGGTAGACGGTACGACTGAGCAGCCACACCAGAAATCGAATCGTGGCCTGAGGAATCAGCCAGACGACGTACATCGCGATTGGCAGCGTGCCCAGACTGGCGATCAGAAATATCTGGTCAGCCGTACACCCCATGCCATTTCGCAGCAAAGGAAACAGTCCGGACACCAACAGAATGCCAACCGCCGTCAGCTGATGTCCGGCAGCAAGAATGGCACCCAGCGATTGATGCGGACTGCGATCCTGGACGTAGGCATTCAGTGGAACATTAAACAGACCTCCGCCAACGCCGATCAGAACCAGCGATATTCCAAACAGCCACCAGGAGCCACCGCACACAAAGGCCAGCAGGCACGCGGCGGCCATCATCACCGCTCCCAGCGGCACCATGCCCAGTTCAATTCGGCCACCTGACCAGAATCCGGCAAGTATACTGCCGACACCCACTCCAATTGACAACACAGCAAGGTATTGGCCGACATCCTGCTGACTCTTCCCCAGGTTCAGGTTCACAAACGTATCGATGTTCAATTGAGCCAGCGATGCCAGTGACCAGAAGAATGCAATGCCCAGACTGACTCTCAATATCGCGCGGTCCCGAATCAGCAGCTTGAAGTCTCGCCATGAGGCAGTCACCGGATTGGCAGGAAAGCGAATTCCAGGATTTGCCGGCTGCACATGAGTGATCATGACACTGGCAACAATACCGGCAATGGCCACTCCCAATAATGCAACGGCAGAAATCCAGAGATTGCTGAGCCCATCCGGTTCTGTGGCTGCGTATAACTCGTTGCCGGCAACGGTACCGACAATCACAGCGATCAGCGTCACCAGCCCCGCCAGCCCGTTCGCAGCCGACAGTTTTTCTCGCGGAACGATTTCCGGAATAATGCCGAACTTCGCAGTGCTCAGTAAAGCACTTTGAGTCCCCATCAAGAACAGCACCATGTACATGAGGGTCAGGTTGCCCCGCCAGATCGAAAACAGCCCCAACACCATGATCAGGGCTTCAGCAACCTTTAACCGGATCGTCGAACTGCGTTTGCTGAATCGATCCGCCAGCCATCCCGACCACGGTGCGAACACGATGAACGGCAGAATGAAGCAACCCAGCCCCAGCGAAAGCACGGTCGCTTCATTGGCTTCGCGCTCCGCAGCGGTGAGATCAGCCCCTTTGGTGAACTGATACTTCGCGATCGGAACAATCAGCCAACGAAACATGTTGTCGTTGACGGCGGTCAGAAAACTCATGACCAGGTAGCCGACGAACGACGGCGACCTGAGAGATCGCGCAGAAGAGTTATTCGAATTCTCGCACGCAGTCATTGCATTTCCCGGTTAAGGCCCCCCATTCCTGGCGTGACCGTGGTCGAAAAGTGTAACCCAGAACACATAAACCTGCCAAGCAATGGATTTGAGCCTTGCTTCGAACCGTCCGGATCATCTGTTATAATTGCCGCCCTTCGACGTTTTACCGTGGAATTTCTATTTGCGGCGACCAAACATCATGTCCAGCAACGCTGCCGAAAACACAGATCACGACGCTATCGTTTTCTTTGACGGCGTCTGTGGGCTGTGCAATCACATGGTCAACTTCCTCATGGCCATAGACCGACAGGAGGTGCTGAAATTTGCCCCGCTGCAGGGAGAAACGGCGGCGAATTTTGTACCCGCTGGCGCTCGACAGAACCTGAATTCATTCGTCTTCGCGAATAGTGGGCGCCTGTACTATCGTTCAGGGGCCCTGGCCAGAATCCTGATGCGAATCGGCGGCCTCTGGCGTATACTGGGGGCGATGTTGTGGCTCATCCCCTGGCCGCTGCGTGACGCTGGATATCGCATTGTGGCCGTTCTTCGTTACAGATTGTTTGGCAAACATGAGTCCTGCCGACTGCCCGCTCCCGAAGAACGAAGCCGATTTCTCGACTGACGGTGCTGTTTCCGGCAGTGCCCCTGAGCCAGCGTCAAAACGTGAGCGTCCCTGTGTCCGTCTTCGCTTTCTTCGTCAGTTATCTGATTACCGCGGTCCCGGCAGTTTTCGTGGTCCGGAAGGTCGACATGCCAACATTCGGCACCATTGTCGAAATGCTGTACGTGCCGCTTGTTCTTAGTGTAAAGCTCGAAATTCCTGTGATCGCACCGCTGATAAAAGCCCGGGTGTCGTTGTTTCGATGATGTCATTGCCCAGGACATCATCCATCTGACGATTCGGCGGAATCGTCGTCGGCCCAACAAGTAAGCTCGCAGCATGAAACAAGAGCCTTTTCGCTGCTGTACCGGAACTTCGAGCCCCGAGACGCACTGATTGACATGCTGCGGCGTTGCGCCTAACGTACCTGGCATTAGTTCGCCGATTCCGCCCAGATAACCAGGATCGGTCCCGCCTTCTGCCGCATTTGTCTGCAGTTTCCCTAAATGCGAACGCCCCGTTAGTTTTTTTGTTTGACGCAGAACACGGGGACCGAAGTTTCGGTAACTTATGCACGTGACACCTCAACAGATGTGGATCCTGAAATGAGGAACTTCAAACACTCAGTATTCTTCGTCCTGACGCTGGTCATCCCCGCTGGTGGCGTATCAGCCGATCCGTGGGCGCAACAGATGGTGGCTGCCAAGAAGATTAACTTCGGGGTTATTGCAACGGGGTCTGAGGCAAAAAAAAGGATTGAGGTAAAGAATGTGTACCGCGATGTAGTACACATATCTGATGTCAGCACGACCTGTGGATGTTCTGCCGCGACGACCGGAAAACAGATACTTCAGCCCGGCGAATCGACGCATGTTGAAGTACAAATGAATACTCAGAAGTTCTCCAGGCGAAAAGACTCGAATCTAATCATCAAATTCAGCAGCCCACGGTTTGCCGAAGTCCGGATTCCGATTACCGCATACATTCGAACCGACGTTGTGATCTCTCCGGGTCTTCTGAAATTCGGAGAAGTCGAGGCCGGTAGCGAAGGCGCGGCAGTTGTTGAAATCACATACGCCGGTCGTGCCGACTGGAACATTGTTGATATCAAGTTCAGCAACAGGAACATGAAAGCAACGCTCAGCCCTCCTCAACGCTCGGCGGGACTGGTCAGATTCCGACTGACCATGACGTTGAACGGCAGTGCTACAGCGGGCCCCATCCGGGACCTCGTGACAATCGTGACCAACGACCAGACAAATCCTTATGTACCGTTGATGGTGGGTGGCACCGTGGCGTCTGAATTTACAGTCGTTCCACGCGCAATCGACGTTGGCGTTGTCTCAGCTGGTAAAACGGCAATGAAGCAGATCGTTGTCAAGGGCAGGACACCCTTCACGATTGAATCTGTCGATTGTGAAGGCATGACCGACTGTTTCAAGGCCACCATCGGCAAAGACGCCCGGGTCATTCATTCCGTCCCGATTAAATTTGTCGCTCCCAATCGCCCGGGAAGGTTCTCAGAGCAACTGATCGTGAAGATCAACGGTCGGCAGGAACTTCTTCGCCTGAATGTTACCGGTACGATTGTTAATTGAGCAGAACAGCGGCAATCACTCGTTACTCACAAGCGTGCCGACCAGCGACCGCTGAGGGCGAAAGCACAGGACGAAAGTGTTGCGGCCGTCTTCCACGCGCACCGGAACCCGCTGCCATTCTGTTCCCGGCGGAGGGGCCAGTGACTTGCCGACCGTTGCTACCGATGAAACTTCCAGTGTGTGATCACCTTCTGGTAGTTCCAGCTGAACAATTTCGATTCGCTCCGGCAACAGATGCAAATGTCGCGTATCGGGTTTTTCCAGTGCTTCCCAGGCAATGCCCCCCAAATTCAGCAGCAGATCCGCGCCTGTACCGCCTGCCACGGACAACTGGTCTTTCGCCGCGTACACAGCTCCCTTCTTGACGATTCGCCGTGAGACCGCTCGGGCGATCTGCTCATTGCGATCAGCGTCATAGGAATCCCACGCGGCCTGATTCAGATCAACCAGGACACGGCTTCGAACTGACGTTTGCCCGTCCAGTGTCAGCCGGGCCACGGTGGTCAGCGGATGAGTACTGACCGTCGTGGCGGGCCTGGCGATCTGCACAGGTGCGACCGTCGGCGGCAATGTGTGATCACTCACAGCACTAAGAATCTGATCCGCCATCAGCAGTGCCGCGGAAGTCGGAGCGGCTCGCTCCGGCAACCAGTCCGTAATACGCCCGGCGAAAGTAATGATATGCACAACGCCGTTTCCCTGCTTGCTGTTGGTTCCAAAGCTGGCGTTGATAATTAACGACGGTTTACTGCCGGTCGCATCGCCTGATGACGACCAGTAACCGACCTGCTGAATGGCTCGCTGAGTGACATCCGCATCCATCGGATTCTCGGATCGAATAGCGGCATGCAGGTATGCCGATAATGCATTCGCGGCAAACCGTGACGGTGCCGTGGCTTCCCGATTTTCTTCAGAGTGGCCGACAGCAATGACTTCTGGTTCTGTCATTAAGGCGGTTAGTTGCTGACGATCCGCTGCCAGCTTCTCAGTCGTCTGCGCGGCATATGCAAATGCGTCCTGCTGATTTCCCAGCAGACTCGAAATAATCAGCAGGTTGTCAACCATTCTTTGTTCGAACTCGCGGCCGGACCATGCGACAGCTTTGTCATCGGTGATCATGGCAGTCGTCTGTTCACGCAGATCCTTTTGGCGCAGAAAGTTCAGACGCTTGCGGCTCTCTCGAAACGCTCCCTCTGAGTCCGTCGGCTTTCCGGTCATCAGCAGTGTCAGCGCCCGATCGATCGCTATGACTTCCGTGTTCGCACCCCGCGCCTCTGCGGCCTTGTCGAACTCCGCCAGCGCGGCTGCCAGAGTACCATTGTCGACACTTGCAATGGCGGCAAGCTGATACCTTGCGGCAGTTTTACAACCGCTGTTCAGCAGCAAAACCGTGCAGCAGAGTGTCGCACAGAACGATGACAGAGATATATGACTTCGCATGGAACGCGGGCAGCCCTGTCCCCGCATGATGACAGGCGGGACGGAAGAATCATGTACGTTTCTCATCGTCGTTGCACCAGCGGAATACGCGCGGCTCGTGATGCTTTCAGATAGCACTGAGCCAGGCACGAAACGAGACACTATTTCCCGTAGTGACGCAGTTCGCCTAGCTTTGATTTGTGGTAGCCCTTCCGCAGCGTCGCCCGTTCCTTGAGCGATTCGCCGGAATGGATATCCAGTAGCTCCAGAGTCAACACATAGTCTCGCTGGTAGTCCTTGTTGCTGCGCGTCGTCCCGGATGTGATCTGAGCAAACAGCAGATAATCAAACGGCTGATCGGTTCGCTCCAGAACCGCCTGCAACTGACGTTGTTTCTCCGGCAGAACCAGAACGTCCGGACGGCAGCGACATTCCGCCATGGCAGCCTCGACATAACGACGACTGATCATGCGGAACTGGTCTGACTGTCCGATCAATGCATCGATGTGTTCGTAGATCTGCTCACGAAAATCACCGATCTCTTCGATGCTGCGGTTTTCGACGCCCACGAAGCAGACGTTCCGCACCGGCTGACCATTGGATTCCGTAAACGACACGGTCCTGACGTCGGTGCAGGCTCTGCCCAGCATGCGCGCGACCGACTCATCGATCAGCGGCTTCCAGGTTTCCGCCCCCGCCTCGTGGCTGCCGACCATGTCCTGATCTGTCATGGCCAGAACGTGAGCATGCTGTCGGCCTCGACAACCACTAAGAAACAGGACAACAATGAGTGCTGCCGCTGCCACAGGGTGTGTTTTATTCATGTGTTCGATCCATCGAACGAAGGGACGGTAACATCAGGTCGCGTAGAGTACGTCGCCCGTACAACCAAGCCAATATGATCTTCGGCGTGCAACGCGGACTGAAAACACCGCGCATAGAAAAAGGATCCCGGTCGTGAACGGGATCCTCAGGAGAAGTTTTCGTGTGAGTGCTTGCAGCGTAAGCGTTTACGTCAGATCAGTTCGGGAAAAGCCCCAGTCGAAGATATTGTCAATTCCGCTGACGGCAAAGCAATCCTTAACTCGTAGTCACTTTCACCGCCGAGTTTTTCGGCAAGATTTGCCAGTTCGTCACTGCCCATGCTGCGATAACAACTCGACAGCTCGCTCCAGGCGATTCGGCGAACGGGAGAGGGCATCAGCCGGGCCGCCGCTTCGAGATGAGGAATGGCCTGGTGTTCATCGCCCGATCGTTTCAGGGCAATCCCCAGCAGCAACCGACGTGGGCCTTCGAGCGGTCCAGCGCCGTCGACCTTTTCAAGTTCTGTCACCGCTCGGTGAGGCATATTAAGTTCCATATAACCGTCCGCAGCGACCAGTCGGCGAATTATTTTTGGAGTAATCTGAGTTCTCACCGCGTTTCTCCTTTTCACATTGATTCCTGCCGAACGATTCGTGTCTCGTTCTGATGACAAGTATTCGCAAGTGTCGCGCCAAAGACGTTGAAAAGTTCAGTGATTTTACGTAACTCCTTTATACAAAACCTCTTGCATTGACCACAACTGGACACTCTCCAGGTGGTCGACGCTGCCAAAAACTACAATTCAGCACAGGACACATGGTCGTTTTCTGCAATCGGCACCCTCACACCAGTCTGGAATATGCCGAATTTACAACGCTCCGTTGTGATTAGTGGCTGCAGAATTCCGGAGAGGCCCAGTTTGAGCTTCTCAGAATTCATTCCCCCTGCGTATGGAGGGAAGTCACACTTGGCATGTCGATTGTTACATTTTCCCGCGATCCTGGTGTGTATTTGCACTCATATTCAGACCTACCAGCGTCAGCAGCTTCTCCGTTTCGAGCGGTGGCTCGAATCAGCGTTAAGGGGCCTATACTTTCTTCGAGCCAACTGGAAGACGACGATGCTCTTTGGCGTCGCGCGCATGTCCTGCAGCGAGTTTCCGTTCGATCGTTCAAATAGAACGCCGAATACAGTTCGTAGTGCGTTGCGGCAATGCAGCCTTCGACCGGTAAATTCTGAACTGTGTGACGTCTGTTTTCGAATTGAGGATCAGAGACCTCCAATTTCCGAACAACACCTCGTGTAGAGGCGATTCGAAAGCAGCTTTATGTTCACTTTTGCAGCAGCGGGCTTTGGCACCGCGTTTATCACGTCACTCCTGTTCACACCGTTGATTCGCCGACTGGCTCCAGGTCTGGGACTGGTCGATCAGCCAGGGCTGCGAAAAGTCCATGTGACGCCGACTCCCATGGGTGGCGGGATTGCAGTGTTTCTCGGGTTGCTTGTGCCGGTTCTGCTGGTCGCCTTCGCTGGTGGCATGGTCAGGCTGGCTCCTGCGGCACTTGGAGAACTTCGAGCCAGCGTGGGCAACGACGTTGCTCTGCGTCAGCAGACAATCGGAATCGTCGTCGGCGCAGTTGTACTGTTCGCAATGGGACTGGCTGATGACCGCTGGAATCTTTCATGGCGACTACGACTTGGCGTTCAGGTGCTGGTGGCGTTTGGTGTAACTCAGTCAGGAGTGCAGGCGACCGTCTTTGTCGCTCAGCCGTGGATTGGGGTCATGATCACAATGTTGTGGATCATGGTACTGACGAACGCGATGAACTTTCTGGACAACATGGACGGACTTTCGGCGGGAATAGGAGTCATTGCCAGCCTGCTGTCCGTTGGGATTCTTCTGGTAATGGTTCCGCAGCCACATTGGGCAGTGGCATTTGGGCTGCTGCTGCTGGCCGGATCATTGAGTGGTTTTCTCTGTTGGAACCGTCCACCTGCGTCGATCTTCATGGGTGACAGCGGCAGCAATCTGGTCGGTTTTCTGCTGGCAACACTGACAGTCAGCGGAACGTTTTATCAAGTTGAAACATCCGGCAGTCGGCACGTCATTCTTGCACCGTTGTGCATTCTGGCGATTCCACTCTATGATTTCCTGACTGTCATTCTGATTCGCCTGGTTGATGGGCGCAGCCCGTTCCATGGCGACAAGAGTCACTTTTCGCACAGGCTGGTGGAACTTGGATTACGGCCGGCTCGGGCGGTGCTCACAATTCACCTGGCCACGTTGATGACAGGACTGGGCGGTCTGCTGCTGTATAAGGTCGCGGACTGGACAGGCGCGTGGCTGATCATCGCCCTGATCTGCTGCGTGCTGTCAATCGTATCGATTCTGGAAACGGTCGGGCGCCGTCCCAAAATTGACACGATTGACCAGACACCTGACGCGATAGCAATAACGAAGGCTTCGCCTGACAAATCTGCCAGGGGAATATCCTGATGTGGCATGACCATGGACAGCATGGAACAATAACTCAAGGGTCGCTGACCTGCTGCTGTCGCTCGCGACAGGGAAACGTACCAATGGCCCGGAGTTTTTTTCCTCACACAACTGTCTCCAGCGGTCTGATGTTGACAACTGACTGGAGCCAGACCAACCCGAAACTTCCCGTTCTGTCAACGAGAGGGTAATCCTCCTGTCAGCCAGCGTCTCGCGCAGAGACTCTTTCCTTATCAACTTTCCGCAACGACCGCCCAGATTCTGCTCCACATGAGAAACCTCATCGTCATATTGTTCTCGATGATGATGACGGCCAGCCTGCTCTGGCCATCCGAAGGGGCGATCAACGGTGATGGACTGCACCTGACAATACTGTGGCTTCTCACTGCCATAATTGCAGTGATTGTGCAGCGACGGGACAACAGTGAGTCCGGCGACATCAGGTTGAGTCGTACTCAGTTAGCCGCAACAGGATCTGTGATCCTGCTGCTGACGGGATTCTGGCTGTCCACGTGGAATGTTTTCCACGTTCACGGTGACCGGCGAGCGGCGCTGAATCTCGCATTTGAGTGGTCTGGTATTGCAGCCGTCTTCCTGACGATCGCCTGCCTGTTTCGCCGGCAGCAGTCGCTGCACGTAATTGTGGCATTGATAATTGGCCTTGGTACAGGCACGGCGGCGCTGGGAATCTGGCAACACCACATCAGCTACGCGCAACGGACAGAATGGTACCTGCAGCAACGAGCGGAACTGGACACAGCACTGCAGTCACACGACATTCAAGATTCCATGAAACGCTCACAACTGGAGGGGGCGTTCGAACGCATGAAGATTCCTCTGAACGGAACCGAGCGGCAACTGTTTGAAGCACGATTGCTGGACAGTAGTGAACCGGTCGGCCCGTTCGCGCTGGCAAATACGCTGGGCGGCGTCGTGGCGGTCGCGCTTGTGCTGTTAGTCGCAGGAGTGATGCAGGCCCTGCAGCGACAGATTCGTATCTCAGTGTTCAACTGGTGCCTGACGGGCGGCAACGTTTTTCTGCTGACGTACTGCCTGCTGCTGACAAAAAGTCGGACGGCCTGGGTTGGCTGCATTGTGGGGATCATGGTTCTTTTCGGCCGTCAACGGTTTGAAAAATCGGCAGCAGCAATGGCCAAGCTGGCAGTGTGTGCAAGTATCCTGCTGGTGGCCACGTTTGGGATTGGGATTGCCACAGGAGCCATCGACAGGGAAGTGGCACTTGAGGCCCCACGATCACTTCAGTTTCGCCTGCTGTACTGGACAGGTGCGGCTGGTGTGATCAAAGACAATCCCATGTTCGGAACAGGACCGGGCAATTTTCGACAGGTTTACCTTCCTCACAAGACCGTCGAATCCAGCGAAGACATTCTGGACCCGCATAACATCCTGCTGGACGTTTGGTGTTCAGCAGGGCTGGTCGGCCTCATTGCTCTGGCAGGTCTGTTTGTCTGCTGCCTGTCCGCGACGAAACTGTGCCGAAGTCGTGATCTCCATCCGGAAAAACGCCTGCGGCGGATTCCCTGGCCAATTCTGAAAGGCGTTGTTGCGGGAACTGGTTTGCACCTGGTTTGGCGCTGGATGAATGGGGCAGATATGTGGTCTAATGGCACCGGCGACGAAAACCTGGTGCTGCTGATACCGCTGACGGCCTGTCTGCTGACGCCTTTGATCGCGCATTGTCTGCTGTTCACAGAGTCCGCGGCATCGGCGGCTTTGGTCTGTCTTGTCGTTCACCTGCTCGGGGCAGGGGGACTTCAGATTACGGTTTTGGGGATCTTTTTGCTGTTGCTGGCGGCCCTGACGATATTTGGTGCAGACCAGGCTGCGTCTGCAGATCGGCATACGAATGGGTCACGGGCCGTCCGACGGAAGAAGAACAGCTTTTGCCTGCTGGCGACGCTGCCCTTACTGGCCGTAACAGTATTGACAGTACAATTCGGATTGATTCCCGTACAGCGTTCTCAACGTCTGCTGCAGCTGGCAGATGTCAGAAAGACACACGGAGATCGCAAGGGAACACTGGATGCTCTGAACCGGGCTGCACAGTCTGATCCATTTTCAGTTTATTCGCGCCAACGACTGGCACAAACCCTGGCGTACGACTTTCAGCAGTCTATGGAGCGATATGCGCAGACGGGTCGTGAGATTCCTGACAGTAAGCTGCAGATACCTTTCGACAGGGTAATTGCGAGCTGTAATCACCTGATTGATGCAGATCAACGAGCTGGAACGGGGTATTATTTTCGAAGTCGGGTTTCCAACTGTTTTCGGGGTGTGATCGGAAACGAAAATGATCTTTTCAACAGCGCGCACCGGGATTTGCGACATGCAGTCGAGTGTGATCCGTCAAGTTCAGAATTGTGGTTTGAACTTGCAGACTTTCAGTACAAGGGTGGCCTGTTTGCCGAAGCTGCGACTGCTGCCGTCAAGGCAACCAATATCGACACAGTGAATCATAGTTGGGGACATGTCGATCAGTTTCTTGCTGCAAAAAAGCTTGAACGTCTGAAGCTGATTCAAAGAAGCGCTGACAACCGGTGAGCCCTGGCAATTCGGCTGGGGCTGGAAGGCCATTTGTGGTCGAAAGGGTGCATAGATGAAGATTCAGTTGATTGCCGTCTTCCTGTTATTGCCTGGGGGCGTCTCGATTTCCGGTTGTGCAAATGAAGCTGCGTCGGAGCCTCGCGCCGAGACGGAACACGACCACTCAGATGACGGCACTGCTGACCACAACCACAGCAGCGAAAACCAACTGCCCCCGGTGCCTTCTAAGCAGGCGCCGTGGCCGTCGGCCATCGCTGAAGAAAAGACATTTGACTTTGGGACCATGCCCGTTGGTGGCGAAAATGAGCACGCTTTTGCCATTCGCAACGAGGGAGACGCCGACCTGCAGCTGCTGGCCGGAGAACCAACGTGTAAATGCACGGCCTTTGAACTTTCCGAGACAACAATCAAGCCGGGTGAAGAGGGCACACTGCTCGTCAGATGGGCAGGCAAAGCCAAGGATGACTCATTTCAACACGGTGGGCCGGTGTACACCAATGATCCAAAGCGGCAGGAGATTCGCTTCGTCGTAAAGGGGATTGTCGACACGGACTTCGATGTTTTTCCCGCACAAGTCTGGCCGATCAGCAACGTCAGCCCGAAGACAGGAGGGGCAATGCAGGCAGTTGTGGTCTCGCGGATATATAAGGAATTCAACATCACTGACCTGGTGTGCGAGTCCCAGTATATATCCACTGCCATCTCACCGGCGCCTCAGCAGGCCCTGGATGAATTTCAGGGGATCAGCGGTTATATGATCAACGTAAAATTATCTCCCGAGATACCACCGGGACTCATGGAAGAAAGTCTGACACTGACACTTGACCGCGCTGACGCGCCCATTGAGGTCATGTTGAGAGCACACATGGCCGGGCCGATTCGAATTCTGCCCACACCGGGCGTAACATTCGACAGTATGGTGAATGGCTTGAAACTGGGGCAGTTTCCAACGAACAAAGGGCGACAGGTGGAACTGACCCTTCTGGTCGATACGTCTGACATGACAGAATCGTTTACAGCAACATCAGTCGATACGTCACCAGGATTCATCAAAGCAGAACTGGTGCCTGCAGGGCAGCTCGCTGGTGGACGTTCTCGATACAAACTCGTCGTCAGCGTTCCACCGGGTATACCTCGAACAGAACGCACTCGGTCGTCCCCCGGCCTGGTCGAAATGCAGACGAATCATCCATCTGGACAGGCAATCCGGATAAAGCTGTCTTTCAAGGCGTTTTGACTCAACGTTATCCTGACCACCTGGTCAGGATAAATCGCTGTGCCGATGTCAAAGAACGCTGATGGAACCAGCGTTTGATATTCATGGTCTGTTCCCCAGTGGTTAGAGTTGCCTCTCTGAGAATTCCGGTCCTGAGTGAGATTCAGCGGTGATGCAAGAAACATGAGCCGGCCAGAACCAATACGGACTGCAGTCGTACTCCTCTGTGTACTGGCTGGGACAGTCTGCGTGACAATCTTCCTGAATCAGGGGACCAGAACGCAGGTCAGTCCGGAAACGTCGCGTCCTGCAACGGGTTCAACAGCCCGGCAACCGCTGGCAGAAAGGCAGGGCAGTGGTGACGTTACTTCGTCGAATACACCACCACCGATCTGGAAAGAGTGGCCGAAGCCGCAGCTGGCCCTGCTGCTGACGGGTGAACAACATGGTTATTTTGAACCGTGCGGGTGTACATCCAGCCAACTTGGCGGGATGTCCCGACGAGCCAACCTTGCTCAAAAACTGACTGCCGCAGGGTGGACCGTCCGTGGACTGGACGTGGGAGGACTCAGTCGCCGCAGAACCCGTCAGGCACAAATTAAGTTTGAAACGACACTCGCGGCTCTGCGGGAACTGAACTATATTGCCATCGGACTTGGCCCGGAAGAACTGCGAATGCAGCCGGATTTCTTACTGTCCCAACACGTTCCGCCACTGCACTTCCTTAGCGCCAACCTGGAATTCTTCGGCGTGTCGGACCTTGGAACACCGCTGCCGAGTGTGGTTGTTGAAGCTGGCGGTCTGCAGATCGGAATAACGTCAGTGATGTCCGACGAGCTTCAGAAAGAAGTCCTGCCGCATCCTGACATCACGTGGAAGCCCCCGGGGCCGGCTTTGACCAACGTACTCGCAGGATTTGACGACAGCAATGTTGTTTTGCGAGTGTTACTTTCGCAGGCCAGTGTGACTGAATCCGAATCCCTTGCCCACCAGTTTCCACAGTTTGATGTCGTCCTGACGGCACAGGGAACCGGTGATCCTGATCCCACGGCACCACTGACGAAGATCGGTAACACCCTGCTGATTGAAACAGGACGCAAAGGAAAGTACGTGGGAGTCCTTGGTGTCTATCCCGACGATAAGGAAACCCCGTTCCGGTACAAATTGATCAGCCTTGAACGAGACAGCTTCGGTGAGACACCGTCAATGATCACGCTGATGCAGACGTATCAGGAACGTCTTGAGTCAGAACAGATTGCCCTGACCGACGCGGTGGGAGCGCCGCATCCATCGGGAGCAACATACGTTGGTGCAGACGCCTGTGGAACGTGCCATGAAACCGCAATGGACATCTGGAAAAAAACCGGACACGCTCACGCCTTTGAAAGCCTGGACCCGGACAACAAACGTACCGGACATGAACGGTTGAATGGTGTCGAACGCAGCTATGACCCGGAGTGCCTGGCATGTCACGTAACTGGCTGGGATCCGCACGAGTACATTCGTTTTCAGTCCGGGTTCCTGAATGAGAAGTTTGCCGACGACGACGAAAAAATGCTGCACAAGCTCATGGCGGGAACCCAATGTGAAAATTGCCATGGTCCGGGCAGTCGACACATTGAACTGATCGAAGCAGACGATCTGATTGCCGCCGCACAGGAAGTTCGAGTCACCCTGGAGCAGGCAAAAAAAAACGTGTGTGAAAAATGTCACGACCTGGACAACAGTCCGAATTTTGACTTCGACGAATACTGGGAACGAGTTAAACACTACGGCAGGAACTGACGGGTTTGAATAATCCACGTTTAGCAATGACCCCGAAAATCATCGATCAAATTACCGAACTGGTCGGAAATGTTCCACCGGATGACTACCTCAGGCTGCTGCGTGACTATCCGGAAGTTCTGCAGTCCGTCAACCGGGCTATTGACGATTCGAAATCTGAAGGTACGGTGGCCGACGTCGAACTGATTCGTGACCCGTCGTGCATTCTGAAAATCAATCGTGAAGCCCGTGTCGATTCTGTACTGGAACCGGATGGCACAGAATTCTTCTGGCCCGACCAGTTGATGATCATCGGCGAAACCGGGGCGGGCGACTATTATTGTATTGATGTCGAACGGCAGGTGGCGGGCGTGATGCAGTTCGATCACCACTCGGTTGGATTCGAAGTGATCGCCGATTCATTGAATGAGTTTGTCGATATTCTGGAAGAAACCTTTAGTCGCGAATGGTTCGAAGAAGACGAGACTGACGAATAATGGAAACGCCACAAAACATTCGCGTCCACCAACAGGCTGGAGTCCTGGAACTGGTCTGGACGGACGACGATGTGTCTCGCATTCCGTTTCGCGCGGTTAGACAGGACTGTCGTTGTGCGGCGTGCGTCGATGAATTCACAGGTCGACAGATTCTCGACCAAAAAAACGTTTCGGAATCAATTCATCCCGAAGACGTTTCTTTAACCGGCAACTACGCCTTGAAATTCCGTTGGTCAGACTCGCACGACTCCGGCCTGTTCACATGGGACCACCTGCGATCGATCGCCCGAAAGCTGGCTGAAAACGGCGATTGACCACGTCTTGCACAGATAATCCGGTGCAGGCTGCAATCCCATACAATGCCGAAATCCGATTTCGCATTGGTTCCTAAGTGGAAGACGGTCTGCTATTCTGGACCATCTGGTCACCGCAGACTAGCCTTTCTCCTGTGGCCCCCGACTTTTGCAAGTCGCATGTTGTCCCCCTACGTTACCGCATTCGCAGGTAGCGAAATAATCAGGGATTACCAAGACAGATTCTTAAAGGATTGGAACTCTTACGATGGCCAAATCACGAAGTAAAGCCGTGCCAGCCAAAGCTGCTCCGGCGGGCGGCGACGGGAAGGCAATGTTGGACAATGCCCTTGGGCAGATCGAAAAAATGTTCGGTCAGGGCTCGATCATGAAGCTCAATTCGCCCGCGGACACAGCGGGAATTCCGGGCATAGGGACCGGCGCACTGTCGCTGGACATTGCACTCGGTGGCCGAGGTTTTCCTCGAGGCCGAATCATTGAATTGTACGGGCCGGAATCGAGCGGCAAGACCACACTGGCGCTGCACGCGATCGCCAGTGCCCAGGACGCAGGCGGTATTGCGGCGTTCATTGACGCCGAACATGCGCTGGATCCGTCATGGGCACGAAAAATCGGTGTCAATCTCGATGATCTGCTGGTGAGTCAGCCGTCCTACGGTGAAGAGGCGTTGCAGATTGCGGAAATGCTGATCAAGTCGAACGCTGTCGACCTCATTGTGGTTGACTCGGTCGCCGCACTGGTCCCCAAGGCAGAACTCGACGGCGAAATCGGGGATACACACGTGGGGCTGCAGGCTCGCATGATGAGTCAGGCCATGCGAAAGCTGACCGGCGCGATTTCCAGATCCAAAACGACGGTCATCTTCATTAACCAGATTCGTGAGAAGATCGGCGTGATGTTCGGCAGCCCGGAAACGACTCCCGGCGGCCGTGCCTTGAAGTTTTACAGTTCTGCTCGTGTTGATGTGCGTCGTATCGCCACGTTGAAGGACGGAGACGTTCAAATCGGTATCCGCATGCGGGCGAAAATCGTGAAGAACAAGGTCGCGCCGCCGTTTCGCATCGCAGAGTTCGACATGTACAACACCTGCGGGGTCAGCATGGAAGCGGATCTGCTGGACCTGGCGGTCGAAGATAAGGTCATCGACCGCAGTGGAAGTTGGTTCAGCTATGGTAAGAACAAGCTGGGGCAGGGCCGCGATCGTGCTCGATTGTTTCTTGAAGAAAACCCGGATGCCGTAATCGAAATCCGCAACAAGGTCCTTGCCGCACGTGGATTCGCCCCGAAGGCCGCCTCCGGCTCTGAGCCTGTAGCTCCAGGCGCGGCGAAAGGATAGTCCAGCGTTTTTTGATTCAGCGGACTCAGGCCGCCGATATTTTGCGTCGGCGGCTTTTTCTGTGCGCTGGGGATCCGTTGGTTTCGTGTCCGACATTTCGGGCTGCCCTCCGTGCAGTCTGAAAATATTTGTGTAAACTTTCGCAGCACAGGCGGCGTTTTGCATGCCGGCATCACGCATACAGGGTGGGGTGATCCTGACGTTTTTCTGCCCTGCAGAACCGAAACGGGCTTCCGGTGTCAATACAACGGTCAGCCGTTGGTTGTGCACCTCGAATGTTCAAAACTGATTCCAGACAATGAAAACTGACGAACTTCGCGAAAAATATCTTTCGTTCTTTGAAACCAAAGGCTGCGTGCGTCGTCCAAGCGACGTTTTGGTGCCTAAGGACGATCCGACGGTGTTGTTCACACCCGCGGGCATGAACCAGTTTAAAAACGAATTCATGGGCATTGGCAAGCTGAACTTCGCAGCAGCAACCACCTGTCAGAAGTGTCTGCGGACCGGAGACATCAGCAACGTCGGAGTCACGGCCTACCACCACACTTTCTTTGAAATGCTCGGCAACTTTTCGTTTGGCGACTACTTCAAACGCGATGCGATTCACTGGGCGTGGGAATTCCTGACGGATTCGAAGTGGCTGGGACTGGATAAGGACCGACTGACCGTCAGCGTGTACAAAGGAAAGTGGGGCTTTGACGAAGAGGCGTTCAATATCTGGAAGAATGAAGTCGGTCTGTCGCCGGACCGCATTGCCTGCCTGGAAGAAGACGAAAACTACTGGCCCGCCAGCGCGCCCAGCGAAGGTCCGGACGGCGTTTGCGGCCCGTGCAGCGAAATCTTTTATCACCCGCCAGGCGTGGATGGCGATGTCGAGATCTGGAATCTGGTCTTCACTCAGTTTAACCGCGTCGGCGCCCCCCCGGACAATCTGCGGCCGCTGCCGTCAAAGAACATCGACACAGGCATGGGTCTCGAACGAACGGCGGCCGTGTTGCAGGGCGTTCTGAGTAATTTCGAAAACGATGTGCTGAAACCTCTGTGTCTGGCAGCCGGCGAAATTGTCGGCGTAAAGTATCAGTTCGATGCGCCGTCAGGGCGAGCCGTACGGCGGATCGCGGACCACGTTCGCGCGGCCACCTTCGCCATGCACGAAGGCGTCGTTCCCGACAAGGAAAAAGAAAACTACGTCATTCGCCAGCTGGTGCGGCGAGCCCTGCTGGAAGGATATCTGTTGGGACACAAAGAACCCTTCCTTTACAAAGTCGTTCCCGCCGTCGTCGATGTCATGAAAGGGGCTTACCCGGAAATCGCGGAAACGGTCGGAAGTGTGCAGAACAGCATGCAGGAAGAAGAAGAACAGTTCCTGGGTACGATCGACCGAGGCCTCAGCCGATTCAATCGTTATGCCGACATGGCAAAATCGACTGTTGGCAAAGTCATCAGCGGCGATGATGCGTTTACACTGCACACAGAAGATGGTTTTCTGATTGAACTGACCGAAGCCATCGCCCAGGACCGCAACCTTAGTGTCGACATGACGGCGTTCAGGGAACGGATGAACGAACACGAAGACATCAGCCGCGGCGGCAAGACCATTTCGGTCATGGCAGCCGGGCCTCTGGACTTGCTGCGCAAGGAACACGGCGACACAGAGTTTCTGGGCTACGATGCAACGACAGGCAACTGCACGGTGGTCGGCCTGATCATCGCTGACCAGGCGGTTGCCTCAGTGCCGGCGGACTTTTCCGGTCCGGTCGGCATCGTTCTGGACCGTACACCTTTTTATGGTGAATCCGGCGGCCAGGTCGGTGACACAGGCCGCTTGTTCGCGGACGGCATCGAGGTTCTGATTACCGACAGCCAGAAACATCAGCAGACGCTGTTCGTTCTGGAAGGGCGCCTGCGCCAGGGCAGTCTTACCGTGGGCGATACTGTGACTGCCGAAGTCGACAAAACACGTCGCAATGGCATTCGGCGAGCCCACTCGGCCACTCATGTTCTGCACCATGCTCTGCACGAGACAATCGGCGAAAATGCGACTCAGCGTGGATCGAAGGTTGAAGCAGACGCGCTGCGGTTTGACTTCGCTCACAAACAGGCCCTGACGCCGGAGGAAATTCACCAGGTTGAAGACATCATCAATGCTCAGATCGTGAATGGTTCTGACGTCAAAACCGAGCTATTGCCGATCAGGGAGGCACGCAAACGCGGGGCGATGGCATTGTTCGGTGAAAAGTACCCGGACGAAGTGCGAGTCGTGACGATGGGCGACTTCAGTGTTGAACTGTGCGGTGGCACGCATCTGACGAATACCGGGCAGGTCGGATTATGCCGCATCACGTCAGAAGAGCCGGTCGCAAAAGGCGTTCGTCGCATCACCGCGGTCACGGGACCGAAAGCACTGCAAAAGGGTCGTGAAACAGATGAATTGATTGCTCAGTTGCAGCGGCAGTTGAAGACGAATAAGCCAGAAGACCTGCCTGTTCGTGTGGACGCGTTGCAGCTGCAGATGAAGGAGCTGAACAAACAACTGAGCGAACTTTCGAAAGCATCGGTATCCGACGCGATCGGTGACGTTGTTGCTACGGCTGAAGATGTGGGCGGTGTGAAGGTCGTTGCACAGAAGCTGGAGAATGTCACGCGTGAATCGCTCCGCGATTTCGCCGATCAGTTACGCGATAAACACAGCCCCGTCGCTGTCGTTCTGGCCGCCGAAATCGACGGCAAAGTGGCCCTGATCGCAGCGGTCAGCAAGCCGCTGGTCAAGGACAGGGGATTGAACGCAGGCCACGCCGTGAAAGCAGCCGCTCAGATTGCCGGTGGCGGTGGTGGTGGTCGGCCGGACATGGCCGAAGCCGGTGCCAGGCTGGTCGACAAAATCAATGATGCTGTCGCCGCTGGGGCCGCCGTGTTCAGAGAGCAGCTGGCGTAACCTACGTCCCTCATTCCTGCGAATCATCGCTCGCAGAATGTCCACGGAACGTTGTTCTGTTGACTGGCGGTGCAAGCCATTGGGCCTGTACGTACGTCATGGGCCACGTCAAATGGTCTGCGCTCCTTCAAAGAAGCGTCATCGCTACTAACGCAGGACGCGGGAATCGGGCCGAAATGAGCCACTTCCGGCCGGCGTAATTGTTTCCAAACGAGCCAATATCGACGTCAGTCGCCGCCCTTTTTAGTTGACGTTAGTCTAGTCCTCAAAAGTACTTATGGAGTTAAACAGTCTTCCGCATTGATCCGTCACCGATTGGATTTCGTTGAACATCCTTAAGGGCACCGTGCCCGGAATGATGTTTCGAGGTCCAGGAGGACGGTTTATGGAGACAAAAACATGCGAGCGACTGCTCGCCGCCGCAAAGACGGGAGATTCAAACGCAGTCGATCAGCTTCTGACGGCGATTTCAGATTCGCTGCACTCAGCTGCGACGCACCGGATGGGTTCAAGCATACAGTCACGCGTCGATGCGTCTGATGTCGTTCAGCAATCGCTGTTTGAAGTCAGTCAGAGTTTAAGTGACTTCCGCGGACGGACCGCCGCCGAATTGCATTCCTGGACACGCAGGATTCTGCACCACAACGTGTCCAATGAAGTCGACCGTCATTTTCATGCACAGAAACGGACAGTGGCACGATCTCAATCCTTCGATGAAGAAGGAACAGCAACGGGACTGTTCGAGTACGTGCTGCGACAGAGGCAGTCTTCGCCCGGACAGCAGGCTCAGGACAATGAGTCGCGTCAGAGCCTGGAGATGGCGATCACGGACCTTCCCGATGCGCAGCAGACAGCGATTCGTATGCGCTATATCGAGGATATGCCGATTGCGAAAATTGGTCTCGCCATGAGTCGCACCAATACTGCCGTAGCGGGGCTGCTGAAACGTGGCCTGAAGCAACTGCGCACGCGGGTGGTTTCGATCACGGAATCCATCTGACGTCAGCAGTGCCACTGAGTGAAGGAACACTCGCCCCGGTGCGGGTCGAGTGTCTTCGGATTCGGAACCTGCTGCAGAGTAACGGACGTCGATCACTTTCAGTAAACGTAGGGTGCGTACTGGCACGCACCAGTTTCCAGTAAACGTCCGGTGCGTGGCTGCCTCTCTTTTTCAGCGACACCGCCATCTGCCTGTCAGGCGGCACGAAGTGATACTCGCAGACTGAGCAGCAGACGAATGTATGTGAAAAACATCACCAGAATCAGGATCAGGCCGATGATGGCCAGGAAAGGCACAACCCGGCCGACAACTAATACGATGGCAGTCGCGATGCTGAGATTCAGAAGGAAGCTGGCTCGGTCCTGCGACTGAAGATCTTTGATGTGGACCGCAACACGTTTCAGAAAGATTACGAACAGAACAAACGCCAGCAGAGCCAAACAGCCATGCGCGATGCGGACGATGGTGGGCAAAACGACAAGGTTATCTGCCACGCCGATTAGTAAGACAAGCACGTCGCACAGAACGGCCGTGTAGATTACCCCCCACGTCTGAACAGCGTCAGGCACCGACAGGCACCTGATTTTCCCAACAATCCCCATGATCGCACCAACAATCAGCATCAACGGTCCTGATCCCACGACCAGCAATCCAACTTGAGGCGCTGCGACCACCAGGCGCGGACCCACAATGACCGCAACGACCCCGAGTACAATCAGGTAGAGCCCGAGATAGACCATGTTGACGCCGCCGGAAACGCTCTTCATCCCAATCATAGTTGATTCCCGAAACAGAATTGATGACAGGGCGCATTGATGGTCGCGGGTGCCACCATCGTTCTGCTGGGGCGTTTCGCACATTACCTGAACAGGAGGGCAGAGTTACGTCCTGAGCGGGGCGCGAAATCTGCAGGATTCGGGAACAACGAACGGATTGCTTCGTCGTACGGGAGATATTGAGACTCGAAAGTCCAGCTGCACCTGCGCACAACTGATTACGGACTGCGCCCGGCAATTCGCTCATGGCTGTAATATTCCCATTGCGAACTTCAGCCAGTAGTCGCTCACACTCGGTGGAATCCATGATTCCTTCCTCTCAGGCAGAAAAAGCACCTGTACGGGGCGCGAAAAATCGCAAATTCACAAAAGCAAACCGGAAATCATCGACGGCGGAGAAACGCGTGAGACTGTGATTCGGCGATGGGACTCTACAGTAATGTCCTAACTGTTTCGACAACGTCGTGATCGGCGGTCGTCGACCAAAACGGGCAG
>JABABI010000111.1 GCA_014238335.1 Fuerstiella sp.
TGAGCCTGTTTTGCTTTGTCACGAGCAGCCGCAAGTCGGCCCTGTAACAAATCGCGGCGAGCCTGGTCGACCAGAGCGCGAGCGTTTTTTTCGTCAGCGGACACAGTCGATACGCCGGTACCGTTATCCGGAAAGGCACCGGTCGGGGCAACGCCCGGTTGTGTCAGCTGCGCAATTTCCTTTTTGACCAACAACGGACTGTCTTCGAACAGGCCATATGACGCATTCAGTGCTTCAGCCTGATTCGCAAGATTGCTGGCTTCCTGCAGTCTGCCGGCGGCGAGAGCGCTACGTGCTTTTTCAACAAGTAATTTTGCCTGTTGATAACTCTGTTCGGCATGCTGCGGTGAATCGGCTTCTGGATCGGCATCAGCAAAGAATGTGGTGGTTCCTTCTACACGATCGATTTCGGCGAGTAGATGATTGGGGCGTTCGTCCCACAGCCCCCATGCGACCTTCAACGTTCTGGCCTGCATGGCTCGCGTCCTGGCAACTGCTGTGTCTCCGGCTGCCAGAGCCTTGTGCGCTTCCTGCATCAGCGTCTGTGCCTGACGTTTGTTGATCAGTCCGATGCTGGCAGCACCCGAAAGCGGTTCAGTGCCTGCTGTGTTTGCATTGGCTGCCACGTTTGCATTGGCTTCCGCAAACGGGTTAGCAACAGCGGCGTCATCTGATTCTTCAGAATCAAGACTGGGCCATGCAGCGGCCGCGTCCAGATTCCAGGGGTTGTCAGATTGTCCGGCGTTCTGGTCCAGTCCGGCGAGGAACTTCTGAGGCGTCTGTTCGCCGGGTTGCCAGCTGGCCGACAATGACGCAGCTGTCTCGGCAAGCCGCCGGGCCTGACGCAGGTCGCCCTGTTTCGCCGCCTGTCGGGCGTCGTTCATGAAGCGTCTGGCAACCGAACCATAACTGTCCGGTGATTCGGACTCGGTCTGGGCTGACAGGACACGTGATGGGTCACCGCCGCTGAAGAGATACAGCGAAGCGGCCATCACCGAAACGCACCCGATGAATCCAATGGCCTTATGCACTTGGACATTCTCCTTAAAACAGGCACAGCAGAATCGTCATGATTTCTGCACACTGTCGGTCGCCACTCGTAATCGAATGGCGTGCTATCTGTGAAACTGTCGTAACTGACTTTTTGACTCGTGTTTGACGAATCCTCGCAGACTCGCCGAAACACCACCGCACCAGCCCGCAAACGCGACCGAATGGACACGCAAGAATGGTGCGAGTGCGGTTGATAACCGGACGTTTCCACAAGCGTCAAGATGGCAGAAAGCAATGTGTTCGGTATTTTTTTTCGATTCGTCTCGCCTTGCCGATCGTTCGGCACGGCCTGCCGAACTGGCATTTCACCAGCACTGGAATCGCCGGTGGTGGTAAAATGGATGCCCGCAGGAACCGCCGAAAGGAAGCCAAAACAGGCGACAAAAAACTGTGTCTCGCAGAGTCAGGAGGGTGCTGATCCACAGCGGCAGCGATCTATGGCGTGACATCAACGCCGACACGTGTTCGCACCCACAAATCGTGACGTTCCGGCCTGTCAAATACTGTTTCTTCGTCACGCTGCAACTCAGGTGCATCACCGCCTTACTTCGCGAACAGAGCGACTTCTGTCAGCAGCAACAGAGACAACACTATCATCGCCGAAGTGGCCATCCACGGTGTCACTGTCGATTCAGCAGCGAAGAAGCGGCCAACGGAACCCAAACGATGCCAAATCATCAGCCCGCTTGATATTCCTACGGCTCCGAATGCGACCAGCGTCCATACCGGCGCGCCGCAGCGCAACATTTCTCCGGCGTCGCCGATGGCTTCCAGGGAACCAACTGCAATGTATGCCCCGTTGGCAATCATGCAGAAACCAGCAAAGAATCCGACGTACGTTTCAGCACGACATGAGCGTCCACATGCCACCAGCAGAAGAGGCAGCAGCGAACCGACAACTGGCCCCAGCCACACAACGATACCGGGATATGGATTTGGTAGAACATCAGTTCGCGAGATCGACAGAGGATGCAGAAAAACGCCCGTCACCGTACCCCCGGTTGCCCACGCGCCGACGACGTGGCCCAACTCGTGTACAGCCATCATGCCGTACCAACTGAGTGCCACAAGACAAACAGCAAACACCAGTTTTCGAACACTGTGCATCATGTCAATTCAACCGGGACGTTCTGTCGCTGGCCATTCTGAGCCGCAATCCAAAAGGCCCTTCGTGGGTGGAAGAAAGAACCAGGCGATCGCCCGGACTGTTTCGAACGGAGAACAAAGACTCACAGCCTCACGAACGTACAACCCCTCTCCCACTCCTTCGGCTTCATCCAGTTTGAACAGGCATTGCTGATCAACGCGGAACAGTTCACCCTTGACAGATCTGCCACCGACCGCCACCTTCACCATCGCAGGATACGTACCACAATCGAATAAACGATAATGTGGCTGCGTTGACGCAGTCGCAACGAAAACCTGCTGTGAAAGACAACGGTGCAGCGCAAACCCTCGCTTCAGTGAGCCATAAACGAAAATCAACGACCAATCATCCACGTGCGACTGCTTTTCTTCAAAGGCCAGAGCCATTGTCTAAGATCATTCAGGAACACTCCATCGAAATCAGAGTTCGTTACAGTGAAACGGACGCCATGGGACTGCTGCATCACTCGAATTATTTAACGTATTTCGAGGTCGGTCGCACAGAACTGTTTCGCACGCAGGGCGGCAACTACAGAAAAATGGAAGAACTGGGACTGTTCTTTGTTGTCGCGCGCGTGGACGTGCGATTCAAGAGACCTGCCAGATATGACGAAGTTCTGACCCTGCACACACGCATCGTCCGACAGACGCCTGCCAAGCTGGAACATCACTATGAATTGAGTCGCGGAAACCAACTGTTGAGTCAGGCCGATTCCGTAATTGCGTGCGTTGACGCGCAGGGAATTGTCCAACGGATACCCGAAGATATTATTCAAAAAACCGCTCACTAGTAAATTCTGGTATAACAGGTAATTTGGTTGGAATATTTCGATTGTTTAGGGTAGGTTGCTAGTCATTCGGACATCAGCGAGTGGTCGTGTGACCGCCTCGCGCGGGAGATTCTGACAATGGTGTTGGAAAAACCTGGGTTTTGACAATCGTTCAATAATGAGGACACCTTGAAATGCGACATCTAGCTCTGCTCGCCATCGGCGCTGTGTTGATGATGACTCCGGCAGCGGAAGCCAAACGAAAGTGCTGTTTCCGCACCGCTTCCTGCGGTACGGCAGTAGAAGCCACCAGCTGCCCGCAGTCTACCTGCGAAACAAAAACGTCCTGCTGCAAGAAGACACGCTGCAAAAAGACACGCTGCAAGAAGACACGCTGCAAGACACGCAGCAGCTGTAATTCCTGCGGTTCGGCTGGATGTGGTGTTTCTGCCGCTCCGGCCGAAGGTGCTCCAGCAGAAGCCGCTCCGGCTGCGGAAGATGCTCCGGCACCACCTGCAGAGGATGCTCCTGCACCACCCGCAGAAAGTGCACCAAAAGCGTAATCTCCTAAGGAGGTTCCGCAGAATTCAGCGCACGATCACGGGCGACAGAAATGTCGCCTGTTTTCGCGCGCAGACGCCGTGTTTACCGACAATCCGAAGAAGCGACGGAAATCTGTCGAATCTCAAACATCGGGTGCGTGTTTGCCGAGGATACCGGCGTCATCGCACGATAGAGTTGCCTTGCCGGCGACACCTCGCCAGAACCTGCACAGCCGTCCTCAGCAGTTTCCGTGAAAACACGAATTGAACACCACGCTGTCGCAACTGGTATCGCATGGTTGTGCTGCGCGCTGACGGCGATTGCCCATCCGGTGTCACATACTGATGCATGGGTTAAAGTATCAGGTGTCATCGATGTGCGACTGAACATCTTCCTGGATGATGTCCTGCGGCATCAGGAACTCTTGTCTGCCGACCAAACGACAGTGCCCCGATCTCAGGCCGTTGCGGCAGTGACACAGCACGCTCAGACTCTGCTGAAACAGTTGCTGATCTATGATGCAGACGGTCGTCGGCTGGCTGGTCGTGTCGTGTCTGCTCCTGACTGGCAGCCCGTATCGGACGTGGTCGATCTGACGGTCGACTCCTCTCTGAAAATTTCGTGGACTCTGCAGTTTGAGCCTGCAGCATCGCAGGACGGTGGCTTTCGCCGTCTGTGCTTCGTTCATACTTTTTCACACCCTGATTTAACTCAACCGGGTGAACTCAGACTCCACCTGCAACACAAACCATCCAACCGAAGAATCGACGCCATCGTGGCGCCGGAAACACCACACACGGTCATCCTGACAGCCCGAAGTTCGGGTACAGAACCGTCCGACTCCACAGACATCAACATTGCTGCCTCACGAATTGTGGTCGCCCCCAACGAAGTCATCCATGAGCTCACGGCGCCGTTGCTGCGATTGGACGTGGCGTGGCCGCAAGCTGTCGATTTCCGCGGAAAGCTTGTCGCAGGTATCTCCGCTGGTGGCAGCTTTGACCCAACAGAGTTGCTGGACGCCAGACAGCGAATCGCAGCATGGCTGCTGTCTAACTGTAACCTGCATTTGAATGGTGAGGCTGCTGTGCAGGCCGAGATGTCGGTGGAGTTTTTTCGCGGAGCAGCCGATTCATCTGCTGCCGTGGCTGCAGCGCTCAGTGCAGGCGAAACAACACCGATCACCGACACTCAGGTTGGGGTACGAATGCGTTTTCCATACGCGCGGCGTGTGGAATCGGCGGAATTGTTGTTTGCCGAATCCCCCGGAAACTTCGACCAGCTGACAGTCGACATCGTCACAGCAGTCCAGCGCCAGACACAGATTGTGCACTTCAACGGCGAAGCCATGGACAGTGCGTCAGGGTTGCGCTTCCGTTGGGATCGAAATCTGAACGTCCCACCGGCGCCGGACAGCGAAGCATTCCGCATTCCGACGGTCGCGATGAAATCCCCCGTCCGCGTCACACACCGTCGGCCCGGTCGACTGGGCGTGTTGAGCTTGCTGCTGTGCACCACCACCGGTTTTTGTATGTGGCTGGTTCGGTCTGCGAAATCCTCACAACCGATTTTTTCGCGCGGCTCTCTCGCAGCACTGTTACTGGGCGTACTGTTGGTGTTCGTCGTGCCTGACACGGTACGTCAGGTGGACAATGAGAGGGCGGGGCGCCTGTTCGAGCGACTGCTGTCAAATGTCCATCGCGCCATCGCGGATGGTGGTACTGAAGTGCTGGCAGAGAGCCTTTCCACCACCGTCGGTGATGATCTGGCCGAGCAGATTTATCTCAGTACGATGCAGTGCCTTGGCGATGACCAGGCCAATGGTGTTCTGATCAACTTTTCAAAAACGGACGTTTTGAGCATGGAAGCAGACGAACAGCGGTCTAAGCCGGGTGAGCTGTACGCCAATTGTACGTGGCTTGTCCACGGCAGCGTGTATCACTGGGGTCATATTCACCAACGACAAATGAAGTTCTCTGGCGAAATTGTGCTTTCACGCGACAACGACACTTGGAAAATTGCGGCACTGTCTCCCACTGAGTTTTCCAGCCTCAAGTCCGAAGTCCAGTCAAACGGCGATTTGTGACACAGCTGGAAGCCAGCAATACGTCCTCTGTTGATTGCATTCACTGATGACTCCAATACACTGCGGAGAGGAGTACAGGGGGCCCGTCTGACGAATTTCAACGGGCCAGGATTTCCGTTGAGTCGACCAAATGGTAACCAAAGCAGTTGAATTACTGTTGGGCAGAGACAGAATTCACCGTTGCACTCAAATTCTCCAGCCAGCATGGAACTTTGACTAAGGAAAATGTTGGTCTGCATACAAAGAGCGGTAGCTTTGGCAGATTGCCTGAGCGGCTCGCCCCAGTCCAAACATCCCACCTTCCATACGCCGTCGCGGACGATCATTCTTTCTGTGAATCGGCAATTAGATCCGTATCGAGGAACAAACAGAATGCGAAGCTTTCTTCTGTTTTCACTAACTGTCGCTGGCACCATGAGTGCCCTCGTCGGCGCTGACTGGACTTCGTGGCGTGGCCCGGAGCACAACGGAATTTCGCCAGAAACCGGTCTGGTGGAATCGTGGGATCTGAAATCGGGCAAGAACGTGCTGTGGGAATCACCCATTGGCGGTCGAGCAGCTCCGATTGTGCTAAACGGACGAATCTACCTGCAATGTCGGACCGAACACGACGTCAGTACCGGCAGCAAAGAACTGATTGATGCTCAGGAACAGGTTGTCTGTCGAGATGCGGCCACTGGTGATGTAATCTGGAAAAAGACTTTCAACGTCTTTCAGACAGATATTCCCGCTCCGCGTGTGGGCTGGGCCGCTATGACGGGCGACTCCGAAACCGGCAACGTTTACATGCACTCGGTCAGCGGGATCTTTCGCTGTTACGACACAGACGGAAACGTTGTCTGGGAGAAGTCGCTGTTTGAAGAGTACGGCAAGATTTCAGGCTACGGTGGTCGAACTCAGACTCCCATTATCGACGAAGACCGCATCATTGTCGGCTTCTTCGGATTGAACTGGGGACGTACCAAAGCGCCGCCGCCGAAAATGACCTATTACTGCTTCGACAAGAAGACCGGGGAACTGCTGTGGACATCGCCGGTCGGTGGCGGTCCGTTCGACACAAACTATTCCAATCCCACGATCGCGATCATTGAAGGTCAGCGGTTGTTGATTGGTGGAGGAGCGGATGGAGGAATTCATGCTATTAACGCACGCACAGGCACACATGTCTGGTCTTTTCGCATGTCCAAACGCGGCCTGAATGCGACACCAGTCGTCGATGGAAATCACGTCTTCATCTCGCATGGCGAAGACAACATCGACAACTTGGAATTCGGACGTATCCAGTGCATTGACGCTCGTGGCAAAGGTGACATCACGGAAACCAACAGTGTCTGGCGAATCGACGGAATCAAGGCCGGCTACACAGCGCTGGTTGTCAAGAACGGTGTTCTGTACGTCATCGCTGACACCGGTAAACTACACGCCTTCGACAGTAAATCGGGCGAAGAACTGTGGGACTACAGCTTGGGAACCGTCGGGAAAGGATCTCCCATCTGGGCGGACGGCAAACTTTACGCTATGGAAGTAAACGGCAACATTCACATCCTGAAGCCCAGCCGCGAGAAATGTGAGTCACTGTCTCACGTCAAGGTTCATGCGGCCGATGGTAAAGGTGATGATGAAATTTACGGTACACCGGCGATTTCTGACGGGCGTGTTTTCTTCGTGACTCGAGACCGCACCATCTGTATCGGCAACGAAAACGCCGGCAAATCGGTACCTGTTGAAATTCCTGAATTGCTGGAAGCTGATGGCGGAACTGAAGTCACCAGTATTCAGATTCACCCCTTCGAAGACCGTGTCGTCGGTGGCGGAGACATCGAATACAAAGTCATTGGCTATAACAAGCTGGGACAGCTGATTGGTGAAGTTGAAGCAGAACTAACACTTGGCGACGACTGGACGGGCGTCACTCTGGAAGGCAACAAGCTGACCGTCGCCGCCAATGCCCCCGAGCAGGGTGGCGAGCTTAGCGCGAAACTTGGCGATGCGACTGCCTTCGCCCGAGTCCGCACCTATCCATCACTGCCGTGGAAGTGGGACTTCGAAGGCTACAAACCAAAGCAGGTGCCGCCCACGTGGATTAACTCGTTTCTGAAGCTGCAGCCAACTGACTTCGATGGCACCATGGCTCTGAAGCGTTCGCCGGGGAAAGGGCGACCGAGTACCTATTTCTGGCTGGGCCTGCCGGAAATGAAAGGCTACACCGTTCAGACCGACGTCTACATGACCGAGCAGAAACGCAAGCTTCCGAACATGGGCGTCACCGTGCAGCGGTACAATGTTATACTGAAAGGTAATACTGGCAAGTTCGGTATCCAGACTTGGGCACCTCATCTCAGAATGGCTAAGGAAATCAGATTCCGGTCCAACCCGGATACCTGGTACACCGTTAAAGCCACCGTCAGGATCGAAGACGACGGTGCTCATGTATTGGGCAAAGTCTGGGAGCGAGGCACAGAAGAACCGGCCGAGTGGACGCTCGAAGCAGTCGACCCTCATCCCAATACCGAAGGCGCACCAGGACTCTACATGTACACGCTGGCAGATGGCTACTTTGACAATGTAATGGTTACGGAATAAGCAAGCATCACAGCTGAGAACTGCAGTGCCTGCATTTTTTCAACGGGTGCGTTGATGTTAGCCAGTAAGAATTAACCGCTGGCCTGACCGCCCGCTCATTTTCGAATCCAAGATTCCAGGAAAAGATTTGATGAAAATTCAATCCTTCAAGACCCTGTCGTTGATCCTGACGATGCTGTTTGTCGTCGGGTGCAACGATAGTCAGTCCACAACCACCCCATTTGCAACACCATCTATTCCGGAAGCCGGCAGTGGCGTCGGAGGTGGTGTTCCTATGGCGGCACCTGAACCGGAAACTGTTGAAACAACCCCCGCCGATGCACCAGCAACGGAGGAAGAAAAACCTGCTCCTGAAGAGAAACCTGCCACAGAAGAAAAACCACAGGCTTCAGTTAAAGCCAAACCTGCCCCCGCTGAGGGCACTACAACAGGTGACTGGGCCATGTGGGGCGGCACCACTGCTCGCAACATGGTCAACGCGACAACCGGGATTAACCTGGACTTTGACGCTGAAGAGGGCACGAATGTTATCTGGACAGCGGCTCTTGGTTCACAAACCTACGGCAATCCCATCGTCGCCGGCGGAAAGGTTTTTGTCGGCACGAATAACGGCGGTGAATACCGGGAAAAGCACAAGGGAGACCGAGGGTGCATCATTTGCTTCAATGAAGCAGACGGTAATTTTCTTTGGCAGCTGACGAGAGAGAAACTGCCTCAGGGCCGTGTCAACGACTGGCCCGAACAGGGAATCTGCTCGACGCCAAGTATCGAAAATGGGCGCCTGTATGTGGCCACGAATCGCTGCGAGTTGATGTGCATTGACGTGGAAGGATTCCACGACGGAGAAAACGACGGTCCGTACAAAGAAGAAACAGACGCCGAAGAACGGGATGCCGATATCATCTGGTCGCTGGACATGATTGAAGAACTGGGTGTCTTCCCGCACAACCTCGCAACAAGTTCGCCAGTTATTCATGGCGACCTGATCATGCTCGTCACCTCAAATGGTGTCGACGAAGCGCATCTCGAAGTCCCGTCACCACGGGCACCGTGCTTCATTGCTGTCAACAAAAATACCGGTGAACTGGTCTGGGAAGACAACTCACCAGCATTGGATTCGAAAGCACCTGCACCGTTCGACAATATCCTTCACGGCCAGTGGGGCTCGCCAGCGCTCGGCAAAGTTGATGGCAAAATGCTGGCCTTCATGCCAGGTGGCGATGGAGTCCTGT
Source organism: Fuerstiella sp. (assembly GCA_014238335.1). Classification (GTDB taxonomy): domain Bacteria; phylum Planctomycetota; class Planctomycetia; order Planctomycetales; family Planctomycetaceae; genus Fuerstiella. The sequence continues at coordinate 9,414 of JABABI010000111.1, forward strand.
ACACCTACGACGTTGCAACCGGAGAACTGGTCTGGTGGTTTGACCTCAACCCCAAGGAATCCACCTGGGAACTCGGTGGTCGCGGTACACGTAATGCCATTATCTCTACACCAGTCTTTGCTGACAACAGCGTGCTGCTGTCGGTGGGGCAGGATCCGGAACACGGTGAAGGCGTCGGCCATCTGTACCGCATTGACGCCACGAAGCAGGGTGACGTCAGCCCTCAGATCGCCGATGGCGATGGCTACAAAGACAATGACAACAGCGGACAGATCTGGCATGTTGGTGGCGTCGATACAGACGGCAGCATTACGGGTGAAGAAAACGGCCTGCTGTACCGGCGCACGATTTCAACAGTCGCCGTCGCAGACGGCTTTGTGTACGCACCGGATCTCAGCGGTTTTCTGCACTGCGTTGACTTCAAGACTGGAGAAAAGAAGTGGGTCTACGACACGTTTGCTGCTGTCTGGGGATCGCCAATGGTTGTCGATGGCCGAGTTCTGCTGGGTGACGAAGACGGCGAAATGGTCATCCTGAAAGCCGGAGACAAGTTGGAGGCGATTGAAACCAAGACGTTCAATTCGTCCATTTACAGCACGCCGACGATCGCAAACGGCACAATGTTCGTTTCCGACCGATCACGTCTGTACGCCATTAAGGTCAAATAGACACTCAGATCTGATAGTCAGGCCAGCCGGCTTCCTGTTCGCGTTCCGGCTCGCCTTTTCTTCTGAGACGCCTGAAGACCAGGTGAACGACGACACCCCACAACACTGGCAGGGCGATACAACAGCACGCAAACCAAAGCTGAGACGGCAGGTCGGCGGGAGCCTTCTGGGAGGGCTCAGGTGCAGGTACCGTGACGCTCGCGATATTTGCCGACACCTTCATCACGTTCCCTGTTGTCGATGCCGCACACACGGACGTACGTCACATCGCGACGCGAACTGCCATTTTGCGAATCGATTTCACTCGATAAATCGCACGACCTCGGACATCCCTGGCAGAACTGTCAAGAAGCCCGCTGACGTCCACCGGATCCCCGTCAGTCAGATCACCGATCTGCTGTGAAGTCACAGCAAGACTCAGAACGCCCCCAAACTCGTCATTTCCAGCCACGCTGTACGTAATGGCCCAGTGGCGACTTTTGCCATCATAGCGAAGTACGCCCCTTAACCAACGATAGTTGGTCGTATCAAACCCGTATTCCACGTGCCGCGCGCCGACAGGCTGAATCGATGAGGGTCGAGCGACAGTATTTCTGGTCGGTTCTGAAATCTGAGTTGTCGGAACTCCCAGTTCGTCTAAATTTCCAGGGTCACGCGGGTTAGGGACGGAATCTGCATCGTCCTCCTGGAAAAACTGTCCGTTCTGCGACGGTCGGTTAAAATCGTCGTTGGGATCCTGATCGTAGGTTTGCGGATCGTACGGAGGCGCATCCGATTCCGGAATTTGCAGCACTCCGGGCGACGCCGGGTTCAAGGTCTGAGGCGGAGCGTACATCATCGGCTGACCGTACGGTCGTCCGTAATACATGCCCGGATTCATGCAGCCAGCCAGACCAGTCAAACCGGGAATGAACAGTGCGATGGTGACGTATCGGGCGTAATTCTTCTGGAAAGACATAAGGAGACTCCAAATTCGGGTCGAAACTCTGCTGTGAGTATTCGACGCCGAAGGAACCCGTGGTATACGGTCGCAGAACCGCACTTAGCAGGTAAAGAGTGAGGAGAACTTGAGGGGAGAGTTGACAGGTTTCGTGCCGATTGGTGAGGCCAATCAGCATGAAGTGCGCAATATTTAGCCGAATGGCAAAATCGTGTCCATAGGTCTTTGCCGAACTCGGCTGTCGTGCAGCGGGTGTTGCCGATGTATCGGTGCAGCAATGCCCCAACGGAATTGGCTCTGGCGCGGCGTTACCAGCAGCATGTGCAGATACGTCTGTTCTTGTGAGCGGCACGGCACTAGCCGCCGGTTATTGGCAGTGTTTTCACTTGCGGCCAGCGCCGTGTAGCTCACTGTTTCAGGTATCCGGACAGCCCGCTAATCGATGCCCAGATTTCGCTCGATATTTCGAGCCTCCTGTGACATCATCAAATTCTGCCACCAACGATCCGGGTCCTGCTCCCGCTCCTGTTCAGCGCGCCCCTCTTTCCCCACGAAGTCCCACTCGTCTGTTTCAGAATCCATTTCAAGCGGACCGTCGTGCGGATTCGGTTTGAACATCCGAACGGACTGCGAGACAGCGTCACGTCCTGCGTCCAGCATCGTGCAGCCAGTTGACGTGAGAGACAAAACTGCCACGATGTACAGAGAAATCGAACGTTTCATAGCAGACTCGCAGAGGTAACCGGTCCTCAGCCCGCGGTTGCGGGTCGGGGTGGACGATCACAACAGCCATGTTGGCGTGAGAGAGAAGAGTTTTGCATGTTGTCACAATCTGAAAACCGCGCCCAGAGGAATTTTTGAATGGAACCACTCGACATACTTGTCGTGGCCCCGCATCCTGATGATGCTGAAATCAGCGTGGGTGGTACGGTGGCTCTGTCGTTGTCGCAGAATCTGCGGGTCGGCGTGCTTGAGCTGACCAGCGGAGAACCAACACCTCATGGCACACCCCAACTGCGCCGCGAAGAAACGAAGCAAGCGACGGAAATCCTGAATCTGACCTGGCGACACAATCTTGGTCTTCCCAATCGCAGCCTGCAGCCAACACTGGAAGCTCGCCGGAAACTCGCCGAGATTTTTCGTTCGACGCGGCCGCGAATAATCCTGGCGCCATACTGGCAGGATGCCCACCCGGACCATGTCGCAGCCAGTCGTCTGTGCGACGATGCCAGATTCTGGTCGAAGCTCAGCCGGTCCGATCTGGACGGAGATCCTTTCTGGCCAGCTTCGTTACTGCACTATTTCAGTATCCACCTCAGAATTCATCCGGCGGCGTCAGTCGTCGTCGATATTTCCGCTCACATCAACACAAAGATGGATGCGATTTCGGCGTATCGGAGTCAACTGATCGAAGGACGGCCAACGGAACATCCAACGGTCCTTGACGACATTCGCGACCGCGCGCGATACTGGGGCTGGACCATTGGGAAAAGCTACGGCGAACCGCTGCTGAACCGTGAGCAAATCGGTATAGGCAGTCTCGACAGCCTGCTGAACTGAAGTGGAATCCGCTCCGATGTGAAGGAGTTCTGATGGGTAGACAAGCCGTCAATGCTCCAGCTTCACGTGAATTCAGCAGACGACCTGGCAAGCGCTACTCATCGTCCAGAATGATGAGTTCCTCGAAATCGCCTCCGTCTTCGTCATCGACGTAGTCCGGATCACAAATGGGCTCATCGATCGCTTCAAATTCGTTCGTTTCTTTTAGAGTCGGGTCGGCCTCATCCGTCAATGGAATGACGTCGTCCAACACGTCAATGATGGGAACGACACCCGCATTACTCTGCGGAACATCGTTGCTGCCGGCGATATCTCCGGACTGCGGCAGATCCAGCACTTCGCTGCCGTCAACCTCAGCGACGGGTGGCGGGGCAGGGTTACCGCCCGTCACGTGAGCGACAGCTTTCTTCGCCTCAATTCGAACGTTGGGGTGAAACAGAAATTCGACGTCGCCGATCGCCACGCGATCACCCATCTGGATCAGCGATTCGCGATTCACCCGTTCGCCGTTCAGCCAGACGCCGTTCATGCTGCCAAGATCTCTGACGAAATAAGTTTCGTCCACCTGCACCATGCAACAGTGTCGTCGCGAGATCTTCAGACTCTCTGTAATCACGGCATCGCAGTCGGACCCGCGCCCGATGAGAACGACGGCGCGGTCGATAGCAATCAGTTTGCCCTCACCGACTGGCTGTAGCACGGCCACCATATCTGAGTCACCTCGGTTATTTCGTGGCGGCAAACCGCCGGGTGTCTGCACGATTTCACAAACGACGTGCCTAATTCTGCAGCCGATCATGCTGAGTCGCCAACAAATTGCACCTATTGACTTCAGTATGATCGGGATTTGAGCCATTCTACCTCAGGAATCTGCGTGCGTCGCCAGCGTTCCTCAACGAATCTGTGGCCCGTGAGGCCTAAAACGCACATAACCCCACAAATTCCCAGTCAAACTCTGTCTGCAGGATGCCATGAATCTCTTTGCCGCCGAAGAAGAAACGAATCGCGAACAAGCGCGGCCCCTGGCGTCGCGGATGCGTCCTCGCAGCCTTGACGAGTTTTACGGGCAGCGACACATTCTTGGCGAAGGCAGGCTGCTGCGGCGAATGTTGGACGCGGACCGGCTCGGTTCTGTCATCTTTTACGGCCCTCCTGGAATCGGCAAAACTTCCCTTGCCGAACTGATGGCCAGACACACAAAGCGTCGCTTCCGACGGCTGAATGCAACCGGTGCCGGAGTCAAAGAAGTTCGCGAACTTCTGACAGAGGCAGGAAATGCTTTGAGCGCAGACGGAACTCAGACAGTGGTGTTCATCGATGAGCTTCACCGCTTCAGCAGAAGCCAGCAGGACATCCTGCTGCCCGATGTCGAATCCGGTACGATTTCGCTGATTGGCGCGACAACCGCAAATCCTTTTTTTTCACTGGTCGCACCGCTGATCAGTCGGAGTCAGATTTTTGAGTTCCGCGAACTGGATACAACCGACCTGCTGCAGCTGATGAACGCAGCGCTGCAGAATTCGGAACGGGGACTTGGAAAGCACAACGTTAACGTCGAAGACGATGCGCTGGAACTTATCGCAACTCTTTCTGACGGCGACGCACGTCGCTCTCTGATGGCCCTGGAAATCGCAGTGCTGTCGGTGGCAGCCACGACGAAGAACGTCGACCGCACCGTGGCTCAGGAGTCCCTGCAGAAACGGGTCATTCGTTTCGACCCCAATGGAGACGATCACTACGATGTCGCCAGCGCCTTTATCAAGAGCATTCGCGGCAGCGACCCGGACGCGTCACTATACTGGCTGGCACGCATGCTGGAATCCGGTGAAGATCCGCGTTTCATTGCTCGACGCCTGGTGATTTCTGCATCAGAAGATATCGGGAACGCAGATCCTCAGGGACTGCTGATCGCCACAGCTGCGTTTCAGGCCACCGAGACCATTGGCATGCCGGAATGTCGCATCACTCTGGCTCAGGCCACCACCTACCTCGCGTGTGCTCCCAAATCAAATGCTGCGTACAAGGCGATCGAGGCAGCATTGCTGGACGTCCGCACGAATTCGGTGTTGCCCGTCCCCATGCATCTGCGCGACGGCCACTACAAAGGTGCGGAAAAACTGGGACACGGCGTGGGTTATCAATACGCTCACGATTCAGACGAAGGATGGGTGGAACAGGATTATCTGGGCGTTCCAAGACAGTACTACGAACCTGTCTCACGAGGACACGAAGTGCAATTCCGCGTCTGGGTCGACAAGCTCCGAAATCAGCAGCGGACGTCGGCGAACGACGACGATTCATAAGGGTTCGCTGGACAGTCCCATCTAAATCAAGGACAAAGCATTCCGCCCGAATCGGAATAATGATCCTGAATTCTTGTGTCACGACTCGAATCCGTTGAACCTTCTTACCCGGAGACTCCTATGAGCCGAACAGTCCAGCGACGCCAGTTCGTAAGAACGTCAGCCGCACTCGCAGTCGGCGGTGTTCTGCCATCGCCGACTCGGGCGTTTCTGCCAAATGCCCGACTGAGAACGGCTCATGTGGGAGTCGGTGGAATGGGCGGTGCCGACCTGAAGTCAGTTTCCTCCCATACGGGAGTCCAGGTCGCGGCGTTGTGCGACGTGGACGCGAACATCCTGAAGGCAGCTGCTGCGACCTTTCCGAATGCTCGCACGTTCCGGGACTATCGTGAGATGATTTCCGCGATGGGCGACACGATTGATGCAGTCGTCGTTTCCACTCCCGATCACACACACGCACCGGCGGCCATGACCGCGATGAATCATGGCAAACCAGTCTATTGCCAAAAGCCGCTGACACACGAAGTCTTCGAAGCACGCCAATTACGACTGGTCGCTGAGAAGAAGGGGCTTGTCACGCAGATGGGCATTCAGGCAAGCGCCGGTCTGGCATATCGCCGGGCAACTCAAATGATCCAAAGCGGCACCATTGGAAAGGTCAGCAGAGTGCTCGCATGGTCGTATAAGAACTGGGGCTACGACGGTCCGGCCTTCACAAGCTTCGACGACGTCCCACAGAACCTTGACTGGAATCTCTGGATCGGCACGGCTGCCATGCATCCGTATAAAAAAGGCATCTATCATCAGGGAACATGGCGGAAACAGATTGATTTTGGAACGGGAACGCTGGGCGACATGGGCGTCCACATTTTTGATACGCCATACCGAGCTCTGGCATTGACGTATCCTACATGGGTCAGGACAACGTGCCGAAAGCCGACCGGCGTGGGTCACCCGGAGAGGAACATCGTCGAGTACGAGTTTCCCGGCACGCCGTACACCACAGATACGATGCGCTGGACCTGGTACGACGGAACTGACGCGCCGCCAGCGACAGACGGCCTCGGTGTGCCGGAAGGCGTGAAGCTGCCCAGTCAGGGTTCGCTCTTCGTTGGCGAAGGCGGCACAATGCTGCTGCCACACGTGGCCGAGCCGCAACTGTTCCCGGAAGACAAGTTCAAAGATGCCGCTCGTCCGGATCCTGAACCGCGCAACCACTACCACCAGTGGGTCGATGCGTGTATGGGAGCCGGCAAGACAAGTTCTCATTTCGGTTACGCGGGTCGCCTGACAGAAGCCCTGCTTCTGGGCGTCGTCGCCAACCGCTTTCCTGGCCGAAAACTTATGTGGAACGCCGAGAACCTGAGCATCACAAACCTGCCGGAAGCCAACACCCTGCTCAAGGCGACTGCTCGCGAGGGATTCAAGGTCGCTGGACTTTGACAGGACGAGGTGTCTGACGCAAATCCATCACCGTCAACGAACTTCATGCTTTGGTTGCTTCGACCGCCCCCAGAATGCGGTCAGAAACGTCCGGAACGGCACTCAGAACTCGCGACCAGTTGTCAATGAAGGCGACTCGTCCGGACGATTCAGAAACTCGTCTCCTGCTGCCAGCACGACTCGGCTGAACAGTTCCAGGGTCGCGCTTCTTCGTGGTGACGGTCCAGCACCAGTCCGCTCATCACAGCGTCGGCTCTGCTGCCCACCAGTCCTAGCCCGCTTTATTCAGCAGACAGCGGTTAAGGTCCGTAAACACCACAAGTTGAACCAGAGGCTCGTCCATTCCCGGATGGTAATCAACGAAGTTCGACGGTCAACCGACATGACCTGAATCTTTGATACGGAAGGTGCGGATGCGATCATCGAATCGTGCCTGCAACACGTGCCGCACGTGCAACAACACGCGTTGTCGAAAACGCTGACGATCGTCGGGCGCGCACATCACGCGTTGAACCCCGCGACAGGCGCTACGCTGCGCGTCTAATATTCGGCTGCGAAGCATACCACTTCAATGCCCCGGTCAGGCGCGCCTGTTTTTCGCCACCGGGCCAATACTTCAGCGTGGCAGCCGCGATGGAAGCGACAGGACGTGGGATGGCGGCCTTAAGACTGCCACGCAATTCGATACGCTGCCCAATCGGCCGTTCCTGAAACCCAAGGCCCCGTTTAAACAGATCGAGCGACTCGCCGCCTGGCTGAAGCGACTGCAATCCAATGGAAACCTCACTGATCTCATCACGAGCCATAGCCCACTCCAGAAAGGTGAACAGCATTGCGTTATTCGGACGGTACTTCAGCTTTTGCGCACTGGATCGTACGATGGAGATATATTCTCGTGAACCTGCCCGAAACGAAAGCAGGTATGCGGCCAGTTCACCGTCGTGCCATGCCGCCCAGGCGGTCACCGCAGGAGACGCAGCAGCAGCCTCGAAGTAATTCTTCCAGTACGTGGCGAAGTCATTCGGTAACCGGCGCCCCTGACGAAGCAGCGTGTCCGCGTGCAGTTGAATACCGGCGGCACCGAGGTCGCGAGGGTCAAGCTGACCAGCCGTGCAATTGCGCAATCCCTGCCGTGTCTTATTGCGTGCCTTGTTAATGAGCGTCGGCAGCCCGTAGTGCTTGTCAGTAACGACCTGCTGAAAACTTTGGACACCGTTTTCCAGCAAACACGAGTACCGCGCCATCAGACCGTTGGCCCCCAGAACCTGAGACGCGTCGAACATGGTCGAATCAACCGTCGCATCGTAGGGAATCGTCGTCCAGGCCCGCGAAAATGCATCGAACCACAGTGTTCGCTGGTGTTCTTTAATCGTGTGCCCGATCCGTTCCAGGAACTCGGCGTGATATTGAGGATCCATGACTGCCATCCGTGGCGAATTGAGGAAAACATGTCGAACTCCTGTCGGCAGTCCGAAAGCCATCATACGTTGAGAACGCAAATTCGTTCAATATCGGGTTTTCAGGCTCAAATCCGCCACGACCGGGATTTCGGATGTAGTCACGGAAGGTTGTAAACCTCCACGGGTAGTCAGAGCGAGGAACGAGTGAAACTCCGGGACTTCCTTCGCACGCTCATTTCAGCCTCCAGCCATCCACCCGTCCGATATCACAATCCGTCACTGCACCCGGGATTTCTTCCCGTCGGCTTAGCGGTGTGCTGAGCTGTCCGTTATGTTCACCAGTCGCTATTTCATCCATCGAGTCACTGGAGTTGACCATGCAGACGCCCGCCCCTTTCTGCCAACGCCTCACGGTTCCAATTCTGGTATTCCTTATCCTGATCGATGTCGTTGTCTGTGCCCAGCCCGAGAAACGAGGCGTGCTGCGGAAGTCGCCTGAGACCTGCCCTGGCTATACGTTGATCGCACCTTTCGGAGGACAGAAAACGTTTCTGATCGATCTGGACGGGAACGATGTGCACTCCTGGATAACCGATCGCAAACCGAGTCAGGCTGCATATCTGCTGGAAGACGGAAGTTTGCTGCGAACAGCTAAGATCCCAAGCCAAACTTTCAACATACCGGGCGGCCCCGCTGGCGGTATTCAACGCATCAGCTGGGACGGTGAACTTCTCTGGGATTACGAAGTTGCTGACGCTCACAGGCTTTCACATCACGACATCGAACCGATGCCCAATGGCAATGTTCTTGTCGTGGCCTGGGACCTGAAGACTCGCCACGAAGCGATTGCTGCGGGGCGCGACCCAGCAAAAATCGAGAACGATGCTCTCTGGCCGGAGACCGTTCTGGAGATCAAACCTGTCGGAAGAACAGGCGGCGAAGTTGTCTGGGAATGGAACCTCTGGGATCACCTTGTGCAGTCGTTCGATAAGTCAAAACCAAACTTTGGACAGCCCGCTGATCACCCTGAGCTGATTGACCTGAATTACGTTGATCGCCCGATCGCGGATTGGATTCACATGAATTCCATCGACTACAACCCGCAGCTCGACCAGATTCTGCTCTGTGGACGCACGTTCGATGAACTCTGGATCATCGATCACGGCACGACAACAGCGGAAGCCGCCAAACATTCCGGTGGGCGTTACGGTCAGGGCGGCGACGTGCTGTACCGCTGGGGCAACCCGTTCGCCTGGTTTGCGGGATCACCCTTCGATCAGGTTCTGTTCGGACAGCATGACCCGCACTGGATACCGCCGGGACTTCCCGGAGCGGGCAACATTCTGATTTTCAACAACGGCAGCGACCGGGACCAGCGATCATTTTCTACCGTCGACGAGCTAACCCCACCGCAGAAGAAGAACGGAACTTATCAACGATCGGGGCAGGGTGCCTATGGCCCGAAGCAATTGACCTGGCAATTCAAAGATCCGGACAGCCTGTTTTCGCAGCGTGTGTCGGGAGCTCAGCGACTGCCGAACGGCAACACCCTCATCTGTTCCGGTGAAACAGGCCACGTGTTTGAAGTGGATCGAGACGGCACTGTTGTGTGGGACTACCGCAACGAACTCGGCGCAACGCCTCAGAATCGGCAGGCAAAGGGCGGAGCACCCACAAGTCTTGGAGGCGTCGCGATGTTCCGCGCAACTCGATATGCACCGGACTATGCGGCGTTCAAGGCACGAGACTTGACGCCGGAAGAGCCGACAGAATGACCAGGTCGCATTGGCAATGGAAATAATGAATGAGTCATTCGTTGGACTGGTTCCGACCGACCCAGCGAATCATCATCGTATTGTTCGGCCGAGTATGCTCGTGGATGATTGCGGCGACAGGGAGGGTCGTCGGGGTTGGAACGAGTCACGAGTGAACCCCTGAGGCTTCCTTCGCAAGCTCAGTCCAGCCACGGCCCTAATAGTCCGCAACCGAAATCCATGTGCGTACCCGGCCCGACCGGATCCGGCCCGTTTGATGAAGTGTCGAAGAGGCACTAGATCCCGGTCGGCGGCACCACTGCAAATCGCTGTTGGAATTCGGCACGCGTGTTGGATCGTGGGAACGACGTATCCGGTGTATCCACGCCGAGAAATTCGCACAGAGGCTGCCAGCCTGCGGCGACATCCAGAACCAGCAGCTGCTCTTTCGGCAGAGCGTTGACCACGGATTCGTTGTGAGCCTGATACCGATCAATCGCAAACGCACGATCTTCAAACCGGCCCTCGAACATCGTTTCCAGAATCAGCTTACGCGCCATCTTCTGCACGGCCAGATGCTGCTGGTCAGGCGCTCGTTCCGGGTGAGTCATGGCCTCATAGACTGTCGCAAGGAAACTGTCATACCACATGTCCGCATCGCGAACTGTGAGAACATACCTGGCGTCCGGAAAATGTTGCCGCAGCGACTCCCAGAAATAGCAGGCAGGACAGTCGGCCGTGGACTGAAAATCCTCGAACAATGTGTTCCAGTCTGCCTCCAGCCCATGGTTATTGAGAGCGGACAGCCAGAAGTCCACGTCCCCGGGACGGTCAAAGACTTCGATCATGTGGTAGCATGGTCCAAGCAGCAATTCTTCCAGTGCATGCTTCAACGACATAGTACCTGTTCTTGGATATCCAAGACCGATTACTTGCAACATCAATTCCCTGCCTTACGACGCCTGTTATGCGGGTTCCGAATTCCGAGCCTATGCTCATGTGGTCTAAGGCACCATCCTTGTTAGAATAGTTGCGGTCAGCAGGCGGGATGTCAATCCAATCGATGCGGAGCACGACGAATGGTCAGGACTTTATCAATCTGTTGCCTAGTTTGGGCAACGTGTGGGACGTCTCTGTCTGCCCAACAACGGACGTCGGAAAAATCTGCGAAAAAAAACACGACGCCCCAATCACCCTACGTGCAGCGTATGATGTCGCTCGACCGCAACTCGGACGGACTGCTTGCAAAGATTGAGCTTCCCGGGAACCTGTCAGCACTGATCGCCAAACACGATGTCAATGGCGACGGGAAGCTCAGCCCATCAGAGCTATCAGCGATTGAAGACAAGGCACTGGCCGCGCGACAGTCTCCGCAGGACAGCAAACAGCCAGGAGGGAGGAACAACCGGCCGGGTGTCGGACCTCGAGGGCGCAGACAGTCAAACGCGCAGGGCAACGGAAGCCCCGTTGACTCGAAGCAGATCCTCCGTTTTGCGCTCACGTTTGACAAAGACAAGGATGGCGGGCTCAACGCGGCCGAACTGCAGCAGTACGCCACGGCGCTGGCGAAACGACGAGCACAAGGAAGACGTCAGGAAAGTGTCGGTCCAGAACAAGACGCGCCGACGAAATCAGGACCAATTTCCAAAGGACTTGGTGCGGACGGTGTCGGGGACGGTGGGTTCGGCGACAAGTCGCAGCGAACCCCAAAGTGATTCACCGCCCCTTTGCTCTCGCGACGCTCGCGTCAGAAGGGCTTATCGCTGCGACTGTCGACCACAGCGGTCTGGAATCCGTGAATGGTGTTGTCACGCAGCTGCACGGCACCAACGTCGGCGCCAATGCGAATGCCTGATCGCTGCATGGG
>JABABI010000112.1 GCA_014238335.1 Fuerstiella sp.
AACACCCTGACGACCACAACGTACACACCATCAGCCGCTCTTGCTGCGGACACGTATCGCGTGTGGGTGCAGGCCATCAGCACCACGGGGCAGCCGGGCTGGTGGTCCCGTCCCGTGGAATTCACGGTGGCGTCCGTTACCCGGACAAAGGGCACGGCCGACCTGCAGCCGCTGGAACCTGCTGTGGCCGTCCCGGACCTGCTGAATCTGTTGGCGGATGAGCGGGTTTCCGGTCGCACTGCGGAAACGGCTTCGTCTGAAGTGAACCCGCAGCAGCCAACATCACACCCCGCAGAACGACGTTTCCGTCAGCAGGTCGTGACCGGGACCCGTGCCGCCCGGGCCTCAGCCGCGGTCGACAACGGTCGTTCCGCCACCGATGGTTTTGCGAACGATGGTCCAGCCAGCAGGACTGCCCGGCTGCCGCACACGGCTGTGGCCAGTGAATTTCAACAGGACGTGCATACGCGGGATCAGTTGATGGCCGGCCTGTCCGCCACAAAAACGCGGCCCGAAACATTCCTGGATGTTTCACTCTGAGGACCCTTCCGTAGGGCGAAACAAAACCGGCCTTCCCAGGTAGTGCGGTTCACGGGGCTGGTTCCGCAGGGTAAGAAACAGCGACAGCACAATTCAGTTCCGGCGGCCATTATCAGATACTTCCCGTGGACAGCCCTAAGACAAAATTTCCGTAAGAGGATGAGAGTCCGTGACGAATCCCAGAACTGCGTGCTACTTCCTGGCAATCCACCTGTCTTTCGGACTCGCTGCGCATTGTTCTGCTGCCGCGAATCCCCCCAACATTGTCTTCATCTTTGTTGACGATCAGGGTTACTACGATCTGAGCTGTTATGGAGCAACCGAGGTGAAGACACCGCGGATTGATGCAATGGCGCAGGCCGGGACACGTTTCACCGACTACTACGCAGCGGCTCCGATTTGCAGCCCGTCGCGGGCCGGGTTGCTGACCGGGTGTTACCCACGACGGGTGGGGAACCAGATCTGGGTGCATCGTGCAGATTCACGATCGGGCATCCATCCCGACGAACTGACGATTGCCGAATTGCTGAAGGACAACGGCTATGCAACTGCCTGCATCGGCAAATGGCATCTCGGATTTCACGAGCCGTTTCTGCCACCCAATCAGGGCTTCGATCACTATTTTGGTCTGTTGCATAACCTTGACCCGGTTGAAATCGTCTACTTCGAGGACAAGGGTGGCGTGCCACTGATGCGGAATGGCGATGTCGTGAAGCGTCCCGCCGATCCCGCCGAACTGACGAAGCTCTACACCGACGAGGCCATTGCCTTCATGGAGAAGAACAGGGAAGGTCCGTTCTTTGTCTATCTGCCGCACACCATGCTGCACAATCCGCTTGGCGTAAGCGAAGAATTCCAGGGCAGCTCAGACTGGGGCGAATACGGCGACGCCATTCAGGAACTCGATCACAACGTCGGCCGTATTTTCGATTCACTGAAACGGTTGGATATCGACGACAACACGATCGTCCTGTACGTGTCTGACAACGGTCGCGGGCCGGGCCGCACGCCGGAGCAGAAGATTCGCGGGCGTAAACTTTCGACCTACGAAGGCGGCATTCGCGTACCGGCCATCGCATGGGGCCCGGGGCTGGGATTGCAGGCGGACGCGCAGTCGACGGCGGTCGTGCGTGCCATGGACTGGTATCCGACACTGGCCACGTTCGCGGGTATTACAGTCCCCGCAGACCGCGTCATTGACGGGCGGGATATCAGCCCGCTGTTGAAAGGCGAAACCAAATTCGTGCCCTCACCAGGAATGAAAAAATCGCTCAACGCGTCCGTCCCGCTGCGGCGTCGCTGGAATCCACCCGGCGAATGGGCGCCCCTGATCAATCGCAACGAATACAATGACGCCTTTTTCTATCACGGCAGCCACGGCGCACTGGCGGCGGTCCGCTGGCGCAATTGGAAACTGTATCTGAATCCGTCCCTTCAGCTGTATGACCTGGCCAAAGATCCCGGTGAATCTGAGCTGGTGCGCAATCGTGACATCACGCGCAAGCTGCGGGGTATGGCGATTCTGTTTCAGGAGGAAATGCGGCTCGACGCTCGTCCGGCAGGTGAGGCTCCGCCGCAACCTCGCGCTGACGGCCGAACCGAGATCTCGCAGACGACGCTGGACAGTCTGGATGTGAAACCTGACGTGACGTATGCACGTTATGGTGATCGCACGCTGGAGATGGATATTTATCGGCCGAAGAAAACATGGGGCGAACTGCCCGCGGTTGTCTGCATTCACGGTGGTGGCTGGGCAAAAGGCAATCGCGGCAGTCACGAAAAAGTGGCGCAGGCGGTCGCCGCACGCGGCTATGTTGCGGCGACGATTTCGTATCGCTTAAGCGGCGAAGCGCCCTTTCCGGCCCAGATTCACGACTGCAAAGCAGCGGTCCGATTTCTGCGCGCAAATGCGAAGCAATACGGCATCGACACAGCAAACATCGGCGCGATCGGACTATCCGCCGGCGGACACTTAACCGCGTTACTGGCGACATCGGCCGGCGTGAAGGAACTTGAAGGCGACGGCGGGAATGCCGGCTTCAGCAGCGCGATTCAGGCGGCCGTGCCCATGGGCGCACAGACGGATTTTCTTTCGGAACGCACACGTGACATTTCCGCAATCGCGGAACGTGGCCGGATCTGGAGACAGTTTCTTGGTGGCGCTCAACAGGACAAGCCAAATACATATCGCCTCGCATCGCCGCTGCACCACCTGGATAGTGATGACCCGCCCTGCTGGTTCATATCGGGCGAAACAGACGATCCCAGCACGCATGCCGACGTTTTTCGACGGCGGATGCAGGAGTTAGGCATCCAGTCCGACCTCACTGTTATCAAGGACGCGCCGCATCCGTTTCTCGGTCAACAAGTCTGGTTTGATCAGATGACCGAAGTGGCAGACAGGTTCTTTACAAAGCATCTGAAGAATCAGGAGTCGGCGGCCTCGGCTGAGCGTTAGGCGACCTCACAGAAAACGAGCACATAGGCACACACGGAGACATAATGTTACGCTCGATTTACCTTCTGACGGTTCTCGTCGCGTTAGGAGCAACCGCGGCATCCGGTCAAAGTCTGGAAGAACGATGCTGGGGCGCGCTGAATGAAGGGCGAGATCTCTCCAGGATGCACTCGGTCGTCGAGATGCTGGCAGGGCCGGGGCGGCGAGTCCCTTCGAAGCCCGAAATTCGGGCCAATGCGTTGAGGCTGCTCGACCGAATCGAAGACACCGCGGCGCTGGGTGAACTTGCCGTCGATTCAGACGGCGTCGCGGCCTCCGTTGGCGAGGATTGGCCGTCGATGGGCGGAAATGCGGCACACACTGGCAAAACCACACAGCCAGGGCCCACTCTCGGTAAACTCGTTTGGCAACATCCGGTTGGCTGGCCGTGGAAAGCGGCGGTAAGCGAGCAACGTGTCTATCCTGGGGCGGTCGACGGAATTCTCTATGCGCTGAACCGATCCAGCGGCGTCCTGATGTGGCAGCACAATTGCGGCGACTGGATTAGGTCGCAGACCGCTGCTCGCGAGGCAGTGGGACGGTTGGCGGCGATTGGGTTGCTGGAGGGTCGCAAGAGGAAAGGACTGGTTGTGCGGCGTCCTGATCCGCTGCGGTTGCTCGAACTCGGTTTGCCGGCGCTGTTCGATTTGCAGCAGGATATTTTCGAGTTGGCCATGTTGCGGTACGTGTTGGAAATGGGAACCGTTGAACCGGCCGTGCGCAATGGGACCGACGATCAAGTTCGTCTGCTCTGCGAACTTGCCGACAAGATGGAAGAGGCGATTCACAATGGCACGAGCGAACGGGTTGCGGAAACTGACATCGCTTTTCATTCAGCTCTACTGGAGATGACCGGGTTCACACTCGCAGCGGGGATGCAGCGTGTATTGGTTCGTTTCTTTTCGAGTCGCGAAGCCGTGCCTTGCGCAGCAACTGATAATCGCGGGATCCGGGAACACCAGGAACTCGCGGCAGCTATTCGCGACCGTGACGCCAACCAGGCGCGCGCGATGTTGCACGTGCAAGCTCGGGAATGGTTAAGTTTTCCGAAATCTGATGAGGCAGGTTCATGACTTCTAAGCACCTACAGATTCGCTGCGGAACGGATGCCAGCCGCATGCAGATTCTCATCCTGGCAACACTGTTCCTATTCTCATTATTCTGCCACGCCGAAGGGCGTGATCTGCATGTTGATCCCGGCATCGGCGACGACGGCAATGACGGTATAACATCGCCGTTGAAAACCATTCGGCACGCGATTCGAAGTGCGGAAGCGGGTGACACGATTCACCTTAAGCCGGCCATCTATCACGAATACGCAGGGTTCTATGATACTCGGGGCGAGCCAGGGAAACCGATCACGCTGGACGGGCATGGAGCCACTCTGGAAGGTTCTGATGCAATCGATCCTGCGACGTGGGCCGAGGTATCGCCCGGATTGTTCAAGAACGACGAACTCCTGCCAACGTTGAATCTCGCGATTCTGTGGCGATGGTTCTTTCTGATCGATGGTGAAATCAATCGCATGGGGCGCGTATTGAAAGGCAGAAGCGAACCGTTCCGCAAGCCGGAAGAACTTAATTCGGGGGAGTGGACGTTTGTCGGGAATCACACAAAGTCGGAAGGCGGTTCCGATTCAGACAAGGCTCGCGGCTCGTTCTTCATCAAACTCAAGCCAGGGCAAACGCTCCAGCAGGCCAGCGTCCGATACCCCGCCCGGTCGGCGGGAGTCCAGTTGAGTGGCGACAATGCACATCTTGTCATCCGCAATCTGACGGCCACGCATCCCCAGAACGACGGCTTCAATATTCACGGAGATTGTCGCGACGTCGTTTTTGAAAATATCCGAGCGATCGAATGCGGCGACGACGGCATCAGTGCGCACGAGACGGCGCAGTACCGTGTCAACGGTTTCACTTCGATCGGCAACGGCACGGGCATCTGTGACACGGGCAGCAGCGAAACAAGTTACAGGAATCTGTTTATCGCTGACTGCGTCGGCGTTGATCTCTATTTTCTGGACACCGGCCGTTATTCGGTCAGCAACGCCGTGGTGTTATCGTCCGCTCAGAAACCAATGGTTGTGGCTGGACGTACCAGTGGACATTGCACGCTGACAATCGACAACCTTTACCTTCGTCGCACCGGCCATCCGGAGCCTGCGATCGTTGCGTCACACTCGCGTGTGACCGCTCGACGCCTGACGGTCGACAATCTTGATCTGCGCGTCACTGGCGAGATGTCGTACGACACGTGCCTCATCAACGGTCAGCCGAATCCCGCCGATGCGAAATCGCCTGGTGCCGAACTCGATCAACTCATTAAGACCGTCGTGCCGAAGTCCTACCAGTCGCATTTCCGCAACCGATGAATTGCGGGAGTTCCGCTCGTTTCAAACTCGTCGCCGAAAGACACACCTCATGATGCTTCGAATGATCCTCGCCATTCTGACTCTGGCAGGCGCAACGAGTCTCTCGTCGACTCACGCTGCAGACCGCGTGCTGTTTGCATTTGATGATCACAGCATTCCGTGGCGGCATAACCTGAAAGTCACTCTGGTTGAGGCGGACAAACATCCTGACAACCCGGTTCTGCGTCGGGGGCCGAAGGGAGCACCGGACCACGGGCACGCGATTCTGTACGGCACCGTTTTCAAAGACGGAGACACTTTTCGCATGTGGTATCTGGGCATGATCCAGACCGAGACTGAGAAGGGCCAGGCTCCCGGTTGGTGGCGACCGATGTGCTATGCCGAAAGCAAGGACGGCGTGAACTGGACGAAGCCTGAATTGGGACTGGTCGAATTCAATGGCCACAGGAAGAACAACATCTGCCTGATCGAAGGGTCCGTTCATTCGATGACACTGATCAACGATTTCCTTTCTGTCCTGTACGAGCCGAACGATCCTGATCCGAGCCGTCGATACAAAGTGGCCTACATCGCTCACATGCCCTACGACGATATCAAGGGCGGTATGAGCAACATCGGTGTCAAAGAACGTCGCGTCGGAACAACCATCTGCGCGACCAGCGGCGACGGCTTGAGCTGGAAAGTCGTGGGAGATCGTCCGGCCAACACGGGCGGCGAACGGTTCGAAGTATCGTCGCTCTATCGCTTCGGCGATTTTTACTACTCGACCGGGCAACTTCTCTCGCCGTGGACCTGGCGTCCGGACGGCAGCAAGACCGGCCGCACCACACTCGCCTTCCGGTCTCCAGACTTTCAGACGTGGTCGCAGGCAACGGCTCACGCCTACTCGCGCCCGGGACAACTTACGGACCCTCTCGTTATAGGCGAGCAGGGGCACATGGGCATGGGGCTGTGGAATCGCGGCAACGTGCTGATCGGTCTGCATGGTATGTGGCAGGACGCGGCGACGAAACCGGGAAAAGGAGAGAGCTGGAACAAGGGCGTCCACATCGATCTCGGTTTGGTCGTCAGCAACGACGGCGTGCATTTCCGCGAGCCGGTACCCAACTTCAAGATCATCGCTCGAGGTGCACCGGGTGCATGGGATGACGTCGCTTTACTGCAGGGCCACGCCTTCGTCAATCACGGTGACAGGACAATGATGTGGTACTCGCACTGGGACACGTCTGGCAAACTCAAGACGATGGAGATCGGTGTGGCAACGTTGCGACGAGACGGCTTCGGCTACCTGTCTGCTCAGGAAGAAGACAATGACTCCGAGTTCATCACCGACTTTTTCGATCTCGATGAAAATGAAAAAATCCACATGAACGTCTCGGGAGTTTCGTCCGACGCGCCACTGACAATCGAACTGCTGGACCGTCGAGCCCAGCCGATACCGGGTTACTCCGCGAAAATTTTCACCAACGGCCTCCGCGTTCCCGTCGTCTGGTCAAAGCCTGCGACCACTGGGCCGAAACGAGCGTTGAGAGTTCGCTACCCCGTCGGCAGTCCGGCGCAGGTTTATGCGGTTTACACCGCGGGGCAGAGTTCGCGTCAGGAATAGTCTCGAAGTCAGGGCGTCTTTCCCGTGGATCCTCCGATGCATATATCAACCACTAATTCACTATGAAACGTCTCTCCTTTTTCGCAGCCACTGTTGCCTTGCTGGCACCTCATTGCTTATCCAGCGAGAAGCCGAATCCGCCCTCGAATCACCTTATTCTCAAAAAGCACATTGTTGGCTTGTGGCTGATGGGGCAATCTTTGTGTGACGGTAGCGAGTCTTTGCCGATCATCACGCCGACCGATCCAGGATGGGGGAACTACAGGTTCAAACGGGGAGTGCGCACCTGGGCTTATGGCAATCATGGTGACAAGCCGGAACAGAGATCCGGTGAGCAGTTCGCCTTCGTGCCTCTCACCGTGGCGAAAAATGACGGACTGGGGAAACGATCGCCAACGGCTTGGCGATCGTTTGAAAGCCGCTTCACTCGGTTCTCATCACAACCATGCCAGGCGGCAGACAGAAGCCCCTCACTTTCTGGCCGCTTATGCGGGCCAGGGTGGGCGTTTGATTGATGAGCTTTCCTGGATTGATCAGTCCATCGACCCCCGCACTCCAGCCACAAGACAGCATGGCGGCGGGTATTACCAGACAAGTCTTAACGACGCTCGTCGCGCCACAGTTCAAGCTGAAGCGAGGGGCACAGACTTTGCAGTCGCAGCTCTGATCTGGATCCAGGGCGAAGCGAAGGCGGCCCAACCGGCGGCATCGTGCCAGCTCAGTGGGGAAGAAACTCACTCAGCCAGCAGGACAGCAATGCTATCGCGATCGGTTGATCAAATACCGCAAGCAATGGTCTCACGAACTGCAGACGATCACGGGGCAAGGCGGCGAAATCCCCATGTTCACCTACCAGACGCTGGGGCCGGCTGGCGAGGCCCGTCTGCTGGCAGCAGACAAGGATCCGGGCATCGCCGCGCTGCTGTTTGAAGTGTTCGTAGAAATCGGATTCGAGATTCAGGAGCGCAGCCCGTTTGAGGACACGTTCGTTTTCGGGCTTGCCAACCGAGGTCTCGGCTATCTCCTCTCGCCCCGTTTACACGCACTGGGCAGTTACGAAACATGGCTGACCGTCGCGCATGCGGAAGTCGCCGCGTCGCCGAAACTGGTGGAGAAACTGACCGAACGGCTTCGTCGCACCCACCCGGACACGGTCGGAAAGTGAATCTCGCGCGAACATGTATTCACAGCATGTCACTCCGCAAGCCGCAGCAAGCGAAACGCCGGTCCGGCACAGCCCAGGCAACCATGGACCCAACGGCTTAACCATTGCAGCAAGCATAGCCTTCCCCGCTGGCGGTGAAACCGTCGAGGCTGTGGATCTCGCAGATCCGCTGCAACCGATCAAATTAGGCAGTCAGAAACTTCCAGACAGCAACATAAATCCAGATTCAAGTTATGCGAAGGGCAAACGAAAGACTGACAATGCCCACGACCTGGTTTACCGGGACAGACATCTTTATGTGAGCTGTCAGTCCGGCGACAGTTTTATCATCCTGAAAATCAACGATGAACGCATCCTGTCTTTAGCCGAAAGTCGCTAAGCAGAGATTACCATTCAGACTGACACGAAAACTGATAGACATTTGCTGAATTCAACAGTGCGTCGAGTTGCTCGGCGAGGCCCGGCATGAACACGACCACATTGCGATGAACTGTTTTCATAATGCGTTTTTGTTACGGATGCTTCAGTCGACGATGCGTTCTTCGATGGAGAAATTGTCGAGATAAATCCGGTCGCCCGCGTCAATCACGATCGCCGCGGAGAGCGCCTTCGCGATCTGAAATTTCGAATCTTTGTAAGCCGGCAGCTCGAAAGTTCCGGTTCGCGTCTGCCACGAATCAGTTGCCTCAATCTCGATCACATTCGGAAAGCCAAGCCAGGTTTGTTCACTGCTTTTGACGTCGATCCCTCGAACCCAGACACGAAAGCGAAATGTCCCGTGTCCCTTCAGCGCCAGCGAATAATTGTAAGTCGACTCCGGCCGGATCTTATGGGAATAGCGGCCGTGAAGTCCGACCTGGCAATCGGTCAGCATCACCGAACTGCCTTTAAATGCCTCGTCGCCTTCAACGATCACCCCGGCGGGCAGGATGAAGCCGACCGGTCCCCGGTAGAGCGGGCCTCGATATTCGAAACTCAGCTCGCGTTTCTCCGCGAGGCGCTTCTTGCCGCCGCGCCGCATCGAGTGGGTGACCGGCTTCCATTCCCATTTCTCAAAATCGTCAGAAACGCGGATTGGCTCTTCAGCCGCAACTGCTGAGGCGAGGATGAACATGGCGATGAGGAAACACTTCATGATTCAACGTTCAATGGTGAAATGAAGGCTCGCTTCTGCACCTGTCAGGACATGTTCGGCGCGAACTTCGTAGGTTCCGGGTTTGATCGAAAAGCTGAGCGGCAGGGCGATTTCAAAACGGCGTCTGTCGAAGATTTCGTTCCGGCGAAACCACTCAAGCTCGACGCCCTCAGAGTTGTAGACTCGAAAGTGAACTGCCTGCGTGATGGCATCGGATTCCGCTTCGACTTCGCCCCGGATCGTGAGCGGAGCGCCGGCTGAGGGCGCGCCGTCGATCTCCAGTTTCATCGCGCCGAGCCTGGAAGACAGGATCGCAAGGAATCGCGGGCGAAGATCGAGGCTCAGCTCAAACCGGTCGCCAAATCCGAGGTATTCGTGCTCGCGAACGTCCCAGACGTGGGCCTTCTCCGGCAGGATCATCGAGGTTTTCAGGTTTTGTGATCCGTCGTCGATCGCGGCCCGCAACAGCCCGAAGAGACGGACTTCATCGACATTGAACACGCGGGCGAAGATGTCTCGCCGAGGCTTGCCCGCGGCGTCAAGCAGCTCGATCGGCGGTCGTTGATCCGCAAACTCCGCCAGCAGCCGCTGGACCGGTTCGGCCTGCGCGAAATCGCCCGATCCGTGCTTTTCGACGTAGCCGTTCAACCCGTTCGGCAGGTAAGCCGCGCGACCGGCTCCGTGCTCGATCAAGGTCGAATCCTTGAAATCCGGAAACAGGTCCGCAAGCCGCCGTTCCTCGCCTAACGCCCGTCCATGCTCCGTGAACGAACCCGGTTCGTTGTCCGCGATCAGCAACCCGCCGTCGTGGACAAACTGACGGATCGCCTCAGCCTCGGCGGGCGACATCGCTTTGTTGTAGGGCAGCAGCAGTGCCTTGAATCCGCCAGCCGCCAGATCCTCTGACGCAATGAAAGTCGGGCGGATTCGCAGTGAATTGAGCAACGCCAGACAGTCGGCCGGCGCGCCGCCGTGGGTGACAATGTTGGACAGGAATGTTCCGCTGAAGCCGTTTTCTTCGAAGGGCAGACAGCGCGAAAGGTAATGATTCCGGGGCGACCAGAGGATGGCCACGTCTGACCGATGCGGGTCAGCTGCGATCGTCAGTTTGCCGATTCCGCGCTGAATCGCCTGGACCTCCCTCGCCATGTCCTTGAAGAAGGGCAACGCCTCGGAGTAGCAGGGCGTGAAGCCGCTCATACCGCCGAGAGTTGGACCCGCGAGGCCGTTTTCCCAATCGAAACCGTTCAGGCCGAGTATCAGCGTCAACCACGGCCAGCGCTCGCGATTGATCTTGCTTTGCAGGTCGTAGGTCCAGCGGATCGTCGATTGTGGCGCGAGGTAGAAACCCTTGTCGCCGGAAAATGATTGTGGCAACTCTGCCACCATCGCCTCGCGCCACTCCGGAAGAGGAGACTGACCGATGTACAATTTCGAACTCGTCATCTGCTCGTGATAACGCGAGAAATCGTGGTGATCGTGCCCGACTCGACCAGTCCGCGCGTCTGGAATCGCGACTCGCATCATGTCGGTCCAATCAACGAAAAACTGGCTCCAGACGCGCGAGCGCATGAAGTAGCGGAAGTCGATCCAGCGCGACAATTGATCCTGCTCGACGGCATCCTGAATTAAAATCCCGCGAATCTCATTCCATGTTTTGAATCTGGTGTTCCACTCTGTGTTCAGCGCCTTTAAATTTTCGCCAAACTCTTTGCGGCACCATTCCTGAAACCGCTTCGTGGTCGTCGGACCAAATCCCGAATTCTCCAGTCCATTGAATTCGCCAGAGAGATAATTCTCGCCGGTAAGCGTGTAAAACGGCGATCCGAAAGCAGAGGCGCGGCGATAGGCGTTTAACCGGCCGTTGATCCACTCGGCGTCGAAGTGTCCCATCCTGTAGGGAAACTCAGCCGGGTCGAGCTTCTTTCCTGTGTCAGCGATGTGGCGGCACATCCGACTCAGTTCGGCGAGATCGAGATCCTCGCGCTCGACGGTAAAATCCTGTTTGTGGTCAGTCGGCGACATCAGCTCGCCCAGGTGCTCGGCGTAAACCACGCTGCGCAGATTCGCGCGAGCGTTCTGGTAGAATTGCAAAATCTGAGAATAGATTAGATAGGTGTAGGTCGAGTTGATTCCGAACTCGCGCATTCGCTTTGCGTGCAGCTGCCCTTTCCAGCCGTTCTGGCCAGGGGTCGGCGCGAAGATAATCATGAAGAGAAAGTCGTCGAAGACCGTATTGTGAATCACGACCGGCGTGGACTGACTGTGGACGACTCCGCGCGAGTCTTCGATAACTGCGCGCAGGTCCCAGAGCTCGGAGAGCGGATTCTCGAAGTCGATCGTGAACCGGTTTTCGACCACGCTCACTTTTGCGACGACGCGGCCCCAGGTGTCGATCGCTTCGACCCGGACGGATTCACCTTCTTTAACGGGGCGAGTCAGCTTGATAGAACCAGAAACCGCCCTTCCGGGATTCACCCACTCGGTCTCCGTCTCGATCTTTTCAACACGAAGTTCCGATTCGACTTGAAGAGATCTGGATGCCAGCCCGCGATCGATGAAATAGTCGCCAGCCGCGAGTGGGCGGCCTTTGACGACAACTCCAGTGTGGTCGCGAATCGTGTGACCGAGGTCTGTGGTCTCCGCTCGTTCCATCTTCGCGGGTGTATCGATCGGCGTTTCCAAAGGCAGGCGATCGACGCTCCAGAGCAGGCAGCGCGCGAGCAGGAGGTGACAGAAATCGTAGAGCACAACATCGTGGTCGCCTTCGGGATCGTAGATGAACGGCGTCAACGACGCGCTGTTGCGACGGCCGATCATTTCGTCGTGATAGTCGAGCCCGAGAATCCGACCTTCGCCATGCTTCGTTGTGCTCAGCCGCACTCGCGCGCGTTCTACCAGATGACGCGGGCCGTCCATCGAATCGCCGCGAGCGGCCGCTGAATCCGTCTCAATATCGAGCGGCAGCGCATTCATGGGCAAGCCGCCGAAGATCCGCTCATTCAGTTCAGTGGGTGCGTCCCTTTCAAAAAGTCGGGAGAACTCGGCATCCTCGCCCTCAACTTCGGCCGTCGGGCGAAGCCCGCGTTGCAGCCGGTTCGGCGAAACGTAAACCAGACCGGCTCCGTCTTCTACGCGTGTCAGGATCGATTTCCTGACCCAATCCGGGATCACCTCCCACGAGATTTTTCCGATCACGATCACATCGTAATTCCGCTCCGGGCTAAGCCGCTCGCGCGCAATTCGCTCGAGCGTTGCTTCGGCTTCGATCCCATGCAGCGGCGTCGCGTTCTCACCTTCGAAGTAACCGTCCGCCCAGCCGCCCGGCCCCGCGTTCATGATCACGGTGTAGTCGACTTCGATCCGCTGTGCGGCCTCGACGACCTCGCGCGAATCGTTGTAAGGAACGATGAACAGCGCCTTCAGCGGCCCACCTTCCAGCGGTCTGGCCCATGGAATGTGGTACGTCTCAAGCGTTCCCGGCAGCTGATCATAGGGTTGGTTGGGATCGCCAGGAGGCGGGTCGGCGTTCGCCACCGCGACGCAGAGAAACCACAGTATGGAGAAGCGTTTCATCCTCTGAATCTACACTGCATTGATTTCGCGTGCCAGCGAAGGAACTGAAAGAGTAGAAGTTGGGTGTCGCCCAGTGATTCGGTGACTTCATGCCGCAGCGGGTTATGAGCCATCACCCGGTGATGCATCACCTGCAGGTCACGGATCGGAACCGTCAGAAATTGCGGTTCGTCAGCTTCATCCTGTCCCGAGCGACCAACGGAAGCGTCTGGGCGGTGTGACGTCCCATCCTCTTCCGCCTGCAGCGCCATGGCCAACCGCGGCATCCCGGTATCCGGCTGTTGTGTTTGGAAGAATGCTCCCAGACACAACAGAATGGCCGCGAAAACACCCAACCCGCGAGAAACGCTCTTACGGCTGACAGTACACGTAGGGTCCGCTGTGCGGACCATCCAGTGAGCCTCAACCAGCGCGAAGTCACCGCCGGTCGTGGGCACGCGTCGAACACGACAGGCATGGCAGATCGACCAGCACCCAAGTGCGTCGCGATCTCACCTGGTGAAGTGGCAGAACCAAACGTGGTCCGCACAGCGGACCCTACTCGGCTGTGAAGTTGCCTCGGCTTATCCAAAAGTGACATTTGTCAGATCGAGTCGATCACATTCGGCTGGTGCAACTAAGACAAGAGACTTCAGTTCATTTGTGAAACCCTCAACGGCAGAGACGACAACAACGAGATCGCTCGTAATGTCAAAGCCACGATTCCGTCATCCGAAGAACACGGACGTTGCCAACACTGCGCCTGGATTCTGCCCTGCCTGGGAAAGCAAGCAGTGCTTCGTTACAAGCATCCCATTACAGAACACCTCGATTGAGGTGTACCCGCACACCGCATACACTGTGCCCCTAATGACCTCACCGTTTCAACAAGTACCGGAAGCAGTCTGGGTAGCCGCGAATGAAGTAGCTTTTGCGATTCGCGATGACTTTCCGGTGACGCCGGGGCACACACTCGTCATTACCAAACGTGTCGTGCCCACTTGGTTTGAGGCAACGGCTGACGAGCAGTTGGGGTTAATGCAGCTGGTCAACGATGTGAAGGTACAACTCGATAAAGAGCTGACTCCGAAACCAGATGGTTACAACGTTGGCTTCAATAGTGGAGACGCGGCCGGGCAGACCGTGCAGCACGTTCACATTCATGTGATTCCGCGGCGCAAAGGTGATATGGCTGATCCGCGGGGTGGTGTCCGTCATGTCATCCCGGAGCGTGGCAACTATCTGATTGGCGCCTCGGCAAAAGCGAAGGTAGATTCTGCCGAACACCCGCTGGAATTGAGTGCCGGGCATCCGGACTCACCGCTGTGGGATCACCTGTCGTGGAGAATCGCCGGCGCACGTGCGGTTGATGTGGTGGCTTCGTTCGTTCAGTTGTCCGGACTCGACGTGATAGAGCATCGATTGTTCGACGCGATACGTAATCAGGCTGCCGTTCGAATTCTCGTGAGCGATTATCTGTACATATCTGATGTGCGGGCATTACGACGGCTACTGGGATGGATGATTTCCGCCGCTGACGAGTTCGATGACGAGCGGCTGAAAGTGAAGCTGGTCGAATTGCAACGTCTGCCATCCAAACCCAATTCGTTCCATCCCAAGGCATGGCAGATTTCGGACGATCGAAGTGGTTTCATCGCTGTTGGCAGCAGCAACCTGTCAGGTCCAGCCCTGCAGACGGGCGTTGAATGGAATTTGCTGTCGACGCAGCCTGTTCCCTCGTTGGCGCATCAACAGGTTGCTGCTGAATTCGCTTCGTTGTGGGAGATTGCGTCACCACTCACCACTGTGCTGATCGACGATTACGCAAAGCATGCCACGGAATACCGTCAACAACACTTTCAGCCTGAAACCCACGATTCGCGTGACGAACTGTTCGAGCCGCGACCATGGCAAGTGGAAGCACTGGAGAGTCTAGATCGCATCCGAGCGGCCGGCTATCAGCGAGCACTGGTCGCTGTCGCAACCGGAATGGGAAAGACGTGGCTCGCGGCGTTCGATGCCAGACAAGTTGGACAACAACTGGAACGACGTCCCCGCGTTCTGGTGATTGCTCATCGAGCACATATTCTCGCACAGGCCGAGGCGGCAATTTCACGGGTGCTGGACTCAGAATTCGACGAAGGAGCAACAGCATGGTACCTCGGTAACAGTGGAGCACTTTCTGGTGACCTGGTCATCGCATCGGTCCAGAAGCTTTCGCGACCGGAAGGCCTGAACCGCATTGCTGAAGAGACTTTCGACTATGTTGTGATGGACGAAGTGCATCACGCACACGCTCCCAGCTATCGCAGAGTCCTGTCAAGACTTCAGAGCGGCTTTATCCTGGGACTGACGGCGACCCCCGAACGTTCCGACGGACATGACGTCGCGACGATCTTTGATGACAACCTTGCTTACCATGCGACAATCGGTGACGGCATCACCGAAGAATCGCTGGTACCGTTTCATTACGTCGGCATCAAGGACACTGTTGATTTTCGTCAGATCCCGTGGAGGAACGGTCGCTTCGATATCGCGGAGCTTGAGAAACGTGTCGCACAAAGTGAGCGTATGGAACGGCTCGCCCTGGCGATGAAAGAACGTCCGGCGGGTCGCACGATTGTGTTCTGTTGTTCGCAGCGGCACGCCCTCTTTGTTCGCGACTGGCTTCGTGAGCGAAACGCGTCTGCTACCGCCGTGTTTTCCGGTGATGGCAGTGACAGCTACGCCGAATCACTTAACGGGTTGCGTTCCGGCCAGCTCCAGTTTCTGTGCGTTGTCGACATGTTCAACGAAGGGCTGGACATCCCGGCCATTGATCGAGTCATCATGCTTCGACCGACCGAATCAAAGGTTGTTTTTCTTCAACAGCTGGGACGAGGATTGCGGGCCAGCGACGGGAAGAGTCATCTACTGGTGATCGATTTCGTCGGCAATCACCGAGTCTTTGCTCAGCGCATGATTCATTTGTTGTCACTACGCTCAACGACTGCGGGCTGGAAAGACCTCAAGAACTGGCTGAACGGTGAACCGCCGGACCTTCCGGAAGGGTGCTTCCTCGACGTTGAGCTGGACGCGAAGGACGTGCTGAAACAGTTTCTTCCGAAAGGTAAGCAGGCGGGAATCGAAGGCTATCGTGCTCTGCGTGATGAACTCGGTCGGCGACCGCAGATGATCGAATTCTACAACCGTGGTTATCTGCCAAAGACGGTCTCAGCCGCGGACGGCAGTTGGTTTGCGTTTGTAAACAAAGAAGACGACCTGCCGGAAAGCGAAAGTTCGGTCGTTACAGAGTTCGCAGATTGGCTGAGGGTTGTCGAATCCACGCAGCTGAACAAGTCTTACAAGATGGTCGTGCTTCGAGTACTTCTTGATCAGGGGACCTTGTTCACCGGCGTCGAACTCACGGCGTTCTGTGCGGCCTGTCGCCGCTTCATGCAGAATCATGAAGTGCTGCGGCACGATCTTTCCGGTCAGAACCATGCGGTTGATCATGAAACGGCAAGCGACAGTGAATGGAACGAATGGTGGATTGAATGGCCCATCAGCAGATGGCTCGACAAACAGGGAAGCCGTAAATGGTTTGTTCGCGAGGGTGATACTTTTCGCCTTGGAGTTGATCGTGCTGTCGATAAGCAGCCAATTCTCGAAGCACTGACTGAGGAACTCGTCGAATACCGCCTGGCTCATTACGCACAGAGTCGCCGCCTGGTCGAACAGGAAGCCGGCGAGAAGGTCTTCGAGGCAAAGGTCTCACACTCCAGTGGGCGAGCAATCCTCTTCGTTCCGGAGAAGAGCAAGAATCCGCACAGGCCCGTTGGATTGACTTCCGTTCACCTTCCGGACGAGAGTAAATGGGAATTCAAGTTCGTCAAAGTCGCATGCAACATTGCCATGCCTGCAGGTGAAAAGAAAAATCAGCTCTCAGACGTGCTAAAGAAATGGTTCGGGCAAAACGCCGGACTGCCCGGCACAAATTTCACTGTCCGATTCGAATGGCAAAACGATGGATGGCACGCTACTCCAACGGCCGTTACTGCATCGAGCGTTGATTCCGCTGCACCTGTCCCTGAAGACACGACAGACAAAACCGTGCCAACGGTGAAACGCAGCCAGGAGTTTACCACCCACGTGCCTGTCTATGCTGTTTCAGCAGCAGCGGGAGACTGGGGACCGGAAGGCGTGCCCGAAGCGATTGGCTGGATCGAAGCATCGGATCAAAAACTCGAGACAGGTATGTTTGCCGCTCAGGTCATCGGACATTCCATGGAACCAAAGATCGCATCCGGATCGTGGTGTCTGTTCCGCCCGTGTCCGGCGGGATCACGAGAAGGCCGCCTGCTGCTGGTTCAGTGCAACACACACCTCGACCCGGAGGACGGTGGCCGCTACACCGTGAAGCGATATCATTCTGTCAAATCGAAATCAGAAGACGGATGGCAACACGGCTCCATTGAGCTACAGCCGTTGAACCCGGATTACAATGTGATTCGCGTCACTCCCGAAGACTCAGGGTTGGTCCGTGTGGTGGGCGAATTCGTCGCAGTAACGTCTGGCAGTTGACGTTCCTGTCTATCCTCAAGCCGGTGTTGGCTAGTACCCTGGGGAAGACCAGTCACCCTGTTTTACTACGGGGGATGACCGTCCACCAACTGTGGCCGCCAGAACAATGGCTATGAGCTGAAATCATCTCGGCGATCGTGGACAGTTTAGCAAGCGGCGTCTTGGGAGTAATGTCGCCGTGGCCGACGGTTGAAATCGGAACAGCTACACCCGAATGGTCTCGAACCGGGATGGAATCGAATCGAGCCTGCCGACTACGAGGACGCGACCTTCAATCAGTTGTTCGAATCCAATACGGATGCCGCCGTCCGCGAACGAATCGCAGGCGCATTGCCGCTCGGCGTAATGCCGCTGCATCCGCTCAATCGTGCCCAGGACGTCAAATCACTGCCACGACCACGATATCAATGGAAACAGACTCCACTTTCACTATCCACTGCTGTGCACGGTAACGGTCGCATACTGAGGATCCAATATTTCGACGAGACGATCTTAAATCGCACTCACAGCTCGCTCTCGCTGAGCAAGGCAGTATGACGGCCAGTTGCAAAAGCACGGTATTGATGCGTTTGCTTTGTTGCGGGATGTGTTGTTTACGATACGATTTCGATCGGGAAGTCCTGCGATGAGTGAAATGAAAGAAAGCTTGATGCGAGTATTCCATATGCCTTCATCTGTTCTTTACTGTTTGAGTGGCCTGCTCCTGTTTTTTCAATGCCAGTCGAGTTGCGGAGCGGAAAATAAGAAACCACTCACATATACCATTTCACGAGAAGTCCTGCTGGAATCGAAACCGAACGAACATACCTGGTTTCACCCACGCGTCGCTGTGATTTCTAATGCAGAAGCCACGCAACCTTCAACGGTGTTGATGACCTTGCAGAAGTTGCTGCCGGTGTCCGACTATTTTTCCGGAATGAGTTCGATGCAGTTTTCGTTTGGAACGCATCAATGGAGCAAGCCAGTCGCACCACCAGAACTCGGCTGGTCGAAAGGAACCAACGACGTCGATATTGCGGTGGCCGACGTTACGCCCGTTTGGCATGCCCGGCAGCAAAAAGTGATTGCTGTGGGCACACAAATCCGCTACAGCAAACAGGGACATCAATTGGATGATGAAACGCGTTCGCATCAAACCGCGTATGCGATTTATGATCCTAAGACCGGGATGTGGACTTCCTGGAAAGTTTTGCAGATGCCCGGCAACAATAAATATGATTACGCTTGCAGCGCGTGTGCGCAATGGCTGGTCGAACCTGACGGGACACTGCTGCTTCCGTTCTATCACGGCACTTCCAGCAAAACCCCCTTCTCTGTTACGGTTGTGCGATGCACGTTTGACGGGACAAAAATTCGCTTTAAAAGCCAGGGGAACACTCTAAAACTGGATGTTGAACGCGGACTGTTTGAACCTTCTTTGATCAAATTTCAGGGCCGCTATTTTTTGACACTTAGAAACGATTTGAAGTCCTACGTTTCGACCAGCAACGATGGCATGCACTTTGCCCCCACCAAAGCCTGGACATTTGACGATGGAAAAGATCTTGGCAGCTACAACACGCAACAACACTGGCTCTGTCATAGCGACGGCCTGTTTCTCGTCTACACTCGCCGCGGTGCGAACAACGATCACATCGTCCGCCATCGTGCGCCCTTGTTTATGGCCCGGATCGATCCGGTGCGTTTAACGGTTCTCAGAAAGACCGAAAAGATTATCGTTCCGGAAGAGGGAGCCTTACTCGGCAACTTCGGAGCGGCCGGGATCGACAGCAGCGAGTCCTGGGTAACCGTGGGTGAACGCCGAAACTACACGAAGATTCCTAAAGATCAATGGAAATCGAATTCGGTGTTTCTCGTAAAGATTAAATGGTCCAAACCAAACCGGGAGATCGCGGGTCGCCCATAAATCTCGATCGGAATCAGATGAAAAAATGGGTCTGTGTGCTGGAACAAAATCGCCAACGCCAGCAAGTTGCAGGCAGCGAGACTGCGTTACGCGAGGCAATCTGTGCTGGCGCAGACCTCCGCGTAGGAACGGGGTTTCTGCACAATGAGCACATCGATACAACATCAGACTGCAACGAACTGATTCGCGAGGTGATGGACTTTCGGGTGACCTACTTGTTGGACAACCACTGGGTGGCAGGCATTGAAACGCTTCGTATGCCGATTGCGTTGCCCGATGGTTTTGGCCCACGGGCTTCGATGTCTTGCTTTATTTACAATCAGGATGGCCATCAAGCGATCGCTCGACCTCACCTGGATGGTCAACGCTTCGCTGGCACGCCTGGCCCTTCGCCGATTAACGATCATTCCGGGATGCCCAAGTACCGCGAATTGGAAAGTTGGGACGCCGACACCAATGCGCCAAGTAGTAACTTTGTCTATGAGTTTGAGTACTTCCGTTATTTCGTGCACGATGCCTGGGAAGAAGTCCTCGCACACGATGCAGACGGTCGCATCAATTCAGGATCCCTGGACGACCTGGTCAACGCATTTTCCGAGGGCCATGAGATCAAAGTTGCCATTGGCAATCTCTGCACCGACCTTACCGGCCCGGACGAAACTCAATTAGAACATGAGGTATTTGTGCATGTTGGCGCGGGTTACTACTACACCGAACGAAAACAATTCATGGCATCTGCCAATCCCGTGGTGCGCACGCGCCCGGCGATCCCTCTGGGATACGGCACCTCTTGCTGGGATTTCGGCTGGCTCATGCCACGCAGCGACGGGCAGTTAGCACGCTGGCTCTGTAATCCCTACACATTGCAATTTGAAAAGTCGACCACAAATCACTCGATGCGCTGGTTCGTCGGCCGCTAGTCAGGTCGCCGGATTCGACTGTAACCTTAAACCTCGCTGGCGCCACCGAAGCCGCGAATTACATCCCCGCACTCAACGCGCCGCTGCTCTTTGTTGCGAGCAACCAGTGCTATTCGCGTAGACGCCATCGAAGCGGTGACTCAAGAGCATTCTCTGAGCAGCATGCCGCAGCGGTCAAGTCAGGAAAACCCGGTCGTTTTGACCCTTCTATTCCGGTTCCGTGGCTGGCC
Source organism: Fuerstiella sp. (assembly GCA_014238335.1). Taxonomy (GTDB): domain Bacteria; phylum Planctomycetota; class Planctomycetia; order Planctomycetales; family Planctomycetaceae; genus Fuerstiella. Next base: position 20,489 of record JABABI010000112.1, read on the forward strand.
GCGATAGTCACTCGCGGAATTGGAAGGAGTATAGATCGGCATCCCGCAGTTCGAATCGCACTCGCACGGGCCGGCCACTCAACGCCGAGAGATCGGCCTTCGTTTTCCAGTGCACGCTGCGTTCGAGTGTGTCGCCGAATAGCTCCTCGCAATCGTCGAGCGAGAAGCCGGGCAGCGGCTTGCCATGCTCATCCTGAAGTTCGACTTGAAGACTTCCCGCGGCGGACGTGGCGAAGTTTAAACAGAGCGTCTTTCCAGTGAAGGTGATTGGCCTGGTGACGAGTTCGCCACCGCTCATCGGCGCTTGCGCAGAGACAAATCCGTCCAGTCGTAACGTGTAGCGCCGCAGCAGGTCGAAGTTGTCGGTCCAGTAACTTTCGACCGCGTAGAGTGAGAGTTCGCCTGGGGCACCTTCGAGCGTTCCCTTTGTCTCGATTGCGTGCCAGCCGATGAATTGATGGCCGTAGTTCCAGGTTCCTTTGCGCTCGATCCCGGGGCGCAGGAATCCTTCGTTCCAGCGTTTGAAGTGGACGCCGTCCCGACTCGCCATCAACAGCCCTTCCGTCAAAGCTCGACCGTAGCGTTCGCTTCCTTTGGCGCGGGATAGACGGTGTTCCAACTCGGGGAGTGCCCTCAACGAGGGTGACCAATGGCGAGTGCGTTGCGGTCCGGCACTCGCGCGGGCTGCATGGTCCGGGCCGTCGTTGTGGCCTCGCTCGACATAGCGTGTCGGAAAGCCTATCAGCAAATGCGGAGCGCGATGATACGGCTTGACCTGGTTTGTATAGAGTTGTTCCGATGGTGACTCGACGTAGCTCAGAT
>JABABI010000113.1 GCA_014238335.1 Fuerstiella sp.
TGCCATCACAGATAGAACCAGCTGACCGCCTATAATTTTTCGTAAACTGCTCTAGAAATCGGATTCTTCGCCTTCAATCCGAGCCTGAAGATCGTCGCGTTCACGACGAGTCACTTCGAGATCGAACATCAGGTACTTAACATCCAGACGAAGCTGCGATAACGCTTCCTGCACCAGGGCCAGAATCCTTCTTCGGCGAAGGGCTGACTCTGTGACACGGCTATACAACGTTTGCAGTTCCTCGTGTCTGGCTGGGTCGATGTCTATCTCCCGGAGCAAGGCGCCAAGTTCGACAAGCTCTGCAGGGAGATCCTCGGTAGGCCGATTTTCGAATCGTTTGGGGGGACTCATACGGGCATCCTGAACTGTTCATGCTCATGCAGTGAGGTGCGGACTGCTAATGTTGAAGACGATTCTGAAGAGTCAGCCGAGTGCTCGCAAGCAAATAGATTCCACAATCCGCCCCTGTCGTCGTTGGGACCGGAAATGAGCAATTATGCGCCAATATCGCGGTAACTCAAATAACCGGCAAACTGGACTTCAGCAGGAAAATAAAACATCTGCAAAGCAAAACCAGCTCTTTCCGTCAAATGCTTCGGTCATCAGCAGTCTGAGTCAGACGATTTCAAGGACTGCACGGCAATGCAGTCAGCCCCCGCGAAGAGATTAGGAACAAACCAGGTGTCATTTCTGGCCTCCTGTTGATCCCTGGTCTGTGGTATTCTGCCGGTCCCCGGTTTCATTGTGTTTCCATCGCAGATTGGGAAGTTGTGACACGGATGTCCCCCGCAATTCATCAGGAAGACGCACGCACTGCGGCACACGGCGGCCTGCGGTTCGTCTGCGTTGTGGTGCTGCTTGGAACGACCGTGACAACGGCTTCCAGAGGCAGGGCAGACGACTCCGGTGACGGATGGCGGGTAATGATTCCGTCAGGGCAGTCAGTTCAGCTGGAACAGCAGCAGTTCGCCCGTGATAATGATGATGAGACGCTGCAGCTTCGGTTTGGCTCACCAGCAGACTTTCAGCAGGTCCGGGTTGTTTCCATCCGTCAACCGGCCACCGTCGTCGATGAGTTCAAGGCAACGGTCCGCTTGAATTCCACACAAACGGGACTGCGACTGGCGCTGCGGCTGGTGCTGCCGCATCAGGAAGATCCTCGAACAGGTCGGCCACTGACAGGACTTGTGGAAGGCGACACATACAGGAAAGCGGAAACCTGGCAAATGCTGTCCGTCGCGGGCACTCGATCTGCGGTAGAATCTGAAGTCACACGTCTGCGCGCCGCGCTGCATCAATCGAATTTGGATTTCGCAGATGCATATTTTGACGCCTGCGTGCTGGTGGCGGAAGTGCATTCCGGCACAACGTTTATTGAAATCGGCTCATCCGCTTATGGGCCCATCGTTGCACCGCGTGCGGGAGTGGTTGTGGAAGGCCTTTCCATCCCCGTAGGCGCCAACGTGAGCGAACGGCGAGTTAGAATTGAACGTGACAGAATACTGGTTGATGGTGTCACAACGTTCCCGATTTTCATGCCGGACCATGGAGAATCCACACAAACTCTGCAACAACTTGGTGTGAACGCGGTTTGGATACCCGATGTGAACAACGTAAAGCGAATGCAGTCGCTGAACGGTATCCAGATGGTGGTGATAGCCACGCCGCCGCACCCGCAGTTCGATCCAGCCGATTTCAGAACGCCGCTCCAGGGACTGCCACCGCTCGATCAGATGCACCCGGATCCGGACATCTGGCTTCTGGGAACACGGGTGGGGACGGAACAGCAACCGCATTTGCTGGCCTGGGCTCGGGCGATCCGCACTGCCGACCGAATCATGAGACGCCCTTTGATGGCAGATGTTCTGGCCGCCGAAGGAGTCGCATCGCGGCAGATCGACATCGTTGGTATCAGCCAGACGCTGCCCGGTGGAACGACAACATTTGGCGAGTCCCGCAATAAGTCCTACCTGCGACTCAACTCGTCAGCGCAGTTGACACTGCCCTGGGAATGGATTCATGTGGAACCATCCGGTGACCTCGCGGCCTGGCGAAGTTCGGTTGGCGCAGAACCGGTCTTTGTGGAACCTGAACAGGTCATGATGCAGGTGACTGCTGCGCTTTCGGCAGGCGCTCGGGGCATCGGATTCTGGAAAACACAGTCGCTCGAACTGGATAGTCCCGCGCAACGCGAAACGGCCAGGACAATCGAACTGGCCAACCTCTACATTGACATTCTGGAGCCGATGCTGGCGAGTAGTCGAGTTCACGGCCACATTGCAATGACGCTGAAAGGCGGTGCCAAAGACGCAGACAGCAAAAACAATTCCTGGATCAACGCCGCGGTGGGAACGTCCTTGTCCAGCCCGGGATACAGCCGGATTCCTGAGGTTCCGGATGCAGCGCTGCTGAATGGATCGGGACCATCGCTGATCCTTGCAGGATTCTGGGACCGTGCATCACACTTTGTGCCTCAGGGTTTGTATGCAAAGTCCGCCGAACTTACGGTTACGGCTGGCGAAACCGCGTCGGCATGGCAGATTTTTGCGACAGGTGTAACGGGTTTGCGGCGTCAGCCAACGGCCGGTGGTCTGGCGCTGACGATCAGCGACTTCGACCAGATCGCGACAGTCCTGATCTCATCCGATCAGGAGCAACAGAAACAACTGGAAGCTCGCGTTCACTCCCACGCACGCAGAGCTGGTCAGCTATTCATCGAACTGGCGGAACTGAAACTGGTCAGAGTTCAGGCCACCTGTCGAAAGATTGACAGTTTGACGTCGATTGATGGACCTACGGTTCAGCTGTTTGAACAGGCACAGAGTCAGATCGAGTTGGCACATCAGGCACAGACACGACGTGATTTCCGCGCCGCAGAACGCTACGCCCGACGTTCCATGCGTTCCGTAAGGACGGTTCAGAATCAATATTGGAATGCAGCGCTGCGTGGACTGCCCACGCCTGCGGCCAGCCCACACACCATCAACTTTGCTGCGTTGCCCGATCATTGGCAAATGTTAAGGCGAATTGAGACGAATCAGACGTCCGGGAATCTGATCCCTTCGGGCGACTTCGACAGCCTCAGACTATTGACCGAGAGTTCATGGGAACCAGTGCCACCACAGCCCGTGACCTATCATTCCAGTGCCGACATTGTGACCGAGAACCGTGGTCCGAATCAGGTACTGCGCTTGCGGGCATGGAAACGGTCCTCCGAAGTGACGATGGTCCACGGACGACCAACGCTTCTGATTCAGGCTCCAGAAATCATCGCCCAACGCGGAGATATTTTTGAGATTCAGGGGAAAGTGCGACTTGGTCAGGGCGTTCAGTCTGCGAACGACGCGCCGTTCCTTGTATTTGACAGCGACCTGGGCCCGGAGTTCGCGGTTCGACCTCAGCTGGAGCCGTCATGGAGAAGGTTTCGAATATTGCGAGAAGCTTCGAAAACCGGTCCCCTCAGAATCTGGCTGGCACTGACAGGTTCTGCGGAAGTCTTTGTTGACAATTTTTCGGTCGTGCAGCGGGCACGTCTGCCGTCGGCGGAGACCCTTCCAAAATTTGGCGAAACCGGACAACCGACCGGCTCTCAGCCCCATCGTGGTTCCCGTGTGCAGGGCGCAGGGTATTCTATCCAGTCGTTTCCCTGAGAATGCGTTTTCGGACCACTCCAGGACAACGATGAAGCTTGCAGATGCAAGCCCAGCCGGTACTCTGTGAATGCCTCAAACATCAGTCGACCGAAAAACACCACAGATTCCCACTCTTTTGACAAGACGCAGGTGAAGTCTACGAAGTCGGCGACCGATTGGCAGATTGTTTGCTGCCGGTCGCCAAAAACACAATTACGGCGAAATCTTCGTTCCTGCCAGTCATTCATCACGACTGCAACACTGTCTTAGTTTCAAGGATCACATCAGAATGCCAATCGCAACTCCCGAACAATACGCCAAAATGCTCGACGCAGCCCAGCTGGGTGGCTACGCCTATCCGGGTATCAACGTCACGTCGATCGTGACGATGAATGCTGCGATGAAGGCTTTCGCCGATGCGAAATCTGACGGCATCATTCAGTATTCAACAGGGGCAGGTGAGTTTGCGTCCGGTCTGAATGTTAAAGACGCAGTTCACGGTGTCATCGTGCTGGCGGAAGCCGCTCACCGTCTGGCGGAAAAATATGACATCCTGATCGCTTTGCACACAGACCACTGCCAGCCAAAGAAGGTCGATTCTTTTCTGAAGCCACTGATCGACGCCACCGCTGCCCGCCGCGCTGCGGGGCAGGGCAATCTCTTCCAGTCGCACATGTACGACGGATCAGAATTACCGCTGGACGAAAATATCGCTCAAAGCCAGGAACTGCTGAAGCTCTGTGCAGCGAACGAAATCATACTGGAAGTTGAGGCTGGAGTAGTCGGCGGTGAAGAAGATGGCATCGATCATTCGGACATGCCTGCGGAAAAATTGTACACGACACCGGAGGACATGGTTAAGGTTCATGAGTCGCTGCACGACCTGGGGCGGTTCATGTTCGCCGCAACATTCGGCAATGTGCACGGTCACTACAAGCCAGGAGCTGTCAAGCTTCGTCCCGAAATTCTGCGTGACGGACAGAAGGCAGTCACTGAAAAGCACGGTGCAAATTCAGAATTTGATCTGGTGTTCCACGGAGGATCCGGCACACCCACCGCACAGCTTCAGGAAACGCTGGACTACGGCGTCGTGAAAATGAACATCGATACCGACACGCAGTACGCCTTCACACGGCCAATTGCCGACTGGATCCTGAAGCACTATGACGAAGTCCTGATGATTGACGGCGAGATCGGATCCAAGAAAGCATACGATCCTCGAACCTACCTGAAGCTTGGCGAAACCGGCGTCGCCAACCGGCTGATGCGCGCCTGCAACGACCTTCGCAGCACTGGTAAATCCATCTTCGGAACTGTCTAGGCTTCGCCTCGGTTACAAAGTGTTGCCGTTGAGTCTGGATTGGCAGCGAGCGGGTGTTCAACGCGTCGCGGAATGGTCTGAGGCATGAGTTAAATCAGCCGCCGCTCGTTATGAGTGGCGGCTGATTCCGTTGCATGAGCCAGCTCGATCGACTCCCAGTTGCCCTGCCATCAGCGAATCCGTCTGATGATGGTCGTGCCACGATTTCATCTGCGGCTTCAGATAAAACCTGGTGCTTTGTCAAGGCCCAAAAGTGGGGTTTGAATCATTCGCGGGCCAAGAAGGTTCGGTACTAAAAATGCAAATCACCCTGCGAGCCGTTCCGGTTCTGCCAAAGCACTAGTGCTTGCTGTACTTCACCGTAACAGATTTCTGTCCCTGAATCGCCTCCACCGCCCCAAGTTCGATTGTGACGACCTGTTCGTTCAGGGATGACAATGACTCTCTTTGGAACATCAGCTGACCAACGGACCAGTCGTCCTGTTTCTGGTAACCAATCACTGCCGTTTCGCCGGTGTGCAGCTTCAGCTCGAACTGCTGCTCGTAGAGTGGCTGTATTCTTTGTCTGACAGGAAGTCGTTCGCCGGATTCGGCGACGCTGTAACGAACAGACATTTCACCATAGTGGATCTGCGGCAGAAACCTGATGACTACCCAGCCGTCACCGATCTCGGTGGTGGACACGTGAAACATACAGCGAGCATTCTGCAGTTCAGCACCGTATTTGAGGCCCGCAATTTGGCCGGCGGGTATCCGAAGACTGTCTCCCGGCGAGGGGATCTCGATCAGCGAATTGCTGCCCTGGGGCAGAACAAGTTGTGTTCCGAAGACCGTCGACCCGTCGACATTCCGACTGTCACCCGGCGACGACGTACTCTGTACCCGTTCGCCACGAAGCAGACTGGTCAAAGCCCAGGGCAATGTGCTGCCGGCCACCCCCACCCGCACACCACTTTGATTCAGCCGACGCCGGTCTTCAGGCGACATCAGACCGCTTTCATCCAGTTCTTCCCAGATCAGACTTCGGATCCGCTGGTCTGTTGCCAGCGTTGTAACGTTTGACGTATTCAGCCGCAGAATCGTCCGTATGGGAGCCTCGCCCCTGAACTCAGCCAGCTGCTCCGCTGAGACAGGCTTTCCGGCGGAAATCGCATCATTCGTGTCCACTCCCATCAGCGCGCAACCCGTCGCAGACAGCAGATTCAACAGAAAAAGGTGGGCGAATGGTCGGGACATGTTTCGAACGCGGCGATCAATCGTAAATGATGTTTTGCGCAAGGCACTGGTTAATCAGGCCTCGCCAGAATCCAAAGCGACTCACTTCAACATCTAGGTTACCTGTTCGTACACAGATCTATTGCGACCTGGCAACTGACGACGAAGTGGCACAGGACTCTGAATTCGGGCAAACTACGGCAATCTCTTCGCTTTGGTCAATGTCAGAGACACCGAAGACGACCGCTGCGCTGATGTCCGGGCACTGCGGAGACAGCAATCGCTTCAGGAAACGATCAGACATGCAGAAACTGCCGGTATTCAGAGTTGGCGAGGGGCACGATGTCCACCGGACCGCAGCGGGACGACAGCTCATTCTTGGAAACATCCGCGTGGATTGTGAATTCGGCCTGGATGGACACAGCGACGCTGACGTCCTGCTGCATGCGGTGATTGACGCTTTGCTGGGAGCAACCGGGCGCGGCGACATCGGTGAGTGGTTTCCCAACACGTCCGCTGAGTGGAAAGACGCTGATTCCGCCGACATGTTGACTCACGTATGGCAGTCGCTTGCTGCTGACGGATGGCAGATCCAGAATCTGGATTGTACAATTTCTGCAGAGAAACCACATCTGGGTCCGTGGAAACCAATCATTCGGGAACGGGTCGCCCAGCTGCTCGGCCTTTCTGCAGAACAGGTGAACGTCAAGGCGAAGTCCGGAGAAGCAGTTGGGCCAGTCGGTCGGGGTGACGCAATCACAGCAGATGCTGTTGTTCTGCTGGCCGGAAAGCCGAAAACATAAGTCATGTCATTCGCGGCCAACACACACTCACAGGTGACGCCTCACCATCGCTATCTGGGCATTGACCCTGGACTCAATCGGACAGGCTATGCGTTGATCGAACGCAGGTCAGGTGGCCCGTTTCTGCGAGAAGGCGGGATTCTTCGTTCCACACCGAAAGCCGCGCTGCAGTATCGAATTCACGAAATTGCCAAAGGAATGCGTGAAGTGCTGGAAGAGCTCAGTCCCGAAGTCGTTGCCATCGAACAGCTGTTTTCACACGTTCGAAACCCGCAAACGGCAATTCTGATGGCTCACGTCCGCGGAGCAATCCTGCTGACACTTGCGGAACGCGAAATACCTGTCGTGCACGATACCCCCACTCAGGTTAAGCGGTTGCTGACTGGAAGCGGACAGGCTCCCAAAGAACAGATCCAGCACGCCGTGAAGGCAGAGCTGAAACTTGATAGTATTCCGGAACCCAACGATGTTGCCGACGCATCGGCCATCGCCTTGTGTCTGTATCACTCCGTCAAATTTGCTGCCTGATGCTGCCTGATGCTGCCTTTCACGGGCGGTACGAGCTAACGCTCGGAAGCTGCGGATGCGCGTCCATGGATCGCTGCAGCCCGGCGAACACGATGGACGGTTGTCTTACCAATAAACTCTAAGAGCTGGACTGTGTCTTGATCACTCGCATTACTGGAAAACTGGTCAGCCTGACTGACGTCTGTGCATTTCTTCAGCTCTCCGGGTTTGAATACGAAGTGCTGGTCCCCGATCTCGTGCGACGTCAGTTGCAGGCGCAAATAGGTGAAGACATCAGCCTAAGGACCATCGAATACATGGAAGGCAATCCGCAGCAGGGCCGCCTGACACCGCGAATGATCGGATTTGCGAGCGAAGCAGAGCGGGAATTTTTCGAACTGATCTGTTCCGTCGACGGAGTTGGTGCGAAGAAGGCCCTGCGAGCGATGGTGCGTCCGGTACGTGAAGTGGCGACTGCGATCGAAGAACGCGACATCAAGCAGTTGAGCACTCTACCGGGAGTGGGGCCGGCTGTCGCGGAGAGAATTGTCGCCAAGCTGCGCCGGAAAATGGCCAAGTTCGCACTCATGGTCGAAAGCGACCTGCCGGACAGCGCCGCCCCGGATGTTCTGGGCGAAGCCTACGAAGCACTGCTGAGTGTCGGCCACTCAGCTCAGGACGCCATGTCCCGTCTCGAAACGATCAAGGAATCCGGCAGGAAGTTCAAGACCGTCGAAGATGTGCTGTCTGAGATCTATCAGAAGCAACGCGGTTAAAGGCGAAAGTTCGGGATTTTTAGCTCCGTATGACAGTCCGTTACTGTTCCCCGGGGCCGGCATGATCGACAGTTAATGTGTCACCCAGGTTGATTGCCGACGATCCCTACGGCAAGGTCCATGACGTTGGTGTGAGTGGGCCCGGTGTGCAGCAGACCGTTTAACTGCTGGAAAAACGGGTAGGAGTTATTGATCGATAGAAACGGTGATGGCGACATGCCCTGTTGTTTCATGTTCGCGACAAGGGCTTCATCGGAAAATGCTCCAGCAGCATCTGTCGGTCCGTCCTCGCCATCCGTTCCGCCGGACAACAGCACGATGTTCTTCCACAAACAAGCATCAGTCACGTGTGCAATGGCACCCAGAACAACTTCCTGATTGCGTCCACCACGAACGTCCGTGCCGGCTGCTGTCAAGGCGACCGTCGTCTCACCACCAGCCAGAACACAGGTTTGGGAAGGGCCCGTGCTGCGAATACTCGACAGCTGCGATAGCAGCTTCACACCATGAACACGGGCCTCACCACAGTTATTTGAACCGAGACTGACGACCTGATAGCCACGGTGCATCGCTTCTGCCTGAGCGGCTGCGACAGCGACGTCATTGGAGCCGATGATGTGATGGACAGCTGAGCACAATGCGGCGATCGCGGGTGGTCGTGCTGCGTTTCGCTCAAGGGCTCGGTGCACGGTCGGCGGAACCCGAGTGCGTTCCGGATCGTACTGCTGGAGGACAGCCAAGGCATCGGCCGCAGTTCTTTTTAATGGAACAGTTGGCCCGGACGCGATGATGTCGAGAGGATCGCCAATCACATCCGAGATGATCAGCGCTACGATGCGGTTTGACGTGCACTGTCGCAGCAGACCACCGCCCTTGATCATCGACAACTGGCTTCTGACGATATTCAGATCCTGAATCGGTGCACCGGCAGCTGCCAGAACCCTCGTGACCGCCACCTTGTCAGCGAGCGTCACATCCGGAAGCGGCGAGGGCAGCAGTGCGCTGCCTCCCCCTGAAATCAAGACAATGCACAGATCATCGGGCCTCAGCCGACCGACTCGCCGCAGAATCTCGCGAGTGCCTTCGACACCTGCGGCCGACGGCTCATTGACTCCCGCAGGACGTGCCGCATGCAGGTGAATTCGGTCTATTTTCTCAACACAGTCCTCTGGCACGTTGATCCAGCCGTCGACGCTTGTGGAGTCGGGCACCTGATCAAGAGCTGCCAGAAGACCACGTGTCATTCCAGCTCCGGCCTTACCGCCTCCGACAACTTCAATTCGTTTTACACCGGCCAGGCTGATGTCCGTGTCGCAAATTCGCAGCGTCCTGCCATCACAGGCGACATTTTTCTGTACCAGAGTGTCCGAATCGACAGCCGCCACACCAGCCTGCCAGATTCTGAGGGCATCATCGCGAATTCCCATTCTGTATTTCTCCGGATGACAAGAAACCATCCATGATAGCCTGATGGCCCCCCGTTAGTCTGAGCGTCCACTGACGACCGATAATATGTGTGGCAATCGGGTGCACGGCCAGGACGGGTCGGCACGACTGGAGCCGGGCAGCCGTGCACTAAACAACACTTCGGTCGGTTCAGGCCTGTTTCGCATACAAAAAAAGCTCCGGCCCAAAACGGTCGGAGCTTTCCTGTGAATTCAGGGCATTGCTGTACGTCAGGCGCTGGGCCTCATCTGTTTGTATACCATCAGAACTTCGTAAAGGTCGGCAGATATCGTGACGCGCTCGTCGGCAACGTCAGAAACCCACGACCGATCCCAAATGATTGCGTCTGCCAGAATCGCCGTCAGTTCCCGCAGCTCGATGGCTACTTCACGTTCGACAACTTCGGTGCCGCTGTGTTCATCCTCCCCGATGAACAACCGCAAACGTGGTCGCATTAGTTCTCCCTTCCCAATGCTGTCTACTCTGCCGAAGATCACCTGCTCTGAAACAGCAAACGTTCGAATCGGCCTCGTTGGTACTCACCCGTGATTGACTTATCGGGCTTCCCTGGCAGATCCTCCATCCAATTTTCCAATTGCGTGATTTGTGAGAATTCTGCGGGTTAGTGGAACTGGTAAAGCTGCGTGAAATCTTCGGCTGATCAGAAGTTTCGAGCGTACAGAACGCTGCTTCATAAAGACGCAGATTTTGCAGGAATTGTGTTTATCAGCGTTCGAATTGTTCAGGTATTCAGAACATGGAGCGTTTAAGGAAGCTTTCCCTCCGATAGGGAAAGAATGATTTCGAAGGGAAAATCTGCCGATCCAATAACGTGTGTACTGCCTGAACCGGGCAGTCGCTGCGCAAATACTGCCGAATCACCAGTCTCGAAATTTTGACTTCTAAATGTTCAGGATGAACGCCATGCAACGGCTTTCATGCATCTTGATTGCCCTCACGCTTGGATTCACGCCGAATCAAGTTCAGGCGCAGGATTCAGTCTACAGCGTTTCGGGTGACGTATCGTTACCTCAAAGTCACCGGTACCCCAAAGGGCAGCAGATCCATCTACGGGATTTGCTGGACGATGCAGGCTACAACAACGCATCGGGAGTTGCTTGCATCCTTCGCGGAACGCCACTCCGGACAGTGACCACAGACAGCGTTACTCCGGAAATGACAAGCTGGGGTTCATTACTTCTTCCTGGCGACGTCGTTGTTTTCCGCAGTTTCGACGGACATTGTCCGGGAACGCAAAACGCAATGGCGATGTTGGGCAGTGGTCCCGTATTGCTGCAGATTCCTGGAGGCGGCTACCCGGCCAGGCTGCTGTTTGAACATAACCAGATTCCACCAGAGGGCCGCATATCGGTAACTCGCACACGAAGCGGCTCTGCATCTCAGATCGATTTGTCTCATCATGAATTCATTCAACACGGAGATGTAATTAACCTGGATGATGTCTCACTGACGGCTGGCCTGAAGACATCTCATGGGTCCGCAGTGACACCGGGCTTCGCTGAGAAACGAGCGGACGGGGTTCCGCCCCTGAACTCCGTTGAAGAACTCCTGCCAGCCATTGAAGTTACGGCGAAAGAAGAAAACGCACCGTCAACTTCACTGGTTCCACCGGTCAAGTCACCGTCCGCAGTTATCAGTTCAACGCCGAGTATATCGCCTTCGCCCACTGATGCCGGGCAGATGCTGCTTCAAACAGACGACACCGCACACACTGACGCTATTGCCGACGACGATCTGTTTCGGATGGCATCGCTGGAAACTCTGTCAGACATTGCTGCCGTGGCCCCTCAGACACCAACACCGGGAGCCAGTGTCGGAGATGAAACACCAAATAACGCCTGGAACGCGCTATTCGTTGCTGGACTGGCTCTGGCAACAGGACTGATTGTCTTCGGCTGGCTGAAAACAAAACAGGAACAGGCGGCGATTCACGAATTCGTCGACGGTCTGCCGGATTCGCACGTCGCTGGCGAGCCGATTGAAAATCACGCCAATGAGCTGGTCAAAGTGCCGACAGCATCTGATCACGTTTCTCAGGCGTTGCAGCCACCAGTGGGAGTATCGAAAGCCACAGAGAATTTCACTGTGAACGTAATCAGTGGAGATTGCCCGGTACTGTCTGCCGGACTTGATGAATTCGAAACGGTTGGCGCGCAAACGTTTGACGCTGCCCCGGAATCGCTACTGAGTGAAACTGCAGACGCAGGTAATACCCCCGGGTCTCACAGAGATGGGACGATTGATGCAGCTATCCTGGAGATTCTGCCCGGCGAATGGTTCGAGGGTGCGTGGCTGAATGATGAAGTGAAGGATGACTCCTACGGGAATGTGACTGTGGCCAGGAACGCAGCCTCTGCAGAGCCGACAGCTCAGGTCGAAGCCGTTGCGGCAGCAGACAGGATTTCACCACATAACGGAACATTCAGCGATCTTGAGGAACTGTTGCAGAATCGGTTGCCCATCGATATCACGCAGGCCGATCTTCCGTTGCACATTGCGTTGTTCGGAAATCCGGCAGGCCCGCGTCGTCTGCGGATCGATGCAGCTCATCCACAGGTGACGACACCTCACATGATGACATCAGCTCGTAAGAAACAGCAATCCAAACCGGCGGTGCCCCCGGCGTCTGACTCAGACGGCGATGACGCTATCAGTCAGCCAGCCGACATGGCTGCGGCAAATGCCGACTACGAACGCTTCGATCGCGCACTGGATCTTCTTGAGGGACAATCTGACTCATGATTACTGCCATCGATTTCGGGTGTTATGCCATTCGATCAGCATACCGAACACCATCTGATCACACGCGCATCACAATGATTACGGAGCGTTCTGAATACGCCGTGCTTTCCAATCAATCCTCGTGCCGTGAAACCGTGATTGGTCGAAACATCCCATGTGCTGAATGCGGAGATAGTACGATCGTCTTCGGCCATCACACAGACCAGGTCCGCTGGCTGAGTCGCAAACCGTGTGCGCCGCTGTTTGCCGATGCTGCAGCACCCACAGACGACGCCCCAGCGCGACAGATCCTGAGTTTGCTCACGGAAGCCATGTTGCCCCGGAACATGAGTAACTCCACGGAATGTTTTTTTACCGTCCCGCGGGGCAGGTTAAATCCGGACAACGTAAAATTCCTCGCACACCTGACTCAAATGCACGGCTTCGTACCTCGCTACTTCAGTGCCGGGCCATCTGTGATTCTGTCGTCAGGAGGCGAAAGCCTCTATACAGGTGTTGCAATTGTCATCGGCGCGGAAACTTCGGAGATCAGTGTAAGTCGGCATGGAATTGAGCTCGCTGCAGAGACAATTCCGATCGGTGCCAACTGGATTGACACTGAACTGGCTCGACAATACGAGATTTGGACATGGGATGAGACGGGCGAATGCTATCTGGATCTGGAGGCAGTTCGGGAGTGGAAGCACAACTCACGGATGCATTTGAGAAACTGCGTCGGAGAACGTGCAAGAACATTGGCACGACTGTACGGGGCCGTGTTGAACCAGATTGCCCGTTCCACGCGTAAACTGATCAATTCTCCGGCCGTTACATCAGCCCTCAAAGGCAATCGGCTGGCGGTATACTGTGCCGGCGGCCCCACTCAGATTGGGGGCTTTGCCAGCACGTTGACAGAGCGTTTTGTCGAGCACGAAACGGCGGATCAGATTCTTTCGGTCCGCACCGTGGACAACGCAGAAACGGCGGTCGTTCGAGGCCTGCTGATTCAGGGTGAACTGGAAGAGCGAAGGCTGTCTGCCGCTGGCACGGCCGCATAAAATTGTCCGCGAATCAGAGTCGGTCCATATAGCGGATGAACTCGACTTCAATTCGGCTGATGTCGCCGAAGGCCTTCTGAAAATCGGCCAGTCGGTCTTTTGAGGTGTACTGCTGCAACGGATCTCGGCTGCCAAGTATCTGCAGATAGGTAACCAGATCACGGCGCCGCGAAGGGTTCTCCAGCAGAAAAAAAGTAAACGACCAGGCTTCACTGTAGGAATTGAGCGTTTGCTGGAAGAAGAAGTCGTCGGCGGCCACTAGTTTTGCAAGGCTGCCCATCGATCGGCCAGGCCGATGTCGCTTTGCAAACCACTGGGCCCGTTCCTGATTAATGCGTCCCTGCTGCAGCTGCCGTCCGGTTTTTTCCCGCATACCGGATGGTTCAAGCACCGTTGCGAGCCCTTCCACAATCCATATTGGCGTTCCGCCAAGGCGGGAATGCACGCCAATGTTGTAACCAACCTGATGAGTGGTCTCGTGAATGATAGTGTTGGCAGTATCTCCGGAAACAGCGGAGGTCGCGGCAATCGGAATCTGTCCTCCTGAAATCGGCATATGGTACCGCGGTGGGCCACTCAACAGTGAGGACGAAGCGATCTTGTGACGCCAGGACGGCCGTGCTGTACGGTCTTTGGCAGACACCAGATTGGCTTCGTCGAAAAGAGCAACCCGATTGGTTTTGAGCGAGTAGTAACCCATTAATGATGCAGACGGAGTTACATGATCCCGCTCACAATACGCAGCAAACTCCTGTTGTGAACCGAACACGACTGCGACGAGCGGTACCTCGGGAGCCTGAACCTTGAAACCGCGCACCCGATAAAACTGCTCGACATCGCGAAAAATCGTTTCGAATAGCTGGGCATAACGACTGGCCCGGCCCGACGTAGCACACACGAGGTAATGCGTCGTGCCGACAACCTCGTACTTTCCGGAGAACTCTTTCCGCAGTTGTTCCCGGAAAGTAGTCACAGGAAACGGTTCGTACCGAACCGATACTTTTTCGAAATTGCGCAGTGTCCCGACTGCAAGATGAGTCAACTGCCCCTGCCGATCCATCAGCGAGCAGGTTGTTCGACTAAGTCCGACAATCTTGCCTTCGTGAGTGGTCGTTCCATCACTAACTCTAATGAGAGCACTGCCGGCGACCACCGGAGAACAAATCAGGCAGCACATCACTGGAGCAAACAGCCAAATCAACGGCCACAGCAAATATCGCTTCGGCGGGCTGAGAACAGCGGATAGACGTCGACAGGCGGGTTGTAACGATTGCATCAATCTCGGATCAGCATTTGTGTAGTTTGCGGAGCATGACTAATGCGGGAGCTGTGAAAGGGTACTGGCAACGTAGTTCGCGACACGATGCCTGCGCGAAAAAATCGGGCAGAACCGTGCAGCTGCGCCGCCAGCTTCGGCGGGTGCGGGCGGGACTCTCCAAATCCCTCTCAACGGAACAACTCCAGATCTCGACGATGCCATAGTCTCCATTGGCGTCCAGTTGTTCTGCCGCTGCCCCGGATTCTTCTGTGCAGTGCGACGACGTGATTTTCGCACTGTGCCAGCACGTTCTGTTCAACAGAATGTTCAGCAATCCCCCCGTCAATGCCAGATCTTCTGAATAGTTACGCGGTACTCGACAAAGTATCCGCCTGTTGCACAGACTCTGAATCGGGAGTTGCGGAAAAACGCGGGCCCCACGCCAGGCAGACACCGGAAGAATATGTATACTCCCAATACACGGCAGCCTTTCCGGGTTTGACAGAACGCTTAAGATCGGTGTACTTGAATACCCGGAGCGTTTGCACATACCCGACCAACCTCAGTTTCGAGACATTCTCAGTGGCCGAAAGCGATTTGGAAAACCGACTCACTGCAGCGATCGGTACGTTCTGCTGGGTGGTTGCCGGGGTGTTCTCGGCACTCGTGTTCGCTGATCGCTGGACGTCGCTGGGCCTGAGATTCCCGAACTTCTGGTATACGTCACGGAATTTCCACCTGTTGATGTGTGTGGGCCTGTACGTTGCAGGCTGGCTGGCACTGCGCAACCGTGATGAATCCGATCAGCCTAACACGGCAGCCCCGATGTTCGATTCGCTGACGCTGTACACTCGAGCTGACTGCGAGTTGTGTGACAAAGCCCTCGACATACTCAGATGCTTTGGTGACCGGCTACCGACCATCAGAGTCGTCGACATTGACAGCGACCCGGAATTACAGAACCTGCATCGTGACTGGATCCCTGTGGTTGAAATCGATGACAGAGTATATTTTCGAGGCGCCGTGAACTCGACACTGCTGGAAAGGATGATCCGTGCCCGAGAAAACCGGCAACGATCAGAATCCCGGAACTCGGACGCGACAGGACAGATTGAAGCATGAATCTGCTTGGAATGTTCGCGCGGCGCCCGGAACCCGGCAAAACGAAAACTCGTCTTGCGAAATCAATCGGCGACAATGCTGCAGCGGCCGTGTACGCGGCCTTCGTCGAAGATCTGATCCGCCGCTGTGAGAATTTGGCTGAGCAGTTTGTGGTTGCGGCAACTCCCAGTGATAACCTGACCACAACATGGTTCCAGTCCCGCGTCGCAGATTCCACGGCTGTCGACCTTCAGCCGGACGGGGATCTGGGCGAACGTATCGAATGGTTCTTCCAGCAGGCCTTCGAGAAAGGGTGTAAGAAGGTCGTGCTGACAGGCTCTGACAGCCCGGATCTGCCATCAGCGATCATCAGCAATGCCTTTCGTGAACTGGATCACTTCGACGTCGTATTGTCACCTGCGGCAGACGGGGGTTACGTACTGATTGGCCTGCGCAGCTTTTCGGAGGGCATGTTCGCAAATGTCGAGTGGAGCGCTGCGACAACTCTGGTGGACACGGTGCGGGCTGCGAAGAAACGTGCGCTTTCGGTCCGACTGCTGCAACTCTGGTATGACATCGACGTTGTCGAAAATCTTGGCACGTTCATCGCCATGCAGTCAGAGCACGATTCCGAGGCTGCAGACTGTCCGGCCACATCAGAAGCCATTCGCAGGCAGTGGTCTGCGATTGAGGCAGCGTTACGATAGCTCTCGGCGACCGCACCGAGCGGCAGGCCCGAATTCACTATGCCGAGGCGTTGACGACGACCGGAATCGGCTGACCTTAAGTGA
The DNA here is from genome assembly GCA_014238335.1 of Fuerstiella sp. Lineage (GTDB taxonomy): Bacteria > Planctomycetota > Planctomycetia > Planctomycetales > Planctomycetaceae > Fuerstiella. Next base: position 16,651 of record JABABI010000113.1, read on the forward strand.
ATTCCTGCCGGAATGCGTCTGCAGGCGGCTCATTGCCGGTGTCCTCAGTCACGGGCCAAAACGGCCATGGTATGTCTGCTGTTCAATCGCAGTTCTTTGCCTATAATGCCGTCGAAAATCCGCAGAACACCCGTCGACGGCGGGCTGACCATTGAAGAAGGCATTCCCATGTCTGGTGACGAGATCGATCTTTCCTGTTCTCGAATTCTGATCGCCGATGACAACGAACAGAATCGCGAACTGCTGGATGCATACCTGGCTGACGAGGACTATCAGATCCTGATGGCGAACGATGGCCGCAAAACAATGGAACAGGTCGATGCTCACCAGCCTGATCTAATTCTGCTGGACATCATGATGCCCAAAATGAGTGGTTACGAAGTCTGTGAACAGCTTAAGGCTGATCCAGAAAAACGAAACATACCTGTGCTGATGGTCACGGCTCTGAACGAACAGGGAGACATCGAAAAAGCCGTCAACGCCGGATGCGATGATTATCTGACAAAGCCTGTGAATCAGCTGGAGTTGAAAACTCGCGTGCGATCGCTGTTGCGTGTCCGGCACCTGTCGAATGAGCGGGACCGCCTGCTGGCATATATCGAAGAAATGGAACAGCAGATACTGCAAACGAGGAGCTGACCGAAAACCGCACGTTTTCCAGCGCCGCGTGCAGGTTTCACCTCTGTGCTCAAGTACACGGCATAACAGATGTCTGCCGCCGAAAGGCTCTGCCCGCCGTCTTCTCAGCATGTCAGCGCCGCACCTGATTTCGAGCAACCGATCGAAACCATGGTCCGCTCCCGTTGGACGCTTCAAGGATTCGTGCAAAACGGATTGTTGTCTTTCCGAAAGTCTTTAGATGTCCCCTGACTCAGATATGAATGACACCAGCGACATTGTACATGTGGTGGTTAAGCCGCGACGTGCCCAACCGTTCTTTGGTCGGCATCCGTGGGTCTTCGAAAGCGCCATTGATGGCGTTGAGTCGAGCACCGGGGATGAGCCTGAAGCCGGCACAGTCGTGCAACTCTGGTCCACCGAAGGGCGATTCATCGCGCATGGACTGTGGAATCCGACCAGCACTATTCGAGTGCGATTGTATTCGTGGCAACAGTCCGAGATTATCGATGAAGACTTTCTCGCCACACGTATTCATGATGCCGTACAACTGCGACGTCCACTGTTCGATTTAAAAAACGATCGCACTGGTTGTCGGCTGATTTTCAGCGAAGCCGATAATCTGTCAGGATTGACGGTTGATTTCTACGGTGGATTTCTGTTAGTGCAGTTTACAAGTTTGGCCCTGTATCTGCGGCGTGATCAGATCGTTGGGATCCTTGCTCGTGAACTTGCCCCGAGGGGAATCTGGTTGCGAACAGAGAAGGGCATGCGCGAAGCTGAAGGACTCGAAGCAGTCGATGGATTGATTGCCGGCGAAGAACCCCCTCGGCCTCTGTTTATTGATACTCATGGCATCCAATACGGCATCGACGTGGTGCAGGGGCAAAAGACAGGGTTCTATCTGGATCAGCGAGACAACCGTCTGGCAGTATCTCGCTATATGTCGGGCCGCCGCATACTGGACGGGTTTTGTTTTTCCGGCGGATTCGGAATCACAGCCGTAAAGCAGGGCGGGGCAACATCTGTCCTGGGAATCGACTCATCCGAATCGGCACTGAAGCTGGCGGCGGCGAATGCCGAGTTGAACAACGTCGCCGAACGCTGCGAATTTCGCCGCGGAGACGTTCGAACTGAACTTGAGTCTCTTAAAGAGCAGAGGACGACGTTCGACGCTGTGATTCTGGATCCGCCGCGTATGGCCAGAAGTCGCGGCGGAATCGGTCGTGCTCTGAAAGGATACAGTCGGCTCAATCTTGCCGGACTCGGTTTGCTTCGCCCAGGGGGAATTCTGGTAACCTGCAGTTGCTCAGGGTTGGTCTCAGTTGAAGCATTTCGCGAAATGATCAGCAATGTTGCACGGACATCAGAGCGAACAATTCAGATTCTGGAACAACACTCTCAGCCCTGCGATCACCCAGTCTCCGCGACCTGTGCGGAAACCGAGTATCTGAAGATGCTGATATGCCGGGTATTGTGATGCATCGGCCGGAAGGCCCCTTAGTCTCTGCAGCCGACAGGACACACCAGGATTGAGTGTTCTCAGTCCTTAAGATCTACCGAAACGGGGGCGTGGTCACTGACAGTCAGACCGCCTTCCCGGTGAATTGTGGCCGACACGAAGCGTTCACGGGCGGCAGCATTGGCCAGCAGGTAATCGATCCGCCAGCCGCGATCGAGTTCCCGTGCGTGACCTCGGTTAGACCACCACGAATACGGCCCCTGTACGTCGCCGAAGTGTTCGCGGGCGAGATCATGCCAGCCGGAATTCAACAGTTCGCCAAACCATGCTCGTTCATGTGGCAGAAACCCGGACGTCTTCTGGTTCGCTTTGGCATAGAAAATGTCCTGCTCTGTGTGAGCGATATTCAGATCACCACCAAAGATAACGGGCTTTGAATTGACGGACGCATCGGCCCACGGTCGAAGTCGGTCCATCCACTCTTCCTTGACCGTCTGTCGCTCCGGCTTCGAAGAGCCGGATGGCAGGTAGACGCTGGACACCGTCAGCCCCTCGACGCTGATCGTAACAAGACGACCTTCGTCGTCGGCGTCTGACTCGGAGACACCGGTCAATGTGACTTCGAACGGAATGCGAGACCAGATTGCGGTCCCGGAATAGCCTTTTCGTTCAGCCGGGTGCCAGACAACGTGCCAACCGGACGGATTGCGCCACTCCTCATCCAGCTGCTCCGGCAGCACTCGTATTTCCTGCAGCAATAGAACGTCAGGACAGATCTGTCTGAGATGGTCTGCGAACCCTTTTCGCAGCGCTGCACGCAATCCATTGACATTCCATGTAGTAATTCTCACACGACACCCTTTATCGGCGACTGATGTTGGATGTAACAGTCAGGTTGGATTCCGGAGATCCTTACACTTGTGTTGAGTTGTCACGTGGGCGGAGAACCCGCCAGACGAAATCAGGCAGGCCGTTCTGTCATACGATCGTCTGCCGTGCGTGAAGGTTCGTCTGCGTTCATCACTTGCCCTGTCTGACCTGTATACAACAGTCCCCTGAGCCACCCGCCGATTCCCGGGCCTGCATATTCTGTCACCGCAGGTACGTCTCTATACGGATCACGACGTCTGTGCACGTAGTGTCAGCGGCGTCTGCTTAAAAAAACTTCCACCGGTCACCATCACGTCGCCACCAGTTGGGGAAACATTTCGGAGATCAGACGTTCCAGCTTTGCGCCACCATCAGCTGCGACCTTCAAGATCGTGTCAATGTTGGCCGGCTCAAGAGCGTCCGGCAGACACATGTCAGTCACAATGGAAAACCCAACCGTTTTCATGCCGGCATGATTGGCCACGATGATTTCCGGAACGGTGGACATACCCACAACGTCGGCTCCCATTGCTCGCAGCATTCGGTATTCAGCCCGTGTTTCCAGATTCGGACCGGAGACCACAATAAGTATACCCTTATGAGCGGAGATCGACAGCTTCAATGCCGTCTGTCGGGCCGTTTCAATAAGGTCGCGGCTGTATGGCTCACTCATGTCCGGAAAACGCGGCCCCAGTTGGTCATCGTTCACTCCTCGGAGCGGGTTGTCGGGCAGCAGATTGATGTGGTCTTCCAGTATCACGATATCCGCCAGTCGATACTGAGGATTCATCCCACCCACGGCGCTGGTAACGACCAGGGTTTCAGCGCCCAGGGCTTTCATCACGCGAACGGGAAACGTCACCTGCTGCAGTGAATACCCTTCGTAGTAGTGACAGCGTCCGTCCATCGCCAGGAGCGGAATGCCACGCAGGCTGCCACATACCAACTCACCAACATGAGAGGGCGCTGTCGACCTGGGGAAGTGAGGAATTTCATCGTATGGAATACGACACGCCACTTCGATCTGCTGAGTGAGCCCCCCGAGACCTGTTCCCAGGATCATGCCAACGGCCGGCGTCTGCGGCCAGTCCTGACGTATTCGTTCCACCGCCTCGGAAGCCTGCTGGCGAATGTGCTGCATCGTAAGAACGCCTTTGCGGGCGTTGACCGCCCAAAAAGAAAAGACGTCCCTTATCAAGAACGTCCCGGAGGCAAGTGAAGTGCGTAATAAACAAAGGTGCTGGCATTGCGAAGGTGGACGCAATCAACAATCATCGTCCTCGTCATCGTCATCGTCGTCCTCGTCGTCCTCGTCGAAGTCCTCATCAAAATCGTCGTCGAAGTCGTCGTCCAGTTCGTCGTCGTCGTCCAGTTCGTCGTCGTCGTCGTCGTCGTCCAGTTCGTCGTCGTCCAGTTCGTCGTCGTCCAGTTC
>JABABI010000114.1:0-8464 GCA_014238335.1 Fuerstiella sp.
CGTACGTCCCGGGTTTCTTCGCATCTTCACCGTACAGATCGAAGGTCGACTGAGGTTCGTCGTTGACGTTAGTCAGTTCCGGCACGGATGTCTGCATCCGGTACGCCATCTCGTACTGAGCGATCCGAGTCTGAATTTCCGGATCCTGAACTTCATCGAATCGCTTCTGATTGAGTTCACGAATCTGGTCCAGTGTCTTCCGCCTCAGGTCCTCGGTGACCCCGGCAGGATTCTTCAAATACAGCACGGGGCTGGACCCGGCACGAAACAGCACTCCCTGATGTCTGGACGGCAGAAAACCGGCACCCCACAAACGGTCGTACAGCGGCTGACCGCCCTTATTGGATGTCATCGCAACAAACGTCGGCAGATTTTCATTCTCATTGCCCAGGCCGTAACTCAACCACGCACCAATACTGGGACGGCCTGCGATCTGGAAACCCGTCTGAAAGAACGTTATCGCCGGGTCGTGATTGATGGCATCCGTATGAACAGAATTAATGAAACAGATGTCATTGGCAACTTCTTTCAGGTGCGGCATCAGTTCCGTGTTCAACCACGCTCCACCTTCACCCACACGTTCGAATTTGAAGACAGACCGTGCGACGGGAAACGACGTCTGCCCCGCCGTCATGCCTGTCAATCGTTGTCCGTTGAAAACGGATTCAGGAACTTCCTGCTTATGAACGTCGTTCAGATGAGGCTTGTAGTCGAATAGATCGAGCTGAGGCGGACCGCCTGACTGAAACAAGTAGATCACTCTTTTTGCCCGCCCGGGTAGACTGGGTTCTGAGCTGTCGGCTTCTTTAGCACCCGCCTCACCGGACAGCAATGTGGCCAGAGAAGCCGTGCCCAGCCCCACGTGACCGGTACGACCAAAAAAGTACCGACGCGTCTGCAGTCTCTGAGCTTCAAGTGTTGCAGGTCCCATATCGCAAATTGCTGTCATTTGAAAATATTCCTCTGTCTCGATTTCGTCCGGCACATGATATCAGGTGTGGCAACTCGGGCGTACTGGTTTTCAGCGGGCAGCACTTGCAATAAGACATTCCGAAAAACTCGTTTAACCGCGTGAGCAGCGCCCCGTGCGTAACGGCACGGGAAGTCACGGCCCGCCGCGAACTATCGTTAACCACTTAAGACATTTTTCACAGTGTTTGCCTTCACTGTCACATTCCACACATCTTCGGTAAAAGGGTGGATTGAACTTTTCGCCCTGATCCACTCTTGAGATTCCGATGCTCCGATTTTTGCTGCTCTGCACGCTCTGTTTCGCTCCGCTGACTGCCGGCGAACCTGCCGAGATACTCCGGTTGTGGCCATCCACGCCGCCCGGCCCCGATCGCAACGTTGGCACAGAAGCCGACGTCACCAAACCGGAAGATCGCCTGATCGGCGGCCGAAGGATCATCAAGCTGACCAACGTGTCCACACCCGAAGCTCACGTTTATCTGCCTGCGGACAACCAACGCAACGGATCGACGGTTGTGATCTGTCCAGGCGGAGGCTACAGCATTCTGGCGTGGGACCTGGAAGGCACCGAAGTTGCCGAGTGGCTCAACTCCATTGGCGTCACTGCGATCGTGCTGAAGTATCGAGTACCGACGAACAAAGTCACGCCCAAGTGGCTGCAGCCTGTTCAGGATACTCAGCGAACGCTTAGCCGTGTCCGTGGCCGAGCAAAAGACTGGGGACTTGCCGCAGACCGGATCGGAGTTCTGGGATTTTCTGCGGGTGGTGACGCCGCGGCCCGCACAGCGCTCGCGACGGAGCGGCATTACAAGGCTGTCGATGACGATGACCAGGAGTCCTGCCGGCCCGACGCAGCAATGTTGATTTATCCGGGCTACCTGGCCAATCAGGATAAGACTGCGCTGGCCAAGGATCTGACGGTCACCAAAGACGCACCACCAATGTTTCTGGTCCATGCCTTTGACGACCGCGTACCGGTGGAAAGCAGCCTGTTCATGGCTCTGGCATTAAAGAAAGCCCGAGTACCGGCCGAACTGCATGTTTTCGACACGGGTGGTCACGGCTACGGTCTGCGCCCGGTGGAAGCTCACCCGGTCACACAATGGCCCCAGCGCTGCGAAGTCTGGCTGAGACGCAATGGCTGGCTGAAATAGCGATGACAAGTATCAGACAACTCACCGCGGCAGTGATCGGCACCGGGTTCATTGGCCCCGTCCACGTGGAAGGACTCATTCGTGCAGGCGTAAATGTCGCCGGCATTCTGGGTTCGACGAAAGCAAAATCGAGACGGACGGCTGAAGAGTTGGGCTTGAAACATGGTTACGCGTCGCTTGACGAATTGCTGGCAGACGAAGATGTCGACGTTGTTCACATCACGTCACCCAATCGGTATCACTTCGAACAGACGGCTCGAACGTTACAGGCCGGTAAGCACGTACTGTGCGAAAAACCTCTGGCGATGAATTCGCGGGAATCCACTGAATTGCTCAGTATCGCCGACGATTCGGATCGGGTCGCGGCCGTCAATTACAACGTGCGCTATTATCCGCTGTGCCTGGAGGCTGCCGATCGAGTTCGTCGCGGCGAAGTCGGTGAGATGTATCACGTGACCGGCGGCTATGTGCAGGACTGGTTGTTTCATGAATCCGATTTCAACTGGCGAGTTCTGTCGGAAGACGGTGGCGAACTTCGGGCCGTCGCCGATATCGGAACTCACTGGCTCGATCTGGTGCAGTTCATCACCGACCGCAAAGTGACCGCTGTTTGCGCAGATCTGCAGACGGTGTTCGCCCGGCGTCAGCGCCCCATCGGAGGTGTGGAAACTTTCAGCGGCAATACGAATGCAGCAAATGAGACCGTCTCCGTGGATGTCACCACGGAAGATTCCGGCTGCGTGCTGTTGAAGTTCGAAGGCGGCAGCCGTGGAATGATGTCCGTGTCTCAGATCACGGCCGGCCGCAAAAACTGTCTGCGATTTGAAGTCGCCGGTTCGAAACAGGCCATCGAATGGTGCAGCGAACGCCCAAATGAGATATGGGTGGGACACCGCGACAAACCAAACGAAACCTTGCTGCGTGATCCTGCACTGATCGGCGATCGCGCCAACCGACACGCTGACTACCCAGGCGGACACAATCAGGGATTCCCTGACACCTTCAAGCAATTGTTTCGTGATTTCTACGGTTACGTTGCTGCGGGAGACTTCACAGCCGAGCGAAGCTTCCCAACATTCGCTGACGGGCACCGCGAAGTTCTGCTCTGTGAAGCCATTCTGAAGAGTCATCGTGGACAGAAATGGGTGGAAGTAGAAGGCCTGAAGTAATCCGGCACGCGCAAATTTGCAATTCTGGCAGCACATACCACCCTGAGGGAACGGCACTCTGTATGATGCGACCCCGATGGCCTGACAACTCAGAGAGAACAAACGATGCAACTTGGATTCGTAACAGCAATCCTTCCGGAACTCAGTTTTGAACAAGTCCTGTCAACAGCTGCCGACATTGGCTACGACTGTGTTGAAGTCATGTGCTGGCCGGTTGGCAAGGCCAGTAGACGTTACGCCGGTGTCACCCATATCGACGTTGCGGACTTCGATGATGCGGCGGCCGCAAGGGTGCAGGACCTGACGGCGAAGTACGGCGTGTCTGTCAGCGGACTCGGCTATTACCCGAACGCGCTGTCGCCGGACACGGACGAAGCAGACGCTGCCATTAAACAGATTCGTCGAGTCATCGCTGCGACCGCAAAGCTCGGTATCAACACGATGAACACATTCATCGGTCGCGACTGGACGAAGTCCGTAGACGATAACTTTCCTTTGTTCGAACAGGTCTGGAAACCGGTCATCGCGTTTGCAGAAGAGCTGGGCGTTCGAGTCGGCATCGAAAACTGTCCGATGCTGTTTTCGGGCGATGAATGGCCCGGCGGAAAAAATCTGGCTCACAGCCCCGCCATCTGGCGACGCATGTTTGAAGCCATTCCCAGTGATCACTTCGGTCTTAACTACGACCCGTCGCACCCGGTCTGGCAGCAGATGGACTACCTAAAACCGATGCGTGATTTTTCAGAAAAACTGTTCCACGTGCACGCCAAAGATGTACGAGTCGACCAGCACCTGCTGGACGAAGTGGGGAATCTTGCTCACCCCTCCCTGTATCACACACCAAAACTGCCGGGAATGGGAGACGTCGACTGGGGCAAATTCTTCTCAGCTCTGACAGATACGGGCTACAACGGGCCCGTCTGCGTTGAAGTTGAGGACCGCGCCTACGAAGATTCGCTGGAATCAAGAAAACTAGCCCTCGTGCAAAGCCATGCTTACCTGCGAAACTTCATTCCCGGAACAACGACGACGGATTAGCGCGGCTTCGGTTCAAACTCCCCACTTCAATCAGGAAGCTCCATGGATTACACGTATTCCGACATTTCCAAAATGATCGACCATTCACTGCTGCAACCATTTCTTGCACAGGATGACCTGGAATCCGGAATTCAACTGGCTCGCGCCTACGATGCCGCCAGCGTCTGCATCCTGCCCTATTATGTCCGGCAGTGTGCTGAATTGCTGACGGGCAGCACGGTCAGGACATCAACGACAATCGGGTTTCCTCACGGTGGCCACACCACGGCCATTAAACGCGCAGAGGCAGAGCAGGCGATAGCCGACGGTTGTGAAGAACTGGATATGGTAGTCAACATTTCCAGAGTTTTGAGCGGCGACTGGGATTACGTCACAGCCGACATTATGGCGGTAATCGACGTAGCCCATGCCGCCGGTCAGAAGGTCAAAGTCATCTTTGAAAACTGCTACCTGACCGACGATCACAAAATAAGACTGTGCGAAATCTGCAGTGAATTGAACGCCGACTGGGTAAAGACATCCACAGGCTACGGCACTGGTGGCGCAACGATGAATGACCTGATACTGATGAGAAAACATTCGGCAGATTCCGTGCAGGTCAAGGCCGCTGGTGGAGTGCGTGATTTCGACAAGCTGCTGGAAGTACGTACCATCGGTGTCAGCCGAATCGGCGCCAGCGCAACGAAGGCGATTCTGGACGTATGTCGCCAGCGGCTTGTGCTGGATCCAATTAACATCGCTGAGACAGGTGTCGTCGGTGGCTATTAGCCGGCCAGACAGGCAAGTGCGGGGCTGTCTGTGGCGTGGTCGGACCGAATGGGAGATGCAGAAACTGTGTCAGTTGCATTCGTCATGCAGGTTCGCCGTTGTCGACCGATTTTCAGAAACATAACCGGGATCGGAGCGTCGGATTGGATCAGACCATCGAAGACATCTGGAAGAGCCGTGATCTGATCGAACAGACTCAGACCAGGCGACTGACGGAAATGCTGGAAGCCATCATTCCTCGCAATAGGTTCTATGCGACAAAGTTCTCAACCGCCGGGATCAATATTGAAAACATCCGATGCCTCAACGACCTCCGCGCATTACCCGTGACAACAAAGCAGGAACTGGTGGACTCGCAGGCACAGCAGCCGCCGTATGGTGCCAATCTGTCCTATCCGTCGACCGCCTACACGCGATTACATCAAACATCCGGAACGACCGGTCGACCAATGCGGTGGCTGGACACGGTCGACAGCTGGAACTGGATCATGGAATGCTGGCGGCAGATTTATCTGCTGGCCGGAGTCACCAAAGAGGATCGATTGTTCTTTCCATTTTCCTTCGGTCCGTTCATCGGATTCTGGGCAGCCTTTGAGGGAGCGTCACGTCTGGAGAATTTCGTCGTTGCCGGGGGAGGCATGTCGACATCGGTTCGGCTTCAGGCGATGATCGAAAACGAAGCGACGGTTGTTTGCTGCACGCCGACGTATGCTTTGCGAATGGCGGAAGTTGCGGCAGAAGAGGGCCTCGATCTGCAGGAATCCAGTGTTCGCACGATAATCGTCGCCGGCGAACCAGGCGGAGCCATACCGGCGACTCGCAGTCGCATCGAATCCGCGTGGGACGCGCGAGTCATCGATCACTGGGGCATGACGGAAATCGCTTCACTTGGTGTCGAAAGTGAAGATCGCCCCGGCGGCATGTACCTGCTGGAAACGGAAGTGATCGCCGAAATCGTCGATCCGGAAACTTTGGATCCCGTCGCAGCAGGAGACGTTGGTGAGCTGCTGATTACCAACCTTGGCCGCATTGGTTCACCGCTGATTCGTTACCGCACGCGCGACCTGGTGCAGGCAGGCACGGACGAAGATCCGAACGAGCGAAAACTGCTGTGGCTGTCCGGTGGGATTCTTGGTCGATCGGACGACATGGTGACGGTCCGGGGCAACAATGTCTTTCCCTCCAGCGTCGAAGCTGTGCTGCGTGAAATTGACGATGTCGCGGAATTTCGCATCGACGTGAAAACCGTGCGCGCCATGCACGAGCTCTGCATCACCGTCGAACCCACAGCCGCGGCCGCCGGGCGGGCCCCGGAAGTTGCAGAAACAGTTGCAGGTTCGCTGCGAAAGCGACTTGGCTTTGCCTGTGAAGTCAGGACAGCCGAGCCGGGACAGTTGCCTCGATTTGAGCTCAAAGGCCGCCGATTCTTTCGCGAATAACGCATTCGGGGTTTCGGACTCATCACCAGTGCCTGACGCCCCCAGGCCGCAGTCACTGAAACTCTCGCGGCCGAAACAGCTGACCGTGTTCCGAGGTCAGGCACCCTGCGAACCCGCACAAAGTAATAGTCGCCGGGTTGCGGCGACTCCCTGTCAACAAACTCAAAATCGTACTCAAGTGAGGCGGCCGATTACAAAGTTTTCAACGTGGTGGAATCCGTGAAACGTACGACTCGAATAGAATGAATCGATTTCCCGTCCTGCCTATCTGACAGCCTGAAAGTCACGTTCGCTCCGGGCAGCCTTGTGGTAGGCGACCGGAGTACTTGTTCGTTCAACAATAGGTTGCAGCCTGACTTCGATCGCCGCATTTTCAATAACGTCGCGGAGTTCCAGCACCAGGTTCTTGTGGCCGCCCCGCGTGATCAGTGCGAAATTTGCCGCGGAGCCTTTGCTGTGGCAAACGAACTCTGTCAGTCGGTTCTCCAGCGCCGGCGACGAAATCTTCCTGAGCTGCGCTCCAGTCGCATGGACGGCCCCCGCCACGGACGCCCGCCCCGTGGACTGACGCGGATTCTGGGGCCGGTTTCGGAAGTGAAGTTTACTTCCACTGTCTGAGATGTGGTCTCGGCAGGGTCCTTCTGGATCAGAAGATCTTTCCGAAAACATTCCTCACCGTTTTGATAACTGCCACCGAGTCAATTTCGACGGTCCCGATCGCTCGACCTTTCAACGTACGAACCTGTGCGTGAGTCGTTCGAGTTTCCATTTTCACGCCATTCAGTTCCACATCAAGAATGATGCGCTGTCCGGTCGTGGCATACGATGACAGATTCTTCATCGCGTCAAAAACTGCGTCACGAGTTGTTTCCGGCACCCACACGCCGGCCAGACCACCACGTGCGGCCAAACCACCGGCAAAGGAGTGGAATAGCCGGGGTGGCTCAGATGATCCACCGATGCGGCGACGAAACCGACCTGATGGTCATGATTCAGGTACATCATTCCAAATCATTCGAGGTGACTGTGCCCCGGCATGATGTCAACGAGCGTTTCCATGTGAGGATCGCTTAAACGGTATTCGCCCGGCATATGAACGTGAGGAATGATCAGCACATCATCCTTGGCGTTCTCTGCAGCTATGCGATGGAACAGCTGTGTCAGGTAAGGAGCCGTTTGATTGGGAACACGGCTTCGATCCTTCGTGTCGCGAAAGAAGACGTTGTGATGCCCTCCCCGAACTGTCACAGCCGTCGATTCGTACCCCAGGGTGGCTACGAATTCTCCCTTTTTGGGGCACTCATCGACGCTGTCAATGAACGTCTGCCATTCACTGTCGTCCACCCAGATGTCGTGTTCTGAGTGCGTCAGAAAATCCAGCTGTGCATCGTCGCGGCCAAATCTGAAGTAGGCCTCCGGCGTTCCCTGACCTTCGGCAAAGCCGCAGCGGCCGTGACTTTCGCCCCAATAAACGCGCCGCGCGGACGTCTGCTGCGCCCAGGCGAATTGCATTTTCCTATGGTTTTCCCGTCTGTCGATTCAATCAGAAACCGGCCCACACCTGGTTCGTCAAAGTGAATATCCTTCAGCGCGTAATGGCGGCATCGCCGGCCGGAATTGTTGCGTACGCTTTTCCGTCAATGGAAAATCTGTATTCCGTTACCGCGCCTCCATATTCGTGCTGCTGATGGAGATGTAGTTGTCGGCGCCGGAATCACCAGTCTGGTAGGCTTCCTGGTTCGACATGAAGTGCTTCGCCACCAGAAAACCTCTCCCACCCCGAGCCATCGGCATATGGCCAAATTCATAGGTTTGTTCAATCGTGACATAACTATCGGGCAGAAACGGTTTGACGACGGTTGATGTGAGCGTATCGAGGCCCAGCGGCTGTTCATCCCGTAGTTGCAGCTCGCAAATGAAACTG
>JABABI010000114.1:8474-20751 GCA_014238335.1 Fuerstiella sp.
TCGAGATTTCCCCTGCCGATGCCCTTTCCGCGTCGACTCATGATTCGCACCATGATCGCCGGCAGTTCGACAGGCAGCGTGCCGCCGCTGATCGCATAAGCGTTCGCTTACTCCCATAACATACCAGAGTTCCTCGTTTCCACCCGTTTTCACTGCTGGATGGGTAGGAGGACAATTCCTGCTTCAGCTGTTCAACTCGCTGTGATAGTTCCGCCGGAAGATAATTTTTTCCCGTGGAGTCGGGCTCCTGAGCAGCCTCAGGAAGGACCGCAAGGCGATCACCATCAGGACGACGGTCATCGAAGCGACGACCAAACCGTTCGCGGATGCTTCATTATTCATAGGTCTTGTCCTTTCGCATGACCCCTGATTCTCACGACAGTGGTTAATGTAAGCGAAAGCAGATCCGTCCTGATCGAAATCGACCGGACAAATCTTCCGTTGCCACAGCAGAAAAGTTCGGAACATCTGCGAGTAATGAAGAGGCAACCGGTGAAATATCGAACATTTTTGACTGAACAAACGTTATGCTGTTGGTAGCGCCCGTTCCACAGTATGCTGGACGTTTCGCTCACCACAATCCCGTCCGGTTTCTGTTACGAAGACTTTCCCATGCGTCTGATTGCCACGCTTTTTGTGTCCTCGCTGTTATCAGGGGGGGCGTTGCCGACTGTGTCGGCCGCGCTTCCGCCTGAAGTGAAGAAGGAGCTTTCTGAACTCAATCGCGAGTTGCGACCAGTGACCGGAATGATCCGCAAAAAGCAGGTTGACGAAGCAAAGGCCATCATTCAGAAGGTTGAGGACAGAATCAAAGAGCTAAACTTTGCGGATGACGAACGGGACCGCAGCCTGGCTGCCCTGAAAGCAACCCTGCAGAAGGCCAAGGGCGCAATTCCCGTTAGCTTTGAAAAAGAGGTCTCGCAAATCGTCAAAGACAAGTGCCTTCGCTGTCATGGCGAAAATCAGCCGAAAGCAAATCTGCGACTGGATACGTATGCAAACATGGGTCGTGGCGGACGAAGTGGTCCACTGCTACTGCCCCGGAATCCTCAACGGAGCCTGATCATGGCACGGCTGACTGCAGACGCACCGCAGCGAATGCCTCAGGGCGGAGCAAAACTCTCTGACGACGAAATCAGCATCATCGGTCGCTGGATCGCGGGTGGTGCAGCGTTCGACGGTGACGACGTGACTGCGCCGATTGGCGATTCGATGGTGGAAAAAAAACCCCCTGTGAAAGTCGTGATGGCTGACGGCACTGAAACGGTCTCGTTTAAAGACGACGTCGCCCCCTGGATGGTCAACATTTGTCTCCGCTGTCATTCCGGCGCGAACCCGCGCGGCGGCTACAACATCACGACGTTTGAACAACTTCTGACTGATGGCGACACCGGCAGCACGGTCGTTCCGGGCGAACCGGATAACAGTTACATTGTGGATCTGGTACTGCGGCAGGATCCGATAAAGATGCCCGCTGGCAACCAGGTGCAGATTAAGCGATCTCAGGCGCAGGCTCTGGAAAAGTGGATCAGGGAAGGCGCTCACTTCGACGGCGTAGACGGGAAAGCGACACTGCGAAGTCTTGTGCCGACAGCGGAAGAGCTGGCGAGCGCAAAACTGGCCGCCATGTCGACCAAGGAATTCTCTGATCGACGAATCGAACAGGCCGAAACAATATGGAAACGCGTCGCTCCTCGTGAAGAAGCGAAGTCCGTGACCAGCGAGAACCTCTACGTCTACGGCAACCTTCCGGAAAGTCGGCTTGAAGAATTTTCGATGTGGGGCGAGGAACAGGTCGCGTCGCTGAAGTCGCGTTACCGACTGCCCGAAGGTGCAAAGCCGTGGCGTGGACGCCTAATTGTGTTTGCTGCAAAAGATCGCTTTGACTACGAAGAATTCAACACTGTGCTGCTTAACCGTCGCACGCCCCGTGGTGTATCCGGTCATTCGGTCGTTTCGCCAAATTTCGACAACGCCTACCTGGCAATGTTTGACGTAGGTAACACTGACAGCGCGGAGGCTCTGAACGCTCAGCAACTGCTGAACTCATTGCTGGCACAGTCGTACCTGACACGAGACGGAGGGGCTGTGCCGGACTGGCTGCAGCATGGCTTTGGGCTGCTGGAATGTGGCGACGTGGCAGCGTCTCAGTATCTGAAACTGGCACCGCAGAAAGCCGGCGTCACACTGGCGACCATCGACAGTCCCGCGACAATATTCGACGATGGCACCTTCGCGCCGGAAGAAGTTGGTCCCGTGGGGTTCCTGCTGACCAGATATCTGATCAACAACGGTGGTGTCCGAAAACTGCAGCAGCTTGTTGGCGAGCTTCGAACCAACCAAAATGCCGGACGAGCTGTTCAGGCGACTTACGGCCAGAGCGCCGCCAATGTCGCCCAGGCGTTTCTGCTTACCGGTGGGAAGTAGACGTGTGCTGAGGACGTCCAATCCCGCGTTTGGTCGTTCCGGCAGACCGGCGCCCGCTGCTGACGTGCAGACTTGTCTCGTCGCGGAATTATTGCAGGCTCAAGTGCTGTCCGCTGGTCGACGGCATTTTAGTGCTGCCGTGTCCGTGGCGGACTCATCCCGCCAGACGTAATGTTGACGAACAATCGCACCAGGCGGGGGTGGCGCAACCGTTCCCGCCCTCATCTTCGGCCCAGCCAGTAATTTGATCGCTGCGAAACGCTACTTTGAATGCCCGGTCGCAGCATTGGCCCGCACTTCCCTTGCTTCGGCGACCGATATGGGAACTGTTCGAACTGTTTGTCGGTTCGTGATGGCATGTGTGTAGACGGGCTGGCTAAAATCAGCATTAGATCTCTTTCCATAGTTCTCATTGGTTGCCAGAATGCTTCCTGCTTTCGTGTGTGACATCTTGTTTTGCGATCAAAACCTGCGCAGAGTGAAAACTGTGATCCGCGGATCGGA
Source organism: Fuerstiella sp. (assembly GCA_014238335.1). Classification (GTDB taxonomy): domain Bacteria; phylum Planctomycetota; class Planctomycetia; order Planctomycetales; family Planctomycetaceae; genus Fuerstiella. The sequence continues at coordinate 11,406 of JABABI010000114.1, forward strand.
CGCGACTGTCCGTTCTGCGAAATACCCGCTGGGCAGCAAACCCGGAATTGGCTGGACGTCGCCTGACTTTCTCTTCAGTTGTCCGTTGTGTGCGAGTAGACGATCTTGAATGACCTTGCCATACAAGCACAGATCACCTGTCCACATTGCTGGCACCGGTTTCCGCCGGCTGAAACACTGTGGGCCTCCGCACATCCTCGACTGTACGGCGACGCTCGTCTTGGCTCGGATGTGCAACGACGGTTCTTACCCACGCGATTCGATGCCGGTGGGAATGCAATCGACAGTCAGGGATCATTTTGCAGCGAAGTCTGCTGTCCGAAGTGTCATCTTGTGATCCCTCGAACGATGTTTGAGCTGAAGTGTATTTTCTATTCGATTCTGGGTTCACCGGGTTCCGGAAAATCACACATGCTGGCAACGACTACCTGGCAGATGCGTCAGGCCATGGGCCAGCGATTCAAGCTGAGCATTTCGGATGCGGATCCCGATTCCAATCGACAGCTGAACGAACATGAAGAAAAGCTGTTCTTCAACGAGCACCCCGACCAACTGGCCACGATTCCGAAGACGGAAAAAGAAGGCGAACTCTACCAGCCGGTTTCATTTGGCGACGAAACGATTTGGTATCCACGACCATTCGTGTTCGTCGTTCAGCCGCTGGCCAATCATCCGCAGATTGAGAAACGCGATGAAATCTCGCGATCCATCTGTCTGTATGACAATGCGGGGGAACACTTCCTGCCCGGAGGCGAATCGTCCATCAGTCCCGCGACACAGCACCTGACCATTTCTCGCGGTCTGCTGTTCCTGTTCGACCCCACTCAGCACGCAAGATTTCGCGAAGCGTGCAAAGCCGACAGCCAGGATCCACAGATTCAGGGAACCGGCCGAAGTCATAGACAGGATCAGATACTTCACGAAGCCGCCAATCGCATTCGCACACATGCCGGGCTGGCCCAGCAGCAGAAATACAGCAAGCCGCTGATTATTGTCATTACGAAGATGGACGCATGGGCGCCAACGCTGTGGCCCGAGTGGAAGGACATCCAGGATCCGATCAAGGATTCGAGACAGCAGCTAGCGGGACTGGACACCACGTTGATTGAGGATATTTCTGGCAGGATGCGAGAAATCATGGCAAAGCTCGCTCCGGAATTTGTCAATGCGGCAGAAGGCTTTGCAGACAGAGTGACGTATATTCCGGTGTCCGCACTGGGTCGCGGTCCTGAAGAAGACCCAAATTCCGGAATGCTGGGCGTTCGACCGAGTGAAGTAAAGCCAATCTGGGCTGAAGTGCCGCTGCTGTACATGCTGAGCCAGACCAGTACGGGATTGATTCCATCTCTTGTCCGCCGATCAAGAGAATAATACAGCAGATGTGATATCCACCGCATCCCTGTGTCTTGCTCGCATGGTCACAGCGACCGGCGAAAAAAACATTCCCATCCGGCAGCTCGATGTGGGGATTGAGCACACGCGTTCATTTGGTCAACAGGTAACGTCGTTTACCCTGATGAAGCAGGTCGCTAGTGAGTTTTGAGCTTGTTTATACGTCTGCCCGCCGCGGACTGAAAGAGGGTGCGAGTGGTTTCTGCACTGTTGCCGCCACTGACGGCATTCCTCGTCCGCTGCACGAAAAACTGGAATCACTGAGCGGTTACTCTCACACAGAGGCAGCAACCGGCGCCGAACCGCCCGTCAATCACTCACACCTGACAATTCGCATTCAGCGCAATTTCTATCATGTCGTATCACGCATTGGTGACGCGGGAATCGACTACACGGGACGCACCAACAAGATTGCCCACCATCTGGCGCTTTCCGAGGCCGAGGCTGCAGGATTTCCTCAGGGGCCGGCAGCACTGTTTGCCGACTACGGATTCTGGCACACAGACTGGGACGGCGAACCGGAAGCAATACCGCCCGGTCGAATTCCGTCATCCTATGTCGAGCCGGTAGAAGGCTTCGGTACGTGGGCTGAAGTCTTCGGCGATGCTGGCTGGGCTGGCGTGCTGGGTCATGCCGTCGCCAATGGACTGAAACCTGTCTCCATCATCGTCCCCAACCCCGATGACACAATGAAGATGTTACACGAAGCACTGCTGCTTGTGTCACCGCGTGACCGCTGGAAGGTCTGTTTCAGCACGTACTTTTCCCGGCTTGCTCCGGGAACTCAATGCCACTGGCGTTTTGTCCTTGACGGGACGACTGAAGCTCGCAAGTTGCGTGCACGATCCCTTGGGCTGCTGGTCGACCCGCGTGGATCGACCGGAGAGCCACCAGACGGAAACCCATTCGTGGAGGCTGCTCGCGACGATGAACCGAATCGCGTTCACTCGGTAGCCAGATCAACATCACGTCGCGGGGACGCCGCATCCGGTCGTGCCGACAGAGGCGGAAACATGTCACGAACACCACGTTCAGGGCATCGGCGTCCAACGCAGTCTCGTCATCCGTCGTCGCCAGGAGCACGGCGGCCGTCGATCCGGGATCTTGAATACGTCGAGGAATACGATGACAAAGATGCACATCAAGGCCGACCACGGCGACGGAAACCGCGAAAAAATGCAAAAATACTGGTCGTTATCGCGTTATTGATGCTGGCGATTGTCGTTCTTGGCTTCTTCGCGATGCAATGAGTATCATAGATTTTATTTCATTCACACTGTGCTGACAAACAAGAACAGCAGGGTTTGCAGACGATGGCTGATATAGCAGAAATTCACGAGTTGCTGGAAAGTGTTCGAGTAACACTGAACAGTTCCATGAATCCGGACCGTGAGCAACTTGACCGGTTCCACAACGAACTGGATGCTGAAATCCGCTCAGCCAACAAGCGCCTGCGCGAATGTGACACACTGCTGGCGGACGGGCACCGCAGTGAAGCCATTCAACTGGCCGAACAGGAGCCGAATCTGCTGGAGCTCGTTTCCATTCTGGACTTCCCGGAATTGCCGGAATGGAATGACTTCGTCGCCGAACTTGGGCTGACTGTCACACCCGAATTACAGATCGACATTGCCACAGATCTGAATGGAGCGTACGCTGACGACGAACCACTGGAACGTCTGATGAGACGGTTTCGAGTGCATTCCCTGGCTCGGGCGCCGCTGCGGAGCCGGATCGATCTGCTGCGACAGATTGCAAAACGCGATGCCGGTTCTGATTATTGGCAGGATGATCTAAAGTCGTACGAGCAGGCACGTATTCGACAGATCGCCGACGAAGCCCGTGATGCAATTTCGTCCCGAAACGCTGTCGATCTTCGCCGTTTGTCTGATGAAGTACACAAGAAACCGTGGTCCGTCAAACCCGACCGCAAGGTTGTGGAACGCCTGGATCTGGCAATGGTTGAAGTCAGGCAGATCGAATCCATGGCGCGTTTGTCAAGCCTCACTGCGGAGCTGAGCGAAGCAAGATCGGTCGGCGACGCTGAACGAGCACGGAAACTCGGCGACACATGGGAAGAACTGGCACAGAAGTGCAACCAGAAATCAGACGCCTTTAAAGAAGCCGAGGCTGCTGTCGCCCCTCTGTATCGCTGGCTTGGAGATCTGAATCAGGAAGAAGAAGATGAACGAATGTTCGCAGCGGAAATCAAAAAGTTGCAGCGAGCATTACGGTCGGAGCAATGTTCACTGGAAGAGATTTACCGATATTACGACGCGGTTGCAGCGTTTGAAGGCTTCGAAATTCCGGACGCCGTTCAGACGAAGTATGAAGCAAAACTGGTCGAGATCGAAAAACAGCGAAAGATGAAGCAATACATGACGATCGGGGGCATCGGCCTGGGTGTGATTGTACTGCTAATCATTGTTACCATCGTTTTATTCTACTGATGGCGTTGAACAACTTCCCGTCTGCGCATGTCTTCTGAACGACCGGCGGCAACGGGCCATCCCGCACTGTAGCGAGGTATCACGTGGCTGGTCGTTTCTACATTCGCAACCGTGGCAAGCGGGTTGGTCCTCTGGCGGTCGACAAATTGCACATGATGGCGAAACGGGGCCGATTCGGCCGACACTACGAAGTGTCAAAGGATGGCAAACGCTGGTCCCGCGCCGATGAATTTCCGGAACTTTTCCCGGACGATGGAGGCGCGGAAGACGATGAATTTGATGCCGGAGAAGATGACTACGACCAGGAAGTCGATATAAACGCACCGTTGGTGGACGACAGTCCTAAACCTCGTGCTCGCCGGAAAAGTGGCAAAGCATCACAACCGCGGCGCGGCAAGTCACGTGAAGAATCCAGCGACGCACCGTCATCACGACGGAGCCAGCCGGCACGAGGGTCATCCAAAAGCGACGATAACGAATCCGGACGTCGCTCGCGCGAAGCGGCCGACGAAGCACCGCGTCGCAAACGTCGGGACAAGGATGACGCGCCACCGCCCCGTAAGGAAGATGTAAACAAGTACAAGAACAAGAACAAAAAGAAGAAGAAGAAAACGAAATCCGGCCCCGACATCTTCGAGGATGCCGTCACCCAAAAGCCCCAAAAGAAAAAACGTGGAGGCCTGATGGGATTTCTGTTTGGCAGCGCGGAAACGTCCGCGGAACAGGAACCGCATCTGCAAAAGCTGCTGCATGTTCACGGCACACTGCATGACCTGGGTTTTTCCGTTGATAAGCTCGTCCTTATCGGGTCCGGTGGTAAAGAACAGATCTCCGTATCAGAGCACATTGGCACCGGCGACGGGCCGCACCTGCTGGGTCTGCTGACAATCATCGCGTTTCAGTCGAAGACCACGGACCTGCACCTTGAACCTTCTGCAGAAGGTGTCGATGTTCGAATGCGTATCGACGGCACGCTGGTGCATCTGGTGGAGATCCCCAAGAGTGCCATCAACCGACTGTATGGCATTGTCAAAGTGCTGTGCGAAACGAAAATGGGCGCCAGCCAGGAGGTGCTGGAAGGCAGTTACTCTGTCGTGGGGCCCAAACGACGGTCGGACTATCGAGTCAGCTTCACACCTTCCGTGCATGGGCAGAAACTGGCGATTCGCGTTCTGGACGCCGACAACGCTCCGCAGACGATGAGGCAACTGGGGGCTCCGGGCCGGATGATCAAAACCATCAATAGCGTGATGAAACAGAACGCCGGCATGGTGTTGATGTGTGGCCCTACCGGGTCCGGCAAAACGACGACACTGTACTCAATGCTTCGCAGCGTTGACTTCAAGTCGCGAAACGTGATGACACTGGAAGATCCCGTCGAATATCAGATCGAAGGAATCACACAGATGAACATCGATTCTGAGCACGGCAAGAGTTTCTCTGACATGCTGCCGGCGCTGCTGCGACAGGACCCGGACGTTCTTCTGATCGGCGAAATTCGCGATAAAGAATCCGCAAAGATTGCGATGCAGGCGACGATGACCGGGCATCTGGTGCTGTCCACCGTCCACGCCCCGGACACGCTGGCCACGCTGCACCGACTGCTCGACCTGAACGCCGACCCGAATATGGTCGCTGCAGCGCTCGACCTTATCATGTCTCAGCGTTTGTTGCGAAAGCTGTGTCAGGAATGCTGCACACGCCGCCGGCCGAACGATGACGACAAACGACGACTGGGTGACAACTTTCGCGACGCCATCTACGAACCTCGCGGCTGCAAAGAGTGTCTTGGCACAGGTTACTCGGGCCGCCGGGCGATTTTCGAATTACTGGACGTCAGGAGACAGGTTGGCGACGCGATTCACGGTGGTCCCACAATCGTCGATCTTCGCAAAGCGGTCAAAGGCAAAGGATTCCAGTCACTCCGCGTCAACGGCCATTCTCTGGTCGGGCAGGGCGTAACAACCTTTCAGGAAGTTGACCGTGTCATCGGTGTAGAATAGACCAAGTCGATTCCAATCCGTTAAGCTGACTGACCAACTGGAACTTCCACCTTCGTCGGAAAGTGATTCAATGATACGTGCCCTGCTTGCCTGTGCCGTCTGCAGCAATTCCTGCCTTGCCGCCGATGATGTTCCCCAGCCCCCAACGTTTACGAGTGCCGGACATACGACCGACACGCTGGACATTGTTCGTCAGCGAGTCAAAGACAAGAAGGCGGTACTGCTGGACGTACGTGAAAAAGCCGAATGGGACGCTGGCCACCTGAAATCCTCGAAACTAATTCCACTAAGCGTCGTGAGGACCGGCAGACTGACGAAGGAAATGCAGAAGAATCTACCGAAGGACAAACCCGTCTACTGCCACTGCAGAAGTGGTGGACGCGTTCTGGTTGTATCAAAACTTCTGCGAGCCAAAGGGTATGACGTCCGACCACTAAAGGCCGGCTACGAAAAACTACTGGCAAGCGGTTTCGAAAAAGCTGCCGCAAAACCGAAGTCTAAATCTGCTGAATAGTTCCGGCATGCTCGGGACATTCCGGCAGCCGCGTTGTCTGTTGTCCGCCTTCAAAAAACGCAGGCGGAAAGATGGCCTGCGCGGCTATCGTCGCGGCCTGCCACCACGTGGCCTGCCACGATCGATCTGGCCATCGCCGTCTCGGTCTTCACCGTACGGCACACCGCCTTCAAAATAGATGCCGAGATCCTGACCTTTGGCAACGTGGCCTGAGTACACCTTCTTGTCCGTGGTCGTTGCGAATTCTGTGTTGGCGGCCAGCAGTGCCGTTATGATTTCCACATGACCTGCATTCAGCGGCAGTTGGTGCATTGCCGTTCCCTCCATTCCGAACTCGCCTGGTCGAATGACCACAATGCTCGGTCCATCCTTCAGCCCTGTGACCGTTTTTCGCCATTCATCGTTTTCTTCGAAGTCGATGTGGACGCGACCAAGAATGCGTTCATCGCTGGCGACAGATCGCAGAGACTTACGAAGGGACGCGATTTGACCACTCGGACCGTTCACCACCACCAGCACTCGCTGATCTGCGGATGCAACATTCAACGCCTGCCGCACACTGTGAAAGTCCTGGACCTCCGCCTGCTTCACATCTGCGGTGGCGGGATACAGTGCTGCAATGATTTCCATACGCTCCACGGAAAATGAGGAACTGCGGCCCAGCACCATTTCCGGGCCTCGTCCTGCTTTTGACAGCCAGTCCTGGCCATCAGGTGAAAGCAGGCAAAACGCGCTGTTCTCAAACCTTCCGTGCAGAAACGTACGAACATATTTCTGATGTTCTTCACTTTCGTACGAATCGATTCTGACACACACGAAATCACGAGACGCTGCGATAAATTCATCGGACGCGAACAGACCGTTCTGCGTAGCGGTGTAGCCAGGTCAAAAGACGCCCGACACGCCGTGACACTGCGTCGCGGCCGCGACAAACATGATCGGCCGACCGCTGCGTTTCGCTTCCGACAGTCCGCTTTCCCACGTCGTGTACCACGCGATCCCCGGTTCGCCCAGGTCCAGATTCGACGTGCCAAGATCCGACGGCCGGGGACCGCCCTGGCCACATGCAAGGATGCAAAGGGACATCGCGCAGACAGACGCGGTAATGGCTGTGAATTTGCTCATACAGGTTTCGATCGGTGCTGGCGAATGAGGGAAAAGTGAGTCGTCCTGTTGGTGCCGCTACACCTTAAAACGCGCATACGGGTGTCAAGCGTCGCACGGAATGGGGAAAAGCGACACAGGGCGCAAAAATGATGCTCGGCAGAAAGCGGGAAAACTGCACTCAGATGTCACACAGTTACAAAACGGCAGTCTGAATCGGATCCGCATAAGGTCCAGCACATGAGGCCACAAATGGGAAAAACAGGCATTCGGCAATGAAGATTCGTCCCACCGGAAGGCGTGAACCTTCAGACGGTGCTCGGTCACTTACAAGACGTGCAGACAACAAAGCAGCCAACGGGCCACCGTCAGTCGCCCGTCCCTCATGTCAGCCGGACTGACAACATTGTCGGCGTTCGCTGACAGTGAAATCATGGTCACTGTCGCAGGGGTGGTTCCTGGTCAGGATCAACAGCGTTCAAAATGCTGGCCCTACGACAACCGCTGACGGAATGCCGGAGCACCAGGCTCCTCGCCCACGAATTCAACCGAGTTCCGCCTGAAACTACGCCTCATTCATTGGTAGCGCGGCCGCGTGGGTGACTCAGCCAGCATGGTGCGCCGGCGCAACTGCTACAACCGTTTGCTCATCTTCCAGGAACGGCACAACCGTCAAGGTCACAGACTGTGTTGCATTTGATCAACACGACGTCGACGCAAATTAACGTCAGCATTGTCGTTCTCAACCTAAACTTCCGGGGAGCACTCGACATTCTTCCCTTTGAAAGTTCTACCTCGATGACCTGCCAAACCAATCCGACTATCGTTCTTATCGGTGCCGGAGCCGTCGCGAAAACATACGCGAAGGCTTTTGTAGAAAGTCTGCCATATGAGGTCGCAGCTGTTGCTGACGTGCGTAAGGAAGCCGCTGAAGAAGTTGCCGCCGTCGTCGATGCTCAGGCATTTGATGACATCGAGACGATGATCGCGGAAGTTCTGCCAAAGGTGGCAATCGTATGTACACCGCCTGTGACCCACCCTGACATCTGCATCGAACTCATGAATATGGGAATTCATGTTCTGTGCGAACAGCCGCTGGCCATCAAGTCCCACGACGCGAGACGTATGGTCAATGCCTCAAGGGCCAACGACGCTGTCTTCACGATGGGCTCACAGTTTCGCTTCGCTGAGGACCTGCAGGAGACTCGACGACTGATCAATTCCGGAATCCTGGGAGACATCGTTCTGTTCGAAAATAAATTCGCTGGACAGGTTGACGCGTCGCAACGTTGGAATTCCACACCCGAAATCAGCGGCGGTGGAGTTCTGATTGACAGAGGCACACACTCCGTCGATATCATGCGGTTCCTGCTGGGCTCAATCATTGATCTCCAGGTCGTCGAAGGGCGGCGAATACAGGTGCCCGACGTCGAAGACACTGTGCGACTGTTTCTTCGTTCAGAATCAGGAGCCGCCGGCAGCATCGATCTGTCGTGGAGCATGAACAACGTTCACTCACACTTCATCAGTGTCTACGGCTCGGAAGGCACTTTGCTGGTTGGCTGGGATGAGTCAAAGTATCGCAGCAATGATAGCGACTGGACAGTCTTCGGCAGTGGTTACGACGAAGTGGCCGCCTTCCGCAGTCAGATACTGAACTTCGTCGAAACGATTTATGGTGATCAGGAACTCGCTGTCAGTCACGAGGATGCCCTGGCTTCTGTATCGACAATTGAAACCGGATACGAAGCACTACGCACCGAAAAATGGCATGCCGTCACAGAGAAGCACGAGCCGTGGTCACGTCCGTCGACCACAAAGTACGTTTCACAGTAACGCCGCCTCCGGTAGCCATCACGCGAGCATACCTGCCGTATCGGCTG
>JABABI010000115.1 GCA_014238335.1 Fuerstiella sp.
ACGTCCGTTCTGGATTGCTTGAGCCAGCCGCGAGCCGTTGAACGCGGGACGCCATGTCGAACGGCGAGGTCCAGATCACGGGTGGTCTGGATCAGACGACGAAGTCGGTGATCGTACTGTTTTTGAGTTCGGCAATTTTCAGACATGCCGACAATGATCCCGCCCTCATCGGCTCTGGGAAAGTCAAATCGACGTCTGACTGATGGCAGCGACGAGTACTCGCGCGTTAAACTCCCGAATGTTGTGGTAAACAGCACCGTGAGATTCAACCCGATTCGCAGAAAACGTACGGACCAGATGACACGGATTTCGTGCGTCACCAAACCTCTGGGAATTCGGGAAACGTGGAATCAAAGGGTGGTTTTTCGGCGTGTATCACGCGCGACAAGTTTCTAACTCATGACGGTTCGACATGAGCGCGCAACGAATGTCCCGGACCGGCCCCGAATTCGTTAACCGCGTGCATTCGACCTGACGACACTGGTCATGTAGTCTTCGACGCATATCTGCTCTCGATCGATGTGATCGTGCCTTCCGAAACCGGGAAGAAGTATATCCTGGCTCATATTGCGGACCCTGATGAGAACAGAATTGAGATTATTCAAATATGAAGCGTTGTGGTGCGTGACGCCTGCCGCTCGGTAACTGCCGTTCTCAGAATGACTCGGACGGGCCTTCGTGGACTTAATCGGGCAAGGAGTTTGACCAAAAGGTCAAAAACAAACGTAAGGGGGCCAAGATGTCGCCCGTCTAATACTCCAGAACTTGGCTTCATGCACGAAGCTCATGCGATCTTGCCGCCGCCATCAACGGGCGACAATATCCCAGGGAAGGCAGGAATCATGATAATTAATGCACCACTCGCTATACCGATGCCCACAGTGTCATCGGACGAAACCGAGCAACCTGTAATCGAGAACAAGGCTCAGCTTGTGGGGTACCTTGCAGATGGTTGCAAGTCCCCCGAATTGTTCCGGCTGGGGGCCGAACAGGAAATGTTTGTGTTCAGCGGCGAGGATTATCAACCGGCAGACTACGACGGGGCGAAGCCGGGAATCAAAGCGATGTTGGAACGTCTGGTTGATTTTGGGTGGAACCCAGTCTTTGAGAGCGGCCACTCGATTGCACTTCATCGGGGCGCAAGTTCGATCACACTTGAGCCTGGTGGCCAATTTGAGCTATCTGGCGCTCCCTTGAAGAATGCTCATCAGGTCTGGCGCGAGACGCAGTGCTATCACCGTGAACTTGCTTCAGTCGCCGACGAATTGGGGCTGAGTTTTCTGGCGATTGGTCATCAGCCAAAACATTCGCGAGAACAGATTCCATGGATGCCCAAACAGCGTTACGAAATCATGCGATCCCGGATGCCTCAGCGTGGTTCGCTCGGATTGGACATGATGCAACGCACATGCAGCATGCAGGTCAACGTCGACTTTTCCAGCGAATACGACATGGTCAAGAAATTCCGGGTCGCACTGGCGCTGCAGCCGGTCACCACGGCCTTGTTTGCCAATTCGCCGTCGGACATGAGTGGTGGAAACGGCTATAAAAGTTATCGAAGCAAGATCTGGGAAGATACGGATCCCGATCGTTGTGGCTCGTTACCCTTCGTATTTGAATCGGGCATGGGCTTTGAACGATACATGGACTATGCCCTCGACGTTCCCATGTACTTTGTCCATCGGGAAGGCAGATACATTGACGCCACGGGATTGTCGTTTCGTGATTTTCTGGACGGACGATTGTCAATCTTGCCTGGGCAGCGGCCATTGTTAACGGATTGGGTCGATCATCTGTCGACCATTTTTCCGCAGGTCCGTTTGAAGCAATACCTGGAAATGCGTGGTGCGGACGCCGGAGATGCGACTTCGCGCGTGCCGGCATTGACCGCACTGTGGGCTGGCATCTTGTATGACCGCGAGTCGCTGAGTGCCGCATGGCACCGTATCAGTGGCTGGACGCTGAGCGAAAGACGCTCGTTGGAAAGCGGTGTCGCCAAACACGGATTTGGTACGCCGTTTCGAAATAGCACTGTGCAAGAGCTTGCTTTGTGGATGCTTGATTTGGCGCGAAAAGGGCTGGAGCGCCGTAACATTCGAAACCATGAAGGTGAGGATGAAAGTCGATACCTCTTGCCGTTACAAAAGGCCGCCGAAACGGGTCAAACGTTTGCCGAGGAATTGGTACGCAAACATTCAGGTCTATGGCGGGAAAATATTGATACTGCTTTGGCTGCTATGTGTATGGAAACGTTTTCATGAGCAACAAGAAACTGGCGGTCATCATGGACCCCATCCAGAACATCCAGCCTCATAAGGACAGCTCTTTAGCCATGCTGCTGGAAGCGCAAAAGCGGGGATACGAAATCTATTGCGGCGATCTGGCGGATATCTGGCTGGATGGACCCGTGCCTCGCGGTCGGCTGACGAAATTGAAAGCGTTTGACGATTCAGCACACTGGTTTGAATTCGTTGATACCGTCGACGTCGATTTGGGTGAACTGGATGTCATCTTGATGCGCAAGGATCCTCCATTTGATATCCAATACGTTTTTTCGACTTACGTTTTGGAACAAGCCGAGCGCCGTGGCGCTCTGGTTGTGAATCGGCCGCAAGGACTGCGGGACGCAAACGAAAAGGCGTCTACCGTCTGGTTTCCGGACTGCATTCCTGCAACCTTGATCAGCCGCTCGCTGGACGAGATGCGGAAATTCATCGCCGTACACAAACGGATTGTTGTAAAGCCGATGGACCTCATGGGAGGTCGTTCGGTCTTTTCGACAGGTATAGAAGATGGAAACCACAACGTCATTTTTGAGACGGTTTCAGACTACGGCCGCAAATACACGGTGCTGCAACAATACATTCCGGAGATCGCTGAGTCGGGAGACCGGCGGATCCTGCTGATTGATGGCGAGCCCATTCCGTTCGGTCTGGCGCGGATTCCTGCGCCCGGCGACCACCGTGGCAACATGGACGCTGGGGCACGAGTCAAAGTTAACCCGTTGACGGATCGGGAATGGTCGATCTGTAAACAAATTGGACCAACGCTGCGTGAGAGGGGACTATTGTTTACGGGAATAGACATTATCGGTGGCTATATGACTGAGCTGAATGTCACGAGTCCAACCGGGATTCGTGAGCTGGAAAAGGCGACCGGAATTTCCATCGTGGAAAAACTGTTCGATTCCATTTCGGGCCATTGTGAATCCATAGCAAAAACTTCAGCCATCCCGGTTTCATGAGTCTTCTCCAACCAAAACTGACGAGTCGCGTGTGCTCATGAATTCCGTAAAAGCGCTCGAGATCAACAATCTCAGCAAGACCTATCGCGATGGGACCGTTGCGCTACGCGGGATTGATCTTGTCGTTGAGGAAGGCGAGTTTTTCGGCTTATTGGGACCCAACGGAGCGGGTAAGTCCACGACGATCGGGATCATGACTTCGTTGGTCAACAAGACCGGCGGGACGATTCGTTGTTTCGGGGTCGACCTCGATGAAGATCCCGCGCGAGTCAAACGCCAGATTGGGCTGGTTCCGCAGGAATTCAATTTCAATCAGTTTGAGCCGCCCGAGCAAATCGTCATGCAGCAAGCCGGTTACTACGGCCTCCCGCGGTCCGTTGCCGGTCAACGAACCGAAAAGTACCTCCGGAAAATGGGGCTGTGGGACAAAAGAGCAACCAGCGCCCGAATGCTATCCGGCGGCATGAAGCGGCGATTGATGATTGCTCGTGCGCTCGTTCACGAGCCTAAACTCCTGATATTGGATGAGCCAACCGCAGGCGTCGACATTGAGCTGCGTCGTGCAACCTGGTCGTTGTTGGAGGAGATCAACGCAGAAGGAACGACCGTGATTCTCACCACGCATTATCTTGAGGAAGCCGAAAGTTTGTGCCGTCGAATCGCGATCATTGATCGAGGACGCGTCATCGAGAATACGGACAAGAAGTCCTTGTTGTCGAAACTCAATATCGAGACATTCATTTTTGACTTGCAATCGGCTGCACCAGCCGGATTGTTGCTCGGCGGATACACGCACCGGCTCACTGATTCGACAACTTTGGAAATCGACGTTTTGAAAGAGCATTCACTCAACGCAGTATTCGAAATGTTGACCACGCAGGACGTCAACGTCATGTCCATGCGCAACAAAGCGAATCGACTGGAAGAGTTGTTCGTCGAAATGGTGGAAGCCAATGAAGGTCAACCAAGCGATGGGTAATTAACCTCCAGCATCATTCGCAGCGTAGACGTTCTCGAGCTCAATATATATTTCACAGACGATTGAATCATGCCATCCGACACACTCATTGACGCTTCGCTTAGCTCCCGTCTGCGATCCAATCGGATCGGATTTCAGACGATCATGATCAAGGAAGTCACGCGATTACTAAGGATCTGGCCGCAGACAATTGTTCCGCCAGTGATCACAACCACGCTTTACTTCATCATCTTTGGGAAAGTGATCGGGTCTCGAGTTGGCGAAATGGGCGGCGTGCCATACATGCAGTTCATTGTGCCGGGACTGGTAATGATGAGTGTCATCAATAGCTCGTACCAAAACGTCGTGTCTTCATTTTTCTCGTCGAAATTCCAACGCGACGTTGAGGAAATACTGATATCACCGATGCACAACGCAGCTATTTTGCTTGGATACATGGCCGGGGGAATCGCGCGAGCAATGGTGATAGGCACGATCGTTTTGTTGGTGAGTCTACTTTTTGTGGACACGCTTTCCATCTACAGCGTTCCCATTACGTTTTCCGTGGCGCTGCTCACGGCAACGTTGTTTTCGATCGCAGGATTCATCAACGCGATGCTGGCTCGCAAGTTTGACGATGTTGCGATCGTACCGACGTTCGTGTTGACCCCACTGACGTATCTGGGGGGCGTCTTCTATTCGATCACGTTATTGCCACAGCCCTGGGAAACGATTTCGCGGTTCAACCCAATCGTTTACATGGTGAGTGCATTTAGATCCGGTATCCTCAAAGACCGTTTGGACCCTGCGATGATCGACATGAACTTAGGATTCGCCTTCGCCGTGATTGTCTTGTTCATTGTCGGATTGTTTTCGCTAACACTTTGGATGCTCAATCGAGGGATTGGTTTGCGAACTTAGGCATTTCAGTTGAAGCGCCTATGAGGAATTGCAGAGGCCAGAGGGCGAGCATCTTGACAAACCTTGCCCCAATTGGCGTTCAAGAATCAAATCCGCTCGTTTTTTAATTTTCAGGAGTGACGTGATGCCGGAATTGACGCTGTATTATTTTCCATCGTGTCCATACTGTCGCGTGGTATTGGATTGTTTGAGTCGCCTGGGCCGTGCGATTCCGATGCGGAATATTCAGTCCGAGACTGGGGCCCGAGATGATCTGTTGAAAATCGGCGGCAAAGGTCAGGTGCCGTGTCTGGTAATTGACGGCAAGCCACTATATGAGTCCAATGACATTGTTCGTTGGTTGGAGGCAGACGCAGGATGAGTGATCTAACGAAACAAATTGAAGAAATTATCCTTGGCGCAGTGCCGACTGCGGAAGTGAAGGTGCGCGATCCAATGAACGACGGAGCACATTTGGAGGCTACGGTTATCAGCGAATGTTTTGTGGGAATGTCGCTTGTGGATCAACACCGGCAAGTGATGAAGTCGCTGAAGATTAAATTTTCAGGCGACTTACACGCGCTGACGCTGAAGACCTACACTCCCGAGAAGTGGGCCAGCGCTCAATGTTAGCTCGCCCTCTGATTTTTTACTAAACAGGTTTTCCTTTACAGACAATACTGAGCTTCCGTTATGACGATCGCCCAACGCATCCAGAATGACATCGATACCAACCGCGTCATGCTTTTCATGAAGGGTATCCCAGAAGCTCCCATGTGTGGATTTTCAAAGACGGTTGTGGACATTCTCAAGCATCTTGACATTGATTTTGGCAGCGCCAATGTCTTGGAAGATATGGAACTTCGCGAAGGGATCAAGGAATTTTCCGATTGGCCGACCATTCCGCAGCTGTATGTGGACGGTAACTTCGTTGGTGGCTGCGATATTGCGGTAGAGATGTACCAGTCGGGTGAATTGCAGCCGTTGCTTCACGGTAAAGACGCCTGATGAGTCCAGATATTAACGTCACTTAGGAGACCGTTGAATAAGGAGTCAATTTGTTGTTTGTCGGTTTGGAGTTTTTCGCTGAAGTGGATTGAGTCAGAAACCGTTCGAAGGTCGTCGGCAGAGCTTGGTTCGCACTCAGGAGACGTCTAAGTGTCGTCAGGTGGGATTTCAGGGCGCGAAAGAGCGACTTAACCGCCGCCGACTGTCTCGGTTTCCGTCACTACTGCGAATTGCTGAAAGAATGGGGCTTCACCCCGGCTCAGCAAGTGTTGATTACCAATGCTATGGAGGGGGCTGGGTTGGAGTCGCAGCCCCAATGATGTGTCCTCGGTCGCCAAGTCTTGACAACACCGGACGGTTCGTCCTTGGTCACGAAGACAACCGCCGGACAGGGGCAAGGTAAGGTCATTTCGTGTCATCAGGACGACTACAGCGATTGCGTGCATCGCATGAGTCATCATGCACGAGGTCGACGTATCCGACGCAGGTCAATTGGCCTGTTGTCAAAATACGGTGGATCAATGGCAGTGTTAGAAATTTGGACCGTATTCGATACTGGAATCACCCGACAGCTTTCTGATCCCCCGCGTTGCTGTCTACTTTGCCGAGACCGCCGACTCAACTGGTGTGGACTTTGGCAACGCAAAGACATAGATCAGCGAGGGCGCATCGGCGTTGAAGTCATTGTCTGACGAAACAATCAACGTAGCTCGTCCGTCCTCAAGCGGTTGACCGAACGTCAGACCTTCCAGCTTTTCGGGAATCTGAGCAGCCGACAACTTGTATTCAGGAGAAAGAAAATCAATGAAGACCTGCTTTCCAACGGGACGAATGTGATCGGGTAGACCGGCGGCTGGCAGGCGTTCTTCGTCCTGAATTTCCGTTGCGCCCGTAAGATCAATCTTCATGATCTTCTTGAACTTCGCTTCTGTGCCAATCAGCCCGTCGCGCTCAATCACAAGGAATTGCCTGTCGTTGATGGCCAGGATTTCGTTTAGACCGTTGCCTCGATCATCCAGCTGATACACGAATTCACGCGTCTGCCCGGTCTCAGCGTGAATCACCACAAGCCGGCAATTGACACCAACCGGCTTTCCGATCTCATCGCGTTCGCCATCCTGAATCAGCACATGCTGCATGATTCCATACAGGTGCTGATGGTTGCTGGAAATAGCCAGGCCTTCCATTCCTTTGTTGGATGAGCGTCCACGATCGTTCAACTCGTTTTCTTCAACTTTCGACTCGGCGGGATTCTCAACCATGAGATGCTCAGGAAGTTGAAACCGCTTCAGTTCTTTGCCCATCGCGGAGAATTGAATGAGCTGTGGACCGTACTCGTCCGAGACGTAGAAAGTGCCGTCTTTGCCGAATCGAAAGCCTTCCGGATCAAGTCGTTCAGCAATGGACTCACCGGCGGCGAAAGCATTCGACGCCCCGGTGAATGGTCGGTCAAGGCAATCTTTGAACAGAATGGAATCGACCAGTTTCAGTATGACGGGTTCGGCCGCACCCGGTTGAACGTTGATGTCAAGCAGTTGATAACGACAGAGATACCCTGTCGCACCGTCGTCGGGACCACGGTCGGGAAGTGCGACGTACTGTTGAGCGTTGCCGGAGTACTCAAGTGCAGAAAACCCGCCAAGTCGGTTGTGCGGTTCCCCGTTCTCCAGCCTATCCTGTTGTCCAGAAAGATCGGATGCCGTTCCCGGGAACTCACCAACTCCGACAAGTTCGATCTGCTCTGCTTCGACGTTGTAGCAGACTAAGAAGAGCAATAAGGCTATGACGTGGTGCAGATTCATCGGCACGCCTGACCACATATGGCGGCAACAACGTACCAATGAACGACCATCAATGTTGATTCTCGGAACCGAGTAGAACTTCATATCGCAGCGTCTCACTTCTATTCAGGTATATGAGCGGTGATGGACACGATCGGTTTGTGACCCCGAACTCGCGCGCTCGCGCTGCGGGGCCAAATCGTGCGTCCAGGATTCGATTGCCCGTTAATCGCGCCTACCATTCTCCAACCACTTCGCCGCCGGCTCGGGTGCAGACGCCGATGAACACGCTGGTATCAATATTTTCAGACAGAAAACGGATCGAGCCATCAGCAAGTCCGACCTGAGCACCGCCGATGTGGAAGCTGAACACTTCGCTGACGTTGATTCTGTTGATCATGTACGGACCGTATTTATCAAGTCCATCAGCGGTCGCGCCATTGATGCTGAATCCACAGTCCGGATCAGCCCAGCCAGTGCCGTCGGCAGGTTCGAATGGACCGTTGCCGCCACCGAGATCTGCAATTTTGTCGTCGCTGTAGAGTGCGAAGCGTGCGGCATTCATAGGGCCGTCAGCGGTGTAAACGCTGGGCTGTCCGGCCGCTTCGGCAATGATGATGGAGTTTGAGGCGCCGTCGGTGATGTCGCGAATCTTGTTCTTGACACCTTTGGAAAGCACACCAGCACGTGAACTGGTGCCTGGGTCAGACACACCCAGAACGTCAGTGTAGACCTTCTTCTTGACTTCGTTCACTGATCCGTAGTCGCCAGCCGCAGCTCCAATAACCCAATGCCCGTCTTTGCGATCAGCCCCTGGTGTTGAAGGGCACTGGAATGCACTCAGTTGCTGCGACACAGCAGGTCGATTCTGAAGAGAACTCCACGCAGCCTGGTAGTTGATCTGGTTGCCAAGGTTTCCTTGATCAATGTAAGGAAGCACCATGGTTGTCCACGATTGATAGGCACTGTACTTGCCAGCGTTGTCTTCAATTTCCACGTCAGGGTTGAGCCGGCTTGGTGGAAACGTCGTATGGGAGCTTTCGTAATTGTGCAATGCAAGCACCAGTTGCTTCATGTTGTTCTTACACTGCGTTCTGCGAGCCGCTTCCCGAGCCTGCTGAACGGCAGGCAACAGCAGCGCAACTAGGATGGCGATGATCGCGATGACCACCAGGAGTTCAATGAGAGTAAATCCGCTCTTCCGTTGTCTTTGAGTCTTCATCTTTTTGTTTCCTTCGAAACGAACATGAACAGGTACGTGATACGTGAGGCGTAGATGGAGCCGACCGTCGGAAAGCAGCCGAGAAGTGTTCTGCAAGCCGCGAACCGAATGCGGCATCAATTGAGCGCTATTTCGTCGAGCAAATTCTCACCCGCTGTCACAGTGACCATGACGCCTGAGGTTTCGGCCGAATTGTATTTCCGAGGAAGCCGCTCCCGGCGCCGGTCTTCTTCGTCTTCATCGACACCATCGAGTGGCCCAACCCAACTGAACGAGACGCGGTAGTCACCCGGAGGAGCGCCGTCACCCTGTCGATAAGTGGAAAGCACAAACATGCCTGACTCATCCACGCTGCCGCGAGGTACAAAAACCGGTTTTCCATCATCCGGTGGGGGCATCGGGTGCAGCCGAATGCTGGCATCAGGGATTGGCTTCCCTTTGAACGTCACGAAGCCCAGCGTCGGAAATACCTCTCGAGCATTGGGCTCGGGAGCCTGACCACAGCCAGGCAGAAAACCTGCCGCAATGCCCAGCAGCAGCATGGATATTTGAACGCTCCTCATCATTCTCTCCTTATCAGTTTGAAATTCCGGACAGGCAACATCTTCGCTCGCCCGCTGTTTGTTGGGCGGGAGTCTAGGAGGCAAATATGAAGGAAGTGCGATTGCTTTGTTAAGAATCGATGAAGTCGGCGGCTCGGAGAGCTGTGCAACGGAACAATCAGGCCTGATAGTGCACTGCAATGCCGGCGCGATTCCAAGTGTGCTACATTAACGTTCAACGACGACCGCGTGAGACTTTTGTGTGCAGGAATTGTTGACGATGCGTCGTTCGATTTTGTGATGTTCGAACCAGGGCAACTCGTTTTTTCAAACTGGATAAACTTTGCGGGCACCCTGCCCCATGCCGTTTTGTTGGCACGCAAGACTTACGTCAAAAACAGCCATCGCTAAACTCAACCTATATTGAATCACAGGTTTGCCCTGATGTTCGAACTGAGAGAAGCGGAAAATGTGGTCCTCACGTTTATTCTGGAAGCTATTCGTTTCGTACACCCTGTTGAACCTTGTGGCCACGTTGACGTTCGTTGTGATTGTCTCCGGCTGGCAACAGGAACAGGTTGTCGAACAAATCCGTCAACGGCTCCGCGATTCTGCAGCGATGGTCCGCAGCGATGTGTTGGACCTGTTGCCAGTTGGTAAGACGCAGGAGCTTCAGTCGCATGTGTACATGCTGGGCGAACAGATTGATACGCGGATCACACTGGTTGCGATGGATGGTGATGTGCTGGCAGATTCAACGAAGGACAACGTCCTGATGGTCACCGAGATGGAAAACCATAAGGACCGCGTTGAACTGGTGCAGGCGGCAGCATATGGGCATGGCACATCGGAACGAACCAGCCCAACAGTTGGCGAACCCATGCTGTACGTGGCGCTTAGGGCAGATGTAGAGGATACAGCGGTGGGATTTGTGAGGACCGCCCTGCCGATGACACGAATCCGTTCCCATGTGTCTGCTATTCAAAGGCTCATCTGGCTTGTAGCTGGTGTGGTGAGCCTTGCAGTAGTTGCACTTACGTACTTTGTTTCGGCTGGCGTCGCTCGACCTGTTACCAGCCTTACGCTGGCCGCCGAAGCGATTGCCGCTGGAGACTATCGACATCCTCTATTCGTGCATACGAACGACGAGATCGGTGTCCTCGCGAAGTCTTTCCATCGAATGAGTGATCAACTTGAAGCTCGAGAGGCTCAGTTGCGGGAAAGCAGCCAGCGTCTGACAACGGTTCTGGAAGGTATGGTCGAGGGTGTTGTCGCGTTGGATGATAATGAACGAATTGTGCTGGCAAACTCGGCAGCCGGACGACTGTTGGGGTTTTCTCCAGGGGAAGCGGAAGGAGAACCACTGCTGAACGTTGTTCGCAATCATGCTATGCATGAGGCTCTTGCTAACCCGAATAATGTTGCCGGGGCACGGGAGCTGGAAATCGAATTGGGTGGTGACGACAACCGCGTGCTTAGTTTCAATGCAACAATTCTGTCTGCCGAACCGTCAACACATTGCATACTCGTGCTGCACGATGTCACTGAACTGCGAAGACTGGAGTCCTTACGACAGGAGTTTGTGGCGAACGTGTCGCACGAATTAAAAACGCCTCTGAGTTCCATCAAGGCATACGCTGAAACATTGCTCAACGGAGCGATCAGGGACGATGAGAACAACACGAAATTTGTCCTGCGAATCGAAGAGCAGGCGGAACGTTTGCACGAATTGATCCTTGACATGCTCAGCATCGCTCGCATTGAATCGGGGCAACAGGCCTTCGATATCGGATCGGTAAACCTGGCACATGTTATTCAGTTGTGTATTGACGAGCACCAGGCGACCGCCGACACCAAAACCATAACTCTGACGACATCCGGTGACTTTACGGGAGTTCAGGTCAGTGCTGATGAGGAAGGAGTTCGGCAGATCATTGACAACCTGATTGACAACGCTTTGAAGTACACACCGGATGGCGGGAGAGTGACGGTCGCCTGCCATTGCGACGATGCAATGGTGACGATCGAAGTGCGGGATACGGGTGTTGGCATTGGGCCAGACTTTCTGCCCCGCGTATTTGAACGATTTTACCGTGTCGATAAGGCGCGGTCCCGCGAACTGGGCGGCACCGGACTTGGTCTCTCCATCGTCAAGCATCTGGCCCAATCGTTTGCTGGCGGGGTTGATGTCGAGAGCGAAGTTGGCAAGGGCACTGTCTTCACCGTGAAACTTCCCCTCGCGAATGGTTGATTTCGCTTACCGTGAAAACAACGGCGACACTCCACGAAGTTGTGGTGCTGCCTAATCCTATCCTTTCATGCGAGTCGCTTGCGCGCGTATCGACGCCGCGAAGGTAAGCACTGTCCTCTTCCTTCAAGCGTGACCAACGACGGCAATCTGCGATCCGCCCATCGTGTAATCACGGCTGGCCAGATTGATCTGCCCAGCCATGTTACGACAGCAGCGTTTTACGCTGAATCGTGGCCGCGACAGACGCGTCCCAGCCCCGGAAAATGGCCTTCGCACGAGCCAGGATCGTCTACAACTACAAGTAAATTGTGGTAATTGAACGGTCCTGGCGCTAACACGGGAGGCTCGCAGCGGCCGCCGAACTACCGCCCGAAGTCCGTCCGTATTCGCCTTCACTGCATCTTCACCTTAACGTTATCTTAACATTTTCTTAACAAAACGTCGGTAGCATCCCGACCCATAACGAGGCCATAAGACAGAAATCAGGAAGTCGGGATGAATCAGACCAGACAATTCACGCTTACTGCAACGACCATCGCTTTGTTTTTTTTAACGGGCTGTGGAGAAGACAACGCAGGCACTGGGGCGAGTGAAAGCGCGGACACGAACAGAATCATCGCCATTGATGGTTCCAGTACCGTATACCCGATCACCGAAGCTGTCGCCGAAGAATTCCGTGCTGTTAAACCCGATATTCGCGTCACCGTTGGGTATGCAGGTACCGGTGGCGGCATGAAGAAATTCATCGCCGGCAGCATTGACATCTGCGGTGCATCGCGGGCAATCAAAGACAGCGAAAAGAAGTCGTGCGAAGAGGCGGGAGCCGACTACGTCGAACTGGAAGTTGCATTTGACGGATTGGCCGTTGTCGCTCACCCGGAAAACAATTGGTGTGACCATTTGACCGTGGCACAGTTGAAGGAAATGTGGCGACCCGAGAGTGCTGTGCAGAAGTGGAGTGATCTTAATCCGGAATGGCCAGCAGAGAAGATCCGACTCTATGGACCGGGGACGGATTCAGGAACGTTTGACTACTTCACGAAGGCGATTGTCGGCGAAGAAGGAGCCAGTCGAGCTGATTACGCAGCCAGCGAAGACGACAACGTTTTGGTGACAGGTGTCCAGGAAGATAAGCACGCTCTGGGCTACTTCGGGTATGCCTACTATGCGGAGAACGCGGACAAGCTGAAACTGCTGGCCGTGGACGGCGGCGATGGTCCAGTGCAACCGACAGAAAAAACGGTTCGAGCCGGGACGTATGCCCCGCTCTCGCGTCCGCTGTATGTCTACGTCCGCAAGTCATCGCTCAGTAACGACAAGGTTGCTCAGTTCACACGTTTCTATCTGGACAACGCCGCGAATCTGGCACGGGAGGTTGGCTATGTACCGATTTCAGACGAAGCGGCTGCTATCAACGAAGAACGGCTGAGTGGTGCGAAGTCTGAATAGCCAATAAGTCTGATTGGGCGTCGAAGCTGAAATCGCGGGAGTTCAGGGATTGGCGATGGGAATACCGAAGTCCGGCGATTCCAGCTACTCAAAGATTACGACTGGACGACTCAAGAGTGAGATTTGCTGACACAACTGTAAGTCTGGCATCTGATGACGGAATCACTGGCGGCGTGACGCGTTTCCGCTATTGGTTTGAGCGCGCGATTCACGTCTTTCTGTTCGCGTGCGCTGGCATTTCTGTTTTGACCACGGTCAGTATCGTTTTCGTACTGCTTGTCGAGTCCGTCCGTTTTTTCTTTGATGTTTCTGTTTTCGATTTTCTGACAGATACAAAGTGGACGCCACTGCTGAAGCCGCAGCATTTCGGAATTCTGCCGCTGATGTGCGGGACGTTGCTGGTGGCTTTTGGGTCTTCCTTGATCGCGATACCGATCGGACTGGGCACGGCAATCTTTCTAAGCGAATATGCGCCGCCACGACTACGTGATGTGATTAAGCCTCTGGTGGAAGTGCTGGCGGGGATTCCGTCGGTGGTATATGGCTACTTCGCCGTGGTTTCCATTTCGCCGCTGGTCCGTTCAACATTTCCCTCCGCGGGACCGTTTAACGCAGCAAGTGCGTGTGTTGTTGTCGGCATCATGACTTTGCCCATGATAATTTCGCTGAGCGAAGATGCCCTTCGTGCCGTGCCACGGTCATTGCGCGAAGGCGCATATGCGTTGGGCGCAACTAAGTTCGATACGACTGCGCACGTCGTCGTGCCAGCTGCAATGTCCGGCATCGTCGCATCGTTTCTGCTGGCCATTTCCCGGGCCATCGGCGAGACAATGGCGGTCACGCTGGCGGCCGGTGCAACGCCAAAGGCCACATTGAATCCGCTGGAAAGTGTCCAGACGATGACGGCCTACATTGTTCAGATTAGTCAGGGCGATACACCAGCTGGCACCGTTGAGTATCGGACGATTTTTGCTGTCGGACTCGCTCTGTTTCTGTCCACTATGGTGATCAATCTGGTGGCTCAGGGAATCCTGTCAAGAATGAGAGAGAAATACGAATGACGGGGCCCGGTTTGCTCAATCGTCAGCGTCGCCGTCGAATCATCGCCAGCATGTTTGCATTCAGCTGCGCAGCAGCGGCAACATTATGCGTTGTCGTCCTGTTTCTGCTTGTTGGAAAAATCTTCAGCGAAGGTGCGGCGTGGTTGAATTGGGACTTCCTCTGGAATCTGCCATCCAGACATCCGGAAAAAGCTGGAATTAAAACTGCGTTGGCGGGCAGTCTGTGGCTGACAGGACTCACGGCCGTTATCTCGTTGCCGGTTGGAATTGGTGCGGCCGTCTATCTGGAAGAATACGCGGCTGTAAGTCGTTGGAAAAAACTGTTTCAGATCAACATCGCGAATCTTGCCGGCGTGCCCTCCATTGTCTACGGCATACTTGGACTTGCCGTCTTCGTGCAGCTGTTTACATTAGGCAGCAGCCTGATTTCAGGAGCCCTGACGCTGTCACTGGTGATTCTGCCGATCATCATTCTTGCGACCCAGGAAGCGTTACGTGGTGTGCCCGATTCAATCAGACACGCATCGTACGCGCTTGGAGCGACTCGTTGGCAGACCGTCCGACATCAGGTTCTTCCCGCTGCGATGCCAGGTATTATGACCGGGGTCATCCTTGCCCTTTCTCGGGCGATTGGTGAAGCGGCACCTCTGGTGGCGGTTGGTGCGATGGCCTATGTTCCATTCGTCCCTTCAGGTCCAACAGACCAGTTTTCGGCACTGCCAATCCAGATCTTCAATTGGGCAGCACGGCCGAAGGCGGAGTTTCATCAGATTGCCGGTGCAGCCATTATCGTACTCCTGTTCGTGCTGATTTGTATGAACGTCACTGCCGTCGCTGTCCGACACTTCTATGGAAAACGAGTTCGATGGTGATGGTGATGGATCGCCGTTCTTTGTTACCTAATTCGTCAAAGAAACAAACCGTGACCACCTACACAATGACGACTACTGAACCCATCGCAATGGACGATCCTACCACAGCGGACGATGCCATCTCACGAGTCCCGACCGTGCCGGTGAATCCGCCAATCGCGCAAAGTGAGAATTCTGCATCTGCAGAAGGTCTCCCATCTGCAAACGTTAAGCTGGTTACCCGGAATCTTCGGTTCTTTTATGGCTCCGTCCAGGCGCTCTCTGATATTTCGATGTCGATACCGGTGAATCGAGTCACTGCCCTGATAGGTCCGTCGGGCTGCGGTAAGTCGACGTTTCTGCGCTGCCTGAATCGTATGAATGACATGATCGAGAAGACTCGTGTCGAAGGTGACGTGCTGCTGGACGGCAATGATGTTTACAAGCCGGGCACAGACGTCGTCGAACTTCGAAAACGTGTTGGCATGGTATTTCAGAAGTCGAACCCATTTCCAAAATCCATTTTCGAGAACGTTGCTTACGGGCCGCGTCTGACTGGCATCAACGGCCGTGCTGAATTGCAGGAAATCGTCGAAAAATCACTGAAAAGAGCCGCACTGCTGGACGAAGTGAAGGACCGACTGAATGATTCAGCGTTAAGGCTTTCGGGTGGACAGCAGCAGCGACTGTGCATTGCTCGGGCGCTGGCAACCAGTCCGGAAGTTCTGCTGATGGACGAACCCGCTTCGGCTCTCGATCCGGCGTCAACGACTCGGATTGAGGACCTGATTTTCGAACTTCGTGAACGCTACACAATTGTGATTGTGACTCACAACATGCAGCAGGCAGCTCGCGTTTCTGATCAAACCGGGTTCTTTTATGAGGGGCAATTGATTGAAGTCGGTCCCACGCGACAGCTATTCACGACGCCCACCGAAAAACAAACTGAAGATTATATTACCGGCAGGTTTGGATAACCATGAGCATACACTTACAACGCGACCTGGAAGCCCTTCAACGTCAGGTGTTGGCTCAGAGTTCGGTGGTTGAGGAGATGATTCGCAAGGCCAGTCGTTCAATCCTGGCGATTCGCCCCGAATTGGTTGCCGAGATCATGGAGCACGAACATACGGTCAATGAACGCGAGGTCCGAATCGAAGAGGACTGTCTCAAAATTCTTGCACTACATCAGCCGGTTGCTGTCGATCTGCGCCGCACAGCGATAATCATGAAGATCAATAACGACCTGGAGCGCATGGCGGATCTGGCCGTGAACATTGCGGAGCGGGCGCAGAACCTGACCAGATATTCGGATTTCATTGTCCCCGAGGCATTCGGTCACATGGCTCAGTTGACGGTGTCGATGGTTCAGGACGCACTGAATGCTCTGGTGAAACTGGATGTCGGGGCGGCCCGCGAAGTTTGCCTCTGCGACGACCAGGTCGACGATTTGAACCGCGAAGTCATCGACGATATGCGGGTGGTCATGCGAACGCAGCCGGAATTAATAGAGGCTGCATTGAATCTCTTTTCTGCCTCGCGACACATTGAACGCATCGCAGATCATGCCACGAATATTGCTGAAGATGTCATTTACCTGGTCGATGGTGAAATCACCCGCCATCAACATGACCTGCACCCGATCGCGTGATCCTGGATTTTGCCTGTCGATAAGTTGCATTCTTCGCACACAGAAACATGCCCCAGCAGAACGTACTGATTATTGAAGACGATCGAGCCCTTGCCGACGTGCTGTCCTACAACCTTGAACAGGCAGGATACAGCGTATCCGTGGCCAACGACGGCCAGCTTGGTCTGTCTCAGGCGCAGCAAAAGCCACCGGATGTTGTGGTGCTGGATCTGATGCTGCCGGTGATGGACGGACTGGAAGTCTGCCGCCGACTGCGGGCGACTTCCGCCTGCCAGAACACACTTGTGGTGATGCTGACTGCAAAGTCTGAGGAAAGTGATCAGGTTGTCGGCCTTGCCATGGGCGCCGACGATTACGTCACCAAGCCGTTTAGCGTCAAGGTGCTGCTTGAGCGTGTCAAGGCCCTGTTGCGTCGTCGCTCTTCAGTTCAGGACGACCGCAACGTTGCGGCAAGCCACGGAGTTGTCGTCGACCGGGAACGCCACAATGTAACAGAAGGCGACCGCAGGCTGGACCTGACGCCCAGCGAATTCGCTCTGCTCGACATGCTGATCCGACAGCCCGGCCGAGCGTTCACCCGTGCGGAACTGATCGATACCGCTCTCGGTGATACGCTTGTCTTTGAACGCACGATAGACGTGCATGTCCGAGCCATTCGCAGGAAGCTCGGTAACAGCTCGTCGCTCATTGAGACCGTCCGCGGAATCGGCTACCGCTTTCGTGACACAGGACCGCAGCCCGTCTGTTGACCGGTACTCAAGAGTCGTTTCGGGCTGGTTGAAATCTGAGTCCCGAATCAGCATGGTCTCGCTCAGCGGCTGGTGGTCAAATTCAACGCATGAGAACCATCTATCTATTAGATGGACAAAGTCAGAAACCGTTCGTTTTCCGCCACAACTCGGCTCACAGATTGTTCATACGTATTCTGTCGGCCCATCAAGTTTCACATTGCCGTGAAACGAATCAAGACACCAAGAAGCCGTGCGGCGCGAGGTTGATAGAACGGGCAGACATGGACCGGTTGCCCTCAGCGGCGTGCACTCGGGGCGACGTTTGGACGGGTCTGGAAGCGGTCTGCTTGTTCGCTTGGGCCCGACACATCGACGCAGCTAACAAACTGATTCAAGAAGTGGCTGGATTGCATCCCGTCGCATAATCGAAACGACGACACTCGCCATCTCGGCTGCGCGCTGCGGAGGGCGTGTCCTACGCCAACCGGCCGTTGCTGTTGCTGTTGTGAAATTCGTCCCAGCTGGACGAAACTCGGCTCCGAGTCAGAAGATATCATTCGTTTCGATGCTCTCGCAGAAACCTACCGCATTCCGCATTCTGTCCGGCTCGGCAACGAGCTGAATCCGGCGGCGATCGAACAACTTTTCAATGCCCAAGAGAAAATAGCGAGATCGGAGAGCAGTTCGTGAAATTCAGACAATTTCACGAATAACACTGCCACGGCTGATCGGCAAAGGACGACCGAAGGGATCTCGGATTTCTGTTTCCGGTGCAAATCCGAGACAATGGAAGATCGTAGCAATCAGGTCCTTTGGAGCCACGCGACCGTCCACCGGATATGCGGCCTGAGCATCTGAAGAACCGTGTACGACTCCGCCACGAATGCCGCCACCTGCCAGTGCCACTGAAAAACAATGTCCCCAGTGATCGCGACCGGCATTGCCGTTGAACTTTGGTGTGTGCCCGAACTCGCCAAACCACACCACAAGAGTTTCATCCAGCAGGCCGCGTTCGTCAAGATCTTCCAGCAGGGCCGAATACGCCTGATCCATCATTGGCATCAGAAATGACTTCAGAGATTCAGAATGCTGCTTGTGCGTATCCCAGCCACCCTGATTCGGCTTGTCTTTGATTCGCGTCCAGTTCAACTGAACAAGCGAAACACCGGCTTCAATCAGTCGTCGCGCGAGCAGGGCGCTTTGAGCGTATCGACTGCGACCATAGCGATCTCGCATCGCCGGTGTCTCCTGGTTCAGATCAAATGCCGATCGTCCCCGATCGCCAGCCACCAGATTAATCGCCTGTTGCGAATACAGATCGTATTTCGCGATCGTTGAACTGTTCTTTAAGGCTCCCAGCCGAGCATCCATTTGTTGGAGCAGCGAACGGCGTCCGTCGTAACGCACCTCAGTCATATTGGCGAGCGGCTGCATACCCCCAACCTGAAACGAATTCTGATTCGGATCGCATTTCATCAGCCATGGATCGAAACGCCGGCCCAGAAAACCGGCATCCTGTCCGGGCCATGGGAAATTGCCATCGTTCCAGATGTGTTCCGGCAGTGTCACAGACGCGGGCAACTCTCCTGCCCTGTCCTTGAGCGCACGGACAATCGCCCCGGTACACGGTGCAAGATTCGGGGCGACCGGCAGCGCGCTTTCCCTGTTCAGCGGCTGATGCGCGACTCCCGTCAGCATCTGATATCCGCTGGATGAATGCGCGTTGTCACCTGTAACAACGGCCCGAAGTACTGCAATTCTATCCGTCAGGGCCGACGTACGCGGCATCAGTTCACCGACGTACAAACCCGAAGTCCGACTATTAATGACACCAAATTCGCCGCGAATATTCTCCGGGGCCTCAGGTTTCGGATCGAAGGTCTCATGCTGCGGTGCGCCTCCCGTCAGACCAAACAAAATGACAGACTTAGCTTTCCCAAACGCCCCGTCCAATGAAGCATTCGTCGCGGTCGCCCGTGCCTGCAATAACGTCGGCAACGACAGACCGGCCATACCAACACTGCCGATCCGCATCCACTCGCGACGTGAATGCCCATCGCACAGAGATAGTCCGCTGCCTGTTACTGAAAGCATTTCAGTTGTATCTTCTATGACTGTGAACTGGCGGAAGGACTCAATTGACGAACGAACCTGGCATACGCCGGAGACACCATCATAACGGTTCGTTTCAGGCCGTGTAAACTGCAGTGGAGGCACTGCAATACTTTGACGCCCTCCGACGCAGTGGCAAATCCACCGGCCCGTAGCCTGTACGGCGCAGCAAGTATCCCGGACCGAGACCGATGCAAATGCTGGAGCAACGCAAACCAGTTTTCATAGTGATGCAGCCTGTTCGGTCGGACATCGCGAAGAATCGGTCGCTGTTTCGGTACATAAACGGTTTGCTCGATCCGTCTATGGAAAAGTTTTGATCAACAGCTTTTTGATTTGTATATGTTTTTTTGAAGGCCGTACGTGCCAGGTAAGCTGGCAGGCGCAAGATCAGGAAGTCTCAAACTCTCCTTTCGGGGAACAGCGGTTTCAGGAATGTGAAACGCTCGTGTTTCACGCGGCCCCGCCCTTCGATAAGCGTGACCGTCTTGCAGCATGGCGTATGTGACCGGCAGCAAACGGCGAGCAGCCGCAGCGAATCGAAAGTGTTTAGCGGCAATTGGTGTTCCGGGCCATTCCTACCAATCCAGTCATCAGGTTGATCACACTCGCCCTTCGCCCGTCCCGCACTGGAGTGCGCAAGGTGGGCGTGTCATGAGCGTTCAAGCGTGCCTCGAAATGCCATTTCCCCAACTGGGTAGGATTCATCGTCCGACTCTGCCTCGGCGTTTCACTCTGACGCAGGTGCGACGTGCCATCAGAGACAGGAATCGCAGAATCCGCTAACATTCGACTATGGTTGAACAGCTGGGACTGAGTGAATTTAAGAGACGCGTTGTTGCTGATTCCTTTCCGCAATTCTTACGCTTATCCGATGCTTTGAGAGGGATGCAGTTTGTGCAAGCTGACCCGATTAGGTCACCAGCGAGAGCTCAGGATTTGATGCTACGGCAACGGGTTGCCGGATAC
>JABABI010000116.1:0-15300 GCA_014238335.1 Fuerstiella sp.
GATTCTGGTCCTGATCGCGTTGTGTACACCTGAAGCGTCAAACGGGCACGGCATTCCACATTCCAAATTTAATGCCATGGATCAGGGTGGCGACGGGAACGCGCGGCATGAAGCGATTCTGGTTACCGGCTGGCTGCTCGGTTCAGCGATGGTCTTGCTGTTTACAGGGCTGCTTGCCTGGGGGACAGTGAGTGGGCCTTTCCAAACGACCGTAACGGATGGTCGCCAGACCTCACGGTCCGTTGGCCGCCTGATGTGGTTTGTTGTTGGCGGTCTGCTTTTCGAAGCCGTGTTTGGAATGCTTTGTTACTCATATTGGAAGTCACTTGCGGATCCGATAGGTGCTTTTTCAGGGCCGTTCCCTCCGGGTGTGTCATGGATGCTGTTTGGAGTGTGGCTGTTTCCCGCGTTCTTTATCGTTCTGTATGTAACATATTTTCACAGGTGGATCCTGCCGCCTGAAAATGCACAGCGTTTCGCTGAGCTTGTCGCCCCAGCCTCAGCCACATCAGACACAACCGATCTGTAAGAACTCTGCCCGATGTGTATTGCAGCATCGTTTTAACGAACCAATCGTGCTGACCGAAAATGGAAAACTATCGCTCACTCATCGTGTTGATCTGCGTCGCTGCTTACATGGCGATGTGTATAGGTGTCGGCATCTGGGCAATGCGTCGCACAAAAAATTCGCATGATTTCTTCATGGCGGGGCGACACCTTGGAGTGATCGTGGCCGGCGTCGCCGTATTTTCCAGCACAATGAGCGGATGGGGCTTCGTGGGAGGTCCGGGGCTGGTATATAAGATGGGAACCAGCTCGTTCTGGATGATTATCTGCACGTCGATGGCGATGACCATCACGTTTTACCTGCTGGGCAAACGGTTACGTCTGCTGGCCGAACTCCGCGATCCGATTTCGTTGCCGGACGCCGTCTTTGCCCGGTACGGCAGTCGATGGACAAGCCTCTTGACGGCCATCGCAATTTTGTTGGGCGTGATGGGATATCTTGCCACTCAGATTCTGGCTATGGCCACCGTGCTGCAAAGTATTCTAGTAAACGTATCGTGGGTGGGATCACTTCCCTTGGAAGTATGCGTTGCGGTCAGCAGCACGGTGCTGGTGTTTTACTGTGTGACCGGCGGCATTATTGCTTCGGTCTATACGGACCTGGTTCAGGGAATCATCATGGTCATCGCGGCGGTACTGATTCTCGCAACGGCAATTTTTGCGGTGGATGGTGGCTTGTCCGGGATGTCTAGGGCGATTCTGGCTGATGATCCCGAGGCAATGAGCCCGTGGGGTACGCTGGGCATGATCGGCTGTCTGTCGTGGTATTTCATTTTTGTATTGGGAGCCTGCGGACAGCCGCATGTGATTACAAAACTGATGATGACACGTCGAGTGGAAGACGCCCGACACATGCTCCCGGTTTCGGTCGTCGGTTACGGCATTTCGGCACTGTTGTGGATCGGTATCGGACTGGCGATGCGAGCCCTCGTGCTGCAGGGAATCCATCCGGAACTCGCCAATGCGGACGACGCGGCTTCTGAATTTCTGCAGAACTACGCCCATCCGCTGTTGTCGGGCGTTGTGTTTGCAGGGCTGCTGGCTGCGATTATGTCCACGGCCGACAGTTTTCTGAATATCGGTGCGGCGGCCGTGGTTCACGACATTCCCCGGGCGCTGCGCGGACGTTCATTGCGCAACGAATTGGTGTGGGCACGGACTGCAACGGTGGTCATCGCCGCGTCGGCCGCAGTTTTTGCCCTTTCGTCAGGACGTCTGGTGGCACTACTGGGGGCCTTCGGCTGGTCAACATTTGCGGCGGCCATCGTGCCTACGGTAGCGATAGGCTTCAATTGGAAACGCGCGACACCGCTGGCCTGCAACATCGCCATCGTGTCGGGTCTGTTGATTAATTTTGGGCTGGAAGTCTTCGGCATTTCATTACCGCACGCTTTTCACGGTGGTGCATTTTCACTGCTGGTGTCGCTGACGCTGTTCTTTGCTGTTTCGATGATATCGCCCCAAAAAACCATTCCCGCCGACATCGAAACGGTGATGGATCTGTAGTGCAGCAGAAAAGGGCAAAGATAGGACGATAGCGCGCTCTTCCGGGAACGAACTGTTTGCTGATGCGGCGCTATTTGTCGGTTCGCTGCAGCCAGGTGTCGCGAAGAGTCCGCCGCATGATCTTGTTGGAAGCCGTTCGGGGCAGCTCATCCATCAGCACGACTTGGTGGATATGGAACAATGGATTCAGCGACGTCTTCACCATCGTCTGCATTTGCCGCTTTAGTTCTTCTGACGGTGCCAGTGTTTCTGCGTCCGCACCCACGTAGATCACCAGCTGAGCGGGGCCGCCTTCCCGTGGCGACACCGCGACGGCTGCAACCTCACGGATTCCGGGCACGTCAGCCACTGTCCGCTCGATGTCCGCTGTGCCAACTTTGATACCACCCAGGTTCATCGTGTCGTCGGCACGGCCGAGAACGCGGTAGTATGCGCTCCGCGAAGGTTGCCCCTGGTTCTTCTGCGGCGGACTGTCAATTGGGTCCGCAGTGATGCGCTGCATCCGGTCACCGTGTCGCCGGAGAATTCGGCCGTCGGGCAGGGTCGGAGCGTCCGCATAGTATACCATGTGGTGATCCTGATCGATCAGTCGGCGCGACAGTCCGATCGCGGGCGGGACAAGGTACACCTCACCCACGTCCGACGGCTTGCCCTGCTCGTCCAGAATCACCAGATCGCTACCCAGCGCGGGTGAGCTGAACATCGCGGGCAGGTTTGGTTGCATCAGTGTGCTGGTGACGTAACCGCCACCGATTTCGGTTCCGCCACAATACTCGATAACCGGCCGGCCACCGGCCAATTCGCTTAGCCATCGCACGTCCCGAGGGTTCGAGCACTCACCGGTCGAACTGAACATTCTGATCTTTGACCAGTCGACGCCGTCAAGACAACCTGATTCTCGCCACAGGCGGACCAGGCTGGGGACGACACCCAGCATCCTGACGCGGGCTGTCTCCACGAACCGTCCAAACGCGGCGTCACTTGGTGCACCATTGTAAAGTGCGATCGTTCCCCTGTTGATGAGCGTTGCATAGATCAGCCACGGGCCCATCATCCAGCCCAGATTGGTCGGCCATGCAACCACATCACCCGTATGAATGTCGTGATGAAAGAACCCATCTGCGGCCACCTTGATCGGTGTGGTGTGGTCCCACACAATCGCTTTCGGTGTGCCCGTCGTTCCCGATGAAAAGAGGATGTTCGTGGCGGCGTCCGCGGATACGTGGGCTGCGACATCCGACGCATCATCGCTCAACAGTTCCGACCAAGAGAGATTTCCGTCGCGGAACGGGATTGCCTGCGGTAATTCGTCTGCCACCGTACTTTCGCGCGCAGGGTCGGACAGACCGTCACGCGTGTCGTCTACAATGATTGCCAGCGGCCCGTCCGCTTTGACGATCCTATCGTAGACAGGCAGCTGTTTGTCGCCGCGCTGTACAGACATTACGGTAAAGACGGCTCGTGCTTTACCGATCCGCAGTCGTGTACGAACCTGCTCGGCAGAGAAACTGTCAGCGATTGACACGACCGTGCAGCCTGCCAGAATAATTCCCAGGTAGATGGCGACAGATTCG
Organism: Fuerstiella sp.; assembly: GCA_014238335.1. GTDB lineage: Bacteria > Planctomycetota > Planctomycetia > Planctomycetales > Planctomycetaceae > Fuerstiella. Next base: position 3,648 of record JABABI010000116.1, read on the forward strand.
GCCGTCATCGGCATGAAGATGGCGACGGCCTGACCGTTTTGAATACCATGAGAGTGGAGTCCCCGCGCGACCCGGTTCGACAGTGCCCGCAATTCCGCGTACGTAAGTTTCCGTAAAGAGCCGTCCGGGCCGCCTTCTATCACGGCGCAGCCTTCGGCCGTATTCGTGAAGCAGCTTTCGGCGATGTTCATGCTGGCGCCGTCCAGCCACGCTGGTGACGTTACTTCATCTGGCAGACCGCGCATCCGCTGCGGCGGTGTGTCGAAGCAGATGTCGAGAGTGTTAACAACATACGTCCAAAAGTGATCGGGCTGCCTGATCGACCATTCATAGAGCTGTTCGTACGTATCAAAACCACGGTCCTTCATCGCCGCTGCGATGTGCGTGTTTTCAATCGTCTGTTGATCGGGCCACCAGATTGGTTCCGGAATGGCGTTGACCGACGAGGTGGCATCAGGACTATGCGGCATTGCAGATATTTAGTTCGAGTGACGATTCCAGACTTCGACGGTTCAGAGTGCACGAACCCGACGCAATATAGGGAATAGTCGTTGTCAGATCGGTGGCAGCGTCCGACTGGGGTCTGCGGCTGGCTGTTCCATTTCCGCCAGTGGAACAAACTGAGCCTTGTCTGGATGAAATGCGAACACATCGCCCGTCTCAAATTCGTAGACCCAACCGTGAAGCTTCAGGTCGCGGCGCCCGACTGCTGCGGCAACAGAGGGATGAGTTCTCAGACTTTCCAGCTGCACAAGAACATTTTCTTCCACGGTCAGTGTCAAGCATTCTACCGGATCGGTCAGATATTTGTAGTTCTCCTCAACGATTCGTCGAGTTGCTTCGGCATGCTGCAGGTAGGCCTTGACGGCGGGCATTGTCTCAACGCTGGCGGGGTCAAGCAGTCCGCTCATGGCGCCACAGTGAGAGTGTCCACAGACGACGATGTCCCTGACCTTTAGAGCGCTGACAGCATATTCAATCGTCGCGGCTTCGCCTCCAGTAACCGAACCATAAGGCGGAATAATATTTCCGGCCGTCCGTTGAATGAACAGTTCGCCTGGTCTTGTCTGGGTCAGGCGATTGGGGTCGATGCGAGAATCTGAGCAGGTAATAAATAGTGCCAGCGGATTCTGTCCGCCGACGAGTGTTTCAAACAGTTTCTCATCTCTGCTGAAACAGTCTTTTTGAAATTTGTGTATTCCGTCAACAAGCTTTTGCATCTTCTGCTTTTTTCCGCCAGTCCCTGCCAGCTGTGTAGTCGAACGCGCCAATACGGAAGCACGGAGAATGCGCCGTCTAACTGATTTCAATCGCACCCCGGCACTCGAGCAGGTAAAGTGAGACGCCCCGTGAACTGCTTAGCAGCCGTCATGCACACTAACAAAAATCAGTGCAGACATGCACCCACCTCAGTTGAAACGCGTGTGGCATTGCAGGAATGGTCATAAGCGTCAATTCTGGGGTACAGAACTTCCGGATGCATTAACGACGTGAGGAGCATATTTGAGTCTGGTGCTGTTTACGCCAGTATTTTGTCCCACGACCTTCACCCATTGCCACCTTCAAATAATATCCACAACAGGTGTGCTGTCGTTGCTTGTCACGATCTGCGTAGAGGGGGTGGTGGGGGGGTGTTTGTGTTTGGTCGGGCACACTGTCGTCTGAGACCGAAGACCTGAAGGAAATTGCTGAAGACGACGATACCAGTCAATTTTGGTCGATTGACAGTCATGACGTGATGTCGATCCACGGTCAGTCGCTTGATGAATGGATGCAAACAGTCCATGACGGCGGGCTGTCGAATCAATCCTGGTTCTGGCGTTCTCCAGGACCGACCCGCGTCTGAATGCGGTCTGGGAACAGCGGTGTCTGCCCTTTCGTCACCAGCGAAGGTCTGTCGCGGCGTTGTCGGAACCGGGTGCTTCCGCAGTCGACAGGGCAATTCCGGATGTACGACCGCCGATTGAACACCGTGTTTACGGTTTAAACCGCATGGTTCTCACCTGAATCAACTCCGACGACACACACGTCGGGTCGGTCACGCCGCACTGTCGAGGCCGGTTTCAACTGCCGTCTGGATGTTTATGTCGATCCTCTCAGATACTCTTAGCGCTGACAATGATCAGCCTGGAGAAGTTGATCCCGACGAAATCAACGATCTGCGCAGCATCTTCGAACACTGTGCGCATTATCTGCCCGCGCAGGGATCGATCACGGTGTTTGTGCATCACAACAGACTGCACGCGTTTGAAGATTCGCAATTTGACGGAGGAGTACAGGAGGGCAGACAGCTGTTCGGTTGTCATGCGTAGCTGCCTGAAGACCGCTACCGACAGAAACTGCAGAGCGATCGCATTCGTATGGCCAACCTTGAAGCTGTGCTGCTTGAGGATCTGGGTGATGAAGCCGACCGGCTGGTCGGCCATGTCGGCACGTGTTACGCGCTGCGACTGGCAATGCTGCAATTCTTTTTTCACCTCGTTTCCAGAGCAAAGTTGCAGTGGCCGGTCGCTGAAAGCGATGCGTTACGGAGTTTCCGGGCGGAAGTCGTTCGGCCGGTTCGCGACGCGATGATTGCGCAGTCGCGTGCGTGTTACTTAGGTGAAACGGGGGCGACAGAATCGTTCAGCCCGGTTCCGTCAATGCTGGCAGATATATGGAGACCATTCGGCGGACAAGTGTCGATCGCATCAGGGAATGACAGAACGTGGATGGCATTCGTTCTCAATTATCTGTGGAGAGTGTGTTGCAACGACCTTCAGATTGCAGAGGGTGCAAATGCTGCCATCACCCACGCTGTCGGTAATGGAGTTTGCACACCGAATGTCGTGGGAAAACGGTTGACGGTCCGTTGCCAGGGCAGCCTGGTAACGTGGTTGCGTCCAAGTTCTGCTGCACAACGCGCGACGCGTCGGCATCGTGATGTCCTGCTGGCCGCGGCCGAAGATTTTCCATGAACGCATCTCACGATACGGATCTCCCGGGAGCCGTATCCGGTGAGACTGAGCGGAGGGCAGATATGGGGGGCTCATAACAGCGGTCACTCTAAGCTACTGTTGGACGTCTCTGGCAGCGGTATGCCTGTTAGCTCGACACGGGCAGGTCGAGTTCGGTTGGCCGGGACAGGTTAAGGGGGGGGCGACGGATGCCGCAGGCACCGATGGCTGTTCGCAACAAACTGTGAATACGGTTGGTCAACGACCTGGGCGGGACGAGTTTTGCTGGCCTGACCAACGTGATCGACGTCGGCAATCTATTTATTGCAGCAAGCCATATGGCCGAAGGCAGGATTCGCAGCCACGTTGTCGCTATGGTGTCACCAATATCAGGGTCAACAAGACTTTCCACACTTTCGCCACGCGAACGATAATTCCTAATAGTCAATGATGCAATGAAGAAGATTATGGCCGAAACAGGTGAACTCAAACCCAACACTTTGTTTATTGAAGTCGCGGGATCTGGTCTTCCTGAAGTTGATGGCCTCTTTGTTCCTTCAACGGCACCTTCCGCGAAATCTGAATCGGGAACCGCATCAACCCCCGGCTATTGGAACGGCAGGATGGCGTGGGACCGTGCCGATGGGAAAAGTGCCAGAAGTCCGGCTCTCTCATACTCCAACAGTTACAAATCCTGGAGAATCTGCCGTCTTGATGGCCATCTCGCATACGATGTGACGTGCGATGACGAGATGCCACCGACTGACAGAGAATGGCACGTCTACAGGAAGGGAGTTGCGCCTGCTCCGAAGGTTGTGCTCCACTACTACGACCCCAGAGAACCCTGCCCCATGCCTAACGTGGTCTTCGTTCTCGGTGGCCCCGGTGCCGGAAAAGGGACGATGTGTGAGCTTGCCGAGTCTCAACTCGGTTGGACTCACTTATCCACTGGTGATCTCCTCCGGGCCGAGCGTCAGGCGGGAGGTTCGACCGCCGCAGTCATCGAAGAATATATGACGGCCGGAAAGTTAGTTCCCAACGAAATCATTGTGAGCCTGCTCAGGAACGCAATGGCGACGGTGACCAGAACGACGGGAAAGAACAACTTCCTGCTCGATGGATTCCCGCGGTCTCTTTCGAATTTGGAAGGCTGGTATGAGATTTTCGGCCGCAAAACGGAACTCCCGAAAATGTTGTACTTCGAGTGCCCGTACGCTGTTCTTGAACAGCGTGTGTTGAGCCGTGCCAGGTACACGGGCAGAAGTGACGATAATTCCGAAAGCATCAAGTTGAGGTTCGACACATTTAAGGCTGAGACATTGCCAACTGTTGAGGTCTTCAAAAGCAAAGCCAAGTGCGTTGAAGTCGACACCAGTCAGGACCGTCAGGCGGTCTACGAAGTTGTCTGTAACAATCTCGCTGAGTACACGAATGAGAAATTCGCTGCCAAACCGCTCACTGAGCGAGCCGAAATACTTCTCGGTCTGAGATCCTATCCGAATTCGAGGAAGGCATGAGCCGTTGGTCCAGTGGGACGCATGGTGGCATCCACCGAATTTTCTGATTTACTCCCCGTCACGTTCACCGGAGTGGCTTGTTGGCATGGTTCGAGTCTGGCCCGGCATATTCTCAGGGACGATCCGAATCAAACGACCCTTCGGTGGTGGAGTATCTTAACTGCGTCAACGTGCATTACTGCGACACACCGGACGCTCGTATCTGTTGATGTGTCCGAAGCTGGTTACTGGAATTCCTACCGCATCAGGAAACGGCGTTTTTGGGGGAAATGTCTCTGAGATCAATCGAATCCAATATGCGGTTCCGAAAGAATGAGATTTTCATGCTGCCCTGACTCTGGGACCGCGGCTTGTAGTACGGCTCCGTTGCGGACACAGCGCATTACGGTGATTCATGGCCGCGAACAACGCTTTCTGGTCAGCGATGTGCGTATCCCAGGAGCGCGATCTGAGCTTACCCTGATGTTAGTACCAATCTAAGTGAGAAAATCGGGGTTCATGGGGCCGGTGTTCTTTGGGAGTGAGGCCGTAGGGCGATCGCAGGAAGGGCGTCGCCAGAGCGCTCATTGCTCATTGGCCAACAATGCAGTGAAGAACGAATACGGCCGATTTGAGTAGATGGTGCTCGACTGGAGCAAACCGGCGATCAACTTCTATGAATGCATTGGGCCATGCGTGCTGGATGAATGGCCAATCTGCCGGTGCGACGAGGAGTAACTACATGCCCATGCGAAGCAATTGTGACACGACGATGATGGACGAAATGCCGCCCGGTCCTGAGCGAGCTGGATCTGACAATGACTCAGCCACGGCCGACGGCACTCGCGCAGAGCCCGTCACCGTCATCAACGAACTCGCCAAGGTGCGTTTCAGGCCAAAATTTCGTCGCTTACAGGTGATCGGTGGGAGCTTCCGCTAAGTAAGTTACGCTCGGGACGCTGGATTAATTAGGGTTCCGAGAGAGAAGACCATGAAACGTCGTGGCTTTATTTCCCTTGCTGTGCTACCGACGGCAGCTTTTCCTACGGCCACCAAAGGAAAGACGTTGGGGTCCGTGCCTGTGCAAACAACACAGCGCACCCGTGCGGGTTATTTTACGCCCGGAAAATGTGGAGAGCGATGGATGTGGCTTACCGCAGACCGCAAACCGTTTTTCTCCGTTGGACTCAATCATATTGACTCTTCCCCGCTTCGCTACTCGAAAACCTGGTCAGGTGTGAACAGCGTTAGGAAACCATACCGTCAAGTAGATCCGCAAATTGGTCGTACCCAACCTGGAGCCGTGGGGATTGAATACCGTTGGCTGGGTCCAGGGAGTGAGCATCCGTAAACACGCCCACACTCCGTCCTTCATTTTTTGGGAATACCGGGCCCTTGATATGCCTAACTGCCACTTGCTTCCGTTCATCAAAACCGATCAGTGGAACAGGAATCGTGACATCTTCAGCCAGATTTTCGAGGTTGTGGGCTTCTTTTGGTGGCAGGGCGATCGGGACAGCCGTAGTGCCGCGATTAACAGCCGATAGGAGAAAAAACGTGTTCATCTGATCAAACAGCTGCGTAACGACTTCAATGCACCCGACGCGAAGTTCGTCTGCGCCACGCTTGGCCAGACCAGGAAGGGCTCCACTGACAACGGAGGGATGATCTTTGATACCATGTTCGCGGTCGACGGCAGATCCGGCAACGACCTCGAGTTCAAGGGCAACGTCGCCCCCGTTTACAGCCCTTCGTTCTCGATAGGAGGCAGTTCCGGCGGCCATCACGACGGAAATACAGAGACCTGCATGAACGCGGTCGAAGCCATGGGCCGGGCCATGATCGAACTTTTGAAAGCGGTCATCGACTGAGAAACGGGAGCTCGTGCCATCTGGCTTCGTTCTCGTGAGGAAGGAACCTTCTGGTATGAGAATAGCGGGTGGTACACAGGCTTCGTGTCCGGTAGTCACGAATTTATGAAGAGACACTCAAGCAGGTGACCGCTACCACGACGCTCGGTGCTCTTCCACGATATGCCGACTGTCAACGCATCGATTTCAGCTGACGGCCTGGCGAACTGACCGATCCTGAACAAACATCGGTTGCGAATTAAGTTTGTTTAACGTGTGTTGATGTGAAAGGCTGAAATAGCAGGGGCACATTCGGTCCTCTTTCACCGAAGGACGGGATGTGCCATAATGCGGCAAGTCCTGGGTTGGGGAGTGGATTGTTTCGAACAGAGTAAACGTCTTCAATGGCTGGAGAAAAAATACACGATGTCAAAATATGCCAACTATACCGTTGCATCAGATGACTACGATAAGACGCGTGCAGCCGTTGGCGTAGACACTATTTTGGCCTGTCTCGCGAGAACCGCCGTGCGACTCGGAGACCAGACTGTGCTGGAGACTGGCTGTGGCACGGGGAACTACCTGGAAGCATTGCGCCCCCATTTGGCATGTCTTGCCGGCATCGACTTCAGCGAAGGTATGTTGGCGCAAGCTCGGACAAAACTCAGCGAGGACGTTGAGTTGACCTGTGGCAGCATTCTCGACATGCCCTACGAAGACGAACGATTTGACGGGATCACCTGCAATCAAGTGATCCATCATCTCGAAGAAGGTCCGGACGCGCCGGATGATCCGGCGGACTGGGAGCCGCGTCATTTTCCGAATGTGACACAGTTCTTTCAAGAGGCATATCGAGTCTTGCGCCCGGGCGGCGCGTTCGTCATCAACGCAACATCGCACGACCAGTGCCGTGATGGTTATTGGTGGGCCGATTTGATCCCGGTCGCCGTCGCGCGGCTAAACTGCCGAATGCCTGACCTCGATCAACTGAAGCAGATACTCACAGTAGCGGGATTTGGCATCGAATCGGTTTCGGCAGACCTGGACGGAATACTTCAAGGGCCATCCTATTTGGATCCCCAGGGCCCCCTTGACGAAGCGTGGCGAGCGGGTGACTCCACGTGGTCGTTGACTTCCGACACGGAACTTATCGATGCACGGCAGCGAGTCGAACGGATGAATGCTGAAGGCCAAATGCAAGACTATCTTGACGAACGCGAGAGGAAACGATTAGACATCGGGCAAACGACATTTGTTTGCGGTCGCAAATAGGGTGCCCACCTCATCGAATCTCTAAAGTTGCCACGGAGAGAATCGCCTAAGGAATGAACAATCGAAACAGCTTAGTGACTCGGCGGCTCACCACCGCGCCTGACTGGCTGTTCGCCGTCTACGCGATTGCCGCGTCTTTTTCGACATACTTCTGTATGTACGCATTTCGCAAACCATTTGCCGCGGCGACATACGAAGAGCTTGGCCCATTCCTTGGACTGGACCTGAAAACGGCACTTGTCATTAGCCAGATTATCGGCTACACGCTGTCCAAGATAATTGGCATGAGAGTCTGCTCGGAATTGGGTCGAGCCAATCGAGCATCGGTCCTGGTGCTTCTCGTCATCTGGGCAGAGGCAGCGTTGGTCGTCTTCGCGGTCGTACCATCGGGTTGGAAAGTGCTTGCGATTTTGCTGAACGGTTTGGCGTTGGGCATGATCTGGGGACTTGTTGTCCGGTATTTGGAGGGTCGAAGACTTTCGGAATTGGTGCTGGCGGGGCTGAGTTGTTCGTATATCATCGCGAGCGGCGTCGTTAAAGATGTCGGTCGGATCTGGATTGACGCAGGAGTGCCAGACGTCTGGATGCCGGCAATCACGGGACTCTGTTTTCTGCCATTATATCTTGTCTCCGTGTGGCTGCTGAATCAGATCCCTGAACATTCTGAGGCGGACAGGGAGTCGCGAACGGAACGACCCAAAATGAACGCGGCGGATCGCGGCAGGTTCGTGGGTCACTTCTGGGCAGGGTTACTGCTGCTGTTTCCGGTCTACTTCTTCTTGACCGCATATCGGGACTATCGAGATAACTATGGGATCGAGATATTCGAGACACTTGGTTATGCCAGCATGCCTGCCCTATTCACACGAACCGAGCTTCCGATTGCGCTGGGAGTCGTCCTGGTACTTGCGGTACTAAACGTCTTCCGGAACCATCGTCACGGACTCATCGCTGTTTACGCAGTGATGACGTGCGGCTTAATCTTGATGGCTGGTGCCACGCTTATGCTTGACGTTGGTCTGCTTCGAGGAAAAGAACTTTGGTGGATGGTGTTGGTGGGGCTCGGTTCGTACCTTGCGTACGTTCCCTTTGGGACGGCCCTGTTTGAGCGCCTGCTTGCCTCAACGCATTTTCGTGGCAACGCGGTGTTTGGAATCTACGTTGCCGACTCAATTGGATACACCGGTTCAATCTCCGTACAGCTCTACAAAGATTTTTTTCAATCTAACATTAACCGCTTTGAATTTTTTCATGACTTCACGTATGTGTTGTCGTTGCTGGGCGCTGTTCTACTCGTGGCAAGCTGTATCTACTTTTTACCGAAGACACATCGTGCGTTGGACACTGAATTACCCTAAGTGTTGTGGGCACTGAGTGCGATTATTCATCGCCATGGCTCACCGGCATGTGCCTGACAAAGGCCGTTTAACATTACTGCGAGGGTAACGGTGGCCGCGGACTGCAAAAGCTTCGTTTCAAAGACTCAGGAAAGCGTCTCCGGCAGTGGTGTATCATCAGGCTGTAAATCCGAAGAGTGTTGCAGCAGTGCCGCCCAAAAGTTTCGACTGGTCACCGGCTGACAGGTGCGAGAGCACCTCGGCAACCTGCGTTCGATAGCCTCGATAAGATTCACCCGTGGCCTGTGCGTGGAAGCCGCCGCCATAGATCATTCGATCGGCTCCAAATGCCTTCGTTAGTTTTAGCATGATCGGGGCCAGGTCGCGATGGGGATAACGATTCTGATCGGGCAATGCGGAGACTTTCATCACCGTGTTGGAAAATCGCGCCCAGCGGACGACAACGTTGTGTTCCCGAATGGTTCCCTGCATCGGGCGCCCCAGATGGTCAATGATGACCGTGGTGTCCGAGAACTCACGGATCAGAGGTTCAAAGGCCGTCGCGTAGCGGGGTTCGAAGTGCAGCTGCATGGCCAGCCCCAGTTCAGCGGCGGTGGCCCACAGATGACGTAACTCTTTCGTCCCGAACGGAGGCAGTCGTTGCGGGGCATAAGCATGGACACGGGCCGCCACTATCTGCCTCGGATTTCGTTGCACCAATGGTGCCATTCGATCAACCGAACCAGGACGGTCGGAAAAGAACAGACAGGTCCCCTTCAGGCGACTGCCCCCGATTCGCAGGCAGTGTTCAAGATAATTGTGGTCGTCCTGATACGGTTCCGGGTGGACGACGACGGCGAAGTTGACGCCGGCACCGTCCATACACTTAAGCAGATGTTCCGGGGATGCACGCGCCTCAGGGCGATACGGAGCTAGAGCGTGATAGGGAAACTGAGCGTCCACGCCCCCGAAGCAATGGAGATGTGTGTCAACAACAGGGGACGTGTTCTGTTCCTCTGCGACAGACTTTTCGGCCGCAAAGGCTGCTGACAATGGAATTGTCCCCGCGGCACAGCGGATTATACGGCGACGGGTCAATTCTGTCATTTGCAACTTCCTCATCAGCTGACTTTGATCGTGTGATAAACAATGTCCAGCCGGTGTGTGTCATCATCCGGCCCCCGGCCGTTTCCGCCGGCGACGTGAGAAACAGCTCGTTCAATCTAACGACACAAAAGCAAAATGTCTTCCGGCAGACCTCGCATGAACCGCCAGGCGGTGCATCTGGTCGTTGGAGGGGCCACGTCGTCCTGAGTTGGCTCTTCGCCCCGGTTGTTCGTTGTCCTGCGAATCGCAGATGCTTCTTCGGGCGACAGAATCAGGCGTCCGCGTGGTTCCCGTGGGCCTAAAGTTACAGTACCCTGACTCATCGTGCTTGCCTGACTTGGAAGTTTTTTGCAGCCTGAACTGTCGTCTAACGCTTGACCTGAAAGAAACGTCCATGCACAGCGATCAACGGTTCTTGAGTCGATCATTGGTTATGGCGTTCCTGATTTCGGCGTATGCTGACAGCAGTGGGTTTTGCGCGGACGAAGCGGCCCAGCCTGTGGCATTTGAACAGTCCGGAGTTATCAAGGCCTGGAACGCATACAGGCACAAGCTGACATTTGGTAAGGGACAGACACTTGCTCTGGTTGATGATGGCTGCAAATTGTCGATGCCGGAGTGGTCCCGATCTGAAGGGGATCAGCCGAAGGTGCTGATCACTTATGACAGTGTTGATGGTGACGACGACCCAAAACACGAAGGGCGGGGTTATCACGGGTCGACGATCGGTATTCCCTCGTCCGTCAATTATGGAGGCAAACGTGGTGTTGCCTACAACGATCAGGTGGCGGTGATCAGAGCACTGGAATGCTGTCACTGCAACGTCTCTGACGGGAAAACAGTCGCCGCGGCCCTGCAGTGGATTATCGACCAGCATCAGAGATACCGGATCACGACCGTAAATCTGGCTCCTGTGGACGACAAAGCCCATGCTGTACCGGTGGCGACCGACATTGACGACAAGCTGGCAACCCTTCGGCAACTCGGAATCTGGGTCAGCGCACCGGCGGGCAATCATGACTTTACGGAAGGAATTTCCTGGCCCGCCTGCCAGCCTAACTGCTTCGCCATCGGAGCGGTTCGTGCAGGCAAGGACGAAGTTTATCTGGATCGGCACGCCAAAGTGGAACTGCTGGTGCCCGCCGCAGCAACGTCTTCTTCGAATGCCATTGCCTGCGGTGCAGCGATCGTTCTCCGAGAAGCGATTGAGGAAACTCGCTACGACTGGAAACTGGATGGTCCCAATCCGGCTGAGGCCATTATGGCGATCATGCAAAAGACGGGGGTTTCGGTGAGTGACAAGGCGACGAATCGCAGCTATCAGAGACTCGATCTGGCTGCCGCACTCGCATATGTTTATGCTGCGGAACAGCCGTCCGATGCGATTCGTTTCACCGAACACCTGATTGCAGACAACTACGCCTATGCGTACGGAATCTGCGCAGCGGACGTTGATCGTGACGGTGATCTGGATCTGACAAGCGCCGACTACACCCCGCACAACATGCTGTACCTGTTCGAAAATGACAGCAAGGGAGGATTCAAACGACATGTCATTCAAAAGGACGACCCGGAACGATTGGAACGCCACGCGGTCGGCGATGTTGACGGCGATGGCGACCTGGATGTCGTGATCGTCAAGAACCTGCGGGGGC
>JABABI010000116.1:15310-20603 GCA_014238335.1 Fuerstiella sp.
ATGCCTGCTTCCTTAATGACGGAAAGGGGGGCTTCGATCGCCGACAACCAATCGGCGACGGACCCGATCGCAGCTATGCGGTTCCCCTGGCCGACCTCGACAAGGATGGAGACCTGGATGTGGCGGCATCAAGCTGGCTGCTGGGGAATCAATTCGCATGGTTCGAACAAGACGGAGCACACGACGGCGACGACTGGCAGAAGCACATGATTGAAAAGGACGTTGCGGAGACTCGCACGATGCGTGCGGCCGATTTCGATGGCGACGGAGACGCGGACTTGTTGGGAACGGGGCGCAGATCGCACGATGTCATCTGGTATGAGAATCATCAGGACGGGAAGTCGGTGGTTTGGGAAAAGCATCTCGTTGATGACAAGTCGCTGTGTCCGGCACACGGCAACCCGGCAGATATGGACGGCGACGGTGACATGGACATCGTCATGGCGCTGGGCTTTTACTACAGACCGGGCTCTGGCCTGCGAGATGCGTCGCTGCAGCCCGACGAGAATCAAGTTGTGTGGTACGAGAACAACGGAAAACCCGGATCGGGCCAGTGGAGCAAGCACGTCATCGGTCCGCGTTTCGACGATGCCTTTGAAGCAGTCGCCGGGGACCTGGATGGTGACGGCGACGTGGACGTCGCGGCCACATCCTGGAGAAATCCCGGCCGAGTAGTCTGGTTCGAGAATCACGGAGATCCGAAAGGCCGGTGGACTCGGCACATGCTGAAAAACAACTGGCGCAGTGCAAATCAGGTCATCATCGCGGATTTAAACGGCGATGGCAGGCCGGATATTGCCGCCTGTGCCGAGCACGGCAGTTACGAACTGCGTTGGTGGCGGAACGAAGGGAAAAATCACGTATCTGATCCAGCGACGGAATGACGGAGGTCGAAGTCCGCGGCGGAAAACAGAGCAGCTTCATTGACCTGAGCTGTAGCGTATACCGCTGAATCATGGCCGCGAAAAATGCTGTCTGGCCGGCTATGTGTGCTTCCCAGGAACCACGTGTTTTCGACATTTGCGATAAAACTCTCCGACTACATTTCCTTTTTTATGCTGGATGAGATTATTCAGAATGGCTTCGTCAATCATATTGCTGATATGACGAATGGAGCCGTCCGGCAGGAGTCCAATAAACGTCTCTCCGATTTCACTAACGGTTGCCGTGAGTTCTTTCCCGTAAACTTCAGCCCGCCTGGCTTCGTCCGGACTTCGGCGGCATCAGGTCTCGCCTGTACAGCCAGTAAAGTGTTGGAAGTGCCGTCATTGATGTCTCCAATCCGTGTCCGTTTTGTATCGTCGCCGAAGGGGAATCATCAGCTATGAAGACATGCATGCTGGTCAGACCCGTTTCATCAACGCCCACCGTCCTCAAGACATCCGGCATGTTTTCGATTAGCACCTGGTTGGTTTCGCTGTCCCACGATTCGATCAGATTAAACTGTTGGTACAACTCAGATTCGTCCACGAACGGCAGCAGAGGAAGTCGCCCTCTCAGATTGTCCTTGTTTTCGTTGTCCGGTCCATCGTTGTCCGGAAATACGCTATAGGTGTTGTGGTGGGTATGCACCGGCAGGGCAATCTGCTTTAACTGGGACTTCAGCTGTATCGGGTTGATGGCGGGTTCCGCCGTCTTGCCAGCATCGGGATGTGAGATTCGTACCATACGGAAACTGGTGTTACGATCCAGCAGGACCGCAGCCTCCTCAAGGTCGTGCAGATCGATTCCCATGTTGAATCTTCGTTCCTTCACCATGTCGTCGACCAGGCGGTTACATTCATGTTGCGATGAGGAAACACAGAGCAAGCAGATAACGCATGGAAAATTCCTGATACGTTGTGCGTGTGATGCTGGGGAAACGGAGTCTGGGTCCGCCGCAATTTCCAATAGCAATTTGTGCTCCATGGACGGTCAGGAACTTTTGCTTTGTGCTGAATTTCGATCGCGACAGTCTGCAGCCTCAACCCGACGTACGTGTTGCTGCGACTACCCATTACGGTACGTAACGTTTTCGATGGAGAATAATAGTTAAAGAGCCTGCTGCGCCGGCGTTTTGTGAGGCGTGCGACTTAATGACAGTTCGCATTTCGCTCTTACCGACCCGCACGCGAGTTCAGATCGGGACGCGGCGCGTGTGGGTATTCGACCGGTTGATACCGAATCGCCAGTTCGGGGGTCATGAGTTTCTGCTGACTCTGAATCCGTGAAGTGAGAGCCCGGTCCAGAATACCGCTGGTCAGGAGCGTTCGTTCGACCGGATAGGTTGCCCGTCTGGTGTGCATCATTTGTTCGATGCCCTTCAACAGCCATGCAAAATGGGGGTGGCGTGGCTCCGTCCGTTCGTCGAAACGCGTCCCTAATATCTGGTTCTTCCCTTTCAGCTTCAGTGCGACAGACGTTCCGCTGGCATACTCCGGCAACATGAACACGGCGCCCATTAAACCGTCAGCATACTGGAACAGAAACAAGGTTGACTCTTTGCATTGACGTACATCACCGGGTTCATGCGATACCTGATCCAGGGCCGTGTCGAACACGTCCTGCCGAATGATTCCGTCGTCCAGCACTTTCCACATGGCTTCGCCCTGCAGGCACTGCACCCACATTACTCCGCGTTCTGCATTGCGACGCCGTTCGACGTGGCACTGAAAGAACTCCAGAGCGTGACTGCCGTAGATATCCAGCCCTGAGTAGCCGATCCCGACGGCCGCTTCGATTTCGCAGCCGAGCGGAACTTCAATCTTCGGCTGTCGATAACCGACCGTCATCGATGAGCCAGCCATGAACGGCACATTCATTTCCTTCGCTCGGTCATACATCCATTTCGCGTCCGACCAGACGGGGCCCAGATGTTTGTCGCTGAAGACCGGCACGACTTTGTCGTATTTACTGAACGTGTCCGTGATGGCTTCAAAGAATCGTCGACGGGGATACAGCGTCTGCCCCTTGCCATTCGATGGATACGTGCCGTGCTCACCGATGCTAATCACGCCGTCGACGGGAATACTGTCGCCTCCGACAGTTATTGTCTGTTCGATGGAAGTGAAGATCGGCACGCCGTACTTGTTCGCCATCGGCCGGGCCATGTCGTGGTCCGTGACCTGTTCGACATACATCGATGACAGCTTCAAAGCCGGTCCGGGGCCACCGTCCTGTTTCCAGCCTTCCAAAATTTTTCCGATGAGCACATCGGCATGCAGACCGTGCTCGTAGGCTGTCAGCACGGCAGCAACCGACTTTGGACTCACTGGTTGTAACAGATTGGCGGCGGCCGGCCAGACGCCGCACGTTGTCGCTGCCCCTGCCAGCAAAGTTCGACGTGTGATGTTTGTCGTGTCTTTCATTTCCGTTTCCTCAGTCGATTGAGCGCGCCGTGCGACAAATAATCACTTCAGTGAACTTAGATACGCCACCAGGTCCGCCACCTGCTGAGCGGTCATATCACGTACCAGCAGGTCCGGCATCAGCGACTGACGCTGCGGGACTAATTGTTCGATCATGTCCATGGGAATCCGTCGCGATTTGTCCTGCGCATCCTTAAGCACGACCACTTCGTCTGTCTTTTCCACCAGCAGACCAGTGAACAGGCGACCATTGGAGGTTTCGGCCAGATACGTGATGTACTTTGGGTCGACACGCCTGGACGGCTCCAGAATGTTTTCCAGCAGCTCAACGGGTGTGAGTTTCTTTCCGATGGTTGTCAGGTCCGGGCCGACCTCCTTTCCCTGTTTCTGAATTCGGTGGCAGTTCTTGCACGACACGCCGCTTGTGCTGAAGAACACCTGTTTGCCGCGTGCAGAGTCGCCCGCAACTGAGAGGATCTGATTTGCCTGTACAACGTTGCCCAGTCGTTTGATTCGGTCTTTGGGGGGCAGGAACCGTTCGAACAGATCACGAATGCTCACGTCGGTGTGTGCGGCGGCTCTCGCCACTGTTTTTGACGTTACTGTGGCCGATAGTTCACCGCTGTCAGCGGAGTGCAACAACCGGATGGCGCCAGTGGTCGACGATAGAAGACTGTCCACGATGGCGACCTGTTCGATAGTTGAATCCGTCACTTGCAGTCGAGTCAGCGCGGCAATCTCAGCGTTTCTCAGCCTGGTCACAGATTCATCTGCGGTGGATTCCGGATCTGTATCCTGAGGCAATTGTTCCAGCCAGTCGTGCAGCAGCCTGACGCCGGCGAGGTCCACTTCTCGGGACCCAATACGTGGCATGCGTCCGCTGCCCAGCTTGGCCATGCGATACAGTAGTACGGATCGAACCGGATCTCCGGGAGCGATTACCTGAGCCGCATGAATACCAAATGTGCCCTGTGTCGGGCGTGTTTTGAGCATGTTCGTCTTGTCGAGTTCCAGGTCGAAGTGCATGTGCGACAGCACGGCTCCTCCGGCATGCAGACGGTGACAGTGAGCACAGTTCGCGTGCAGGTACGCTCGGGCTCGATCATCCAGTGCCGCGGCCGCATCGTAAGGACTGGCCAGAGATGGCTGCTTCGACGTATCCACCGCCTTTTCGATCAGCCCGATGTGGGCGAAGGTGTCCAGCTGAGAAGCCGTACTGCCGTCGTAGTTGTGGCTCCTGGCCAGTTGAGATGTATTAAAAGCCAGCGCGGGTCCGGACCATCTGTTGTGGCATCGCTGGCACTCGGCACGGCCGGAGAAACGCCACGTCTGCTGCCGCACTCCGTTAAGAGCAGCCGAGTCCTGGATTTCAAACGTGCGTTCTGTGCCGGATGCGTCCACAAGTGTCGCATCAGTCTGCTCGTCGTTCCATTGATATGTGTACGGCATCAACTCAATGCCATCGAAGTGCAGAATCTGCGTTTCGACACGCCGACGCGAGGCGGGATCTCCCTGCTGCATGTCCAGCGACAGTGTCTTCACCAGCACGGTATCGTTCGGAAACGTCCACGCCGTGCCTTCGGCCTTGATCGACAACTCGTTCGGCACGGCAAGCAATCGCTCCGCCACGGCATGATCCGCCCACGGTTCTGCGTTGATGGAGTATGGAATGACGCCGGGGGCAGGGGTGAGATCGGTGATTGACGAAAACAGTCCACTGTCACTCAGGTTGCGTGGAAACGTGCTCTCTTCTCCCTGTCGCGGATTCGGCACGAGCTGGTGAATTGATCCGTCCGTATGATCCAGCAACAGCAATTCGCCATCGCGCAGCTCACCAAACCCAACGACTCGGTGAGTTGTGTCTGCCAGTTCCCGGTGGTTGACAACTTTGCCATTCTCGTAGCGAAATCCCCAAAATTTTCCCGTGTCGTAGTCACTGTAAATGT
>JABABI010000117.1 GCA_014238335.1 Fuerstiella sp.
GGATGCGCCCCCACGTATGAACGTGACAGAGTGGCGTGCACCGGTCGCTGAATTGAAAATCTCTCCAACGCGTCAATTTCGCCAAAAAATAAGTGCCTGTGTTTGAAGCGATTGTGGCACAGCAAGGCGGTCGCGTGAGATTCACTGCAATTCATGTGATATAATCCTGCCCGCCATCTCCCGCAAACAATCGCCCGACCCACCATGCACGACCTGCCCGCATACGTAGACACCATCGCCCGGAACGCCCGCCAGGCGTCGACAGAACTGACGACTGTCAATGGAGAACAAAAGCTCCGCTGGCTGGACCGCTGTGCAAAGAGCCTTGTTGCTCGCGCCGACGAGATCATTGCTGCGAACGCCAGAGACCTGGCAGCTGGCGAAGACAAAGGGCTGACCAGTGCGATGCTCGATCGCCTGCGTCTTTCCCCGGAACGATTGCAGGGCGTCGCCGATGCTGTGACAGAGATTGGTCAGCTGCCTGATCCCGTCGGTGAGATTATGGACAGCTGCAAACGCCCCAATGGACTGCTGGTGACAAAAGTAAGAGTTCCGCTTGGAGTGGTCTTTTTCATATATGAGTCCCGGCCAAACGTGACCGTCGATGCTGCCGCGTTGTGTGTAAAGAGCGGCAACGCCGTGATTCTGCGCGGCGGCAGCGAAGCGTTTCACAGTAACACAGCACTGTACGCCATTCTGCGAGAAAGTCTGACGGCAGAAGGACTGCCCCCGAATGCCGTGCAGCTTGTCGAAACAACCGATCGTGCCGCCGTCGGCGAGTTCCTGAGCAAGGGTAGTCTTATTGACGTAACGATCCCTCGCGGTGGCCGGTCGCTGATTGAACGAGTGGCCAGGGAAGCGACAATGCCCGTCATCAAACACTACGACGGCATCTGTCACGTCTATGTCGACAACACCGCCGATCAGCAGATGGCAACTGATATCGTCATCAACAGCAAGTGCCACCGACCGGGTGTCTGCAATGCGGCGGAAACTCTGCTGATTCACAAAGACGCCGCGAAACATTTCTGGCCCGCGCTGGCGGCTGAGTTGCAGTCTCAGGGCGTGGCACTGCGGTGCTGTGCACGGAGTGCGGCAGGCGTTGCCGGGGCCGCAGCAGCGACGGACGAAGATTATGCAACGGAATACCTGGACCTGATTCTGTCTGTGCGAATCGTTGATTCTGTCGAAGATGCTGCGACTCACATTCGAAAGTTCGGTTCAGCTCATACGGAATCGATTGTCACTCAGAGTCTTGTGGCCGCCGAGTACTTCCAGAATCACGTCGATTCGGCCGCAGTCATGATCAACGCCAGCACCCGCTTTAACGACGGAGGCGTGTTCGGTCTGGGAGCAGAAATCGGCATCAGCACGGACCGCTTCCACGCTCGCGGTCCCTGTGGTCTGCGGGAAATCATGAGCTACAAATACGTCGTCCACGGCACCGGACAGATTCGGTGATCGGACAAGGACGATTCCTGTTACCTGCGTCCCTGAGATGTCAGCAATGACCGTTTTGTGCCGAATTCTGTTCATACCCATTGTCGTTTTGTCGTCCCGGCCCTCCGGAAACGCAGACGAAGCATTCAATACTCAGGTGCGTTCAATACTGCAGGCGAAGTGTGTTCGTTGCCACGGGCCACAGAAGCAAAATGCCCAGGTACGTCTGGACAATCTGTCGACAGACCTTGTCAAGAACCCGCTGGGAACGGACACCTGGCACGATGCGCTGAATGCCATTAACAAGGGGGAGATGCCGCCGGAAGATCAAGTTCCGCTGACGGCCGAAGAACGGAAAATCGTGACCGGCTGGATCTCCGGTGAACTCGATCGGCTCACGAAATCCCGCAGGTCAACCAACGGTCAGGTCGTCATGCGGCGACTGAACCGGTTCGAGTATCAGAACACGATGACCGGTCTGCTGGGACTTGATCTCAACTATGCGAAAAACCTACCGCCGGATCCACTCAGCGAAGACGGTTTTCAGAACAATGGGGCCACACTAAGAATGTCGTCGCTGCAGCTGGAATACTATCTGAAAGCTGCCCGCGAAGGTCTGCTGCGAGCGATTGTTGAAGGCCCGGTCCCACCGGTGTTCGAACACATCGCTGACGAAACAGCCGCAGACAAAGGGAAGGGCAACTGGACGAACCGCCTGGGCCGCACCGGACAGTTTGTGGCTCGGATTCCTGAATTTCCCAATGAAGGCGCGTTCGTTCTGCGGGTAAACGCGCGAGCAGAAATTCCTGAAGGCGCTGCGTGGCCCATCATGCAGATCAGGCTGGGGTTCCGAGCTGACGTTAGCAGTCCTGCTCGCGTGGTCGGCACAATCGACGTTTCGAACACGCAGGGGAAAGAATTTGTGTTTCAGAGCAGATTCGAAGAGTTCCCTATCCAGAGTCGATCACAGAGCAAGTATCCCGGCATGCTGATTTGGATCGAAAACATTTACTCTGACGGGAAGCCTGCTCCAAAACCTGAACAGGTCGTGGAGAAACTTCCGAACGGCAGGAAAACGAAAACGACAGTCTGGCAGGAAGACCCGGACTTCCCGAAGATCATCGTGGAGTCCATTCACTTCAAAGCTCCCGTTTTTCAAACGTGGCCACCACAACATCACACCAGGATCATTCCACGGCTGCCGATCTCAGCGGATGATGAGCGTTCGGTGGCCCAGGAGTCGTTGCGAACATTTCTGCCGCGGGCATTTCGTCGGCCCGTTGAAAACGGCGATGTGCAGACGTTTCTCCACTTCTTTGATGTTGTCCGCCCGACCATGGACAGCTTTGAAGCAGCCATGCGAGAAGTGATTGCAATGGCACTTGTGTCCCCGGACTTCCTCTATATCGCGGAACCAAACAGCGACGAACTGCCGCTCAGCGACTTCGAACTTGCAACCCGGCTGTCGTACTTTCTTTGGAGTACCATGCCTGACGAACAGCTTTTCAAGCTGGCGGAAACCGGAGAATTGCACCAGCGAAAGCAACTCACCAGGGAAGTCAGACGGATGCTTGACGATCAGCGTTCGGGGGCGTTTGTACAACAGTTTGCAGATCAGTGGCTGGATCTGAAGGGCATTGATCGAGTGGCCGTCAATCCGGAGTTCTATCCGGACTTCGATAACGCCCTGAAACTCCAGTTTCGGCGAGAAACGCAGGCATTCTTCGGTGAAGTTCTGCGCAGCAATGAGAACGCACTGGCGTTCCTGGACTCGGACTTCGTGATGCTCAACGATTCTCTGGCTCGCCACTACGGCATTGCCGGCCCAAAGGGGTCCACACTTGAACGAGTCACGTTGCCCACAGAGAATCATCGTGGCGGTCTGCTGGGGCACGGTTCCATTCTGCTGGCCAATTCCACCGGTGTGGACTCGCACCCGATCAAGCGAGCGGTCTGGATTCGCGAACGGTTGCTGGATGATCCTCCAGCTCCACCGCCACCGGATGTCCCGGACCTGAATCAGGAATTGCCCGAGCTGGCAGAATTGCCGCTGAAGAAAAGATTAGAGCTTCATCAGGAAAATGAGGCTTGTGCGACCTGCCACCGTGGTATCGATCCCTGGGGCGTGGCTCTGGAACGATTCAATGCAATTGGCCTGCAGCGGGATCATATCCGCCGCCGAAGCTCAAAAGGAAAAGAGCGGTTTGTCGAATACCCTGTCGACACCACCACGGAGTTACCGGATGGACGTCAAATTGACGGACTGGGTGAACTGAAAGCCTACCTGGTCACGCACAAGAGTCAGGAATTTGCGAGAAGTCTGGTCGTCAAGCTGTTAACCTATGCCCTCGGTCGCACACTGGAGTTCAGTGACAACGAAACTGTTGATAATCTGACGCTTCGATTCGTGCAGTCAGATTACAGACTCAAGACACTGATTCGTGATATTGTATGCGGCGAGTTGTTCCGTGGTGTCAGAATCAAGAAGCTGTGAATTCGTACCCCCGCAGCGCCAAGCGGGAATCTGGCACTTCGAATTACGATCACTTCGAAAAGGATAACACGTGTCAAAACGATCATGGCACATGCGGCGTCGAACAATGCTGCAGGGCTGCGGCGTAACCATCGGGCTGCCGTTCTTTGAGTGCATGGCGGGGAAGGCGTCTGCTGTGTCGCGCCCCAAAAGATTCTGCGCCGTCTACTTTCCGTACGGCGTCGTGCTGCGAGACAACGAATCAGATGCCTCCAAATGGAACTGGTTCCCCAGGGACAGCGGATCGGACTTTCAGTTCGGAGAAGGACACCGTGCGCTGGAGCCACTGCGAAACGACCTCACCATTTTCAGCGGGCTGTCACATCCCAACGGCCGCAAAATGAACGGGCATGACACATCGGACGTCTGGCTGACAGCCGCGGAACTAAAAGGCGGCCAGCTGAAGAATTCGGTGTCGATCGATCAACTAATTGCGATGCGGCAGGACGACAAGACTCGATTCTCGTCACTCGTCATGTCGACAGACGGAGGCGTCGGCGAACCAACACGATCGAGTACACTGTCGTTCAGCCGTACGGGACAGCCAATTCCAGCCATCAACAAGCCTCGTATGATATTTGATCGGTTCTTCGGCACGGACACCGAATCACTGAACAGGCAAACCCAGCAGCTGAAGAATTCCGCCAGCATGCTGGACCTTGTGCTGGAACATTCCAGGTCGTTGCATCGTCGTCTCGGCAAGCTGGATCAGAAAAAACTTGATGAGTATCTGGAATCAGTTCGTCAAATTGAAAAGCGAGTGGAACAGTCAGAGCGCTGGCTCCACGTTCCGAAGCCACAGGTGACGGCCACAGACCTGCATCTTGATGCCGACGACACGACACCTGGCGAACTGATCAGGACCATGTACGACCTGATCTTTCTGGCGTTCCAGACAGATTCGACTCGAGTTGCCACATACCAGCTCGGCAATATGAACGGAGCGACATCGATTGCCGGTAAGTTTCCTCAGTTGCTGGGCTTTGCCGACAAGATGCACGCCCTTGCCCACGGTGCCAGAAAAGGCAAGGCCGGCGCAGAGAATCTCGGTCAATGGGACCGTTTTCTGACTGAGCAACTTGCATATTTCATGCAGCGTCTGAAAGACACTCAGGAAGGTGACGGCAACCTGCTGGATCACACCATGATCTTCTACGGCAGCAGCAACAGTCACACGCACGTCAATAAAAACTACCCATTGCTTCTGGCGGGTGGCAACAAACTGGGCCTGAAACATGGTCAGTACCTGCCGATGACAACGGACGTGCCACTGTCCAACCTGTTCGTCACCATGCTGAACCGCCTGGATACGCCCGTGGACAAATTCGTAGACAGCACTGGTGAACTTGATGAAGTCACAACTACCGTCAGCTGACCGACGTTAGGTGACTTGCGACCAGATCGCCGGCCCACTGGGACAGGACACCGGTGTCAGATCCACGCTACAGGCGGCTGATCACCGAACAGCTACTGTGCCACGTCGATTCCAGAACGACCCAGAGTTCGCCAAAATACGTTGGGGGAGAAAACGACGTCGCCGGCTTGATGCCAGACATCGACATCAAAACGCCATCTGCCACTGCTTAACAGCATCAATGGGGTGCACCAACATAACGACATTCAGCGTCAGGCAGTCACGAATGGCCAGCACCAGAAGAAGCTCTGTTGCCAGGAAAAACATGACGGAGTGCGACGGCTTCAGGCGAGCGGCCAAAAGGAATCCTGCTGCACAGGCCACAATATCAAACAGTGAATTTGCGATCGAGTCGCCGTAGTAGTGCAGGGAAATGGTCGCCTCGCGGTAGCGGTCAAGGATCAGCGGAGAGTTCTCCAGAATCTCCCAGCCGGCCTCGAGCTTGGACCGCAGCCAGAAACCGCTTCAAAACAGGTGCTGACTTCCATAGCCAACGCAACAAACCGTATAAGACGACTCCGTGCAGTATGTGAGTGAAAAAGTACGGGTCAACAAGGTGTTGAGAATTGTGCTGCGACCAGATATCCCATGACCAGGGCACCCGACTGCCGCACTGACACCAGTAGACTCGTCCACTTAGGTATAAGTACGGCTGCCGTGACCAGAATTACCACGGCAAACAGGAAACTCACTGAAATGACACGTAACTTTCGCCACGGAAATCTGACTTCGTCGTTCATTGGAGATTCGGCTGAAAGCGAAAGTTCCTGCGACCTGACAGAGCGAATTCATGCCAGCGACCGGCCCGGCTGTTGTTCAGACCATGAACGGCCACTTCCTTCCGTTCGACAGAGCGACGCCCGTTTTGCGTATATCATAGAAGCGACCGACCACAGAGGACCACACGATTTCAAGCTGTCGCTCGAAATTCGCCGCCTCCGCGCAGCTTTTGAATCTATTCAATGACAATACGTAGCCACTCCACTTCACGTATGCTCAATTCTTCCTAGAATCCCCCGTTCACGTCCGTTTTGGTGCTGTCTGCCGCCAAAATTTCTGTCTGCCTTCCCATTTCGTCCTGAGCATCCAGAAGCCGCCTGAGAGCGGAATCCCAGATATTCCATGGCCAAACGTGTTCGTATTGAAGACCGGGTTGAGCAGCGAACACGAGAAATCGGGGAAGAGTTGTTTGGGCGGCTGACTCATCGCTCGCCGTCCATTTTTCACGGACGCTGGTGGGAAGATCGCCTGATGAATTGGGCGATGGAAGACGAAGCCGTCAAAGTTCAGATGTTTCGCTTTGTCGATGTGCTGCCCATGCTGCGGGACCACACGTCTATCGCCAAACACCTGGAAGAGTACTTCAAGGACGTCAAGCAGCATCTGCCGTGGGCTGCTCGAATCGGACTGGATCTGTCCACCAACAACAGCATTCTCAGCCGAGCACTCGCGTTTAACGCTCGAACCAATGCGTCTCGGATGGCCCACCGATTCATTGCCGGCGAAAACGTGCCCGAAGTCCTGAAGTCCGTGCGACAATTACGGCAGAACGGCTTTGCGTTTACGCTGGACCTGCTGGGTGAAGCCATCATCAGTGAAGTCGAGGCTGACCGATATCAGCAGGCTTATATCAACCTGATCGAAGGCATGTCGGAAAAGGTCGACAGCTGGTCTGAAGTCGCGGTGCTGGACAACGACCACGTCGGGACGATTCCACGGTTGAATGTGTCGGTCAAGCTGTCGGCACTGGACAGTCAGTTTTCATCGATCGATCCGATGGGAAGTCGTGATCGAGTGCTGCAGCGGCTGCGTCCGATTCTAAGAGCCGCTCAGGAGCATCATGCCTACGTCCATTTCGACATGGAGCAGCACGATTACCGGAATCTGACGTTCGACATTTTCGAACACGTATTGATGGAGGACGAGTTCCGGGAATATGCCGACGCAGGCATCGTCGTCCAGGCTTATCTTCAGAACGCGGAAGACGACCTGAAACGACTGCTTAAGTGGACAAAGAAACGGGGCACACCGATCACCGTGAGGCTGGTTAAGGGAGCGTACTGGGATTACGAAACCATTCGAGCCGAATATTGGAACTGGCCGTCTCCCGTGTTCCGTCGCAAGTGGCAGTCGGACGACAGCTTCGAACAGCAGTGCCGATTCCTGATGAAGAACTACGAATGGCTGAGACCCGCCCTGGCCAGCCATAACCTGCGAAGTCTGTCTCACGGGCTGGCGTGGGCTGAAGAATATAAAGTGCCCGAGCAGGCTTATGAAATTCAAATGCTGTACGGCATGGGTGATGATCAGGCTCAACTGTTTACTGAGCGTGGCCATCGCGTCCGCATTTACACACCATTCGGCGAATTGATACCCGGCATGGCGTACCTTGTCCGCCGACTGCTGGAAAACACCTCCAACGATTCCTTCATTCGACAAAGCTTCACCGAACACGTCGCCGTGGAGAAACTTCTCATGAAACCATCCGATCACGCAGTTACAGAACCTCCGATTGAGGATGAAGTTATCGAAGGCTTCACCAATGAACCGCTGACTGACTTCAGCATCGAGGACAACCGTTCAGCCATGCATCAGGCTCTGGACGATGCGCGCAGCGAATTCGGGCAAACCTATCCACTGGTGATCGATGGCAAGTCCAGTGAGAGCCGCAGTACTCTGAGTTCCCGGAATCCGTCGGACACCGCAGAAGTTGTGGGACACGTGGCTTCGGCGACGGCAGATCAGGCGGCAGATGCCGTTGATGCAGCTCAGCGAGCCTTCCCGCAGTGGGCGGCCATGGAAACAAATAACCGATGTGAGTACCTGGAACTGATCGCCGCAGAAATGCGTGAGCGGCGTTTCGAACTGGCCGCGTGGATCTGTTTCGAAGTCGGCAAGACATGGGCCGAAGCAGACGCCGACGTGACCGAAGCAATCGACTTCTGTATGTATTACGCTCATGAAATGCGGCGACTGGATGCGCCGCAGCAGTGTGACTTCAAGGGCGAAGAAAACAGTTACAGCTATCGTCCGCGAGGTGTCGCTGCCGTAATTACCCCGTGGAATTTCCCGTTGGCGATTCTCGCCGGAATGACCTCGGCCGCTATCGTGGCTGGTAATACTGTCGTGATGAAACCTGCCGAACAATCTTCCGTCGTGGCGGCAAAATTTATGGAGATCGTTCGCAACGCCGGTGTTCCGGATGGTGTTGTCAATTTTTTGCCGGGTATCGGTGAAGACGTTGGCCCGGAACTGGTCGGCAGCCCGGACGTCGACCTGGTCTGCTTCACAGGATCACAGGAAGTTGGCCTGGAAATCAATCGTGTTGCTTCCGACACCGATCAGCGTCAAACCAGTGTTCGTCACGTCATCGCCGAAATGGGTGGCAAGAATGCCATCATTGTTGATGACGACGCGGACCTGGACGAAGCGGTCCTTGGCGTCATACACAGCGCCTTCGGCTACGCCGGACAGAAGTGTTCAGCGTGTTCTCGGGTCATTGTGCTTGAGCCAGCGTACGATTCTTTTGTGAAGCGACTGGTGGAAGCCACAAAGAGTCTGAGTATCGGGGCCGCTGATGATCCGGCAACGACCATCGGCCCGGTTATTGACGATGACGCTCGAAAGCGTGTACTGAAGGCGGCGAAAGCCGTAGACCCGGAGTTCGGAGAGGAACTGGCATTGGCAGTGGACGTGAAGAAACTTGCCAAACAGGGCACGTTCGTCGGCCCGCACATCATCACAGGAGTCGATCCGGAATCAAAAGTGGCCCAGGAAGAATTCTTCGGGCCGTTACTGGCCGTCATGAAAGTAAAGAACCTGGACGAAGCGTTCAATATTGCCAACAACACACGGTTCGCCCTGACCGGTGGTGTCTACAGTCGCAGTCCGGCCACTCTGAAACGTGCCCGTACAGAGTTTCAGGTGGGTAACCTGTACCTGAATCGAGAGATCACAGGAGCGATGGTCCAGCGACACCCATTCGGTGGATTCCGAATGAGTGGCATTGGCACAAAAGCCGGGGGACCCGACTATCTGCTGCAGTTCATGGTGCCTGTGAACGTAACAGAGAATACAATGCGGCGCGGCTTTGCTCCTCCGCCCGACGAAGAGGCATAGAGCGAAGTTCGCCGAAATGGACCGACTTCCATGCACTGTTCAGCTGTGAAACTGCGCACCCGACCCCGTAAGACGTCGTTGCGACACGCATTGGCCTCAAGGCCATGCAAACTGTCAGAGCTTCTCACGTAAACAGAAAGTGATGCCATGATTTGATTCCTGATCGTTGGAGCTTTGGCCGGGTGGCTTGCCGGAAAATTCACAAAGGGTTCCGGATTTGGACTTTTCAAAAACATCATCGTTGAAATTGTCGGGGCATTCGTGGGTGGGTTCCTGTTCAGTGTAATAGCGTTGCAGGCAACAATGTTCATCGGCGATGATTGTAACGTCCACGGTGGGTGCAATTGTGTTTTTGACGACCCTGGCACGAGTCAGGAAACAGGTTGCTTGCGGCGACGTGTTTTCAATGCCGCATCAGAACACGCAGAGATTCCTGGGGCATTCGCAGAGGGCTGAACACCTGCAACCGTGAATCAGCGCAGTGCCGTCAGCGGGTGCGGCAGGAGTGTTTCGAACATGGCCGCCGCAACAGCAAACGCCGACGTTTCACATTGCGATCAATACGACCGCCATGCATTGTCGCAACAGCGAACGGACGTCCGGAGAGGGGCAGGCATACCGGAATGCAGCCAGGCAAACGGGTTCAGCTGCCCGGGGACTTTATCCGCCGCGTGACAAACATGGCAGAAAAACTATCCCCGGAGAATGCCAATGCGCTGGCAGCCGATCGGTCTCGCTGCTTACGATCTTGCCTCATGGGCGAAACGGACATGTCACTCTACTGCGTACCAACTTCCGGCGCCAGTGGCCGGGCCTTCCTTCCGACAATGACCCGGAACGCAACTCTTTCACTGGCTGCTCGTGCCTCGACTGTCGCTGCCTTCAACGCATTCAACACGACATCCGGAGTCGACGCTTTTCTGGCGGCCGGCACAGCGACGACACCACCGATACGGGGCGCAGCGACATCGTCAGACGAAACGTCGAGGTACTCCGACAGATCATTCTGAGTTCGTACGGCAATGCGGTGCAACTGGTCCGCATTCAGACTGGGCAGAATGACCAGAAACGACGAAGCGTCATATCGCACGACATGATCTGTCGGTCGCACGGCAGCTTTCACCAACTCGGCTGATTTTTCCGGGGAAGGGTGGCTACCTTCCGGGTCCGTCGACAAGTCGATCAGCAGCAGACCCACGGACTGGTTCTGCGTGTGCGCTTTGCTCAACTCAATCGGCAATGCGCTTTCAAGGTACTTTACGTTGTACACATCCGCCTGTTCGTCAAGCCATGCCTGCCATTCGTTTCGATCCAGGAACTCGTTCTCATCAGCAGCAGGGCTCTCAGCTGCTGCAGTCGCATCTGCAACCGTTCGTCCGACAACAGCCTCAAGGTTTCCGTTCATGGAAATACGACAGAGGACCGATTGCGCTCTGGCCAGAATGTTTTGTCGAGACGGAACCTTACCGACGTCCAGGGAAAAACAGCCCGCGAGCTCCAGCGCACGAACATCAATTTCGGCCAGCACCTGATAAATATCGCAGGGCAGCACATTGAAGGCCTCGATCAGAAAACGTTCAACATCTGTTCTCGCAACAGACAGCCGATCTGTAACGGCTTCCATATACTCCGAACAACATGCTGCTGCCGCCAGACCGACCCGAAGATCAGAGCCGTCCATTGCGGAATCGGGAATCAGCAGATGGTGGTCCGCAACAGCGTCGGCAAGAGACTTCTCAAGGTTCCAGCGACGACACAAGGCCGCGCTGACGTCAACGTGCGAAAATCCGAAATGATTTACCTCACGTCCAACACGCGATGCCGAAGAATCAACGTCCAGCACGTTGCTGACATACTCGTCCTCAAATACGTTCAGCATGGCCAGCTGACCAACGTCCTGCAGCAATCCCCCCAGAAACCATGTTGGGGCATCCGCTGAGCTGTTCTGTTCTGCGAGGTATTCTGCCGTCGACGACTGGAATAACGTTTCCTTCCACAACTGACGGAACCACGGTTTCAATACCGCAGACGGTTTCGACTGTTCGGCCAGTGAAAATCCCAGGACCACCGTGCGCACCAGTGTTGTACCCAGCAGGGGAACAGCCGCTTCGATGGACGACGGACGCGGCCGCACTCCAAATAATGCCGAATTGGCAAACTTCAGAACACGGCCGGCAATGGCCGGGTCAGTACGGACTGTACTGACCAGCTCCCGCGTGTCAGGGTCCTCCTGTTGAGCAATTTCTATAATGCGAATCGCCACTTCGGGCAAACTCGGAATCTGGTCGGAGGCCAGCAATTTTTCCAGCGATGAAGTCGTTGAGGCGGACATGGCACAGGCCTTCAGCAGACAGATGGATCAAACGGAGCAAGGAGGAACTGCTTCTCCAATCGCTGCTTTGGGGGTGAAGTTGCCTGGAAATCCAACTCAACCCGGGCACCCCGACCAATTCAACTGACACAACCCCCCTGACAAATGCCGCCGTTACAGTCCGGTCGTCTGGATTGCTTAGAAAAACACTTTGGGTGCACGCAGAGTGACAGACAAAGTGGCGGACACGGTGCCACGGGGACTGTACCGCAAAATTTTAAGTTCGACCACATCACCCGGTTCGTGCGACTGCACGGCATCGCGAAGCTGGTCGACACTCGTCAGCGACAGCCCGTCAATGGCCGTAATCTGGTCGCCACTCTTCAGCCCTGCGTCTGCCGCTGCTGAGTTGGGAATCACAGTGCTGACAACCAGACCTCTGTTCACCCACTCCGGGGAATAGCCCAGTTCAAGCAATCCCTCGCGACCAAAAACGGCGGCACCCAGCTTGTCCGCGCTCTGTTTTCCGCTGGCCTCATCCAGCACACGATTCACTGAGGCGACAACGGTGTCCACGGGAACGGCAAATCCGAGGCCCGCAGAAGTTCCGGTCGGGCTGACAATCGCCGTATTCACACCAATTAGCCGCCCGAAGCTGTCCAGCAGCGGCCCGCCCGAGTTCCCAGGATTGATAGCCGCGTCTGTCTGAATCAGCCCGCTCAGGGGCTGACCACGTTCAGCACTGCCGACGGTTCGATTCAGTCCGCCAATCACACCAGTTGACAGTGTCCGACTGAAGCCAAACGGATTTCCGATTGCCAGGACCTTCTGCCCGACCTCCAGATCGTCTGATGTACCCACCAAAATGGGATTTAGTTTCAGAGCTGCCGGAACGATCTTCAGAACAGCAAGGTCGTGTTCGAAGACGCCCCCAATCACCTCAGCTTCCACCACGACGTCATCGGGAAACTGAACTTCCAGTTTCGCAGATCTTCCGGACTGCAAAGAGTCTCGAACCACGTGAAAATTAGTCACGATGTACCCGGACTCATCCCAGACAATGCCTGCCCCCGACGAAAGTTCTCGCTTCGTACCGCGACCAAGGTAGTTAGGCTGAAACCCCTTCGTCTTTACGAACACGACAGACTGAGAAGCTCGGCGAAAAACTTCAATTGTTGCGCCTTCGTCTGACCCCAGTTCACCACGAGGAGTCACAGTTCGAGGTTCGTAATTCCCCCGAGGGCTATCAGCAGTACCGGAAGTAACTGTCTGATAGACCAGCAATGTTGACAACACAACCAGCGCGCCAACCAGCAGCAGATTCGTCGATACCGGTTCGGCCGATGGCAGGCGACTGTGTTCTTCCGGCTCTGTCATGTGTCAGTGGCGCTTACGGTTTCGCCCATGTTGATGTGAAGTCGAGTTCAGTGACCCACGCGAACGACGTTCTGGTGCCGGATGCCGGTCCACAACGTCAAAAGCCACGGTCTCATCACACGAGGTCAGCAAGTTTATCCTGAATTTCACCAAAGGCCGCCACAATTCGCTTTTTGATTTTCTCCGGCTGCTTCTCGAGTTCTTTCATGACCTTCGGCGTCAGGCTCTTATTCATACGTTCCAGCATGGACACTGTCCGCTTCCAGACCTGGTCCGGAGTCGGGTCGGGGCGTTCCAGCAATGCGACTTCAGCCGCCTGCTCGCCCGGAGCCGGCGCACTGGCTCCGCTGCGAAACGGAGTGTATTCGCCGGATTCACGAGCCGCAGCGGCCATCGTTTCCGCGTCGCTGCCTGCGTACGCCATACCGGCGCGTTCGCCTTCGCCGGCTGGTACAAATTCCGCTGGATCCTGAACAGTACTCAACGGCATTCCGCTGGTGTCCATCACCAGAGGAGCGGCCCATTCCGAATACGCTTCCTCAGGTTCTGCGAAAAGATCTTCGCCATTCTGTGAACGTCGCCAGGCTCGCATTTCCGCGACCGTAGCTTCGTTTTCGTCAGCCCAGTTCAGACACTTTGTGGCGTCTTCCCAGTTCAGAGCGACGTAAAAGAATGACCACTTAAGCTTAGTACATTTTTCGTACGACTTGCCGAACGCTTCCCAGACACGGCGGCGCTGGTAAATCTGGTCGCCACTAAGTCCGACCATTTGCCCGAAGTCACCATCGGTGCGCCCGCGTGCATACTTTTTTGTCCACTGCGACGCACATTCACCGACGACCCAATTGCACTGACTCACGGCTTGGCGTGCGACGGTGATCAGATGTTCCTCTGTTTCAGATACCACTTTGGACTCCGCAGAATTCTTGTTGATTGATTCCACTATGCTATACACAGCAATTCAGGTGATCTACCAAAGTTGGGTTGAACCTCAAAAAACTGCAGGTGTCCGTGAACACAGGCCGTATCCCGCCGTCAGACCATACAGAATCACTTAATACGCGGCCTCAGAGGAGGAATGCGCACGGCCGCCATTAAGTAACAGGGCAGTCTGCTGACACGGCGGCCCGAAGGTATTCGCCCTCGGATTCCCTTGTTTTTGACTGCAGCAGAGTAGATGAACTGCCGATATCTGACCTATAATCGATTCGCGCCACCTGATCGGCAATCTTTGCCACACTTATCTGTTTTCAGGGGTTCAAATTGAAGTGCCCACGCAAGGCGCGGTAGCCAAGTGGCTAAGGCAACGGATTGCAAATCCGTGTACCGCGGGTTCGAATCCCGCCCGCGCCTCTTAAGACGACCAGTGTTTTCACTGGCCGTCTTTTCGTGCGCTGTCTCGGCAACTCTATGGACTCATCACCGTTTCGGTGGTTCGTACTACGGCAGTCGCTCGTTACAGCTTGCGGTCGATTTCTCTGAGAACAGTTTTTGTCGGTTCCAGCTGCCGAATTTTCTCCACCGAATCGTTCAGGGTATCGACGCTACGTTCCACGAGCGACAGGTTGGCGTCGTTGGGATACTGCTTCAGCAGGATTTTCGCAACATCCACCGATTTCGTTTGAGAAAGGATAAAACGCAGGTCGTCCTCGCTGATACTGTCTGCGGCGTTCTTCAGTGCCAGCTGCGTAGCTGCTTCCTGCGCTTTGGGCACGTGCTGAATCAGCTCTTTCAATTCCTCGATATTGAGCTTGCGTGTCAACAGCGTCTTGGCCGCGACGGTCGACAACAGAGGCACGAAACGAGCCAGATAGATCAGTTCCTTGTTGTCCGGTCCGGGTCGACTTTTTCTCAATCGATCCCAAAGACCTCGAGCGGCGTCCTTCTTGGGATCGCTTTTGTTAGGACTGGCTGATGAGCCGTCTTCAGACATCAGAACACCTTTCTGGTATCACGAGCAAACCCATCATCCTGATGAGGGCAGAGCCCTCAACCCGGATTCGAGCTACTGCCCGGAAACGGGTATCGTGTTTCCGCAGGTCGCAACGCAATTGTGTGCAGAACGAATAGTTATTTTTCCAAAAGACTCTAATCACCGTCGCCGACAAGACGTGACAGTTGTCGATCGATTTCCTTTTGGGTCACTCGCTGAAATTCAGCATTGGTCAGTGATTCAGCAATTGTGCTGGTTTGTTCTTCATGAGCGCGATCGAATTCACGGGCCAGCTCCTGCATCCAGTCAGGAGGCTCGATACCGGAACCCAGACGCGATTCCATGAAGTCGCCGATTTCCTGACGCAGAATCTTGAAATTCTCAGCCGCATCTTCGTCAGACGCATCGTTAAGACCAGGACTGCAGCGACCGACTCGGGCTGTCATACGATTAACAGAAAGCGTCGCAACAATGCGTTCCTTAATGTGGTCGTGGAGCGTGGGCAGTTGCACGCCGTATTCAGCTTCGAGCACATCGAGTTCTTCGACCAGCGACTCCGCCACCTCACAGGTTTTCCCCGCAAGTTCCTCTTCTACATCCGCTCCCAAATCAGTGGCCCCGAACCGCACGATCGCTTCGTGAGCAATCTGATACGGGACATTATTCCAGTTGAAACGTTCGTACAGTGACTCCAGTCGTAAAAAGTCCAGCAGGCAGTACAGACGATTTCCGTAGTCCGAGTGAGTCGTCGTGGTGTTGTATTCCAGAAATCGGTCGAAGTTGTCGACGACGGATTCGTAGACAAACTCCATCATATCGGTCGCCTCATCGCGATCGATCAGTTCTGCATTGATGTCGTCAATAATTTTCACGGCCTGGACAATACCCAGATTCTGCTCCAATTCGTCCAGCAGTGATTCCGCACCGTGATGTACAATCGCTCTGGCATTTCCGAGTGTCAGCATTCGTGTGTGAAACAGATCATCACCGTAGGTTTCGATGAACTCGCGTATCTCTGTGGCTCGGTCTTCGTCATGCAACTCCTCCACCACGGACAGTCTCATGGAACTGCTGTGCGTGGACCACAGTTCCCTGTACGCATCCAGCAACCGCTGAATACGCCGATAAACATTGCGCCGCTGGCGTGACGTCTCGGTTTTCCAGCGACTGGCGGCATGCAGGATGGCTTCGACAGATCGAGCAAGGCCGATACGAAAGAGTCTGTCGAATTCCGTTACCGCCTGCCCCAGGGGCCTGGAACTGCGTTCCATACGGAAGGCCGTCTGCAGCAGACGGAATGTTTCTTCCAGAAGTCCAAGTCTTGGCAGCTGGCTGAGCAGCAGACGAATCACGGCCTGTAATGTTCGTGCTTTCAGTATGCCGGTCGGCTGCCCACCGTGCTCAAACGGAACGTACAGCAAAGGCCGGCTTTCCAGTGCCTTGATGAAGCGTCCGAAGTTCTGGTGTACGGTGGCGGAGTCATGACTAAGCACCGCGCGGAGCATAACCACCAATTCCTTGTCGAACGCTCGCCCCCGACCAGGCAGATTTTCGCCGTCCAGCAGAACACAGCACAGCATGCGTTCCGCCATCAGGAATTCGACAGTCGTTGAAACGGCATTCTGCATCAGCAGAAAACGGGACTGCAGCTGAATGTCATACTCGATGTTGGCATCCAGATCTGCCGAATACGTCTGGATGTCGTGATCCCGAACCTCGCCGACAAGATTGCCGAGTTCCTTCAGAAAATGGCGGATCGACACCAGCCAGCCTCGGATATGTTCCTGCTGCTCTGCGTCCGGCGGCCCGGAAGAAACCTGCTGTGACAGAGCAACAGCGGTGCTGCCCCATAAGGAACCCAGCGTATGCAGGAACTTCAGTCGTGGTTCAATCTCCCGGTAGATAATCTCAAACTCTGTTGTCCCCGGGCCATAGCCTTCGTCAACAGTGTCTCCCTCAACTCCGTCATCCGCACTGTCGCGAAAGACGACGTTGTCGTACGCCGCCTGAAACAGATCAGATTGTTCGTCTTCCTCGTCAAACAGATGGTCCAGATCCAGACCGGTCTCAGATGGATCAGTTTCTGCTCCGTCGCCTGAGGGGTTACGGTGACGGTCAACGAATTCTTTAAGCAACGGAACAACCCAGAAGGTATCGGCGTTTGCTTCAAGAAAGGCGAACAGTCGGCGCAGCATCTGGCACTGCTGACTTCGATCAGGATTGGTGTTGATGGCACGAAGCAGACTGTGCAACAGGCTGTGCATCGAGTGCTTACCCGATTCCAACCCCATTTTGTCGGCTTCACTGAGCCACTGCATCAACAGTCCCAAAGCTGCCACTTGGTCATTGCGTTCGATCAACACGTGAACCACCTGGGCAAAGCTGCGCGGTGATTCGAAATTGCTCACATGTTCGCGCCAGAACGATATGTCGCCGGCGGACTCACCGGCCGTTCTCCACTCCGCCAGTGCTCGTGCAACATGCTGAGCAGCAGTCAGTGACTCGTCGCCACGCACTTCCGGAAGGTCTGATACTGTCGTCGTAGCGTAGGTGTCCCATTCTTCAGCCAGTGTTCTGAATTCTTTTTCGACGGCCAGATGAACATCACTTTGGCCTGCGGCGGCGGCCTCTGCCATGATCGCCGACGACGCATCGAACAGCTGCTCCACCACTTCGATCAACACTTCCACACGATTGTCGGGAATTGCATCCTCACGGGCGATGAACAGCGGGAACATTCCCTGAAATCCCAGTACGTTCCACGGGTCAACGATAGCGCCACACTGAATACCGCGGTGCAGCAGGTCGATACATTCGGTCAGTAATTCATGAGCCGCTGCAAGTTCGCCGCCTCTAACCGCCCGATGGATCAACATCAGCCGCGATTGCAGTTCGGATTCGAATCTGGCAGACACACATGGAATGACGGCGGCTTCTTCACAAGCCGCCTCTTCAAACCCCAGCGACGCGTAAAATGCTGCAAGGTGTCGATGCTGGACCTGATTCGCACCATACTGCGACAGATACATGTTCAACTGATGACGAACATGTCCGAACGGTTGCCTTGATTCCTCTGCACTGGCGATCAGACGCTGCCGACGGATGCCGGAACTCGTTTCCAGCAGTGACTGGTAGAAATGATCGCGTTGCCGAGCGACCATAGGCAACAGCGATGTCAGCGACACGGACGAATCGTACGTGTCGGGCCCGGAACCACTGATTGCCGAGGCCATCAGAATCGTTCCGGCAAGCACAGCGGATGCGTCAAAGAGTCGTTCTTCTTCGGGAATCTCTGATGACGCGTCCATCCATCGCTGCAGCGAATCAAGGATAATGCGGCGAATGACGAATCGTCGATAGAACCCCTTGGTGTCGATGACTTCCGGGTCCCATTCACCAAACATGTAGTTCGTGCGTTTGTTCACAGGGTGCAGGTGGTCGTGAGCTCGAATGTCCAGACTCAGCTCACTCAGATGTGCCAGACTGAAATGTGCTGGTGCTGTCATGTCCTCCGGCAGTTTCCCGAGAAACTCCAGAGTCGCCTCGATAAGCCGCTGATACGAACCGGTCGCCGTTCCAACGTCCTGCCAGTACAGCGGTGTGGGACAAAAACGCTCGTGGTCAAAGACCTGCATCCGCCGGTCATTTTCCAGAATTGCAACGGGGCGATACCCGACGTAGGTGTTAAGTTGCTTCAGCGCGTCCGTCGTCAGTGCGGCAACGTCGTCCCAGCCTGAATTCGTTCCGGTACTAAGAGTCGCTTCAAACACACGGGCCACAAACAGCGGTTGGCAAATGTCCACCGGTTCCAGATGAAACAGCAGGTCCGCGTGATGTTGTTTGTAAGCGGGAAACAAAACATCGAAGGTCGTTTCGATGACCCGTCTGGCCTGGTCCGTCTGCTGAAACGCAGATTCTCCGGATTCCGCCAGATTTTGCAGCTCATCCAGCAGGTGATTTCGGATTCCGGACAACCGGCAGTCAAAATCGCAGAACTGAAACAGCTGGTTCATGCAGACACGAAACCGGGCTCCGGGAGTACCGTCTGAAAAGTTCAGATACCCCAGCAGATCGCGATAGCATTGTCTCCGAGAATCGGCTGCATCTGCATCAGGAACGGACATTCGTGGAGCTCGCGGTATCTGAAAACGGGGTGCCTTTGGGCAACACCATTGTTGGATGAATTGTTGCGGAAATCAGTGTCGGGGGAAGGTTTGATTCATGGAGAGATGGAATTCCGCTGTGAAATCATGGCATCAAGTAACGTCTACGAGGGGCAGGACATTGGACAGCAGAATCGTCATCAGAAGACTGACGCCGCCAAGCACCAACAGCAGCGGAGTCCATGTTTTCAAAGCTTCAGTCTCACTCAG
Organism: Fuerstiella sp.; assembly: GCA_014238335.1. GTDB lineage: Bacteria > Planctomycetota > Planctomycetia > Planctomycetales > Planctomycetaceae > Fuerstiella. The sequence goes on from JABABI010000117.1 coordinate 19,501, forward strand.
GCCGCTCATTTTTGCAACAATCCAGAAACCACTGTCATTCATCCACGAACCGATCAGGGAACCCGCCCCGATGGCTGTCGCGATGTAGACCATGTTAAAACCAAGCTCGTCCGGCGTGAGATTCATGGCGGCCATCATCGCGGACACGGTGATCATGGCAGTCGTGCTGGATCCCTGAGCAACCTTTAGCAGAGAGGCCATGCCGAACGCCAGGAAAATGGAAACAAGGCCAACAGCCCCACTGCCTTCAAACGCAGCCTGAATATCAGCTGCAATACCGGTCACCTTCAGCATTGCCCCAAACGCACCGCCAGCGGCAGTGATCAGAATCACGAGCCCACCGCTCAACAATGCCGTTTCGACGGCGACGGAGAAGTCCTTGCCTTCAGGTTTCTTCAATCGCACCCAAGTGACCAAGGCCACGGCCATCGACATCAGCAAAGCAAGCGATGGGTTGCCCAGAACCTCTGTGAACGGCTTGATATCGTCGAAGATGTTGGCCGTTGTTGTTGTTGACAACAACGTGCCAACCACAGTATCGCCCGAAATCAAAGCGACCGGCAGTATCACCGGCAGCAGTGCTTCCCAAAGCGGCATCTGAGATTCTTCATAAACTGGCGTGGCGGCAGCGTCCGAGGCAGCATCTCCCGAATCCGTATGGCTGGACTCGGCAGCCTGTTCCTGTTCGACAAGCGATTCAATGGTGACTCGTCCATCGACAAACCGGGCGAACGCGATCCCGGCCACAGCTGCCGGCATTCCCACAAGGGC
>JABABI010000118.1:0-3844 GCA_014238335.1 Fuerstiella sp.
CCAAACGTCAAAAACCCTTGGGAAATGGCTATTCCCAAGGGTTCAGTAGTGTTGTAAACAACCCGACCAGGACTTGAACCTGGAATAACAGAATCAAAATCTGTTGTGTTACCTATTACACTATCGGGTTACGTGTTCGGTTGAATAATCTTAGGTCTGGAACGAAGTTCCAGCAACAGCATCTCTGTCTGCCGTTGCCTGAATGTTATGGCAACATGCACCAGACCCGGCCACCGGTGGCTGGCCGACCGAACGAATGACGACAGACACCATCTGTCAGTCGTTCCGCAGTTTCAGACCGATTTCGCCGAGCTTCAGACGAATTTCGTTCAACGATGTAACGCCGAAGTTCCGGCTGGCCAGCAGTTCGTCCGGTGTCCGGGCAAGAATCTGTCCGATCGTCTGAATCGCCAGACGGTTCATACACTTGCGTGAACGCACCGACAGACTCAGATCACCGATGGGACGGTTCATGGTGGCCTGCTCTTCCGGTGACATACTGGTGTCGACGAAGGCGTCTCGAGAGTGAACCTTGTGCAGGTTCAGGCCGATGCGCAACCCGTGAGCTGCCAGCAGTTCCCGGATTTCCAGCAGACTGGTTTCGCCGAAGTTCTTGCCGGCCAGTAGTTCCTGCTCGCTGATTTCGGTCAGGTCGCCCAGCGTGTTGATATCCATTGCCGCCAGACAGTTGCGGCTGCGGACTGACAGTTCGAAGTCCGTTACTGGGCGGCCCAGCAACTGCTTCATTCGTGCTTCCTGACGAGCCTGATCTTCGTCGTAGTACATGTCCTGAGTGGCTTCAATATCCTTCAGATACAGCAAAGCCTGTTCGTGATTCGGATCGTAGTCCAGAATCCGCTTGAAGCAGAATGCGGCCGCCTGGTAGCTTTCGCGGTCTTCGTACAGCAATCCCAGATTCAGCAGCGCACCGATATAATACGGTGGCTTTGACAGGCTGCGTTCGTAGTAGCGAATCGATTCCTCGTCGTTGCCGCGAAGTGAATTCTCTGCTGCCAGCCAGAACAGAGCTCGGGAGTGATGCGGGTCCATGTCGACAGCACGTTCAAAGTATTCGACGGCCGTCAGTGCATCTCCGCGATCGGCCCAGATGCATCCCATCTGGAACGAGTACTCGGCGCGACTGGCTGCAGAAGCGGCCACACTGCGGAGCATCTGCTCGGCAGCATCAACGTCGCCACCGGCACGCATGGCCCCGGCCTGGCGAAGTGTCGCGTCGATCTGGTCGTAGCCGTTTTTGCCGGCGTCTTCGAATCGCTGAGCTGCTGCGTAGTGGTCGCCCAGGGACGTCAGCACCTGAGCGTGAAAGAAGATTGCCACGCCGTCCTTTTGTACCTGGCTGAGCGCTGCATTTGCCTCTTCGTTCTGAGACAGCAGGTAGCCTGCGACTCCGGCGCGGGCAAGCAATGATTCGGACGCATTTCCGACCTGAATTGTCTGATTCAGCTCAGTGACTGCCTGTCTGACATCGCCGGCCTGATGACCAGTTAGCGCGGTTCGCAGCGCCTCGATATGATCAAGAGTAACGGGACTGTTAAGATTCAGCAGTTCTGATACGTTCACTACGTTTGCAACTGACACTGATGCCAATTCCTTCCAACACGGGAACAACGGACGGTTCTAAACCGGCACTTCCATTAGAAAATAATGGAATGCAAGCCGGGCTTTTATACTCAGCCCGATTTTCTGAAACCCAGTAGTTTATCGCTTTTTCTTACTTGACACAATTCACTCGTTCGTCTTCCCGAGAATTGGACACGTTCGTCCGTCCGAGCCGCCGTCGCCGCAAAAACACAGTAAATTCCAGCCTGTGCGTCTCCCGTAGGAACGTCGAGGGACTAAAAATCGGCGGGCACGGGCCAATGGGGACCATGGGCGGTCACAACTTCCGCCTCGGCCGGATCACAGCAAAAACCTCAATTGAGCTGTGATACCCATGCCCGGCTTTTAATTGTGCGGCACTGCCGGATCCACGTATGTTCTAAGCTGGTCAATGAAGCTGGCGTCCATTCCCGCCGCCAGTCGTGCTTCCGGCTGAAAAACCTCGCCTCTTGCGTTGGCGGGGCGAATCGGCCAGTGCAGGGCCTGCTGCCAGGCTTGGAAGTCGGACAGTGAAGGATCCTTCAACCGGCGGAGCCAAGTCACGCCGAACTGCACATGAAGGATTTCGTCTTTGTGAATTGCCCGCATGATGGCCGCTCCACGAACGTCTCCATGGTTCAGAAAACACTGTTCAAATTCAACAGTATGATCCAGGTTGGCTCCTTCGAAGACCAGCGGAAGTCCGGCGATATATTCCAGTTCGCTGGCATATTCTGTGGCCTTGTTCCAGATGTACGAATTGACGGGCAGATCACCGAATTCGACTCTCAGTTCTTCAGACCTTTGAGCGTGCAGCCGGGTATGCCGCTGTTCGTCGAACATAATTTCGGCCATTCCCATGCGGAACTCAGCCGGGGCCTCGGGAAAGGCCAGCAGTACCATCGCCATGACTTCCAGTGCCTGAAGTTCGTGATTGGCCATGATGTGATGGGCGACCGCTCGTTTCTGCGAGTCGATGAAGGCCTGAGGCTTGGGCATCGTCGGTGCCGTTCGCCTGGGAGCAAACTGAAGATTCTCCGGACGTGTCGGTCGTTCCACGCGCAAGGCGGCTCCCGGCGAATGGTCCGTCAGCGCGGTCCCCGGTCGCTGAATCTTTTCCGACAGAGAATCGGACAGCAGCACCTGTTCCGCGAATGCTCGTAATTCCATGTGACCGATGGCTTGCTATGAATAGAACGTACGGACGTCCTCTGCCGACAGACGTCCGTCGTGCAGAGCTGACGCTACCAATGCACCATCGACACTGGCGGCTTCAATTCCGTGTAGATCCCCACAGTTGCTGACACCTCCACCAGTGATGATCGTACCATCTGGCAGCAGCGACCTTAACCGTCGGCAAAGATCAGTCGTCGGAGTCCCGTCATCCACGCCAACGGCGGCAAGATCCAGTACAATCAAATGACGTAAACCTGCGTCGACCAGTTGATGCGCGATATCGAATGGTTCGACGGTTTTCCATTCGGGGTTCACAGTCAGCGGGCGTCCGTTCTTCAGGTCGAGACTTAACACCAACTGATCCGCGCCGAACGTGGACACCAGGGCTGTTGCGGTGTCAAGGCTATCGAGTGTCTCGAGGGCCAGAACAACGTGGCTAACCCCCAATTCCAGCAGTTCCTCAACATCCGCGGCCGACCTGACGCCGCGGTCCACCATCAACGATGTCTCGCCGCGAGCAAGCTCGGCAACAGTGCATCTATTCAACTGCTGACACTGAATGGCATCGAGATCGGCAATGTAGAATCGATGCAGGTCGAACTCGCCCTCCAAAGCCCGCATGATCACGGACGGATCACAGGACGAGGTCAATTGACTTTGAACGCGGCGGTAGCGGTCTCGCTGCCCGGCCACACCCCGCACGACGACTCCATTCAGAATGTCAAGAACCGGGATGATTTCCATGTGGAAGGACTTTGGTGACCGTTGGGTTGTGTTCATCAATCGACGTCTGAACAATACGCCCGTTCAGTGATCAACGTCATGGGGGCACGACTCGCAGCCGAATTCGAATCAACACTCTGAACATGACAGCGACTTTCGTTGGTCGCCGACTTCATTTACCTGCAATACGTTTCCCGACGAGACGTCGGGAACCAGCCGGAGAATAACCAAACATGGCCACATTTTTTAAGTAATTATTTATCATCGGATACTTCTAGTATTCTAAATGATTATAATAATTTTGAAGTTATTAACACTGGTGTAGGAGGTTATACTACTTACCAAT
>JABABI010000118.1:3854-20138 GCA_014238335.1 Fuerstiella sp.
TTTGCCGACGAAGCAGCCAATTACCGCACAGCCCTGGAACAAATGACGGCCCTTGCCGCGATCGGAATTCGCAACTACAGCCCTCGATTTATCGACGTGTTGGGCGACGGAACTGTCGAACATGTGGTCGACCTTGCTCCGGAAAAACTAAAGCGACTGAAGGAATACCACGCAGAATATGGCGTCCACGTGACCAGTATCGGTGCCCGTGTTGGAAAAGTGAAGCTATTGGACGTCGACGATGGTTCTCACAACAAATATGTGCCGATCACCGAATACCTGACCGGCGAAGTTGCGGCCACGATTGCAGCGGCCCAGGCTCTGGAAACAAAACTCATCCGCGGCTTTTCCTTCTACCACCCGCGAGGCACTCAGCCGGAAGATCATCTCGACCAGGCAGCGGATCAAATTCGTCAGATTACCGAAGCGTGTGCGAAGGAAGGTCTGGTGTACGGTCTGGAGATCGAACCGAACCTTGTCGGCGAAACCGGTCCGCTGCTGGCAGAACTGGCCAAACGGGTTGACCACCCAAACATGGTATTGATCTTTGATGGTGGCAACGTAGCGGCTCAGAACAAGAATCCTGTTCAGGTGTATGAAGAATACAAAGCGACCGTGCCTTATCTGGGCTGGATGCATGTGAAGGATTACCGCATCGATCCGAGACTCACCTGGACGGGTGCCGTCGATGAAGAACGACTGAAAAATTTCGTGCCGGCCAACGAAGGCGACGCCGGCCACGAACTGGTCTTCCGCGATCTGCGTGAACAAATTCCTGCGATCGAGCAGCGCCTGGAAAAGCTGGGCGTACCGGGCTTCTACCTGGAAACCGAACCACACCTGAAAGGCGGAGGCCAGTTCGGGGGATTCAGCGGCCCGGACGGCATGGGCGTGGCCGTGCGGGCCCTGTGTTCGTGTCTGGATTACGCCGGCATCGACTACGATCTGCGAACGTTCGCAGACATCCGCTCACTGCGAGGGTTCTGACTTCACATTCCTGCGCGGCTATCCCGACACATCTGTCTTTAAGCGGCACGGCGCCAACCCGCGTAACGATGGGTCGCGTTCGTAATTTTCTGTCGGTGGTGGTGCGCGCAGCGTGCGTGGTGACGAACACGGAAAAACCCGCTGGCAACGGGCACTACGTCTCGGGTTATTCAGCTGTCGGGACAGCCTCCCTGGATCGCGTCTCACCGAAGTGTGGCGACTTCCGCCACCGCACAATTGCGAAATTCTGGCCGGACACGCTACACGTCCGTGCGGCACGCATTGAGCTAAGCATTGATCGACGCCAGAACCTGACCCGTTGCCACCTGTTCGCCCACGGCAACATTGACGACCGCTATGGTTCCGGCAACAGGTGCTGCAATTTCCATCTCCATTTTCATTGCTTCCAGAATCAGCACCGCCTGACCTTCCGCGACGCGGTCACCGGCACTGACCAGCACCTTAAACACGGCGCCGGGCATCTGAGACTTAACGGCGGTCACCTGAGTGGCTGACGCGCCTTCTTCCGGGCTGGAGATGTCCGTTTCGACGTTCTTGATATCAACGCGGAACGCTTTGCCGTTGACCGTTGCCATGTTGCCTTCAAAGGCCATGAAGTAGTCTTTGCCGTCCACGGTCACGTTATATTCGGCGGGCTTGCGTGTGCCCGATGGCGCAGGAGCAGCGGCCGCCACCTGGGCAGCTTTGTCGATCTTTCGAACACCGACTTCCGCTTCGCCTTTGAGAAAACGAATACCTTTCTCTTTGCACGCCGCAGCAATGAAGATGTTTTCGTCGGTGATTTCCAGACCTTCGTTGGCCAGAGCCTTCCTGGCCGGCTCGATACCCTTGCTCGGATCCTCGTCGTTCATTTCCAGCGGCGACCGGGTGGTTGGTTTCCGGCCCAGCTGCTTACTGGCCAGTTCCACGATTTCCGGATCGGGGGCGACCGGCGTTTTGCCGAAATACCCAAGCACCATCTGGCCGTAGGGTTCAGCAATCTTTTTCCACGGGCCGAACATCACGTTGTTAAAGGCCTGCTGGAAGTAGAATTGTGACACCGGAGTGACGGAGGTTCCATAACCGCCTTTGCGGACCACATCGCTCATCGCTTTGATGATCTCCGGGTACTTGTCCAGAATGTTGTTGTCACGCAGCATCTGAGTATTGGCGGTCAGGGCACCGCCAGGCATCGGGCTCCAGGGAATCAGCGGTTCAACGGCTGTAGCTTCAGGCGGCAGGAAGTAGTCCTGCATGCATTCCTTAAATACCTCCTCAGCCTCCCGGACCTTTTCGATGTCGACGCCCAGATCATATTCGCTGCCTCGCAGGGCATGCCACATGGCCAGAATATCCGGCTGGCAGGTACCTCCGGAACACGGTGCCATGGACAGATCGATCGCATCCGCTCCCGCATCCAGAGCTGCCTTATTGGCCAGTACGCTGATGCCAGCGGTTTCGTGAGTGTGGAAGTGAATGAACGCGTCCGAGGGCAGCATCTTTCGGGCGCGTGAAATGGTGTCGTACACCTTCGAGGGGACGGCCGTACCGGAGGCGTCTTTGAAACAGACCGCATCGAACGGAATGCCGGCATCAAGAATCTGTTGCAGCTTCGATACATAAAAATCTGCGTCGTGTGCACCCGCGCAGCCGGGAGGCAGTTCCATCAGCGTCACGCAGACCTGATGCTTGAGGCCAGCATCGACAATGCACTGCCCGCTGTAGATCAGGTTGTTGACGTCGTTGAGCGCATCAAAATTTCGGATCGTGCTGATGCCGTGTTTTTTGAATAGATCGGCATGCAGCCTGACGATGTCGCTGGACTGCGAATCCAGCCCAACTACGTTGACACCGCGAGCCAGCGTCTGCAGGTCGGCATCCGGGCCGGCCGTTTCGCGAAAGGCGTCCATCATCGCGAACGCGTCTTCGTTGCAATAGAAGTACAGTGATTGAAATCTGGCGCCGCCACCGGCCTCAAACCACGAAATACCGGCATCACGTGTGGCTTCCACGGCGGGCAGGAAATCCTGGGTGAACACACGGGCACCGTAAACGGATTGAAATCCGTCACGGAATGCCGTACACATGAATTTGACCTTCTTAGTCACGTCGAGTTCTTTCGTGTCTGGTCGATGTCTGGATAGTGGTCACTTAGTGAATGATGGAGGACAGGACGTCATCCAGTGCTGCGATATTTCATGGTCTATGAAAGCACGGCCCACAGCACACCGGCGGCCACCGCAGAGCCAATCACGCCAGCTACGTTCGGTGCCATAGCGTGCATCAGCAAAAAGTTGTGAGGATCTTCCTGCTGCCCGACCATCTGCACGACTCGAGCAGAATCCGGGACGGCAGAGACGCCGGCAGCACCGACCAACGGATTGATTTTTTCTTCAAGAAACAGATTCATGAATTTGGCAAATAACACACCACCGGCCGTGGCGACGGCAAATGACAATGCTCCCAGCCCGAAGATCAGCAGCGATTCATTCGTCAGAAAAGTGCTGGCCTGAGTACTGGCTCCAACACAAAATCCCAGCAGCACCGTGACGATATCGATCATGGCGGTTCGAGCCGTGGCAGCCAGTCGCTCTGTGACCAGACTTTCCTTCAGCAGGTTCCCGAAAAACATCATGCCCAGCAGCACGATCGCTCCCGGTGCAATCATGGTGCAGATCAGAAAGGCAGCGAGCGGGAATATCATTTTTTCACGAGTCGAAACTTTTCGAGGTGGCTTCATGCGAATCAGGCGCTCGTCACGGGACGTGAGCAATTTCATGATGGGTGGCTGAATCACAGGTACCAGCGCCATGTACGAATACGCGGCAATGGCAATCGGGCCCAGCAGGTCGGGAGCAAGTCTGGAGGACAGAAAGATAGACGTCGGACCGTCGGCACCGCCAATAATTCCGATGGCACCGGCTTCCTTCAGACTGAAGTCCAGCGCCAGCGCTCCCAGAAACGTCAGGAACACGCCGACCTGTGCCGCTGCCCCCAGCAGTACAAGTTTGGGGTTCGAGAGCATGGTCGAAAAATCCGTCATGGCACCAATGCCAAGGAAGATGAGAGGCGGGTAGATGCCCCAGCTGACGCCGAAATACAGATAGCTGAGTACGCTGCCGGGCGTGTAGACGATTTCTCCCGTCACCGCGTCAAGGCTCCACTGATGCTGCTGATAAACACTTAGTGACATGCCTTCAATCAGCGGTATGTTGCCGACGATGGCTCCCATCCCGATCGGGACAAGCAACAGCGGTTCATAGTCCTTCGTGATGGCCAGGAAAATGAAGACGATCCCGATCAGGATCATGATCAGATTTCCCCACGTCATAGACGCGAATCCGGTGGTGCTCAGAAATTCGAACAGAATACTCATTGCAGTTCTTTTTTGTTTTCCGGAGAAGCCGGATCGCTCAAAACCGGGGAATTCCGATACGCCGTCAGTTCTTGTTTCCGGCTGACTCAACCTGTTTCTGCAACTCGTGGTGCAGCACAAATCCGATGGCGGCAAGTACCGCATCGTCCGGCAACAAACTCTCGGACGCATCAGCGGCAGCGTGCCGGTCCGGGACCTCGGGCAGTACTTTGGCGACGGCTTCCAGGATGCGTGGTAACGCAGCGATGAAAAGCGTAATCAGAACCAGGGCCGCAAATACAATCAGCAGCCCAGTCCCGGCGATTGCAATGCCTTCGCCCTTAACCATGCGTGAGGCGTCAAAAACAGCGGCAAGAATCATGGACGTTCACTCTCCGGGAAAAACGCATGGGTGTGGGGGGACGGTCAGCACACCCAACAAGAATCAATCCTGGGGCATCAGCACCCACAACAGCCGAGACAGACAACGATTGCGCACAAAAACTAGCGTTTTTGCAGCACAAAATCACGCCCCGAAGCGGCACATTTTCATTTCGGGGCATTTCCTCGAAAGATCCGTCTGTCACGCAGGGACGAACGGCAAGCCAGAGCGACTTTCCTGTTTGCCGTCAGGCACGTCGTCTGCCAATTTCTGGTAGTTCAGCGTCAGTCGGCCATACCGGTTGCCGCTGGCCTTACCGAATTGTCAGCTGAGAGCGTTTTCCCACGATCGATAAACACGACGATGCTTGTGCCAGGAAGTCCAGGCAACCCGAATCGGTTTCCTGCGCGGCGGGGTTCCGGTCCACGTCCCCTCATCAGGAGGTTGACGCGGACTCCGGACCAACGCAGGCCAAACGCATGGAAAAGTAGTGAGATTCGTGGATTGCCCGGTCGCCCGTGTCGCGAACGCGTCGCCATATTTCTGCCATCATGGATTCGATGCGAGCCTGCTGACCCGGATCGTTCGCACGGTTGTGCATTTCGTGGGGGTCGTCCTGCAGGTTGTACAGCTCGTCAAAGTCGAATCCATTGAAGATAAACTTCCACGGCCCCTGCCACAGAATTCGCTGCATGAGCGGAAATCGAGTGCCATGGTATTCCGCATATCCCGTTTCGAAGGGCGGCGACACAGCCTGGGGCTGAGCGAGCAGTGATCGGAAGGATCGCGAATCCGGCACATCGATTGGTTCCGCCGAACCCAGCTCACAAAATGTGGCGCCCATGTCAGCGATGCTTACCTGAGCATCGCACGTCGCTCCCACAGCAACGCCAGGACCGGCAACGATCAGGGGGATGCGGTAGATCTCTTCGAAGGCGCCAAAGTTGTGAGCGTCGAAGCCATGCGCACCGACATACCGTCCGTGGTCGGCCATGAAAATGACGATCGTGTTTTCCAGTTGTCCCGCGTCGTCGATCCTGGCCGTCAGTCGCTGCACAACACGGTCAAGCTCTGTGATGCGTCCGAAGTAGCACGCTCGGGCAGCACGCCAGTGCTCTTCGGAAATATCGCGCCCGATCTGTTGCTCACGCTGGTATATGTTAGGACGGTCGGAAAGATCGTCGAAGAAGTTATCGGGAAGTGGAATGCGTTGAGGATCGTATCGATCCCACGTTTCACGGCCGACGATCAGCACCTCATTGGGTTCGGAAAAGCTCACGCAGCAGCACCACGGATCTGATTCGCCCAGACAATCCGTGAGAAAATGATCCGCATCTGCAGCGGTCAAACCGGGATAACGTTGATCGAGCGGCGTATCCGTCACGCCCCAGTGCAGAATCCGTTTGTATCCCCTTGGTCCTTCCACGTAACCGCTCAACGACTCATCCAGGTCGAAGGTACGCGGTCCCTGGTCACCCTTGCCGATTCCCTTGACGTGCTCTGCGCCTTTGACGACGCCCTCTTGCCAGCCAAACTGCGCTACGTCCTGAGTCCGTTCAACGTGCCATTTGCCAAAGTAGCCTGTGCGATACCCGGCGGCGGACAGTCGCTGAGCAAAGTGCGGATGTTCTGTGCGCAACACACATTGATCCTTGTCGCGGCCATGTTCGACTTCCAGAACACCGTGATTATGGGGCAGCAGCCCCGTCATCAGACTGGCGCGGGCGGGAGAACAGGTTGGGCAGGTTGTGTGCGCGTTGCAGAAACGAACGCCCCGATCCGCCAGTGTATCCAGGTTCGGCGTTATACACGGATGCCCAGCGTCAACCGTGTCAGCCTGCATTCCGTCGGCCAGAATGATCAGAATGTTGGGTTTGGTCATTGAGTTGGCATCTTCATTAGAATATGTCTTGTTGAGTCAGATTCAGTGACCAGCGGGAGCGGTCCAATTCATTCTGAGCGGCAGGTTGCATCGGCTGGCGGGCCACCCCGCATTGAGAATTTAACCACCAACAATCAGCCACCACACTCCGCCGATAATCGCAAATACCAGCAGCCACCCCACAAGGAAGCCTGACATCGCTCGCCAGGTTGGTACCGGAATCTCAAGATTCGTGCTGGAAAACAGTACGCGTCGAGGTGCCGCAGTTATTCCCTGCGGCAACGTACATGGCTGTTCAACAACTTCATTTTCCTGAACGGGCGTTCTCATGAGTTCGTAGAACCGGTCCAGCTGTTGCGGATCATTCTTGCGAGTGCAGCGACTGACCACAATTCCACCCGCGAACCCTGCCGTCAGATACGCCACCATTTGCCACGGCACGGTCACCACCAGAGCATCGTTCTGCACGGCGACAATCCCCAGTGATTCACTGAACGGCAGGGCGGCGATACCTGTTGCCGTCGCCGCCAGTCCGGACACCCACCACGTCAACGCGGTCAGGAGCGTGGCCGCCCACGCTCCTGCGGTTGTGGCGCCACGCCAGAATACACCCAGCCAGAAAGCCGGAGCCATCACGGCGTTCAGTTTCCAGAGAAGCTCCAGCCCCTGAATGACACCACTGAGCCAGAATGTGTATCCGATGGCCACGACGACAACCGCCAGACCTGAAGCACGAGCAACCCACAGATAATGGTTTTCGCTGCGACCGGGACAGACCGGTCGGTAGAGATTCTCGGTGACCAGGCCTGCCGCGGAAATCATGAACGAGTCACACGATCCCATCACGGTCGCCAGCAGACCAGCCAGAAACAGACCCAACAGCCCCGGCATCAACTGCGGCAGAAACTCAGACGCCATCAGGCCATAAACATGATCCGGGTTATCGACGCGTCCACTGTAGTGCGCGAACGCCGCCAGCCCTGTCAGACACCAGGCGACGGTGCAGATTCGTTTCAGAAACGTGCCGCCCATGAAACCAACAGCTCCGTCGATTTCCGTCCTGCCGGCACCACACGTTCCCATGTTGTGCGGCTGCACGGTGACGCTCAGCAGTGAATTCAAAGCGATCATGGCGATGTAAAAAACACCGATTTCGCCAGGTGTCACAAGAGACAACATGTCCCTGCCGGGCGACAATTCCGCGAATGATTGTCGCATGCCGGAAATACCGCCGACCGCCTGCAGCACAAATGGCAGCAGCAGGAACGAAAACAGCAAGGTCAGAATTCCCTGCACAAAATCCGTCACGATCGCGGCGCGCAATCCGCCCGCCAGACCATACACGACAAACAAAACAGTCATCACCGCAATTGACATTTCGGCGGAGATCGCGGCACCGGTAGAGGCTTCGATGACCGCGCCTGAACCCTTTAACATGTTGCCGATCGTCACAACGAACTTGGCCAGACCGAAGACACAGAACAACACGGCGACCGATGGACCGTAACGAGCAGCAAAAACGTCGGCCGTTGTGAGCGCTCGAAAACGTCTCATCATGGGCGCGATCAGCCAGAAGAATGGAGTGGCAAACAGCCACATCCACTGATACCAAATGCCCGACAGTCCGCTTGTATAACACTTCGATGCGACACTGACCGCCTGGTCGGAATGTGTGCTGGTGCCAAACCCGTGCATCAGCATCATTAGCTTGCCGAATCGTCGAGGCATGACGAAGTCCGACATCACCTTCACCTGTCGACTGGCTCGAATGCCAAGCACGGTTACGCCGGTCAGATAGATACCCAATGCGATCCAGTCTGCAGCAGCAAGTCCTTTCATGGGTTTCTGTGCCTTAAGTCAAGCGGAAGCCGATGGCCATAACAATGCGAATAAAAAACCGAGCGATGGCGGAATGTCACGCTCGTACGTTCCGCCATCGCCGACCGGGCGGTATAATGTATCAAACAGGATTTGTTCATGCGTAGGCCCTGAAGTCTGTTCCGCTGAGTGGTGAACGGCGCGTTCCGCCGCTCTCCCCGCCACACGAAGTTGAAACGCATCGATGCTCACACTACTCCCATCACCCGGTCGACCGCGGCGAGGTCCATTTCGCGTCAGTCGACGCAATGCGCTGAAGATCGGCGGGTTGAGTGTACTGGACGGTCTGTTTCCGGGAAGGCAAACCGATGTGTTTGCCGGACAGCAAACGCATTCAGCAACAGCAAAACGGTGCATCTACATTTTTCTGTGCGGCGGTCCGTCGCAGCTGGACATGTGGGATCCGAAACCGCACGCACCGGATGTCATCCGCGGTCCCTTCCAGCCGATCGCCACCAACGTCCCCGGATTCCAGATCGGCGACCTGCTGCCGCTGACCGCTCAGCGGGCCGACAAATTCGCCATCATTCGTTCGATGATGCACACTTCGAATTCGCACGATGTCGGTATCAAGTACACACTGCTGGCCGATTCGCTGGTGCCTGGGCCGGCGTATCCTCCGCTGCCTTCCGATCATCCAGGGATGGGAGGAATTCTTCGCAATCTGCTGGGCAACACCGGACGTCTGCCAGCGTGGGTCACGGTTCCGCGACCGTTCACGACGGGTGATCGTTATTACCGAGGACAGACCGGCGGGTTTCTGGGCAACACATTCGATCCCTTCCTGCTGAACGAAGAAAAAAAAGAATCGCTGGCGGACAAGACATTCCGGATCGCCGCGCTTGACCTTCCGCAAGCGGTCGATTCGTCACGGTTCTCGGACCGCCGGCAACTGCTGGAGTCAATCGATCAGCACGCCGCCGGTTCCATTGCTGTGGGGCCGTCTGAACAGGTGCGTTCGAATTACGACAAAGCGTTCGACCTGATCTCATCGGCAGACGTGCGCGGAGCGTTTGATCTGGAGCAGGAACCAGCATCGCTGCGTGATCGTTACGGGCGCAACGAATACGGCCAAAGTTTTCTACTGGCAAGACGACTGGCGGAAGCCGGCACTCGATACATCAACGTCTTCTGGACGTACTACGGCAAAGATGGCTGCCAGTTTAATCTGTGGGACAACCATGGCTCAGACAAAGACGTCTGCGGCGGGCACAACCGGGGAGTCGACATGATCCGCGGAGAATACTGCTGCCCCTCTTTCGACCGAGCGTTCTCTGCACTACTGGACGACCTGACGGATCGCGGGATGCTGGACGACACTCTAGTGGTCGTCACCGGAGAATTCGGACGCACACCAAAGATCAACAAGTTTTCAGGTCGAGACCACTGGTGTCACTGCTATTCGTCAGTATTGGCGGGGGGCGGCGTACGGGGCGGAGCAATATACGGCGCCAGCGACGAACAGGCGGCCTACGTCAAAGAAGCGCCCGTGCGCCCGGAAGATCTGGGGGCAACGATACTGCACGGCTTTGGATTCGCTCCCGAAGCTGAAATTCTGCATCCCACTGGACGTCCGGTGCGAAGCTCGACGGGACGGCCGGTCACCGCATTGTTTTCGTAACGCAGGGCCAGGAAAAAGGCGAACGCTGAAACCATGTTCACACGAAGAGACTTCATTGCTGCGTTGGGTGCCGGATTGGCGGTCAGGAAAACGGGCAACACGGCCCAGTCCGAGACCAGTCCTCGCCGCCGACTGGCGGTTGTCACGACCGTCTGGTGGAAACCGTCTCATGCGTGGCACATGGCCGAGCGATTCCTGCACGGCTATCCAATCAACGGACAGTGGCACCGCCCACCCTTTGATGTCGTAGCTGCCTATGTCGATCAGTTTCCCGACAACGACCTCAGCCGCAGCCGGTCAAGGGAATTCGAGTTCCCGATTTATCCAACCATCGCGGAAACTCTGCGCTGTGGCGGCAAGCACCTGGCGGTCGACGCCGTTCTGGTTATCGGAGAACACGGAGAATACCCGAAGAACGAATACGGTCAGAAAAAGTATCCCCGCTACGAATTCTTCAAACAGGTAACCGACGTGTTTCGTGCGGACGGTCGGTCCGTGCCGATGTTCAACGACAAACACCTGTCGTGGAATCCGGAATGGGCACAGGAGATGGTCCAGGTTTCGAAAGAACTCGACTTCGCGTTTGCCGCGGGATCTTCATTGCCGGTGACGTGGCGGATGCCAGCCGTCGATTTGCCGTACGGTGCCGAAGTCGAAGAGATGCTGTGTCTGGCGATGGGTGGTATGGACAGCTACGACTTTCACGCTCTGGAAGTCATTCAATGCATGGCCGAACGACGACGTGGCGGCGAAACCGGCGTATCCGCAGTGCAGGGACTTCAGGGAGACGCCGTCTGGAAGGCTATGGATGCGGGAGTCTGGAGTTCCGGAGGGTGGAATCCGGCGCTGTTCGAAGCCTGCCTTTCGCGCAGCCAGACGCTGGCTCAACCGGCCACCTTCAGTCATCGACACCCGACACAGCAGCAGATTAGAGAGTGGGTCAAGGATCCTCTGGCCTATCGCATCGAATACACCGACGGCACGAAGGCTACTATGCTGCTGATGAACGGACTGGTCAAGGACTTTACGTTTGCGGCCAAACTGAAGGGACAGAGCGAACCGCTGTCGACACTGTTCTATCTGCCGCCCGTTCCAAACGTGGCGTATTCAGCCCAGCTGATGTCGAAGGCCGAAGAAACATTCGTGACGGGAAAATCTCCCGCTCCGATTGAACGAACCCTTTTGACAACCGGACTTGTCGAAGCGGGCGTGCGGTCGGTCGGAACAGGCCAGCAGCACGTCGAAACACCACACTTGTCCATCCGATATCAGCCTCCACCGAAGTCGTTATTTCCACGAAACTGAAGGTTCGCTCAACTCGCAGCTGCCGTTTTGCAGGGCCGGTCGGAACCGGCCCTGCGTCTGATCGAAACCAATGCTCAGGCACTCACCAACCATTCACCCGCAAAAACCTGCACATGACCCAGACATTTCGCTGTCTCCTGCTCGCTCTCTGTTCCCTCTTATGTCCGGCCGCTGCAGCAGACTGCCCCAACATTGTGTTCATCCTTGCCGACGACCTGGGATACGGTGACCTGGGCTGTTACGGACATCCCGTCGCCAAAACACCCAACATTGATCGGCTCGCACAGGATGGAGTACGGTTTACGCAGCACTACTCCAACGGCCCGGAATGCAGTCCGACTCGCACCGCATTTCTGACCGGACGATATCAGCAGCGAATCGGCGGACTTGAGTGTGCCCTCGGCACGGGAAACGTCGGACGCTACGACGACGCGATTCGCCTTGCAAAGGCACGAGACCTTGGGTTGCCGGCCAATCGGACCGTCATTCCGCGTGCGTTAAAGGCGTCAGGTTACACCTGCGGAGTCTTCGGCAAGTGGCATCTGGGATACGAGCCGAAGTTCAACCCGATGGAACACGGCTGGGACGCCTTCTTCGGTTACATGGGCGGCAACGTTCATTACTTCAATCATCGCGAAACCAGCGACCTGCATGTACTGTTCAAAGGTCGCCTGCCCGTGCACCGCGAAGGCTACATGACGGAACTGATCACCGACGATTCCATCGAATTCATTCAGCAAAACAGGAACCGACCGTTCTTTCTGTATGTGTCTCACGAGTGTCCGCACTTTCCGTTTCAGGGACCAGGTGACGGCTCGATAGTCGTGACGGCGGAGAACTGGATGGACATCGACTCCGATACCTACGTTGCTATGCTGCAGAATCTGGATACCGAAGTGGGCCGACTGTTAGCGGCCATCAACGACGCAGGAATCGCCGATAACACCGTTGTGGTATTTGTTTCCGATAACGGAGGCTTCGCCGGAGCGGCACATATGGGCGGCCTGCGGGAAGCCAAAGGAACCACGTTTGAAGGCGGTATTCGAGTACCACTGATCATTCGCTGGCCTGGACAGATCAAACCCGGCCGCACCTGCCACCAAACATGCATCACGTTTGACCTGACACGTTCGTTTCTGCAGCTTGCCGACGCAAACGTTGCTGCAGAGCGGCTTGACGGACATGACATCATCAGGCACGTGGCATCCGGCCGAGACGATTATGAACGCAACCTGTTCTGGCGAGGTAAACGGGGCGACCGTACGTGGTCGGCCGTCCGCAGCGGAGACCGAAAATACATTCGCAAAGTGGAAGGCGAAGAACGTAACGAGTGGATGTTTAATCTGTCCAAAGACCAGACCGAGTCGTCCAGCCTGCTGCCGGACGATTACTCCGCCGATTTGCGAAAGCTTCTGGCCGATTGGGAAATCGATGTCAAGTCGACACGTTAGTTCACTAGTGCCTTGCCAAAACTAAGTCTTGAGGCTTTGACAAAGCACTAGTGGCATTGACGGGATGTTGTACAAGTGGTTTCAAGACCACAGAATACAAGCACGAAGCGCAAGCGAGTGAATCAAACTCGCGATAGAACCTGCCCGGTAACTCACTTGCTGGCGCTGCGTGCTGGTATTGAAACCACTTCCGGGGTCGTCTGGCCAGCCGGTTTTTGACAGTCCGTCGCTGACGCAGTACTACAGCATAAGAGTTCGTTATGCCTACATCCGTCGTTGAAGTCTCCGGCTATATTCCAGCAGTGGTCATTCCGATCGCGACCGCCATGCAACTGATATCGCTGTTAAAAAACGGCAAGACATCAGGAGTAAACTGGGTGTCGTGGTTCCTGTTTGGAGTGTCGAATATCGGCCTGTACGTCTACACTGAAAAATACACGGAGGTTCAGTCGATTGTCGGCCTGCTTGGTTCGGCGGCTCTGGATTTCGCGATCGTTGTTGTCGTTCTCTGCGGACAGAAGTCCCCACCAGTCGAACATCTCCCAACGGCGCGTTGATGCTCTCATTGCTCAACATCTTCTTTTTCGCACTTCACAATGCGTTGATCGTATTCAATCTTGTCGGTTGGGTGTGGCCTCGGAGCCGCCAACTTCATCTGGTAACAATGGGAGCCACGTTGTTTTCGTGGGTCGTTATGGGAGCTTGGTACGGCTGGGGTTATTGCCTGTGTGCAGACTGGCACTTTCAGATCCGCCGGCAGCTTGGAATTCACGGCAACGAATCCTCGTACACCGAAATGCTGTTTAATCAGATACCGGGAATCACGCTCAATCGCACGTTTGCGGACATTGTGACGGTGGGCGGCCTGATTCTGATTCTGATGGCAACTGCCACGGTCTGGATTCGGCAGTGGGCTTCCACAAATGTATCGCCGAATAATGCAGACGTAATGGGCGGTGATTCCCCAGCACAGACGCACGAATGACGGTGTCATCACAGGATCTGACAAACAACAGAACCAACAGCTTGACAGCTTCGAAAGTCGGTGGTAGCGTTCGCACGAACATGGCACTTCGCGCCAAACTATGGGGGATTAGCTCAGTTGGGAGAGCGTCTGGCTGGCAGCCAGAAGGTCATGGGTTCGAGTCCCTTATCCTCCACTTAAAAGCCCAGTTTTTACTGGGCTTTTTGTCATTTACGCCCTTCGAGTTGCCAGTTGGGCTGTGCACGGTATGTCCAGAATTTACTGAAGTTCCGTGCATCTTACTTTCTTTACCGTGCATTTTGCCGTGCACAAAAGAGTGAGATCAAAGCCGTGGGACGGGCGGCGGCGGCGTTGCCGTCCTTCAAGCTCTCCCTGCCCGTTCCAGCGATTAGGATTCCCATCCACTGACTGCGGCTGAGCAGCTTATCGTTCCCCGGGCCACCCACGATCACGTCGCTGCGATGACCAGATTGATATCCATCGGTCAAAGGTGACGTCGTTCGAGATTAAAGCAGCGTAGGCACGACTGGATCAACGCTGTCTGTTGCAGGTGGTCACTCAAGAGAAGTCTGGTTTTTCGCAGGGAGCCTTCTTCGGTGAATATTCACCCTAAAGTCGGAGTTTGAATATCGAGCAAAAAAATATTAGTGGAGTTGAGCCCGGTTCTTCCAGCCCGTATCGAGTTGGCCAGTCAGGACTTTTCGTCCGTTCTGAACATTTGGGATATGGGCAGGAGACAACAACTCGACGAATTTAAATTCAAAAATGTCTGCGAAGCCGCTGGCACGTCAGTTCAAGTCTCCGCGAAGGTAAGAACTATGATCATTACAAATCAGCCCGCCATTCCAGCTCTGAGTGAAGCTCATCGACAGCATCTGCATGATTCAGGGATCACAGATGAAGTCATCAACCAAAGAGGATACCGAACTGCAGAAACCAAAGAAGATCTGGAGAAGCTGCACTTTTCAGATTTCCAGCAGAGAGTCCCCGCCCTGGTGATCCCGCTTTACGATCACGAGAAACAAATAAAAGTCTGTCAGATTCGGCCTGATTCCCCCCGTGCAGTCAAGAAGAAGGGGGAGGAGAAGGAGAAGGCTGTCAAGTACGACACACCGAAGGGGATGTCTCCGCCGATCGATGTCCATCCAGCGATACGAGAACGGTTGCTGGACGGAAAGACGCCGGTGTACTTCACAGAGGGAAGCAAGAAAGCCGATTCTGCCATCTCACGTGGGTTATGCTGCGTGGCACTTCCCGGGGTGTGGATGTGGAAGGAAGATAAGCATTTATTCAGGATTTGGGGATACGGAAATGACAACACTGTTGATGTCATCTCGACATACCGAAGACGATCAAGCACTGTGGCGTGCGGCGATCGGTCGAGGCTGGTCCACAGCCCGAGCACGTGGAATACGCATCCCCGATATCGACGATTCTGAAATCGTGGTCTACGTTGAGGCTCTTTATGCGCCAACAATAGCTGGGTCGATCAACCGAACGTTGATTGGCCCAGCAGAAGACTGGTTAATCCAGTTACCTCCTCACCTAAAACGGCGATCGATTGAGCTATCGACGTTGGGTGAGGCCCGAGCAATTTCAGCACCTCGGTTTGTGAAGCCACCGAACGACAAGTCTTTTGCTGCTCAGGTCTATTCGTCCGGTGCGGATCTTCCTGACGCATTTGAGGACGACATGACGGTACTTGTGGCTGATCCAGTGCAGTGGGAGAGTGAATACCGATGCTTCTGTCTTGATGATGAAGTGACAGCGATTAGTCCGTATCTCAGATCGGGGAGGTTAGCCAAGGAGCAGAACTATCACATCTCGCAGACCGAGCAGGAAGACGTTCAGCAATTTGCGACGACTGTCCTCGCCGCAAACACGGCCAGTCCGAGAGCGATTGTCATTGATGTGGGACAGATAGTGGGAGAAGGCTGGGCAGTAGTCGAAGCGAACTCAGCTTGGGGTTCGGGCATCTATGGATGCGATCCCGATTCGGTGCTGGACGTTATCCGCCACGCAACAATTCAACCACAAGGAGTTTCGTGATGGGTGCATCACACGGCGATTTCACCAAGTACCCTCGAACTCCACACCTGTTTGGATCAAAGGGAACGGATGACGACAAACATCTCGGTGAAGCCGAGTCAAACGCATTCATTGCCAACGAGTCGCTGATCGTCGAAGAGAAGCTCGACGGAACCAACGTCGGGATTCATTTTGTATACGGCGGCGAGAAAGTGTGGCGCTTGGCGGGGAGTGGCTGGCGGTGAGATTGTGTAGCGCTCAGATGTACAGTTGTTGACTCTGGATTTGGTCCGGAAATGCGTCATTGTGGCGTGTTTCCGGTGAATCCGGGGGAAGCAGGTGTGCCGGGTGATCACCGCCAGCCACTCCCCGCCAAGCGCCACACTTTCTCGCCGCCGTATACAATCGGG
>JABABI010000119.1 GCA_014238335.1 Fuerstiella sp.
CATACAGATTCAGAACTTCTGCAGACGAGTGTTCAAAACGGCCGGTGACAAGCCGTATACATGTCGAATCACAAGGTAAGCACGTGCGGCGGGAGATCACGAGAACCGCCGCGCAGAGACACTTCACATGAGTTTGAAATTGTGACAAGCGCGCACCGGTTGGCGACTGTCGAATCAGCGCTGGGGTAGCCGACGTTCTTAAGTGTTCCCTGAATTCGGTCGTAGCCCCACATCGGATTTTCCGTCGCAAAGCGAACGATGGCATCCACGATTTCCTGACGGATGCGTAGGCGACCGGGTTTGCGTTTGTGGCTGGAGTCGAACGTCTTCGCCACGAGTTCGCGGTGCCAGCGGAGAATCGTTTCTGGCGTAAAGATGGTCGTCCGTTCCAGCAAAGCCTTGCGACCAATGGCCTGTCCTTTCACCGCCAGGAGCCGACGTTGATCGTCATTCAGCAGCAGTCGCTTCTTTTCCAGCTTCCTGAGAAGGGCTTCGATCTGTGCGTTCTGGAACTCGATGATCTGCTGCTGCCGCTCATTGACGAGCCCGCAGAGTGCAGCGAGCAGAATGTGCCATGGCTGGAGCAGGAAGGACATGTTCGGCGCCGAAAACCGGCCAGTGTCCGATGCCCACAGGTGAAATCAAGCGGCTGAGAGGTAAGACTCTGGTGAGCCGTAAGTCGAGTGTTTTTGCGGCGTTTTGAGTTCGGCGGAGTTTTTTGACCTTACGGCCATAGAACCTGACCATCCAGGGCGGTTTCGTGAAAAATCACAACCTCTACGGGGTGCGATTGGCTATTGCGGCAATCTATCGTCTGGTGAAGTAGTCTGACGACACGATCGCCAACAGAATGTCGCGCAGTCTGAAGTCAGTATCAGCGGACCGCTCGTAGAGTTGGTCAAGATTCTCGCGGTCGAGCAAACTGAGTTGGCGAGCCATCGCATAGGACAGCAGGTTCTCGACGAACGCTCTGAAAAACCTGCCCTTGTCTTCCATCAGAACTGTCTTCAGGCCTTCTGGACCTTCGAAGGCTCGGCCGTCCATATGGACAGTTCTCGTCTCCACAGGAAAACGTTCTGTGTTGCTGCCGTTCGTCTTGCTCGTGGCGGTATAGTTGCTGACGTCAGTGTAATGGTCCCGCCAGCGTCCTATTACGTCGAAGTTCTCCAACGCGATTCCAAGCGGATCCATTTTCTTGTGGCAGATATTGCAACTGGCACTCTCTCGATGCGCATCGATCGTTTGTTTGATGGTCTCCGTTTTCGTCGGCGGACTGAGCGCAGCGATTTCCAGGTCCGCTGGTGTCTCTAGATGGTCCCCGTAAAAGCTCCTCAACACCCAGGCACCACGATAAAACGGGTTGGTATATTCCCCGTTGTTGGTTGTCATCAGCATGAATCCCGCCTGTGAAAGAAGGCCTCCGCGATATCGATCTTTCTTGCCCAACATCACTTTGGAGAATTCTGAAGTCACCTTTTTGGGCCTGTAATCGATCGGTGACACTTTACTTGCGCCAGGTCTCTCGCCCGGCTTTGCGACCGGATGTCCTTCGAGCCGATAGATGTAGTTGAGCTCCGGCGTGATTATGACGAAATCAGAGTCAATAAAATTCAATAAGCTCAGGTTGCTCGACAGTACTTCTTTGAAAAACTCAATCGGTTCTTCTTTGATCTGATCTCGGACAAGGTCAAATTCATCAACAGTGAAGATGCTTACGTCCGGTTCAATGATCTTTAGCTTTTCCAGATCGAGCCATTGGTAAACATAGTCTTTGACAAACCGATCAGCTCTTTCGTGCTTCAACATACGGAGCGTCTGGTCGCGTCGGACTTTGGGATCCTGCAGCTTTCCCTGTCTCGCCAATTCGAACAGCGTCTCATCGGGCAAGGAATTCCACAGGAAATACGACATGCGCGCAGCGATCGCGTGCTGATCCAGAGGCCCCAACGCGCCTTCCTGCTTATACAGGAAATTCGGGGAACATAACATTCCGCGAATGCCCGCTTGCAGACCTGAGTAGATGCTTCGGCCCTGGGCGAACTCTTTCTTCGTATGCGTATAGACTTGCTGCATCTCGGCTTCGGAGACGGGACGGCGAAACAGTTTCTGTGCAAGCCTCTTAAGAATGGACTGGCATGCTTCATAGTCAGCAGATGCATCGATGTCTTTGCAGAAGGTTTTATAGAAATACGTCTTCGGTGGCCATGACTTATACACTGGTCCCGTGATGGTCGCTTTCTCAATACAGAACATCCGCTGGGAACCGTCCCCTTTGACCGAATTGCAACTGAGAACGATCGTGTGATCGGAAGACAGTCGCGTCGTGAACCCATTGCTGGGATCGAAGTCTTGCCAGGCAGCATTTCTTTGAATCACAGTAACAATGCTTTGTCCTGCTCCAGCGTTCTTCCGAAGGAAGTAGCTCATCGAGTGGCCGCCGGATGGCAAATCGTGGATATCGCTTCCTGAGACGTCCGTAACGGCAGGCAATCTTTCTTCGGTGCGGCTGCCGGGAACAAACCTGGCGTTGATATAGAATCCCTGCGGAACAATCCGATAGACACCGCTCGTTTTGACCGACGGATTGATTTTTATTTGGGTGGCGGGAGATGCAAAAACCAGCGGCCGCGAATTCCGTTCAAGTGACGGGGCAAACCCTTTGGTATCATCCTTGTGACTGTGCGTATCAATGTCTGTGTTCTTCGTTGAGTAGACAACAACGCGTGGAGCAGGTTTATCGCTGACGACACTCTCGGCAATCCGGTTTGCGGCGTTGAAGTACGCCTCCATATCAACAGCCGACATATGCAGGTGGTCGGCATTGTTATCAAAGCCAGCGTTGATGTTGTCGAGTGGCAACCGGTCAAGCAGAAAGAAGTCAGTGCCAAAGACATCGTTTACCGTGTTTTGATACTCGACTCGACTCAACCGTTTCAGCATTCCCGGTTTCCGCTTTTCTGCGAGCACACGCCGCTGAATGCTCAACGCCTTCTGCACTGCCCTGGACTGGCCGGGATTTGGATGCTTCGGAGCCTCTTCGGGCGGCATCTCACCATTCTCGATCGCCGTATAGATGTCATCAAGCAGACCTGCGTCATTCCATTGCTTCACCTCAATCTGGTCGAGACGGAGGCCAGCCTTCGGGGATTTCTGTCCGTGGCAGGAAACGCAAAACGAGTTGAAGAATTGTTGTGACTGCTCACGATCATCCGCAACGCAGCTCGAAGCATGGGCTCCGGCGAACAGCATCAGTGAAACAGTAAACTTTGAGAATCTGCAATTCAACATAATTTCACAACTCGATGATCTTCTGGCTATTGCCGAACCGCTCCCGTTTGACGCCAAATTTCTGAAGTATCGACAGGTAGATATCGCACGTGGTCCTGCCTTTGCGAATAACATGGCCACCGTGATTCGTGAATCCTCCGCCCGCGACGAACACAGGGATTTCACTCCCGTTATGAGGCCCCCTTTCCTGACTCACACTGTTGTTCCCTGTGGCCACGGTGATGGTCTCGTCCATCAAAGTCCCGCCGGACTCCACTGTTGTGCTGGCGAGTTTGCCGTAGAGGTTTGCCAGCAGCGAAAAGAACGAGGAGTCATACTTCGTGAGAGTTTTGCGTGCGTCCTCGGATTTGGGCACGTTGTGTGTTGTAATGTGATGATCATTGTCGAGGCCGGTCATATAGAAATTAACCACGCGCGTGACATCGAACTTGAATGCCTTGTAGATCATGTCGAATGCAATGCCGCGCTGAATCTGACGCGGGTTTTCAAGAAATCGTTTTTTGTCGACTTCGGTAGCGAGGAAGCCGTTCTCGAATGAAGGTGCGACAGGGAATTCGATATCCTGGCTGGGCTTGCTAAGCCACTCGATCGATTTGTTGAGTTCCTGCTCCGATTCGCGAAGCGCAGCGAAATACTCTTCCAGTCTCTTCCGGTCTCGGCCCGACACACGCGCCATCAGTGATTTCGCCTCTTCGAGGGAACTGTCAAGGACGCTTTTCTTATGAGCCAGCAATCGCTCCTGTGTCTTCCTGTCCGTCCTGGCGAAGAGAGTTTCGAACAGCACCCTCGTCGATTGAATCGGTGTGACGGGCAACCTGTTCCGCCATGATGCAACGATGTGGTGATGGGCGTGGCTGATGAAAGTGACCACATTTCTAACGCGAGTTAAATGCCCAATGTGGTCCGCTACGATTTGGTCCAGTGAGTCCGGGTTCGTTGTGGTGTTTCCGACAAAACACTTGTGGTCGTGGACATGGTTTCCGCCGAACTTCATTCTTGAGTAGAGCGTGAAATGGTCTCTGTGTTTCTTCAGAGGCTCCATGTGGTCACTGAACGCGTAGTCCGCACCATCAGTTTGCGGCAGGACGTCCGTGAAAAGCCCGTAGCCCATGCTCACACAGAAAAGCCGTTTGACATCAGCTTCGGCCGGAGCTGACGGTTCCTGTCCAAAACTCTCCAGTGCTGGCAGGAATAGCGTACAGCCAGCGGATTTCAAAATATTGCGACGCTTCATAAGGTTGAATCTCTCAATCGTTTTGCCACAGTACTGTTGAGCTATCTGTGCCCAGTATAGCTGGTACAGGTTTATCGACAGCGAGTCTTACACCTTACTGTACATAAACGCGTCGATGAATGTATGGAAATCTCGTTGCACCCCAATGATGAACGAAGCCATCTCGGGCACATACCCCTGGAGCAGAGACTTAGTTGAAACGAGGCTCGGCCCTGGGCCGGGTCAGAAGCGAACAACCGTCACCGCGGCGTGTAACGGACCCTACTCGGCTACATCGATTCACGGCTCCCTTCGTGAATTTACGTGCTGATCGGGACATTTTCACTCCCATGCCTGCCTCCCAACAGTCACGCCAGAAAATAAAAGGTAATTCAATGTCTGTTAAAACCCGCAGCCGAGTTGAAGGCAAAGCTTGCCGGTGACGAACCACTTATTGGAATGACAGCAACCGACCGAGCATGACCGTTCCTTGTCGAAATCTGGCGCAGCAGCGGCTTAGACTGCCTCATCAACGATCGAGAGCACGGCCATTTTTCAGGCGACCGGGTGAGCCACATCTGTCAGATTGTTCGCGTCGCCAACTTTTGCGTCATGAAGTGTCCTGTTGCCTGCGAAGCGTCGGTAGTGCTCGACGGCATCCTGCATTCTTCGCCGCAGTTCGTCTTCGCCGTGACGTTCCGGTTCTTGCTTCAGTTATGCAACGGCGGCCACGTAAGCGTTCCTGCGGTGCCCTTCTGCCTGTTCCTGTTCTGACTCACACCAAACCCCATTCGTCGCTCGTCGCTTCGGCCTGCTGCCGGACGAGTTTCACGGCGGCGGCGGCCTGCAGGTCCGGTGGGAAGCCGAATTTTTTCCGGTTGTGTCGGATGACGACTCCGATCTTTGTTCGGCCAGATTCGCGGACGGTCCAGCCGATGTTGACGTTCTTCCGGACGGTCATGGCCAGCAGGATGGCGAGACTTTCAGCTTGTCATCACCCAGCATCTGTGTGCGGAATCGTTTTGTGCCAGGGCGTCGCAGAAGCAGACTTCGTTGCCGGTCGGTCCGAGGTTTTCGCCACGGTCGCTGGTTTCTTTGACCTTGTGAGTGAGGCAGGGACTGAAATCAACCTCCGGGATTCGGAGGTTGATTACTGAAAAGTTCGACGGGTCCAGTATCAGGCATCGAACTTTTGAAGGGCGAGCCTTCCCTGGAGTCGCATTCATCGTGTATAATTAATCGACTTAATAGAATCCTTCGCCGGAGCGACCATGGCTGTGCAGGACCGAAAAAGTCGACGCCGTTTTCTGGATGCGTCGCTACTTGCCGGCGGTGCTGGTCTGTCATTGTCGAATCTTGTGCGATTGCAGGCGGAATCGGAGGCCGCAGAAGCTTCCGCCAAAGACACTGCGGTGATTCAAATTTGGCTTGGTGGCGGACCCAGTCAGTTTGAGACATTCGATCCCAAACCGGATGCACCCGTGGAATTCCGTGGTCCATACGGGGCAATTTCGACAAGACTGCCCAGCGTTCTGGCCTGTGAAAAACTTCCGCTGACTGCTCAGGTCCTTGACCGTGCTGCCGTAGTTCGCACGGTGACACATACCACTAATGGGCATTTTGTGGGCGCGCATTGGCTGTCGAGTGGATATCCGGGAACGTCCAATCAGACGTCGCACCCTTCCAGTGGCGCTCTCGCGTCCAAGTTTCGCGGCCCCGTGACACCCGGCCTTCCGGCTTACGTGCTGCTCTCTGAGGACCAGACACGCAACCCGGAAATCGGTTCTGTCATGAGTTCTGCATATTTGGGCAGCAGTCATGAGCCGTTCACACTGATGCAGGATCCGTTTCAGAATCTTTATCAGCCGAGCAGAGTGAGTTCCGCCACGTCCAGCCTGAAGCTGGCAGATGCAGTCACCGTGGACAGGATTGCCGATCGGCGACGACTGCTGAAGTTCCTTGATCAATTCGCGCGCAGAGCCGATGCGGCCTCCAGCAACGGCGGAATCGACAAGTTCAATCAGCAGGCTCTGAAAATGGTGACCAGCGGAGCGGCGCGCCGCGCGTTCGACCTCAGTCGCGAATCGCCTGCCACGCGGAAACTCTACGGACATCACCGCTGGGGACAGATGGGGCTGCTGGCGCGTCGCCTTGTGGAGGCGGGCGTGACGTTTGTGACTTTCAACCTGGCTCCCGATTCATTGTGCTGGGACTGGCACCTGAATATTGTCAATGACAATCGCCCGGCCGACGGATCCAACGGACCATCACGCGGAATGGACATTTCCGGCCCGCCCCTCGATCAGATGCTTGCGGCACTGATCACGGATCTCTACGAACGCGGACTCGATCGTCGGGTTCTGCTGGTCGTCTGGGGCGAATTCGGCCGAACACCAAGGATCAACAAGACCGGTGGTCGTGATCACTGGGGATCGCTGATGAGTATCCTGCTGGCCGGTGGAGGACTCCAGGTTGGCCAGGTAATAGGAGAGTCGACATCAAAGGGTGAGGTACCGAAATCGCGCCCTGTGGCTCCGAATGACGTTCTTGCGACGATGTATCGGCACCTGGGAATCTCTCTCGATCAGCACACCGTGACTAATGCTGGACGGCCGATTCCACTTCTTCCGACCGGTCAGCCAATTGTTGAGCTGCTCTGACCTCACCAAACCGGTGTCATTAGCTGTCGGCTGCCTGCGTTGCAGACCACCATCCTCACGCTGCGACTCCGTTTTACTTGCAGGGGCAGGCATGAAGATCACCGCATTCGAACTTGAACACTATGTAAGTGAGACGATCGCCTATAAGTAGCGGGACGGACTCGCCGGAGGTTCCGGCGGAACAGCCCGACAGACGATGCTTTGGGTCAAGACGGATCTGAGATTGACAGCATCGTCTGGCTGAAGAACCATACGATGGCTCAGGATCCTGTCGAGCGCTGGCTCGTCAGAAACTTCGTCGGAACTGATCTGCTCATGCGGGACTGGCTCTGGTCAAAGATATGGGGTCTGGACCGCTGCCAACAAAGCTCCCTATGTATACCCTGGGATACCTTGACGTCGCGGAGGGGATATCGCAGCAAAGGCCGCAGATATTGGCTGCTTGGCGGACACAAGTCACGAGCAAGAGCCTATGCCAGCACCGTCACTATGGATTCCGTTGCTGACTATCTGCGTCCTGCGGATCGTTGTCTGGGAAAAGGCCATCAGGTCATCAACTGCACGTCTGGGGCCGGATTCCTGATAACGTCGCTTTGGTCCGGCGACTGCGGGGCCACGTCGGGACCGGGATCGAACTGATGCGGGACGGAAGTGCCTGATACACACTGGACGAATCCATCCGCCTCGCACGGGCGATGGAGGAATGTGATTATCTGTGGCTGGAAGAGCCAATGTGGGAGATCAATCTGTTTGCCTGCGAGCGGCTCTGCGAATCACTGGACATTGAGATTCTGGCAGCCGAGTGCACGGACGGATGCCACGCTTCGTGGAGCCATTCTTCCCGAGGGCCACGAATGAGTATACCCAGCTGAAGGATCCGGGGTCGGCGGGGAACCGGACCCCGCAAGACGAGTGGCGTGAATCCGGCGTCGGACGCTGCTGTGGAGCACGTCGCGAAGATTTTCCGGCCGCATCTGTAAGACGAAAATCGCGACCATTGTGGCGATAGGTCAGGCGTTGACGTTTAAGTGACCATACCCCGATTATAGTCTCAAGCTAAGTCAGAGAATCGGTTGTTCATCAGGGACTGATTCTGAATGCGACAGGTACTCCGGTTGAGTACCTGTGGGGATAAATTTCTTGTATTGGCTGCCACTGGTAACTCGTTGCCAGTACTTTGGCATACACCTGCAATTAGTTGCCGCAGACATACACTGACAGACAAGCCGCCAGTGCGCACCCCGCGTAGAACTCTTCACTGGGGCTTACCAGGATATTTTGCGTGAATTAGAGAATGATGCGAACTCGCCCTCAGATTGCCGGAATATTCCAATCGGGTTATAATCTTCAGGCTGCAGATCTTGGTACGAAGTATCTGTTTTGATGGTGGTCTGAAACGCGTTTACGAAAGGCGATTCTTCGTGCTGGACTGCTTCACACGCCCTGACAGTCGTCGCGACTGCACAGGAATCTCGCGACGCGGACTGCTGCAGGTGGGCTCACTTGCATTGGGAGGCCTCTCACTTCCACAGCTGCTTGCTGCAAGTGCGACGGCAGACGGCACGCCGTCGTATCTGCATGACCGTTCCGTCGTTCTTTTGTTTCTCAGCGGAGGCCCGTCCCATATTGAATTCTTTGACCCCAAGATGACGGCACCGTCAGAGATCCGAAGCATCACGGGCGAAGTACAGACGAAAATATCCGGCATCACGTTTGGTGGAACGTTCCCCCGGCTGGCCGAACTGACAGACAGAATTTCTGTCGTGCGATCTTACGGCACGAAAAACACCGGCCATACTTACGCGAAAGCTGCTGGCGGCGATAATCCGATGAACGCCACCATGTCGGCCATGTATTCGCGCGTGGCCGGGGCGAATGATGTGCAGACTGGGCTGCCGAAGAACATTCTTGTCAAACCCGAAACGATTCAGAACGGACTGACACTGGGAAACAACTTCGAATCCGGCGCTCTCCCCACGCTGACACAGGCCGGCAGTCTCGGAAAGCCGTTTTCCGCTTTCGATTCCAGCGGCGGCAGTGATCTGAAAGACAACATGGAACTACGCCTCCCGAAACTCCGTCTGGGTGACCGCCGCGATCTGCTGGAGCAGCTGGATCGAATACGATTCAGTGCGGATAGAAATGGCACCTTTGAAAGAGCGGGCCGATATCAACAGCAGGCGTTTGACATCATCACCCGCGGCATCAGCGAAGCTTTTGATATCAGAAAGGAAAATCCAGAGACAATTGCCCGCTACGACACGACGGGGATTTTCAAAGGCCCAGACCTGCAGCGCTATTTTGACATGAGACGGGCCACAAATCTGCTTGGCCATCAACTCCTGCTGGCGCGACGGCTGTGCGAAGCGGGGTGTGGATTTGTCACGGTTTCCGATTGCGGCTGGGACATGCATGCGAACAACAACAGTCCCAAAGGGATGGCTGGCATGTGGCCAATGGGGCAGCAGGTGGACCACGCTGTATCGGCCTTCATTCAGGACTGCCACGATCGCGGCCTGAGCGAAAAAATCCTGCTGATTGTGACGGGTGAAATGGGTCGTTCTCCGCGGCTGAACGGCAACGGTGGCCGCGACCACTACGGCGAACTTACGCCGCTACTGTTTTCCGGTGGCGGATTAAACATGGGACAGGTTATCGGCCGCTCCGACGGTACCGCCTCACGTCCTGAGGGCGACGGATATCAGCCCCGGCATCTTGTAGGCACTGTGATGAATTCGCTGTTCGACACAGGTGTGATGCGGCTGGATCGGACGGTCCCCGGCGAAATCCTGAGAATCATTAACTCGGGTAACACCATC
This sequence comes from Fuerstiella sp., assembly GCA_014238335.1. Classification (GTDB taxonomy): domain Bacteria; phylum Planctomycetota; class Planctomycetia; order Planctomycetales; family Planctomycetaceae; genus Fuerstiella. The sequence continues at coordinate 9,981 of JABABI010000119.1, forward strand.
CCTGCGCTGCATTCCTGAGCTGTGCCTCGCCACCGACAGCTGAAGCGTTGTGGCCCGCGTTCCGGAAAAGCTTCGCGCTGCTTCGATCAATGAACCGGCACCTTATCTGGGGCACGGGACGCGGACTACTTTCACACTCGCTCTTCATGTAGTAAAAACGGAACTTGACCAGAGTCGCCTCCCCCCACTTTTTTTCAGGTCCGGTTTCCATGGTGCGTCTGTTTTATTTGTGCTCCTGTTCCGTTGTTCTTTCGTCAGTGTTCGCCCAGGAGGGCGCACCACCGGACAGCGCCAATGATCTGCTGGCACCGTATCGCGAGGCGGCAGAGAATCGGTGGGCGGAGACCATCAAAGCGTTCGACAGTCTGAATGAAACGGAAGCGAGTCCAGATGACGCGACTCTGTTCATTGGAAGCAGCAGCATCCGGCGCTGGAGTACGATGGCAACGGATATGGCGCCGTACCGAACGATTCGTCGCGGATATGGTGGCGCCAAATACACGGACATGGCCGTTTTTGTGGAACGCCTGGTTTCTCCGCACAGGTATAGAGCTCTGGTGATGTTCGTTGGCAATGGAGTTGTCGGAGCACCGAGTGATCACACTCCTGACCAGATTGAATCTCTTGCGAGGTACATTGTCAGCGTATCACAGCGCCATCAGCCCGAAGCACCGGTTTTCCTGATTGAAATTACACCCTGCGAACGCCGTCTGAATGTGTGGCCAAAGATTCGGGCTGTCAATGCTCGGCTGCGCGAGATCGCTCAGTCTACCCCGAACACATATTTCATACCAACGGCCAGTCATTACATGAATTCCAAGGACAAGCCGCGGCCGGAGTTGTTTGTTGAGGACAAACTTCATCTGAGTGAATTGGGTTATGAGCTGTGGGCCTCTCTGATTCGTCGTCGTCTGGACGAAGTTCTGCGAGCTCGAGCGGATCAAGCCGCAGCACAGGCGGTCGGCTTAGATTCTTCAGATCGTTAGCGTCCTGCGAATGTCGTTCGTAATTCGTCTTGGAAAGACAAAACGATGGGCGTCACCCTGCCGTCTGACCTTGCGCATCAGTTCTGGTCCTGTTCCTTCGTGACAGCCAGTTTCGTGCTGCCGGTGGAACCTCCGGAATCCCAACAAGTGGACGTTGCGGCCATCTGCACAAACGGAATGCTGACCGAAGAATTTCTCACAGGTGTTTTCTCCGATCGCGGGTGTTCTGTAGCGTTGATCCGGAACCCTCTACGGAAATCCGTGAAGAATACAGGTGGTCTTTTCACGCCGTTTCTATATTCCGACAACCTTGAATTACAAACGGAAGCTTCCTGTTGTCACCCGCCTGCCCCAACAACAACTACGCCCCAGTGAAAGAGACGAAAAGCGGAAGACTGTTTCGTTAATTTTGAGTCCTGCCGTGGCAACCGGCGCATTTGACGGGGCGGCGGCACAGGACGAAATGAAAGCCACGCTCGATACGCGAATTGCCAATGCGGCGGCGGCGGGAAAAGAGGCTCTCGAAAGATCAATGACGCAGCTCATGAACATTCGCGTCGATGACCTGAGGCCGGTGTGCAGTCTTTCCCCCTCAGTCAGCTTACGACGATGACAGTTGCGGCGAAGAAAGCCGTATCCGTGAGGATTCGACAATAGCAGGCTGAAACGTCTCGGGCAGTGAAGGAGAGATTGAACGGGAACAAAGCTGTGGTAGTTCGCCCGTTTCTCAACATCGCCTCTGCGGTCCCTGCGAAGGCGGTCGAGGCTCCATCCGAAATGAAGCTGCCAGCGGATGTTAAATCTGCCTGCTTTTCAGGTGGTTTCTTTTGAGCGCTGTCGACAAATATTCGTCACATCGCTTCGGCAGCCGTGGCAAAGAAGTGTCCCCGGAAATTCCATTCCTGCTGGTGCTGAACATCCACCAGTCGCACAAAAGCACCGTGTACCAGTGCCGTGACCTGCAACGCCTGTCTCGGCTTCTCCTTCGACAGCTTAAACGCAGTCAGTTTCCGTAGTGCCTGATAAACGAGAGGCAGAAGCATATTTGCGGCTGTGGAATCCTGTTGAATCGCTGCACTTTCCGACCGCCGCTTACAACCTCAATCCACTTGCGAAACACGGCAATCTCATCGTTGCTCAACCGTCCCGCCGGCGGCACCCATAGACCGTCGTCCAGATATTATAAACGGCTTTCAGCACCAAGCTTACATCGGGTTTCTCTGCCACTAACGCCGGCCCGCAGTCACCGCCGGTTTCCGACCCGCTGCGGCTGTCCAGCAACAGACCGCCTTCATTCGATTTCGTCTGCTGCGAACGGCATTCGCAGCAATGATTCTCCAGCAGTGGGAGAACGGACCGTTCGAAAATTCAACCCGGGCGCTGTCTCCCTTTGCGGCGGGTGGCAGAGCGTAACTGCAACACATCCCGCAAAGAATCGCGACCAGAAACGTCGCCTTCCGACATCGAGCTAGTGTTTGCTCTGATTACGCCAACGACAGCAATCTTCGTTTAAACAGGAACGTTATTCCCAACGACTTCCTGGAGTAAGACGCTATCTTACCAATATACATGAAATCCTTCTGGATCGAAATTCTCACTGATTCAGGATATTGGTCGCACCAATGCGCTCAAGTAGGCGTCCCAATTCCTTGCAACGTGCTGGTATCCGTGAGAATCCAACGTGCATTAATACGGCTCGGTTCGCTCAGCTGAGTCCACCCTTGAGGCCGACCAGTTTGCCAGCACGTGTTCAAGACAGCTCAATTGATACCCGGTCGTCGCGGGATGAACCTGTCCCGTAAACTTGATAATCGGATGCCGTTATGGCAAGATAACTTTTGATTTGCTGACTAGTCAGGAATGTTTTCATGACCGTTCCGTTCCGGGGTTCCTGGGAGTCTTCCGGCAGCTGGCCACCTGAATCCGGCGCCACAAAAGGCGTCGTCGTCAGTCGCGGCTGCGGTTTCATCGTGTGCGTATTTTTCTCAATGTGATGAAACGGACAACGGGTATCTGCGAATGACATGTGAGCCTGACCCGTACCGGGATCTGTTGGGAATAAAGTCTGCCGGCGAACCGGACCACTACGCATTGCTTGGCCTTGAGCCGTACGAATCAGATCGGCGGAAGATCGACGACGCGGCCGGGGACCGCATGTCGGTATTGCAGGAATTTGCCAACAGCGAACATCTGGATGCCTCGCAGAAGTTGCTGAACGAAGTTTCGGCCGCGCGACGGTGTCTTTTGGATGTCGGAAACAAAATCGCATACGACGAAGACCTGCGCAGACGACAAATGCGGTCGGCCGGGTCTGGCAGCCAAAGAGGCCGGCACAAACAACAGACGGGAAGTCGCAGGCTACCCGTGGCAGTGTTTGTCGTCGTGGCAGTCGTTCTCCTGATTGTTGTGGCTGTGGTCCGCAGGGACCCGGTCGCGTCCGGAAACCTGGTTATCGAATGGCCGGTCAACCAGCGTAACCGAGCGAGCGTCACAATGGATGGGAAATTTTTGGCATTGCCGGAGACCGACCCGATTCATCTGGATATTCCGGACGGGCGTCATCGCATACTGTTTAGCCGCAGCGGGTACGAAGATATTCCGAAGACAATCCACTTTTCCGGTGCCCGCGTCAGGTTGAAATTGCGCTGGATTCGGGCAAAGTAATCATCCAGGCTGTGAGACGGGTTATCCACTGTTGTGAAACCAGGGGCATATCTGGAATTCGAAAAGTTTTTTTGCCTTTTGTGTTTGTTTTCAGTGTGGAAAAGCAGGTTCCCGGCGTAGATTGTGGATAGGTAGTCACGTAATGAAGGCTGTCTGGAATAGACCACCAGTCGGAATCTCGTCACGGCCAAATCTTCGCCTCCGGATCCAGCAACGTCATGCGGCTCGGTACAGACGTGGTTTCCGGTTTATCAGGTACTCCGCCCAGAATGTGAAATAAGTAAAGTGAGACTCATTTAGGGTCTGTATTGGATCAAGCGGAGCATTCCGACGACTTGATATTTCGACGGTCCAGAACCCCGGCAGATTGGGAGTGATGTTTTTGAATGAAAAGAACAGCCGCACTGCAGTCGGGATAGACCTTGGAACAACTCGATCTGTCGTCGCCCACCTTGACGCGACCGGTCGTCCACTGACGATTCCGAACCTGGAAGGCGACGCCACGACTCCCAGTGTGGTCTTCTTTGATCGCACGTCCGTCGTTGTCGGGAAAGAAGCTGTCAAGGTTGCGGAATTTGAGCCGGATCGAGTCGCTCATTACGCCAAGCGGCATCTGGGCAAGGCCGCATTCAGCATGAATGTGGCCGAACAGGATCTGCCTCCTGAGATCATTCAGGCGCTCGTTCTTCAGAAGCTGAAAGCGGATGCTCAGAATCGGCTGGGTGAGTTTCAGAAATGTGTTGTAACCGTGCCGGCCTATTTCAACGAACCAAGGCGAAAGGCCACTCAGGACTCCGGCCGACTGGCCGGGCTGGACGTCATCGACATCATTAACGAGCCCACTGCGGCTGCGCTGGCATTTGGTATACAACAGGGGTTCGTCAATGCAGAAGGAAAAACGGAACAGCTTGAAACAGTGCTGGTTTACGACCTTGGTGGCGGCACATTTGACGTGACAGTGATGGAGATCGAAGGAAACGACTACCGAGCCGTTGCAACAGCAGGGGATGTTTATCTGGGCGGTATCGACTGGGACCAGCGTATTGCAGACCACGTTGCCGAGCAATTTCAGATACAGCATGGTGTTGATCCACGGAAGGACCCGTCACACAGACTTCGACTGCTGGCAGAATCTGAAGACGCCAAACGCTCGCTTTCGCAGCGGGACGAAACCGTAATTCGGTTCGCCATTGGTGGTCAGCGAGCCAATGTGCCACTTCATAGAAGTGAATTCGAGACTCTGTGTGGCGACCTGATCGACCGCACCATGTTTACGATGCGAAAGGTTCTGAAGGACGCTGATCGTTCATTCAAAGATGTCACACGACTGCTGCTGGTAGGTGGTTCGTCACGTATGCCGATGATACAGAACATGCTGGAAACGGAGTCCGGACTGAAAGTGGATCGTTCACTCTCGGCGGACGAGTCCGTAGCTCACGGCGCCGCCATCTATGCGGGAATTCTGCTGAACACTGATGTGCCCACGGAGAATCGCATCTCTGTCAGCAACGTCAACTCGCATGACCTTGGGATACTGGGCGTGGACAGTGCGACGGGCTTCCCGCGGCGGTCGATGATGATTCAGAGGAACTCTGCCCTGCCAAAGATGATGGGAAAACGTTTCCGGACCTCACGCGACAGTCAGGACAGCGTTTCCGTCAATGTTGTGGAGGGCGGCGACGATCAGGGACGGCATTCGGCTGAGATCGGCAAGTGTATTGTTCGCGATCTGCCGCCTGACCTGCCCAAAGCCACGCCGGTCGACGTTGTCTTTCACTACAAACAGGACGGACGTCTGCAAATCCTTGCCGAGTTGCCCACAATACAGCGCCGAGCCAAACTCACGATTGAACGCGGAAGCGGTCTGTCCGAGGAAATGCTGAAGTGGTGGAAAAAACGTCTGGACAACGGCATCCTGACCCCGCCGACGGAACCTGCCCCGGTCGGCGGGGCGGAGGTTACCATCTCAGAGGTAACGTCTGCAGAGAGTCGCGTCGCCGCGTCGCGGCTCAACTCAAAGCTTCCGCGGCCCGAAGCAGCACTCCCAGTGAAGACAATCGACCCCGCCGCAGCAGAGCCGATCTCGGCAGTATCGGAGATCCCGGACTTCGCAGAGATCGAAATGCAGCCGATCAGATCAGAAGCAGAAGAGCGGGCACCCGCTGAGTCATCACTGGAAGAGCCAGCGCCGACGAAAAACCAGGGCGGCTGGAAATCGCGACGGCAAAAGGTAAAAACAGGTGATGGCGAATGAGTGAGACGACCATTACCGTTTCTGACGGTGAGGATTTTTTTCGCATTCCTCTCAGCGATCTTGCGGAAGCTGCTGCGGAGGGATTCTACGTTCCTGCACTCGCAGGACGAACGATCGTCACCAACGGTGATGAGATGTTCGAAATCCCCAGTGAAGACCTTGCCGAAGCACAGGCTGACGGTTTTCGGGACGCACTTGTGGCTGAACGGGAACTATTGATCAAAGCAGAACGCCTGCTGGCTGACCAGGGGGTGGCCGCTTCCGGTGCCCACGTGCAGCCTCATTCACAAGAACGAACTCCGACGGCTGATACCTGCACTGCAGCCGGAGCAGGCACACGGGACAAAATCGGAGCAGGTGAATTAACCGGCCGTGTCGCGTCACGGAAAGGCGAAGACGATGCTCTGCAACCCTCAGTCGAGGAAGACCGTGAAGACGATGGCTCGGCCATTGGAAAGTTCCTTCTTCCGGGAGGACAACTCAGTGGCGGCAGGACGTGGCAGGTCATGCTTGTCAACAGTGCAATTCACGCGATCCTCCTGCTGGCTCTGGCGGCGATTATCCTGCCAGCTCCCGAATCCGAAATCTTCATGGAGATCACGAGCGCCTTCGAGCCGAAAGAGCCGGTCAAGATGGAGTTTGAGGCCGTTGAACTGACGCAGCCAACGGAGCTGACATCAGAGCCAGTTGAGATGGTAGTGGTGAATCAGTCAGAAGTCGAAAATGACAAATATGTTGAGATCGACGTCAACGACCTTGACCTGAACGTTCCGGAAAAGACGCCGTTAACTGAATCGGCCAGCGGACGCAAAGCCACAAGCAAAACTGGTGAAATGAGTGGTCGCAGTAAGGTCGGCCGGGCCTCGGCCGTTGCTCGCCGCGGCGGTAACGCGGCCAGTGAGACAGCGGTGACCGCCGGCCTGACGTGGCTGGCAAATCATCAGTATCCGGACGGCGGCTGGAGTTATGATCACACCCTTGGTCAGTGCGGCGGGCGGTGTTCGCAACCCGGCGCACTTTCATCGCAGTGTCGCAATGCGGCAACCGGCATGGCTCTGCTGGCACTGCTGGGTGCCGGCAACACACCTTATGACGGTGAGTTTCAGGAATCGGTTCGAAGGGGGGCTGCATTTTTGCTGCAGAATTCGGCCAGCGTTCCGGCGGGTCTCGACATGCGCAGCGAGCATGCCAGCAACACAGGCATGTACACACAGGCCATCGCTTCCACCGCCTTGTGCGAGACTCTCGCGATGACTCAGCATAAGATTAAAGCGGCCCGAACCGACAGGGAACTGCGGTCCAAGAACCGTCTGCGCGCGTCACTGATCACGCAGCTGCAACCCGCAGCTCAGGCCAGCATCAACTTTATTGTCAACGCACAGCATAAGCCGACTGGTGGCTGGGGGTACAATCCGGGTAACGCAGGTGACACTTCTATCCTCGGCTGGCAAGTCATGGCACTGAAGAGCGCTGTTCACGCACATGTCGCCGTCCCCGCCAATACGGTGCTGGGTGCCAACACGTTTCTGACGTCCGTTCAGACGCCGGATGGCTACTTCGGCTACAGGAAGCCGGAAAAGAAGCCGTCGACAACTGCAATTGGCATTATCGCCCGAATGCTGTCAGGTATGAAACGCAATAACCCGATTCTACAGATGGGCGTCAATCACCTGAGTGCGGCGGGGCCGGACAAATCCAACATGTATTACAACTACTACGCGACGCAGGTGATGCTGCATTATGGCGGCGAGACATGGAAGAAGTGGAACGCCGTGATGCGCGATCACCTCGTCACGACACAAATCAAAGAAGGTCATGAGGCCGGCAGCTGGGGCATAACCTACGCGGACGGCAGACCGGCCGACGGCCATGGAAAACGAGCTGGCCGACTCTATATGACCTGCCTCTGTACGATGACGCTGGAAGTTTACTATCGACATCTACCTTTGTATGGCGATTCGGATGCAGCAGCCAAAATGACCTCCGATGACCCGAAAAAATGACCTGACCAGGACTTTGCCGCAGGAAGAGTCGCAACGCCACTCCGCTTGACGCAGTGTGACGGCGGCTAAAAAAGCCAGAATGGCCGGCAATGTGCAAGACGCCAGTGGCAAATCGCGGGACCAGGACGGCGTTCAGCCGATCATCGAGCTTCAGAACGTTCAGATCTCTTCCCTTCGGAAAAACTCGGGCGGACTGGCTGGACCTGGACATTGTTTGACTGCGATGAAGGTCCGCCCAGACCACGGCCTGCGGCGATTGTCGACGGCAGCACTTCGATTTAAAATGTGTTCCAACGCAATTTCTTTTTTCCAGATGGTCAAAGCACTTCCTGGACAGCGAAGTTTTTTTACCGCACGGCGTGAGCGTTCGGGCTTCGCAGCAATTCGTATACAAAGACATTAGCTACAAGGCGCCGGAAGAAACCGTCGTCACGGTTTCCCTGCCGATGACTATCTCGGGCCAAGTAGATGGTGTGGGACGGAAAGAGATGGCCGAATCAAGGCTTGACTCAAGTGTGTCCGGTGGAAGTGTGTAGACGTTGATGCCATAAATATTACAGAGATATCCACATGAAGTTGGAACTGACATTTTCTAATGACCGGACGCACGTGCCGAGCGTTCGAGGATTCCTAACCGCAACCCTTGCGCAGTTTCCGCTGGACATCCTTGCTGTCCAGAACCTTGAGACGTTTATCGAGGCGACCGTGGAAGATGCGATATCACAGGCATATGCTGCCGGTGAGGAAGGATTGATCCGACTGAAGATTGAAGAACAGCACGGAAAGCTGGAGATCCGCGTCCGGGACTTTGGCATCCCCAGGGATGTCCACCTCCTGGAGAGTGAATTGCAACATGCCGGCGCGACAGGGGCGCATCGCCTGGGAGTTCTCAACGTTGACGTTGCGGATGAACTGCACTGGCTGACATTTGGCCCGGAAGGCAAGGCGCTCCAGGTGGTAAAATGGCTGCACCAAATGCATGTCCGGAACCTACCAAACACTGCAATACCGCAACCATCGGCTGATAATGTGCCAGTGGCGTCCGAACAGCAATACACAATCAGACGGATGCAGCCGACTGAATCGGAACAGGTGTCACAACTCATGTACCGGACCTATGGCAACTCATATTTCAACAGGGATGTCTACTACCCGGATCGCGTGACTGCGCAGAATGAGCGTGGCGTTGTACGGTCGTACGTTGCCATTAGCGAAGATGGAGCAGTCACGGGTCACTACGCGCTTGAGAGAAATCAAAGCGGTCCGGTCGCCGAAGGCGGGCAGGCTGTCATTGATCCGTCACATCGTGGACGGGGACTTTTGAGTCGGATGAAGGATCTTGCGGTGCGGGAGGCAAAGCAGCTGGATCTGATCGGCTGGTATGCCGACGCCGTCACGGTACATACGCTGACGCAAAAATCGAACGATGCCCACGGAGGTAAACTCACGGCCGTCAACCTGGCCATCGCGCCAAGGAAAGAAGCTTTTGACAAGACTCACGAGCAGCCTCAGCGGGTGACGTGTCTCCTGTATTTCCATTGGCTCAAATCACCTGCCGCACGAACTGTGCATGTGCCGGCACGGCACCATGTGGTCATGGGTGAGATCTACAGTCGAATGAAGTGCCCGGTGGAATTCGCAGACAGCTGTCCCCCTTCAGGGCAGGGCGCCCTGACCGTAAAAATCAACACCGGAGCTGTCCGAGCCAATATCTGCATCAACACGATCGGTGAAGACACAGTACACGTTGTCCGACAGGCCCGGCGCGAACTGGTCGAACGGACACATATCGAAGCGGTATTTGTGGACTTGCCCCTGGAAGATCCGGCGACAGGGATTGTCACTGAACAACTGGAGGTTGATGGCTTTGGCTTCCTTGGGATCCTGCCACTGTTTGCCAAGCGTGGTGATATGCTGCGACTCGCCTACTTAGTCGAGCCACTCGAACGTGAACCCATTCAAACGCTGGACGGAGTTGCGGGGCGAATGGTGAACTACGCACTTCAAGAACAGATACGCGTGCGAACCGCCTTCTGAACAGCCTTGCGCGTGCGGCACCAATGAGACACCAAAAGCCCTCCCAACCTGGGACCAGAGTCATTGCCGGGGGTTCTCAGGCGCCGTTTCCAATTGGTGTCTGATGTTCGCGAGAATTCTTGAACGTTGGCAATAAGTGTTCAGCGACTGATTCGCGGGCAGGTTGATTTCGATCATGATGGCAGGAATTTTCTGCGCTGC
>JABABI010000011.1:0-32324 GCA_014238335.1 Fuerstiella sp.
GATCAAGCCAACGAGTCCCATTAAGATGCTCATAGGCGTGATGTACTTGAGCCCCTCTTGTTCGGTCATGCCGCTCATTTTGCAAATGACCCAGAAGCCGCTGTCGTTCATCCACGCGATTGGTTTGGAACCGCAGCCCACTGCCAGCGCCACGTAAAGAGGGTCAACACCCGCTGCGCCACCGGCCACAATGCCCCCGAAAATTCCGGCTGAGGTAATCATTGCCACCGTTGCGGATCCCTGAGCCGTGCGTACAGCGGTCGTCACCAGAAACGCGGCGACGATAATCATGATCGGCGATGTGCCGGGCAGATCATTCAGCAGTTCCGCGACACTCGTCTGCCGCATCATTCGACCAAACGCTCCCCCGGCTGCCGTCACAAGGATGATCGGACCTGCGCTGGCAATCGCATGCTGCAGTGATTCCGAAAGCTGATCTTTTGACGGACTCTTTGCACGGACATACATGACCACCGCGAAGGCGGCCGAAATCAGCAGTGCGAGATTCTTTTCGCTGAGCGTCTTAATCGTCCGAGCCACGTCTGCCGAAACCGTCATTCCGGCAAATGCAAATGAGTCGCCTGACTTATTCAACAGTGATCCCCCGGTGATCAGGACTACTGGCAAAATAATTGGCACGAGTGAGGCGAACAACCCTGGAGCATTATGATCGCCCGGTCTTGCAGCAGCCGGAATGTCTGCGATGTCTCTGAGTGGCAGTTCGCAGCGTCCGTTGATCCAGAATGCGTAAACCATTCCAATCGACGCACTGAACAGGCCGACGATACACCCGCCCAGAATCATCGATTCAATGGGCACGCCGAATTCTTCGGCAATAAACAAAGGCCCGGGCGTCGGTGGAACCAGCGAATGTGCCATGGTGCCGCCAGCCACGATCGACAGCACATATAAAAGATAATTGCCGCCAGTACGCAGACGTAATGCCTTGCCGAGCGGGATCATCAGGTAAAACACCGTGTCGAAGAAAACGGGGATGCCCAGTGTGAACCCGCTGAATACGAAGGCTGCAGGAGCCATGCGTTCGCCCAGCAGCCTCAGTGTGCTGTTTACGATTCGGTCAGCGGCGCCGCTGTCCAGCAGGCAGCGACCTATGATCGATGCGGCCACAATCAGAATGGCCAGTTTGCCACAGTATTCTCCGATGGTTGACGTAATGCGGGAAACAAAAGTGCTTTCTGCCAGCTCTTGTGCAGATTCGTAATCGCTGCGTGAGATCACGATCAGTTCATTGACCGGCGGCAACGATGAAATATCGGAGCCTTCGCTGGTGGAAAAAACCAGATGCAGCTGTCCGTCGGGGCGTTGCAACACGGACGCCGCCTTCGTCACCGAACCGTGGCGGCCATTGTCGAGCAGCAACACGGCGTCGGTTGTCTTAGTCCCTGTGGCAAGTTTGATGACGCCATCGGCGGTTACTGATTCGACAGTAATTGCTGCTTCCAAAAACGCCGACCGCTCGACGAGTCTGGCCGGAGTCAGCAGTGCTACTGCCATCCCGGCCAGCACCAATGCAATAAAGGCATGCAGCCGCAGGCCAAGAATCCCTCCGATGACGATTGCAAGGCCGAGTCCCAAAATGCACAGCGTCAACATTGAACAGCCTTCCTGTTGCGGTCCGGACCGTAAGCCGCAGTGAGTTTAGCCCTGGAATTCGATGAGTTGTTCTGGTGCGACGCCACGACGCTCTGGTCCGCGAATCCTTGAAAACGAAGACAGTGGATTGAGGCCTGAGACAATGTTGTCCACGAACAGGCCGATGGTAAAGAAACGCCCGCGATAAACAACCGATGCGCGACTGGGCAAGGCAAATAGTTCCGTCCCTTCCCCGAGCCGTGGGGTACATTGGCAGTTCCGTGTCGTGTTCCGAACGTGGGTGCGGCGGTTGGCACCCGTCGATACTGCCGACTTTGCGAGTTGAGTGTTTTCATGCAGGTGGCAGGAAAAGGCCTGTCGTTGTGGGTGCAGCCCCTCAACCGCGAAGAAGGCTCGGCATGTGGAACGTTGCGTGACCGGTCTAATCGTCACGACCGGACCCCGGTTTCGCCGATGGATTCACGGGAAATCTCTATTAGACGGTCTGCGGGTGACCGTAGCACGATTTTCAGAACCAGAGTTGTGAGCTTCAACGATGGCAAAAGAAGCCCCAAAGACAGACGATGATGTGGAAGGCGGCAGCCCCGGAAAAGGCAGTCCCATTCCGTGGATTCTTGTTACGTTGCTGTGTGGTGGTATTGGAATGGCCGTTCCGTACTTCATGCCAGCGTCTCCAGAGACATCTGCAGACGAGCCAAGGTCCCAACCTGTCATTGAAATGCCGGATCCGGAGAACACCACATATGTCGATTTTGAATCTGTTGTGGTCAACCTGGATGAAGGTAACCTGACGCGGTATCTGCGAGTGGGTGTGACGCTTCAGGTGCCGAAAGAACAAGAAGCTGAAATTGTCCGGAAAATCGGGGAGAAAAAGGCGGTCCTGAAGAACTGGTTGCTGAACCAGATTTCTGACAAAGATCTGGATGAGATTCGCGGTGGCGCTGGCCAGAATCGGCTGCGTCGAGAAGTTCGAGATCAATTCAACTCCGTCCTGTTTCCGGACGGCTACGATCGCATCTTCAGCGTACTGTTCAATGAATACAACGTACAATGAATCAGACTGAAGCCAGTCCATTCAACCTCTTCTCCCAGGCTCCTCGTTTGACGAGTGACGCCAGCGCTGCGCTGATGGCCTGGCAGGGCACAGTGACTTCGATGCTGCAGGAAAACTGGCAGTCACTGCTCGGTAAGGACCTGGGCATCTCGCTGGGGACCACGGATGCCTCCACAGCCATCAAGGCGGTGAACAGTCTCGCGGATCCCGGCTACGCAGCCCGACTGGAAATAGGTCCGGATTCTTTCCCCAGCCTCTTTGCTTTTTCCTCACGGATGGTGCTGCTGCTGGTAAATGACATGCTGGGTACGCCTTGCGAGGAATGGCCGGAGGTTCGTGATTTGACGACTGTTGAAACCTCAATGGTCGAACTGCTGCTGGGAGAAATCACACGAGCCATCAGTCATGCCTGGCCGGAAATTCACCCTCTGGAATGTGAACAGGACTGCGTGATTGCGCGTCCCATGCGGAGTCGCGTTTTCCCACCCGATGAACTGCTCGTCATAACCCACGTGGTGTTTGAGACAACTCTCGGGCAGGAAGAAGCGATCTGGCTGATGCCGCAGTCAGGACTGGCGACGATCGGCTTCGCCGACGTCACCGACGAAGAGGTACACGCCGAACCGGCGCCACAAATTCGAGCTCTTGCCGAGCAGATTCCGGTCAACCTGGTAGCGCGACTGGGTGACACGACCATGTCTCTGGCGGAACTTGACTCATTGAAGGTCGGCGACTACCTGACGCTGGACCAGGCCGTTTGTCAACCCATGGAATTGATCGTCGATGGTCGCCTGCAATGGTTAGGCCATCCTTGCAGGCTCGGCACGCGACAGGGATTTCAGATCGTCGCGTCAAACAGAGAGTGAGAGGGAGTCTCGTGAACGAACCCGTCGAACAAGAAGACGCCGCTGTCGCTGCAGACGTGAGCGAAGGTGTCGAAAACAGTGATGCTGCCGCCGGTGACGCTGCGGAGCCGGCCTCTGACATGAATGCGCCCAGCGCAGAGGCGACCGAGGTCCACCCGGCGGAGTTCCCGGAGGCAGTGTCGCGTCGCAACGTAAGACATTCAACACTGGAACGCTTCTCTGACGTACAGGTCGACATTTCTGTTGAGATCGGTCGTGTCACCATGGGGCTCGGTGAACTACTACAACTCGGCGAAGGATCGGTCGTGGAATTGAACCGTGAGCTGAACGAACCTGTCAGTGTCATGGCTCAGGGAGTTCAGATTGCCAGTGGCGAAGTTGTGGTGATCAATGACCGTTTTGCCGTGCGGGTTACTGAAGTCGCATCGGTCGACGGTCCTGGTGCAGAAGAACAACCGAACGCTGCGGGAGCAGTCTAATGTTCCGGTCTTCCGATTCGTTAGAGGCGCGTGGGGGCGCATTTGTGTCGTCCGAAAAATCACCGACGTGTTATGCCGCATGCCTCGCGAACTGTTGTTCTGCGGCCTCGACAAATTGGTTTTTATATATGCCGTTCGTTCGGAGTATCATGGCGTTTTCGCAGTCTAAGTTTGGGTGCCGATTTGGCAAGCAGAGAATGTTGCTGCGGTCAGGCTGCTTTCTGGCCGCCCTCGCAGTTGCCTTTGTCGCGCAGACGGCACAGGGCCAGTGGCAGTCGAAAGTCCCGGCGCAGCAGTCGGCATTGAAGACCAGGGCCGCAGGCCATTCCTCAATGATGACGGTCGTCTCCGAAGGCCCTGGACACGGTGTGCAGGCGAAGCAGCGGCAACCTCAAATACGTCAGGCGGGTTATGCGGTCGCCGGCGAAACACTGTCCGTGAAGGAGCAACAGGCTGCTGACAGGGCTTTGTCACCGAAGATCACGAATACAACCTCGCCCCCGTTCATTGACCTGAGCAATGAGCCACTTGAACCGGCGAGTGCGGGAATCGTCGAACCAACTCACACAGATATGTTAATTCGTCTGGGCACATGGACGGTCATCGTTATGTGTCTGTGTGGATTAACAGTCCTGGCCATTCGTCGCTGGCAGACTAAGCACGGCATGCTTCCTGTCGCGCGAGGGCAGTCACAAATTGTTGAGACTGTCATTCTGGGGGCCAATCGTTCCGTCTCACTTGTGGAACTCAGAGGCGTTCAGGCTTTGGTGGGATGTGACGCGAACGGCATTCAGAGCATCGTTCCGGTGCCACCAGCATTTGCCGACATTCTGGAAGACGGGGAATCGGGGGCAGCGTTGTCGCAGTCCTCAGATACTTATACCGAGTCGACAGCATAACAGCATAAAGAGTACCACTCTGAATGGATTCCGCATCGACATTGCAGCAAGTCGTAGAATCCGGCGCGTTCCAGGAACTTTCGCCGCAGCTGAAGGTTGCGCTGTTTCTGGGCGGGATGGCTTTCCTGTCATCAGCCCTGGTGACGATGACGGCGTTCACTCGTATCGTGATCGTCCTGTCATTTGTGCGGCGAGCTCTGGCGACGCAGGAGATTCCTCCCACGCAGGTGATTCTTGGGCTGTCGCTGTTCTTGACCTTCTTTGTCATGGGCCCGACGTTCTCGACTATCGAAACAGACGCGATCAAGCCCTATCTTGCAGAACAGATCAACGGCGAAATTGCGTTCCATAACGCATCGTCCGCGCTGCACAGTTTTATGCTGGCTCAGACACGGAGAGACGATATTACGCTGTTTGCGAAGATGGCCGAAACCGGGTCCATCCAGACTGCCGCAGACACTCCAATGCGAGTTCTGATTCCGGCTTATGTGATCAGCGAATTGAAAACGGCCTTCATTATGGGCTTCTGCCTGTATATCCCGTTCATGCTCATCGACCTTGTGGTCTCTGTCATCCTGATGTCACTGGGGATGATGATGATGCCGCCGATGATCATTTCGACACCGTTCAAAATACTTCTGTTTGTGATGGTTGACGGGTGGATGTTGATCGCCCGTGTTTTAAGTCTGAGCTTTCACTGACGAGGCGCATGAATTGTCAGTCCTCCGCCACTCGACGGCTGAGGAATTCTGACCTGACTGTTGATTCTAAGTATCGAGCATTCTGAAGTCTGAAAACCAGAACTGTGCCAGCACCCACTCCCACAACCAGCATCGCCGACCCCAACGGGCTGCTGCAGAGTGAAACTCTGCTGTCGATGGGTATGCTCGTGGGCCTCATCGTGATGCTGGTTCCGCTGCCTCCCGCATTGCTGGACGTACTGCTGGCTGCCAATCTGGGCACGACGACCCTGCTCTTGCTGGTGACGCTCAGCGCCAGACGTGCTCTGGAATTATCAGTCTTTCCTTCGCTGCTGCTGCTGCTGACTTTATACCGGTTGTCTCTAAACGTGGCGACCACACGACTCATCCTGCTGAATGGCGACGCTGGTAACATTGTCACAGCTTTTGGCAATTACGTGGTTGGTGGTCAGCTGGTCGTCGGACTGGTGATCTTTCTGATCCTGGTCACCATTCAGTTTATGGTCATCACCAAAGGTGCCACGCGTGTCTCTGAAGTTGCAGCCAGATTCACCCTGGATGCGATGCCTGGCAAGCAGATGGCCATCGATGCGGAACTGAACGCTGGTCAGATCGATTCAGCCCAGGCTCGGAAGCGAAGAGACGAACTGTCGCAGGAAACCGAATTCTACGGGGCGATGGATGGTGCCAGTAAGTTTGTCCGTGGCGATGCGATTGCTGGTTTGATTATTACCGCCGTGAACCTTGTGGGTGGAGTGATCATTGGGATGACAAACGGCCTGTCGTTTGTGGATTCCATCAAGACCTATTCGATTCTAACCGTCGGTGATGGCCTTGTTTCTCAAATACCAGCGCTGGTCATCGCAACGACGTCTGGTGTGCTGGTAACAAAGACTTCGTCCGACGACAGTCTGGGCGATGAAATTCGCGACCAGATGTTCAAGAGCGACCGACCTATTTGGATTGGCGCGATCATCCTTGCTGTCGTCGCCATGATGCCAGGGCTTCCGAAGCTGCCATTTCTGGGCGTTGCCGGCGGACTGCTTCTGTTCCTGGGAAAAGGGCAGAAGAAGCCTGCAGCAACTAACGAAGCTGCGTCGGGCAGTGATGTTGGCACCGAAGAATTTGATGATACGCAAAATTTGGATGATTTTCTGCTGGCTGACCGTGCCGTCGTGGAAGTTGGTGCTCGGCTGGTGCCGTATATCACCAGTAACCGTGTTAAAGGTTTGTCCGAGCGCATCACGGCATTGCGACGTGAGTTCTCACGAGGCAACGGAAGCTGGATTCCTCCGATTCAGGTGCAGAGTAATCTGACTCTCGAATCTGATGAGTATCGCATTATGATTGCCGGTCGCAGAGTCGCCGGTGCCGAAATTCGCATCGAACAGCAGCTGGCAATTTATCCGGAGGGCAAGGAGGTGACTGTTCCGGGAGAGACCGCCGTCGAACCGGCATTCGGACTGCGCGCATCCTGGGTGGCTCCCGAAGCACGCCGCGCTGCGGAACTGCAGGGCTGCACAGTTGTGGACCCGCTCAGCGTTCTGATTACCCATCTGGGTGAGGTGCTGAAGCGACACGCTCATGAACTGCTGACTCGCGAAGCGCTGAAACAGATGCTGGATCGCGTGAAGGAATTTGCCCCCACAATTGTTGAGGAAATTACACCGGAAACGATTCGTATGGGGACGCTGCATCAGGTCCTGTTGCAACTGGCAGAAGACCGCATACCTCTGGCTGACATGGCATTGATCCTGGAATCCATCGTGAATCATGCACCGGATTGCGAAACGTCGGAGTCACTGACCGATATGGTGCGCGTGGACCTGGCACGTCTGGTCTGTGAGCCTTACCGCAACAGGGACGGGCTGCTGAGAATTATTGCCCTGGAGCCCCAGCTGGACGCGCAGCTGAGACAATCCATTCACGACGGAACGTTGGCGATAGGGCCTGGCATCCTGTCCCGACTGATCGATCACGTTAAGGTTGCATTTGACGACGCTGAGCGACTTCATCAGCCGCTCGCGATACTCGTGGATCAGAAACTGCGACGGCCGATGAAGAAGCTGCTCGCAAGACCTACACCGGATCTGGCTGTTATTGCCTATCAGGAACTTCCCGGCGATATGAATGTGGAAACAGTGGTGGTGTTGCCGTATCAGGAAATCATCGGTGACGATGCGATTCAACGGGCGGAACCGGCTGACAGGACCACGTGGTCGGCAGTCGAGCATACGGAGGCTGCCTGATGAAAAAAGTGAAAACTGCCGCCGCTCCCCCATCGTTGTCGCGGGGCTTTGGGTTTGCGATGGGCTTTCTGACGCTCGGAATCAGCGTTCTGCGCAGCGTCGGACCATCCGAGGTTTTACTGCGAGCAGTCGCCGCCGGTGTCATGAGCTGGTTGATCGCACGCTGCTTCGCACTGATCTGGTTGCGCATGACCGATGGAATTCTGGAGAACGAAGAGTGATCAGGAAAGGTGCCGCGCAATGACCGGAACTTCAGGGAAACGTGTGCTGTCGGAACACCAGGTTCGTGTCAGCAGTGCTCCGGTTCGTGTCGGCACGGACACAGCTGAACCGGTCGCAGGGCAGTCGCAAAACGGTGCCGCGACAGTTAACGAAGTTCGTGATCAGACCGGGAATGTTGTGGAAATTCATGTGACGTGTGATTGCGGAAAGACTGTCGTAATTGGGTGTGACTACTCGTAGTGGAGAATTCAATGATCGATTTCACAAAACGTACTGTCTCCGTTTCCCCGGGACGCAATCAATTCATGGCGATCGTCGCTTTGTTCGTGACCGCGACAAATACGGGGTGTTCGATCGTCGAACAGTTTGTTCCGGAGAAATCCAGCCGCTGTAGCTGCGGGCAATATGCATGCGATGAAAGCATCGCCAGTTGTAATACTGCGGCGGCATCAGGCATGAATTCTTCGGCACCAATGGTGTATCCACAGGAACTGCCGATTGTTGACCGGACGACACCGTCAGGTTTGAGAACGCCGGATGAGATGTGGGCACCTCGGCACGTCGTCAAGCAGCCAGCGGGATACACCTCCTGTGAAACACAGTTGCAGGAAGCAAGGGAAGACTTTGATGACAAACTAGCATCTCTTGAGGCGCGGTTCGTGGAAGAACATCGTGCAAATAATGCTATCAATGGTCAATTGCAGGTCTTGCATGGGAACGTTGAGCAACTTTCGGACGACGTAAATTACTGGAAAGATGAAGTTCGCCGGATCGGTCAAACCGGAGAAGAACATCACCGTTCGGATATGGAGAACATGAGATCGCTGTCCAGATTGATAGATGAAATCGCCCCCGAGGCGGGATCGGGGTCACAGATACCTGAGACCCGAACTCAATAATGTTTTTCGAGGCCTGGACAACCATTAGACCGTGGATTGGTCAAAAACGAACAGAATCCGACACACCAGTTGCGGGGATATTCGCGTACCGCACCTGAAGACCCAACTTCAGGATACGACAACTGCTGAAGAAACACTTGCTCACAGTGATTACTCGCGGTGGTCGCTGAGTTTTTGTCGGAGAATTCGGATGCCGCGCCGGTAGATCTCCATCACCGACTGCAGTTCTGAGTCATTTGCGAACGTCGCCTTTTCACGAATGATCTGCAGGTTGTTTTCGATTTCGGTGACCAGGCTCAGCGCGACCTCGGATCGGAACGGGCGGCGATTCCGAAAGTCCACATAAATCGGACTCGTATGCGCATAGATCGGCTGGCCGAATTCGTTCGTTGAGCCTTCGAACGGCGTTCGGATCGCCAGCCAGCATGGCTCGTTCAGCAGGACGGATTCGTTCATCGTGGCTTCGTAATGACCTCCTTTGGGGCTGGTATTCGCAGCAGCGATCACTTCGCCATTTCGAATCAGTTCGATACTGTGAAAATTAACACGGCCGACGGCGGTTGCTGTCACTCGAACTTCTTTTGCGTCAGAAAGCTGCAGCGTGTCCCCAATGCTGTGATCATCTACCGCTAACTCAAGAAGCGAACCGTTGGTAATGAATGTTCGTCCGGCATCAAGCTGTTTCAGCCACGCTGCGCTCGTGAGCTTTCCCCGCAGCGGCACATACACCCTGGAAAAATCGTCGATGAACCAGTCCGTTCCCGTGGAAAACGGTATGCGCAGTCCGATGTTCAGGTATCGATAGAATGAATCCCGGTAACTGCCGCGATTGCCGCCATCGAAAATGTTCTGCGCATCCAGTGTACCTGTGACCCAATTAGGTATGTCCTCGAAACCGTTGGCGTTGTGACACCAGATTACCGTTGCCCCGTCGTCTCGCGCGGCGCGAATGCCACGTTGCAGGGCAATTCCATCTGTGCCACTGCGCATGATCCCGGGGCCGATACTGACCGGGCGGATTAATTTCGCAATGTCCAGCAGCATCACGTGGCCGAATCCTTCGTCACCACGACCAAAGTTGTGGCGGTGCTCTTCTCCCGGGCGAAACAGGACGTTGCCGTCGGACAGTTTGCTGAAAGTGTCATCGGTCAGTCCCTGTTCGACGATGCCGTTGGAGATATAGGATTCTTCATCCGGAATGCGGCGAAGATGTGACAGGTAGACAAGCTCCAGTCCGTCGGATTCAGGAACTTCGCGGAGGTACCTTTCCGTTTGTTTCCGAGTGCGTTTCATGATGTGCAGATGCGTGTTGCCATTCCTCCACCCTCGTTCTGCTGCATTGTGAAAACGTTTCAGACGCAGAGTTACTGTCTGGTCCTGTGTTGACATGGCATTAACTTCGACGCGA
Source organism: Fuerstiella sp. (assembly GCA_014238335.1). Taxonomy (GTDB): domain Bacteria; phylum Planctomycetota; class Planctomycetia; order Planctomycetales; family Planctomycetaceae; genus Fuerstiella. The sequence goes on from JABABI010000011.1 coordinate 10,392, forward strand.
GTCAGTTCCGTCTGCAAGCCTCGCAGCGCTTCGATTGACAGACGGGTCGCCGGCACGGTTACGGAGGCGGTCGGCACCGTTGTGTACCAGCCGTTTTTACGCTCAATCAGTTCGGGTAGTCTGAGCTGTTGGCCGTTTGACGTTTGAACGATACGGACGATGCCGTGCAATGGCGTTTCTGTATCTGCATCAACTAACCGGATGGTCAGCCGAGTTGTTTTTCTTGCGGCTGTGTTCTCGGTAGATGAGGTGGTGGAGGCAGGACGTGTTGTTACGAAGTCTTGCTGTGGACTGGTATTGCCAGTCGCTACACATGAACAGCAGACGACAATTATTAGGTTGGCAGTCAGGATTCCAGTGATGTTCATGTGCGTTCCGTATCAGAAAACCATGCAGCGTGGAGGTCCGCAGCAACAACCTTTACAATCTCCGGTATGTGTCGGGATGTCCAGTCACAGGTGCGTCAATGCGTCGTGTAATGCCGCATTCTGTACATTTTGGAATCGTCTTTGTTAAAAATTCCCCGGAACCACTTCAGCGAAACAACGATCATGATTATTGAAAACAAGCCCCTCGCGTCTCAGGTTGCATGGGTTACCGGTTCTTCAAGAGGACTGGGAAAGGTTATGGCTGAAGAACTTGCTCGGTTGGGAGCGAAGGTGGCCGTTCACGGCAGTCGGGCGGACAGTCCAAAGACCTTCGACGAAGGAGGCACGATGGAAGAACTGGCGGCTGACATTGCTGAGGTAAACGATGCAGAGGTCATGGCGACGTGGGGGGATGTCACCGTTGAGGATGATGTGTTGAGGGTGGCCGATGAGATACGGGCAGAATGGCAGCAGATTGACATTCTTGTCTGCTGTGCCGGCGGCGACATTGGCGCGGGGGGCACAGCGGTCGGAAGAGGCGGTCGGCCCGCCGCCGACGACTGCCTTAAGATTTCGGTTGACGACTTAAAGAGCGTCATGGACCGCAATCTGCTGGGCACAATGTTGTGTTGTCGTGTCGTGGCACCAGAGATGATAGCGCGTAAACAGGGCCGAATCATCACGATCGGAAGCATCGCGGGCTGTGTCGGTCGACCGCAGGGATCGATTTACAGCGTTGCCAAGGCCGGAGTTCATGCTTGGACTCGTTGTCTTGCCGAACAACTCCGTCCGCACAACATTCCCGTTAATTGCGTTGCACCCGGCGGCACGGTCACCGAACGTTTTCTGCGGATACATGAAATCGATCAGGAACGGCTCGCCACGGAAGGCACTCTGGATCGTTATGGTCGTCCGGAAGAAGTTGCTTCTGTGGTCGGCTTTCTTTGTACGGACGCCGCGCGTTTCGTCAGCAGCCAGATTATCCGGGTAGACGGAGGCGGTCAGACGTTCGCCGGGTAAGCAGGTTTCATGACACGGGCCTTGCACGTAAAGGTGAAAGCCCGCTGCAGCTGGTCATTGAACTTTGGGTGGCCGTACGACTGAGCGGACGATTTACAGTCCCAGTACATCTTTCATGGTGTATAACCCGGCGCACTGTGTGACCACAAATTTGGCTGCGGTCAGCGCACCATAGGCGTAGCTGTCACGAGTGTGGCCGCGCACGGTCAGGTCAATTGTCTCACCCAGCATGCCAAAGACGATTGTGTGTTCACCGACGTTGTCGCCTGTTCGCAGTGCGTGGTATCCGATTTCACTCTGTGGCCGTCTGCCCGGGCGCCCCTCACGACCATGGATGTGATTTTCCTGTCCCATTTGTTCTGCGACGATTTTCCCAAAATGCAGCGCTGTACCGCTGGGAGCATCCTCTTTGAAGCGATGGTGTCGTTCGATAATCTCAACATCCACGCCGTCGGTGTTGTCACGCAGGACCCGCGCCGCATCCTCCACCAGCTTCATAACCAGATTTACGGCCATGCTCATACTGGGAGCCATTACGATGGGCGTACTCTGGGCCGCGGTCGCAATCTGTTTTCGTTGCTGGTCGGTGTAGCCGGTTGTCGCGATCACCAGAGGAATGCGGCGTTGTTCGCACGGAACCAGAATTGAATCCAGCGCTTCCGGCAGTGAAAAATCAATCACCGCGTCCACCCGTTCACCCAGCTCCGGCGTAATGGCGACGCCGCAATTTCCCGCACCGCATACTTCGCCGGCGTCTTCGCCGAGTCGGGGACTGCCAGCGTATTCGAGAGCCGCGGAAAGCTTCAGTTCCTCGTCAGCGATGGTCAGCGCAACAATCCGTCGGCCCATACGACCGACGGCTCCGTTAACGGCGATATTGAGTGGGGCGTCTGTCATATCTATGTGACAAGTCGTTCTGTGGTGAAGATATGTCCAGGAAACTCGTCGAATCGTTCACCATGGCGACCGGTTCGACGAGTCGGTGTCAGCGGAAAACGCGTAACTGTTTCGGACTAGCCGCGCTGTGCGATATCCACGTAATCTCGTTCCGTCGATCCGGTGTAGATTTGCCGAGGTCGGTAAATGCGGGAATCTTCGTCGCGAAGTTCCTTCCAGTGAGCCAGCCAGCCTGGAAGCCGACCGATTGAAAACATGACGGTGAACATGTTCGTCGGAATGCCCATCGCACGATATAGAATGCCACTGTAGAAGTCGACGTTCGGATACAGCTTGCGGCTGACGAAGTATTCGTCTTCCAATGCGACGTGCTCAAGGTTCTTGGCGATGTCCAGTAGTGGGTCCTGTACACCCAATTCCGCAAGAACTTCGTCAGACATTTTGCGAAGAATTGTTGCGCGGGGATCAAAGTTCTTGTAGACACGGTGCCCGAAGCCCATCAGACGAAACCCATCGTCCTTGTCTTTGGCTTTCTGAACCCACTTCTGATAGTCACCACCGTCGTCGTCGATCATCTGAAGCATTTCAAGTACGGCTTGATTTGCTCCGCCATGCAGGGGGCCCCACAAAGCACAGATTCCTGCCGAGATTGACGCGAAGATGTTGGCTCGACTGCTGCCGACCATCCGAACCGTTGACGTGCTGCAGTTCTGCTCGTGATCCGCGTGCAGAATCAACAGCATGTTCAGGGCTTTGGCCAGAATCGGATTAACTTCGTAGTCCTCGCAAGGCACGGCAAACATCATGTGCAGAAAGTTTTCACCGTACTTCAGCTTGTTCAGTGGATAAACCATCGGCTGGCCGATTGATTTTTTGTAGGCGTAAGTGGCCAGAGTGCGCACCTTGGCAATCAATCGGACGATATTCTGCTCGTGGTTCTCATCCTCAGTCTCCGGATAGTACGCCGACAGCGAGGCGACCATCGCCGACAGCATCGCCATCGGGTGTGCATTATTTGGAAATCCCTCGAAGAACTTCTTCATGTCCTCGTGGATCAGACTGTGATACGTCAGTTGAGCTCGGAATTTTGTCAGCTGCTCCGTGTTTGGAAGCTCGCCGTACAGCAGCAGCCAGGCAACTTCGACAAAATCAGACTTTTCCGCCAGCTGTTCGATGGGATATCCGCGATAACGCAAAATTCCTTTTTCGCCATCAATAAACGTGATGGCGCTGTTGCAGGCCCCTGTGCTGGTGAAGGCAGGATCAACGGTTATGGCTCCGGACTGCGCGCGCAGCTTGCCGATGTCGACGCCCGTTTCTCCTTCACTACCCGTAACGACCGGGAGTTCGTAATCTTTGCCATCCAAAGAAAGATTGGCTGTTGTCATGAAAAACTTCCCAAATCAAATCGAATTGGCCGACCGCAGACGGCGGAACCGACGACATTTAGAAGATGTCCGTCGATTTGCCAGCCCGTGACAGGCAACCAGAGTATGGGCGGCAGAATTCTTCGAAAGTTTGCCAGCGCCCGAATGCCTACGGTATCACGAGACGCCAAAAAGTAAACTCATCCACTTCACCGTTCGATTGGGATCTTAGTGGATTCAGGCACAATCTCAGAGAAGCAAGGGAGGATGAGTCAGCGTCTTCCGAAAAAAGGGAGTGTCTGCAAAAATCGGTGAGTTTCCGCTGTTTGGTAGGTAAACTGCTGCCTCAGCAACCTCACCAGAATCCTGGCTGATCCCACTTGCAATCTCCCGGGAAATCATTTTGGGAACGAAGATTGTCCTGCCCCAGCTTGTGCATCTTGCTCCGCACCACTTGTGCAGACGACACAGACCATCATGAACGCACATTCTTCTGCCCTTGCCCTGGCTGTTTTCGTCGTTGGTGCCGCATCGGCGGCAGCTCAGCCGGTTTTTTTCCAGCGTCAGGTACGAGGTATTCTGTCTGACAGGTGTTTTCGTTGTCATGGGCCGGATGTCGCGGAACGACAGGCAGGGTTGCGTCTGGACCATGAAGCCGATGCGAAGAAGATTCTGGAAAGTGGCGTTCGGGCCATCGCTCCCGGTAAGTCCGCAGACAGCGAACTTGTAGCACGCATCACCACAGCCGATGCGGACCTGAAGATGTCGCCGGAGGATTCCGGAAAGACGCTGTCGGCCTCAGAGGTGGACATTCTGCAGCGCTGGATCGCTCAGGGTGCTCAATGGGGCATTCAATGGGGCATTCATTGGGCATTCAGCGAGGTTGAGCGTCCGCAGCTGCCGGAACTGAGCGACACGGCTGCCGACGTCTCCGAAATTGATCATTTTGTGTGGGCGCGTCTGGCCGGCAAAGGACTGACGGCCGCTGCCGAAGCGGACCGAGTTGCATTGATCCGGCGAGTGACTCTGGATCTGAACGGTTTGCCGCCAACGATCGCAGAAGTTAGTTCATTCGTCGCCGACAGCCTACGAGACCGTCGTTCAGCGTCTGCTCAGTTCGCCTCGCTTTGGGGAACACATGGCGCGGTACTGGCTGGATGCCGCTCGATGTGGCGACACACACGGCCTGCATCTGGATAACTACCGCGAAATGTGGGCGTACCGAGACTGGGTTGTTGCTGCCTTTAACCAGAACAAACCATTTGACGTTTTCACGATCGAACAACTGGCGGGCGACCTGCTTGAAAATCCTACCGACGAACAGATCGTGGCCACCGGATTCAACCGCTGCCACGTCACCACCAGCGAAGGCGGTTCCATCGCTGAAGAGGTTCACGTTCGCAACGTGGTGGATCGAGTGGTGACGACCGGTACCGTCTTCATAGGACTGACGCTGGACTGCACAAGGTGCCACGATCACAAGTTTGATCCGTTGACTATGAAGGACTTCTATTCGCTGTACGCCTACTTCAACAGTATCGACGGAGCACCACTGGATGGCAACAGGAAGGATCCAGCACCTGTGCTCAAGGTGTTGACAGGGCCACAAAAAAAAATCAGGTCGCGGAATTGGAGGCGAAACGCACCACCGCTCAGCAAAAGCTGAAACAATATCTGGCATCGATTGAATACGTCGAGCCCGAAACACCTCGGGTACAGATTCTGCCACAGCCGAAGGAATTCGTCTGGATCGAAGATTCCGTGCCCCAGGGCGCGAATACTCAGGGCAATACGCCGTGGATGTTTGTACAGGCTCCGGCGCCCGTATTCAGCGGTCAGTCCAGTAGTACTCGGACTGCGACCGGCCTGAGTCAGCACTTCTTTGACAGCGCTCCGGAGCCGCTGAAAATTGGTACAGTTGACGTGTTCTTTTGTTACGTCCATCTGGACCCGAAGAATCCACCACGGGAAATCATGCTGCAGTGGAACGATGGCGGCTGGAACCATCGAGCCTACTGGGGCGGGGACCACAGCGATTGGGGCACAGCGAATACTGTCAGCCGCCAACGAATGGCAAACCTGCCGAAACTCGGTGAATGGGTGCGTCTGGAAGTGCCTGCTGCGGACGTCGGGTTCAAGCGTGGCAACGAAATCAAGGGTTGGGTGTTTACTCAGTTTGACGGGAAAGTTCACTGGGACAAAGCTGGTGTCATCAGCCGAACCGATCAGAAGCCGCTGTACGATTCCTTTGCTGAGTGGCAGAAGGATCAGATTGCGGAACAGGGAAAGTCACTGCCGAAGAACGTGCGTGCGGTCGTGACAAAGGCTGGCGATAAGCGATCTGCTGACGAATCGAAAACGCTGACGAATTATTTTCTGGAGTTCGCCTATGCTGAATCGCAGAAGACCGTGGCTCCGCTGCAGAAAGAAATCACGGAAAACGCCGATCGTCTCAATACGATTCGCAAGTCTGCCCCGACGACCCCTGTCTTTCGCGAACGCAAGGAAGCAAAACCGGCGCATATGCTGACCCGCGGTGAGTACGATCAGAAAGGCGAACCGGTTACGTACTGTGCCGGCCGTGCTTCCCGAACTGCCACAGGATGCTCCCAGCAATCGCCTCGGACTTGCTCGATGGCTGACCGCCGACAACCATCCACTGACTTCACGTGTCACCGTCAATCGCATCTGGCAACAGTTCTTTGGCACAGGTCTGGTGAAAACAGCAGAGGACTTTGGCTCGCAGGGAGAAGCTCCATCTCATCCCCTGCTGCTGGACTGGCTGTGTGCGGAATTTATGAAGCCTCAGCTTGATGGCGCCCAGCACGAATGGGACGTCAAGCATCTGGTGAAGCTGATTGTCCTGTCGGCCGGGTACCGGCAGTCAGCAAACCTGACACCTGCTGATTACGAAAAGGATCCCGAAAACCGTTATCTGTCGCGTGGTCCGAGATTTCGTATGGATGCGGAGCAGTTACGCGATCACGCCCTGCATATTGGTGGTTTGTTGTCAGAGGAAATGGGCGGGCCGAGCGTGAAACCAACCCAGCCGGATGGAGTGTGGTTCGCCGTTGGCTATTCCGGATCGAATACCGTCCGATTCAAGAAAGACGAAGGCAGCGACAAAGTTCATCGCCGCACTCTGTATACGTTTATCAAGCGAACTGCTCCGCCACCGCAAATGAGTACGTTCGACGCACCGTCTCGTGAGGCCTGTGTGGTGCGCCGCGAGCGAACGAATTCACCATTGCAGGCGTTGCTGTTGATGAATGATCCGGATTCTGCCAGACGGCTGCTGCAGGTGGGCGAATCCAAAGCGCGGGGCGATGTCGTGCCGGAAGAATTTGCAGCGTGGACGATGGTTGGAAATCTGATTTTGAATCTGGATGAAGTGATCAACAAATGAATCTTTCCCAACAACACATGCTGGCCGAAACCCGACGTCATTTCTTTGCCAAAGGAGCGAAGGGGCTGGGAACGGCGGCCCTGGCAGGTCTGAGTGCCCAGAACGCCAGTGGAATGGCCACCGGCGAAGTACCCGAAGTTCTGAGACAGTATGCTCCCAAAGCCCGGCGAGCGGTCTGGCTGTTTATGGCCGGGGCACCGTGCCAGAAGGACACATTCGCTTACAAACCGAAGGTGGACGAGTGGTACGACAAGGATTTGCCGGAATCCGTGCGGAACAGTCAGCGTCTGACGACGATGACGTCCAAACAAAAACGATTTCCTATCGCTCCCTCGAAGTTCAAGTTCGCTCGACACGGTGAATCCGGTGCATGGGTCAGCGAACTGCTGCCATACACCGCAAAAATGATGGACGATCTGTGCGTCGTTCGTTCGATGCACACAGAAGCCATCAACCACGATCCAGCCATCACATACATCTGCACGGGGCATCAATTGCCGGGACGGCCAAGTCTTGGATCGTGGCTTAGCTATGGGTTGGGGCCGAAAACCGGGAGCTGCCGTCGTTCATGGTGATGACGCCGTCGTGGTCAGGGAGGCAGACGGCTCAGGCGCTGTACAACCGACTTTGGGGAGCCGGCTTTCTGCCCAGCCGGTATTCCGGAGTTGGCCCGCGACGCAAAGGAGACCCGGTTCTGTATCTGTCAAATCCTGATGGCGTCAGTGATACAGCGCGCCGTCGGATATTGCACCGACTGGCGAAAATGAACCAACAGACATTGGATTCCGTCGGCGATCCGGAAACTCCGGCCAGAATTGCTCAGTATGAAATGGCGTTCCGCATGAAGACGTCGATGCCGGACCTGATGAGCATAGATGGTGAACCGAAAAATGTTCTGGAAATGTACGGTCCGGAAGTCACTAATCCCGGCACCTTTGCGGCCAGCTGGCTCGTCGCATGCTGGAACGTGACGTCCGGTTTGTACAGCTGTTCCATCGCGGCTGGGACCAGCATGGAGATGTCGCAAAGTTGTTACCGGCACAATGCGAAGACATCGATCAGCCGTCATGGGCACTGGTGCAGGACTTAAAGTCACGTGGCCTGCTGGACGATACGCTGGTGATCTGGGGCGGCGAATTTGGCCGCACGGTTTACTGTCAGGGAAAACTCAGCCGTGAGAACTAGGGTCGAGACCATCATCCGCGATGCTTCAGCATCTGGATGGCTGGTACCGGCATTAAGCCTGGCATGGTCTACGGAGCGACTGACGACTTCAGCTACAACATCACGGAGCAGCCCGTCCACATTCACGATCTGAACGCCACTATTCTGCAGCAGTTGGGCATCAACCACGAACGGTTAACGTATCGCTTTCAGGGACGTGACTTCAGACTGACGGACGTGCACGGTGAGGTCGTGACCGATATTCTGGCGTAGGTTCAACTACCGCTTAGCCACGGCAGGCTGGCACCGGCCGGCGGCAACCGGACAATTTCAACACCACTGACTTCTTCGTGGCTGGCCACTTCTGCCAGCGCTTCAGCGGATGGTTCGTTGTCCAGATTGAGCACAGCCACCGAGTCGCCGCCTGGCTGGTTTGCCTCGCGTCCCAGCGCCATGTTGGCGATGTTGACATTGTGCGTCCCAAGGATCGTACCGATGTAGCCGATCAGACCGGGCACATCATGGTGTCGATAGATCAGCAAGAGGCCGTCCAGAAAGGCTTCGAAGCAGTATGGTCCCAGCTTCACCAGTCGCAGGAACTGATGTCCGAAGATCGTGCCAGCGGCCTCGAAATCTCCCTGATCGGTAGTCAGTTTGATGGAAATCATGGAGGCGAAATTCTCAGAACTCCCGCTGGCCGTCTCCGTCAGCGCAATGCCGCGAGACTTGGCAACGGACGTGGCGTTGATGATGTTGACATTCGCGTCCAGAGCTGACTCCAGCAGCCCAACGGCAAATGCCGATGTCAGCAGCCGAGTCTTCTTGTCAGCGGCTTCCCCGCGGAAATCAATTTCGGCCGCCTGAAGTGCCTGGCCCTTGATCATCTGAGCGGACAGCAGGCCCAGTCGATGGGCCAGACTCAGGTAATGCTTCAGGTCTTCCATCTCAGCACCGGACACCGGGGCCATGTTGATGGCGTAGCGGATGTTGTTGTTTACCAGGTAGTCGGTGATGATGTCCGCAGCTTCGACGGCCACCATTTCCTGAGCTTCGTCAGTTGAAGCACCGAGATGCGGCGTTGTCACGACCTGCGGCAATTCCACCAGTCGGCGATCGACTGGAGGTTCCTGCGTAAACACGTCCAGCGCGGCGCCAGCTATGTGACCTGATTCGATGGCATCCGCCAGAGCGGTCTCATCGACAATACCACCTCGAGCACAGTTGATGATACGAGCGCCTTTTTTCATCGCGGATAGACGCTCGGCATTGATGATGCCGCGAGTTTCATCGGTCAGTGGTGTGTGCACTGTCAGGAAGTCGCACTTCGACACAATTTCGTCGACGTCCCGGTAAAGCTCGATTCCGTACTCTTTGGCGCGTTCTTCCGACAGGAACGGGTCGTACCCCAGCACCTTCATTTCAAACGCCTGAGCCCGGCTGGCGACAGTCAGCCCGATTCTGCCCAGCCCGATGACCGCCAGCCTCTTGCCGGACAGCTGAGTGCCCTGAAACATTTTCTTGTCCCACTTGCCAGCTCGCATTGAAGCTGCCGCAGGCGCGATGTTCCGCGACAGAGCCATCATCATCGCAAAGGCGTGCTCTCCGGTGCTGGTGGTATTTCCAGTGGGCGTATTCATGACCAGGATACCACCCGCGGTTGCTGCGTCCAGATTGATGTTGTCGACACCGACGCCGGCTCGGACAGCGACTTTCAGCCGTTCCTGGCCCTCCAGCATATCCGGCGTCAGCTTAGTCTTGCCGCGCACAACAATGCCGTCGACGTTTTTCAGTTCCTCATGAAGCTGTTCGGGCGAAAGGTCGGGCATAACGACCGGCTCAACGCCTTCGGTCTGCTCCAGAATCCGCATGCCCGCAGCGTGCAGGCCGTCGGTGATCAAAACTCGATACACGTGAAGAAAACCTTTTTGTTCTTTTGTGGAATCGCACTTCGTCGTCTGTACATACGCAGGGACGGACAACTCTGCCCCTCGGCCGTCAACGAACGGAATCGCCAGTCTGTTCGGGATGATTCTGCGGGAAACTCTGCACGGTGTTCTAAGAAACGTTCATAACGAAAACAAGACGCGCCCACCGGTGAACGCTCGTATTTGCAACATCACGAAAATCTGTCTTGGCGGGCGAATCCATGCTGATGGTGCCGGAACAAACTACGGTGAACGAAGACATGCGAAAACACACGGTTTGCACCGTCCCAGCGTTTCCGGGCACGCAGTTCATCGGGAATACGTTTGTCGGAGTCATTTCCGACACTTAGCCCTGCTGAATATGAGTTGCCGGGCAATAGAAGCACTCCTATTTCACGAGCGATGTCTGCAGACGGTCTAATCGTTATACTCAACCAAGGGTGCTGAAAAAGGGTAAAGCCTTTCCATTGTTCGGTTTAGGCCGAATTGGTGCCGCAGGAAAACCTTAAGGGAAACAACCGTTTGACCACCCACAAAACCCGCCGTATATTCGACTTGTGCTCACCGGAGATGACGTAAGTCGTTACCGTGGTGAGCATGGTTTCGGTTCAAGGTCTTGTGAACGATCAGGCTTGCTGGCCTATACCCCTACGCAGTCTGATCACAGGAAGAACGGCGTCTTCTGTGCATTGACCCATTCTGGTTGGCAGTATCGTCGGACAGGAGACAGGAATTCGGTGTCATAAAGAGCCTTTAAGCTGTGGCAATCCGCCATACAACGAATACAGAGGAAAGACTTCGGCAATCGGCTGAGTACTGTACACGGAAGACACAAGATGCGGCATGATGCTCGCCTCACACGATGGCTGTAGAAGTCAGTCGGAATACGATTGGTCGCTGCTGATCAGGTTCGATTTGAGGGGGGAATAAAATGCAGCGGACGAGACATAATTCAGCATACAAATGGGTTTTGACGGTGATTGCGTCGGTCACGTTTGCTGTCAGCGGCCAGACGCTTTCGGCAGATGAGCGAACGCCCGCAGGCGTCGTCAGTGCTGAGCTGATTTCAGAAAACCTCAAAGCAATCCAAGAGGACCGGTGGACCGCATCCGAAGTCTTCCGCTTTGGTGAAGAACTGGAGAACCAGCAGCAGCGTGCTGAGGCTATTCGCGTTTACGAAACCGCTCTGGAAAAATTTCCGGAAGACGGCAATCTGATCTACGCACTGCGGCGTACACGTGTTCATTTTTCCGTGGATCGCCGCTACTCCGATAGCAGTTTCCAGAAAAAATTACTGGGGCAGGGACGGGCTGAGGCGCTGGACCTGATGGAAGACGTCATCACACGTGTTCAACTGGAATACGTCTCCAAAGTTTCTGCGACAAAATTGATTGCCCACGGAACTGAGAGTCTGTATATGGCTCTTGGCAACGACCGTTTTCTGGACGCCCATGTTAAAAATTCGTTTCGTCCTGCGGCAGAGAAACTGCGGCGGCAATTGACAAGGGATTACTGGAATCGTCGTGTTGCCAGCCGACTCGAGGCTCGGATGGTCGTCACTGAAGTTTGTGAACTTGCCAGACGTGAAGTCGGCATTACGGATACTGCGGTTGTGATGGAATATCTGTTTGGATGCTGCAACGCACTCGACGACTATAGCCATTTCCTGACGCCGAACCGCTACAACGATCTGTTTGGCAGCATCCAGGGTGAATTTGTCGGCATCGGCATCGAAATGGAAGGCGAAAAGGGACGGGGTATGCACCTGGTCAATGTTCTGCTGGACAGTCCCGCAGAAGAAGGCGGACTGCGTCCAGGAGACTTCATCGTCGAAATTGATGGTCGTGAATGTCGTGACCTTTCCACCGACCAAGCAGCCGGACTTCTTCGCGGCCCGCGAGGCAGTCAGGTTGACCTTGCCTACGAAACAGTTGCCGGGAAAATCAACCGCAGCGTGCTGACACGCCGCCCGGTCGTTGTACGCAGCGTGGCCAGTTCGATCATGCTGGATCAGGATAAGGGTGTCGGCTATATCCGCATGACCGGTTTTCAGAATTCCACGGAAGAAGAAATGGATGCGGCTTTAAGAGACCTTGAGAGCCGAGGTATGAAGTCGCTGATCTGGGATCTGCGGGACAATCCCGGCGGTCTGCTGGACACAGCTGCAAATGTCATCGACCGCTTCATAGAGCGAGGCGTGCTGGTATCGACCGAGGGCCGTTCGTTCGATCAGACTCAGACGTTTCGCGCCAACACGTACAACACACACAGTATGCCGCTGGTGCTTCTGGTGAACGAAAACAGTGCCAGTGCCAGTGAAATTGTCGCAGGTGCCATCAACGATCACCGACGCGGGACGATCGTTGGCCGGAAGACGTACGGCAAGTGGTCGGTTCAAAGCATCATCCATCTGCCAGGTGGTACCGGCCTGAAGTTGACGACGGCCAGGTTCTTTTCACCGGAGCATCAGAACTATGCGGGCACGGGGATTGCTCCTCACGTGGTTGTGGAGAACACTCATCGCACCGCGTTTCGAGGTCGCACAAGCGATGAAATCAGTGTCGATCCGGATGTGGCTCGAGCGCTGGAAGTGCTGGAACGGCGCTTCAGCCGCAATAATTGAGCGGCAGATGTTGGTACTGCCTTTCCCAGGACGAACGAAACACCCCGATTGAACTGGCTGCACGATGTGCGGCAGTTTTCAGAGGCCGCACGAAGTACGGCACTGTGAATTCGAAACCCGCTATGTCGGGCAGGACCCATTGACGCTGCCTCTTATTCGGCCGGCTCGTTGGTGCCGCCTGCTTTGGGCTGAGTCGTGCAGCGTCTACGTGAAGTTGGCGCTGCGTTTCACGCGGTCTACATCGGGGCGGTGTTTGGTGTCTACGTGAAGTCCGATGGATTGCCGAACAGACCGCTGTTGCCGGATTGGCCGCCCATACCTCCCCGCAGATCGGGATTCGGTGTGCGTGGGGAACGGGCCGGTTCATCTGTGGAATCCTTCTTGGTGGACTCCGGTTTCTTTTCCAGGGCCTTCAACGAAAGGCTGACACGTTTCCGTTTCTGGTCGACTTCAAGTACCTGAAAGTCGTGCTCGTCACCCACCGACAGAACCTCGCCTACGCTGCCAACGCGACGCCAGGCAAGTTCACTGATATGGACCAGTCCTTCGACACCCGGTTCCAGCTCGATAAAGGCTCCAAAGTCTGCAATGCGAGTGACCTTGCCGGGAACGATGCGTTCGGATGGGTACTTTTCCCCCAGCCCCTGCCACGGATTCTGAATCAGCTGTTTCATTCCCAGACTGATTCGGTTCTTTTCCTTGTCCATCTTCAGGATACGAACCTGAATTTCCTGTCCATCGTTCAGAACTTCGTTCGGGTGATTGATGCGAGACCACGAGATTTCACCGACATGCAGAAAACCGTCAATTGGCCCAAGATTGACAAATGCACCGTACTTCTTGATTGTCTTGACGGTTCCGGTGCAGTCCTGTCCGACTTCGATCGTCGTCCAGAAGTCAGCCTGCATGGACTTGCGTTCCGCCTGCAGCAAAGCTCGACGGCTGACGACAAGATTCCGCTTCTTGGGTTTTACCTCTGTGATTTCCACGGTCAGGGTCTGGCCGACATATTGTTCCAGATTTGCCACGAATCCCAGATCGACCTGGCTGGCGGGAAGAAAACCCTTCAGACTGCTGACGGTAATCTGCAAACCGCCTTTGTTTGTGCCGGTAACCTGACAGTCAACGACCTGACCAACAGCAAGACCATCCCAGTTGCCGCCGGTTTTTGTCTTGGCCTCGGGCAGTCGGGCGCGGAATAATCCATCGCCATCGATCGATTCGATTACGACACGCATTGTGCCGCCAACTTCCGCTTTCGTGCCTTCCGGAATATGTTTCAGTGACAGCAAGACGTCGGCCATCAGACCGGCGTTGAGAAACACGTCATCGCCATGAATTTGCTGTACCGTACCGGTGACGATTGATCCGGGGCCGACTTCTTCTGGTTCGTCAGGGTCTGCAGGAGCCGCATCGGAGGGGGCTGCTTCCGTCACCACTGGAGCGGCAACTTCGGCCGCTGCAATTGTCTCGCTGCCAAGCGCGGATTCGATCTCAGCCTGCAGCGTAGCATCCAGCTCATCAGGCTCAGGGATATCTGTGGCGACTGTATCTGTTGGAACGTCCGGCCGGTGAGTCTTGATGTCTTCACTACCGAGCGATTTCAGTTTTGACTGTGCGCCCAGCTTTTCTCGCACACGCGCCGCAGACCCGTCAGTATCAGCGGGCGCCGCAGCTTCGTCGTTTGCCTCGACGGGCACAATGGCCGTCGTTTCCTCGGCGGGCGCAGCAGGCTCAGGTTGAGCAACTGCTGGCGCTTCAGTGGAAGATTCCGGGGCGGGGGATTCTGCGGGCGACGCCGCTTCAGCAGTTGCCGCCGCAGTTTGTTGCGGCTGCGCTGTCTCATTGACGGGCGGCGGCGGATCGTCAGCGGCAACTACTGGGGCCGCGGGATCTGCGCCGACAGTTACCGGGGGCGTCGGGGCATCTTCAGCTCCGGACGGTTGTGGTGCAGTCGGAGCAGGGTGGCATGGTTCAGCCGTTGGCACGGGAGTAACGGCCTCAGCGGGGACCCCTGGCGGCTCCGCATTCTGTGCTGCTGGTTCCTCCGCAGACGTAACGGATGTTGCAGCCTGCTGGATGGCTTCCGTTTCCTTGGTCGCGGTGTCTTTGGGTACTTCAGCTTCAGCCTGCGGAGAATGTTCTTCCGTCGTCATGATCCCGGGTCCTGTTTGGTCACATCAACCAGTCGGATGTGATCCGTTCAATGCTTCAGTGCTATTGGTTTGAGTGGGAAAAGAGACAATTCTACCTCACTGACACAATTATCAGCGCAGCGTCCACGTCCTCAAGAGTTTGAGCATACCTGAAGCCCGTGCGATTCGCTACTACTGCTACTGCGGATTTCTGGGTTTTGGCTGGCGTGAGATGACACATCGAAAACCGATTGCGTCACTGTTTATTTTGTCCGAGACCGTCAAATAGGCGGACGAGGAAAGCAGCGGATGTGCGTCTTTCCAGGAACCGCCACGTATCACCCGTACAGCGCTAGTGGCGTTCTTCTGTTTGTCACCGTTCTTTGAGTCCGGGGATACATTGTCAGACACGAACTCCCAGAGATATCCATGCACGTCGTACAGACCCCATGGATTAGGCTTCAGCACGCCCACAGCCGGGTCATTTCCGGCTGCGTTGCCCGTATGCCATGCGTGAGCGTCAAGGATGGACGTGCTATCGGCCGTGTCGGAAACATCATTTCCAAAGCTGAATTTTGTTTTGGTGCCGGCGCGGCAGCAGTACTCCCATTCCAGTGCCGTTGGAAGCCTGACAGTTTCATCAGGGTCGATCAGCTTTCGATTTTGCAGAATCGCGGTTAACTGTGTGCAGAAGCTGACGGCATCATGCCAGTTGACGTTTTCTACGGAATTGCGAGGCCCCTTCCAGCGGCTGGGATTCTTGTTGGTGACCGCCTGATAAAGTTCCTGAGTTACCTCAAACTTTGAAATTCTGAACTTATGCTCAATGCTGACTATTCGGCGAGCCACTTCATTTGTGGTCGGCGCATCTGCACCGATCACAGATTTGGCGGGATACGGTCCTTCCCCGGGAGTGATTGACAGACACTCGTTGACGAACCGTTCGATCGCTTTCTCAGCATTCGCCGACGGCGTGGCTGTGGGTCTGTCGTCTTCCTGGTTCATAGTCGCAAGAGCAGTATTGATGATTAGTCCACAGCAAATACTTGTGATTGATATCTGTTTCAGCATTTCTTAACAGTCCGAAATCAGCTGGCGGCCAGTCACGCCAGCTTTTGCCGCGGTTGTTTGCCAGGTCGCTGGACGTCTCGCCAACAGTCCATGAACAGTGTCGACCGGCACATGAATTTTCAACGTCGTAAATCTGCCAATGGTTATTCGTTTCGAGCACACACTCCAACAAACAGTTTCAAGACCTTTAGTAACCCGACGCGTAAGCAGGGGATGTCGTTGGAATTGCTTCGTTTACAGTCCCTTGCTCAAGCTTCGGGATTCCATTTACGCAAGAAGAGTTTTGAGGCTGCTTCTAATACGTATCCGTGTCATCGGTCTGGTCATTGACATCCACGGAGGAATCCACTGGCGCGTCACTGCTCTCAGACTGAATGTACGACTTTTCTTTGTAAAAATAACCAACTGGCACAAACAGAACTGAGGTCACCAGAATTGTGTATGTCCAGAACCAGAAGTAATCTCCGCCTTCCAGCGTATCCTGTCCGCCGACGGTGATGGAGTGGCCGATTGCAGTTTCGGCGATGTTTCCTCGAGCAGCCTCAACTGCAGCTTTTCCCTCGGCTCCTCGAGCGGCGATCATATGCTGTTCCAGCCAGTCGTATGGTGCCTGTTCAGCAGAAGAATCGGCATCGGTCGCAACTCGACTGACTGTCGCCCTCAGAATGATGTCCCACTGCGTCTGGTTAATTCCGTCAGCGCCGGAGGACGTGATTCTATAGTCGTTTTTCGAAAGTTGGTTGTAAACAAACGCATTCCCGTTTGAATCCTTGAGTCCTGCCAGGAGCGCCTGGCCTTCGCTTTCTGTTGGAAGTGCTCTGGCTGAGTCATCCTGAGCACCGGAGAAGAAGGCGTTTTCAATGAGTTCGGACGCCGTCACGATGGATTCGTTATCCACAGTCTCAACTTCTTCGAGAACGTTGTACTGATTGAAGTGCATGACAATATCGTCAGCCGTATCGAACTGTTCGTCGACACCACTGATGGTAATCGTTTTTCCAGCTTGTTCGCTGCCTTCCAGTGATCTGCTGGATGTGCGAAATGTCCACGTGTCAATGGTGTTCTTTGGACTCGGCGACTGAGATTTTGCTTCCGCCGCCACCTGACTGATCCCCGGGACCTGAATGGAATGATTCACAACACTTGTGAAAATATTGCCCAGTGAAACAGAGAAGAGCCAGACAGCCATGATGACAGATTTCATGGTCTTGGGGGCCTGCGTGTAGGAAAATTCAAGCCCGGTAATTGAGATCAAAACCTCACCGCTGGTCAGCAGGACGTACGCCCACAACTGCCAGGCGATGGACGGCGTTGCACCGCCGTCAATAAGATCCTGTGCTTTCGCAACGACCGCAAAGCTGGCCGCCGTAAGAAAGAATCCGATCGAGATTTTTCGGATGGCGGTCAGCCGAAATACCTTGTTAACACTCGGGTAGATCACAAATTGAAACAGAGGAATCAGAATCATCACAAGAATCGGGTTCAGTACCTGAATCTGCGACTGTAACCACGTGACCCCCAGGAAGCGACGATCCATGTTCTCTGCCTGAATGACCCACGAAGAACCCGTCTGGTCGAACAGGCCCCAGAACACGGCGACGAATGCATAGATGGTCGACAGCTTAAGCAAAGCCACGACACCATCACGGCTGAAAGTCTCACGGAAAAAGCGGCTGCCGCCGGGTGGTACGTGGATAAAGACGTTGCGCCCCATCCAGAACATCAGCGTGGCGATCGCCATCAGAACACCGGGAACGCCGAACGCGATGTGCGGGCCGTACCATTTCAGAAGAAGCGGTGTCATCCAGGTTGAGGCCGTGGATCCGAAGTTGATCGCGAAGTAGAACCACTGAAACACCTTCGTCATCAGATGGCTGTTTTTCGTTCCGAACTGATCACCCACGTGAGCGGACACGCACGGTTTAATGCCGCCACTTCCCAGCGCAATAAGAAACAGGCCTGCCATCAGCCAGCTGCCCGGTGCAAGACCAGCCCCGCCCATGAGCGCCAGGGACAAATGACCGAGACAGTAGACGATGGACAGCCACAGAATCGTACGATACTTGCCGATCAGAATGTCCGACAGGAATGACCCCATGACGGGAAAAAAATACGTTGCCGCCACGAAATTATGGTAGTACTCATTGGCCTTCGCATCGCTCATTTCCGTGCCGACTTCGCCATCGACCATGTAATGAAGATACTTCGTCATAAAGATGACCAAGATCGTGCGCATGCCATAAAAGCTGAAGCGTTCGGCAGCCTCGTTACCGATGATGTATTTGATACCCTTCGGAAGTTGTGACGTTTCGTCGGGTACGCTGCGGTATTTCTGTTTCGCCATGGGTATTCTGCTTTTCGGTCTATTGTCGCTGTCTGAACGGACGGACTGCTATCAGGAGGCTACAATAGCGGCCACGCCTCTCCCAGCGATTCTTTCTGAATTCCTGTCAGCTGTGTGACTCCGTGCTGTGCCAGCGACAATTTTTGCTGCAGAGTCGCCATGTCGAATGGTTCGCCTTCCGCCGTTCCCTGTACTTCTATAAATTTGCCGCTGCCCGTCATGACCACGTTCATGTCCACGTCAGCCGTACTGTCTTCCGGATAATCAAGATCGAGCACTGGCACGCCGTCGACAACACCCACGCTGATCGCCGCCACATTGTCTTTGATGATGCCCTGTTTTGACGGCAGGCGATCGTCTGAAATCGCAGCAATGGCATCGCATAACACGATAAAGCCCCCGGTGATGCTTAAGGTTCGCGTGCCGCCGTCGGCCTGCAGTACGTCACAATCGATCATGATGGTATATTCACCCAGCGCAGCGAAGTCAACGGCCGCACGCAGGCTGCGCCCGATGAGTCGCTGGATTTCGGTTGTTCGACCGTCCACTTTTTTGCGGTCTCGCTGCTTGCGAGGCGAAGTGCTGCCTGGCAGCATGTTGTATTCTGCCGTAACCCAGCCCTGAGCCGTGTCGCCCTCGTTGCGAGGCATCCGCCACGGGGGAACTTTGTTTTCGACACTGGCCGTACACAGGATCATGGTCCTGCCCGCCTGTATCAAAACGCTGGCGGTGGCGGTTTCAATGAAACCTCGCTGAACGGAGATTGGACGCAGTTCATCAACGGCTCGGCCATCGTGGCGAGTCATGTTTTATGCCTTCGGCAGCAAGGTTCTGTTGGGGAATTACGGCAGGACCGGGATTCCTGTCGGGCCACAATGGATGTGTTGTCTCGAATGTCAACGATCTTCGCAACCGAACCACACGCGGTGGAACGCTGCGGTTCGCTTTTGACAGGATTTTTGTGCATCCGAAAACTCTGGAGGGGCGGTTGCGATTCAGAAAACAGATCTCGGCCATCCGCATCGCTCTGTCGTCCTGCCCACAGAATTTCGCTGTTGAATAGTTGCGGACTCCTTCCGAATGACATGCAAAGATGGTCCACTATGTCTATGCTCCGCACCAGGTTTCACGCTCTTACTAATTGCAGGTTAAATTTATGCACGCAACGCTTGGTCCTGCTCTGCAGCAACTAATCGCCCGACAGGACCTGTCTGGCGACACAGTGCAGCAATGCGTGGGAGCCATGATGGATGGCAGCTGTGAGGCTGTCGAAATGGCCGCCTGGCTGACGGCTATGGCCTGCAAGGGCCCCGCGGCCGTTGAAGTGGTTGGCGCAGCACAGGCCATGCGGGACAGAGTCACCCGGATCCCTACACAACGCCGGCCGCTGCTGGACACCTGCGGGACAGGCGGCGACCAGCTGCACACTTTCAACATTAGCACCGCCACCGCCATCGTCGCTGCGGCCTGTGGCGTCAATGTGGCGAAGCACGGAAATCGCAGCGTGTCCAGCAGCAGCGGCTCAGCCGACGTGCTGGAAGCGCTGGATGTCAACATTCAGCTGACTCCCGACCAGGCAGCGAAGTGCCTTGACGACATCGGAATTACCTTCTGCTTTGCTCCCCTTGTGCACGGAGCGATGAAGCATGCCGCCCCCGTTCGCAAGGCACTTGGCATTCCAACGATCTTCAACCTGCTGGGGCCGTTGACGAATCCTGCCGGAGCCGAATACCAGCTGCTTGGCGCCAGCAGTAACGAGCGGGCGGGATTGCTGGCCTCAGCGCTCAGCGCACTGGGCTGCCGCAAATCGCTGGTGGTGTGTGGTAATAACGAACTGGACGAAGTCTGCCTGTGGGGGGTGACAACGGTTTACCAGGTCACCAACGGACAGATTAAAGAGCTGACGTGGACATGCGACGACTTCGGATTGCCGACCAGCGATGTCGAACCGCTGCGTGTTCGTTCGTCAGATCAGAGTGCTGCCATGATTCAGTCTGTGCTGGATGGTGAGGATTCTCCCGCAGCGAATATCATCATCGCGAACACAGCGGCTGCTCTGCTGGCTGCGGAGCAGGAAACAAACTTGATCGATGCGGTGACCACCGTAAGGACAACATTGACTGATGGTATCGCCGCCCGAAAACTCAGCGAGCTGAAAGAGTGGACTCAGGCAGTCGCCTGACGCGGGGCGGCCCGCTAGCCGAATCGAGCTGCCGCTCGGAATCTCATGGTCCGCTCTCGTTGGTCGTTCATAAAACAGACATACGCGAAACGGAATAAGGGAAGCGGAGAAACAATATGCCGAAGGCCATACGAACGGATTCCGAAAATAATCGTACGACAGGATTCGCCATCCCGGGACTGTTCCGCGGAAAGCCAGGCACCGTCGCTCAACACGTTCACGATGGCGACACTTTAAACGTCGTCCCGAATGGAAATATCGGGGTTCGTTTGCTGGGCATCGATACTCCGGAAGTCAGTTTTGCATTTCCGGGACCGCGTCTGCGGTTCGTGGATCTGCAGGATGATCGATGGAACCAATTTCTGCAGGATCCGTTCGACTTGAAGTGGGGACAGTTCACGACAGCCGTACCTGCCGCACTGAAGTCGTGGGTCGGGTCGAAGGTTATTGGAGAACCAGGAACAGTTCATCACGACCATGCAGCTGCCGCGACGACGGAGCTGCGTTCGTTGATCTCACGAGACATGGAGATCATGGAACAGGACCTGTCCACATTCGGGTATTACATGGGCTTCGGCTTTGAGGTGATGGATGTCTATGGACGGTTCCTGTGCACGATCAACCGAAATCAACCGGACCGTGAAAAACCCACTCCCCGTCCGCCGACGTATAATCTTCGACTGCTGGAACGCGGCCGTGCGTTTCCGTATTTCATCTGGCCCAACATGAATCCGTGGGAGCGGCCGGGTTCCGTGACAAAGGCTGTGATTCCTCCTGGTAAGGCAAAACTACTGTCGGAAAACGACCGCGAACTGCATACTGCTCGCACATCTGTCCAAGCTGCCCGGGCACAGCATCGCGGCATCTTCGATGCCATGAATCCTCTGCTGCTGGAGCCATTTGAACTGCGTTTTCTGAGCCGCCGCGAGTTGCCGAGTCGTTACGTGATCGACCTGACGAAAGACTCAAATACCCTGATTCATCCACACAATTACTTCCGCGTTCCGCTGCCGGAAGATCGTCTGTGGATTCCGTCGGCTTACGTACCGTTGTTTGAAAAGGCGGGCTGGCAAAGCGAGCAGCCTCCTGCCGACAGCGTATGACGATGCTTTATGGCCGCGGAAAACGTTTTTTGGCCTGCTATGCGCGCTTCCCGGCAGCCCGAACGCGCCACGTGTTTTCGTGAACTGCTGTCGCCTGTGTCCTGCCGGCACTTCGCACCTGAATACTGTCAGGTCGTGTATCAACGCGCACGGAAGATGCGGTGTCCGGTCAGCACCTGTCCATTTGGGTTCGTACAGCGAACGTGAATGGCATAAGTTCCTGACGGCAGCTCTTTCGGCAGATCTGCTTTCCACAGATGTGGCGAGTTCATCGGCGTAGGGATTTTTCTCCAGGGCACATCAGGCAAGAGTTTCTGTTCCTCTTCCC